>JALONP010000009.1 GCA_025454875.1 Bacteroidia bacterium | reverse complement strand
ATTACTTTTTCTTTCCCAGAGAAAAAGTAATGCGGGTTTGGGGCGGCTAGCCCCAAGAGCATATCAAATAAAGTGTAAATCCATTTGAGTGGTAATGCAGAGGATATACTTAATTGAGTTTGAAATAAAATACATATCCGCAACTTTACCAGCAGCAACATTCAAAGCATAAAAAGGTAACTTTACATCAGGTAGCTACTCTTTTTGTTACTTTTTGATTCAGCAAAAGAAAATACAAGCATGCTAAGGTTACATTGATTGGTTATCTCCTATTGGTTTACTCCTGCTTACAATACAACTACAGAACAAACCTAAAATTAATATTGCATGGGCCATAAAAAATACTAACTTAGAATTATTGAAACACCACCATTCATAACCTATTGTTTAATTTTAACTTTTATGCAGATGAAAAATGTATGTAAACTCATGCTCTTACTCTTAACAATACCAAGCTACGGCCAAGATATTAAAGAGTGCAATGTATACCCAAGTAATATTGAGGAAAATATGTGGTTCGAAAAA
This sequence comes from Bacteroidia bacterium, assembly GCA_025454875.1. Classification (GTDB taxonomy): domain Bacteria; phylum Bacteroidota; class Bacteroidia; order UKL13-3; family UKL13-3; genus UKL13-3. The sequence goes on along the minus strand of JALONP010000009.1, from coordinate 177,139 downwards.
TATGATGCAGCCACTAACACCATCAAAAATATTAATTTTTTAGTATTGAGTGATGGCAACAATTCAAAAGATGTAACACCAGCATTTACCGTAAAACTGTATTTATACCAAAAAGACAAAGAGCCTATTTACATTAAAACCTATGAGCTCGAAGGCCAATACCATATGGGTAGCAGGGAATATAAAAATGTGAATATCTCACTGGCAGCGTTTACAATTCCGCCCGGAGTATACCGCTTGGGTGTGCATGTAAATGCCGACCTTTCGTTTAAAGAAGATGAATCAGATAATGCCATGTTGTTTAATGGCAATATTGTAATTGGCGGAGCCAAAACTGCTGCACCCAATCAAAACACAAGCGAAGAGAGCGAGGAGTAAAAAACAAGAAAGCATAGCTTGTACAATGCCTTGTAGTACCTGGAATGGTATTGCTTAGAATATTGAGTTAGCGGTCAGGCCATAAAACAATAACCAACGAAAGTAAAATAGGACGAACTAATGACAATCAAAAAAAGGAAAAATATGTGGATAATTTTAGCAATCACAGTCGGCTTAGTTCTTCTTTTGAGTAGAACCAGTTTTGAAATTCGAGATGATGTTGAAATAAATGCTTCGGTTGACAAAGTTTGGAATACGGTAATAGACTTTGACAATTATAAAAAATGGAACTCTCAATTGACATTTTTGGGTGGGACAGTACAACCAAATGGTAACCTGCATTTAAGACTTGCAGTAGAAGGTACTGACCCTTATGAGTTTAAGCCTGATATTTCCCATTGGACAGAGAGAAAGCAATTCGCTTGGCTTGCCCAGACTGGACTTCCAAGAATTTTTGATGGAGAACATTTTTTTGAACTAAAAGATTTAGGTAACGGTAAAACCCTGCTGACTAACAGAGAAGAATATCGTGGAGTGCTTTCTCAAATCTTTCGACAACTTCCAATGATGAAAACTGCTCCTGAGGGGTTCAAGAAAATGAATTTGGAACTCAAAAACTATGTAGAGAAGCTTTCGAGTGAATAAGAACAATGATGACTGAAAGAAGCCCGAACCGCTAACACGGGTTTTGCGTCAGGCGGGGTAACCTGCAAACTTGGAGCATTGTGCTTCTATTCAAGTTCAGTGCTTATTAACAGTTTTGCGCTCCGAAACCCGCCCGAACGCATAGCCCGGGAACGTTAGGTGCAAGGCTACAAAGACTATCCAAAACTTGATATGACGTTAAAAATGGAACTTTTTAAAAATGATTTCCCAGTGTTTACAAGGCCTAAACAAAAAAAATTACAAGGTGCTTAACTTTAACGAGTTGTTTATATATAGAGCCATATGACAACAATTGAAAAAATCTTGACAACTAAAGGCCCTCTTATGTCGGGTAAGTTATCTGAGCATCTTTCCAGGATCGAAAAAATCCCTCTTAATACCGCCAGTCAAAAAGTTTCACGCACAAAAAGTATTAAAAAGATAAGGGGCTTTTTTGTAAGCAATCAGTCTCTGTGTTTCCTTGAAGAACAATACAAAAACGATAAGTTATACGATATCCTATCTAAATCACTCTATGAGAATGGAAGAAAGTATTGGTATTGCTTAAACGCAGTAAAAAACCATGGTGGAATTATTAACAGAAAGTATCTAGAATGTTATACAAATTATCCGATACTTCCTTTAAAGAAGCACCTTCCCTTCAAAAAGGTGATGCAAAAGTTTGTGCAAGAAGGAATACTAGTTTTTAATGGACAAGATGAGTATTTATTTGCACCTAAATTTTGTTCCATTGACACGTCAAATTTGACATACCGAACCATTGAAACCATTAAAGACGATATACTATCCAATTTTCGTACGTTAGTGAAAAATATGGGCTTGATTTCCTACAATACAGGAGAACTCTTTGGAGAATATGGAAAATTTAGGTAGAGCTTTAAAGGTGCTTCGTATATCAGAGGCTTAGTTAATAATAAACAGCCAGGTTTTGTATTAGCTGATATATTATTTGGGAGAGAAGTATACAAAGAAGACGTACTGTTTTTCATTGAAAAATTGAATCATGTTCAGAGTTTCAATAATTCCTCAAAAGTAATTCCATTCCTAATAGTTGACAATTTACATCCTGATGCATTAAAGGAGTTAAAGAAAAATGGCGTTGTAATTGGATTAATAAGTGAACTTTTTGGTGAGAAATATGCTAAAGCCTTAAATGAATTAGTGTCAATTCTGAATAATGCAGGTGCTAATCTCAAATCCCAACCGAACAAATACTTAGAACTAATTGAAGAACTGAAAACTTATAACGAGACGCTCATTTTCAATATAAGAGGAACGTTATTCGAATATTTCGTTGGACACATACATTCTAAGAAAAGTCAGAGTATAGACCTAGGAAGAGAAATATTTGAGAATAATGGGAAACATGAGATTGACGTTTATGTAGTTTACAATGACAAAGTCGTTTTTGTTGAATGTAAAGCTACAAACAGTAAAATTGACGGCACTAAGATAGATAAGTGGATTAATACAAAAATTCCAGCTTTCCGAGCATGGCTTCTAAAACAAGAAACACTAAAGAATCATGAAATTGAATTTGAATATTGGGCCACGGGAGGATTTACAGATGACGCTATCAAAAAATTGGATAAATACATTGCAATGACTAATAAATTCAAAGTGTCGTATTTCAGACCGCAAGCGATTAGAGAATTAACCATAAAGATGAAAAACAAAAAGTTGAAAGAGGCATTAGACAACTACTTCTTAAAACCAATGGTATAGAGAAGCCCAGCACCTAACAGCGTTTTCACGTCATCCCGATTGGTATTGGGAGTGTTAACATTTTTCTAACACAATTTCTTTTATATTTGAATTGCGTGCATTGTTTCGAGTGAGTGTGGCGAGGCATAGCTCGCCACCAAGAGCTTGCCTCCAGGCAAAAAACTCCCGCCCGTCCCGATAGGAATCGGGAGCAAAGCCGCGGAACGTTATGGGTTATGCCTGAAAAACCAAGAATTTGAAACTAATTCGCTTTTAATTATCTTAGCGTCATGAAACACTATTCGGAGAGAATTACAATAAACGCACAGACTAGATTTGGTCGACCTTCTATTCGTGGAATAAGAATTAGCGTTTATGACATCTTAGGCTGGTTTGCGTCTGGAATGACAAAGCAAGACATCCTAACTGACTTTCCTGAATTGACAGAGGAAGACCTACAAGCAGCTCTATCTTATGCTGCTGACAGAGAACATAAAATTCTCATTGCTTCGTGAAACTTCTTTTCGATCAAAACATTTCATTTAGAGTCGCCAATAAACTAAAACCAATATTCCCTGGTTGCGGACAAGTGCGAGAACTAAATCTTGAAGATAAAAGTGACTGGGAAATATGGAATTTCGCTACCAAAGAGGAATTCACCATAGTGACATTTGATGCTGACTTTTATGACTTGGTTACCCTTTATGGACATCCACCTAAAGTAGTATGGCTTAGAATTGGAAACACTAGTACAGACAACTTGATAAGGGTTCTTCAGAATCATTCAGAAATTATAAAAGCGTTTGTCAGCGACATTAACTATGCTGACATTGGCTGTTTGGAGATAGACTAGCAAGAAAGGTACAAACCCGTAACATGAGCGTTTTTGCGTGATCCCGATATGTATCGGTAGGGTTAACATTTTTCTAAGACAATTTCTGCTATATTTGAATTGCGTGCTTTGTATCGAGTGAGTGTGGCGAGGCTCAGCTCGCCACCAAGAGCTTGTCTCTAGGCAAAATTCCCGCCCGTCCCGATCGGAATCGGAAGCAAAGCCGCGGAACGTTAGTGGTCATTGTAATAGATACCCCTACGACAAACAAAAAAGTTTAAAAATAAAAATGAAAAAGGATAAAATAATTTATTGGACAGCGACAACAATCATCGCTTTATTTGAAGGAGTAATGCCTGCGTTGACTTCACAAACGGAGTTGGCAAAAGAAGGAATTAGACATTTGGGTTATCCTGAATATTTTGGAAACGCATTAGTAGTTTTTAAAGTGTTGGGGGTTTTAGCATTAATAATTCCACAGGTTCCGAAACGTGTAAAAGAATGGACTTATGCAGGATTTGCATTTGACTTTATTTTTGCAACCATTAGTCATGGAGCAGTGGACGGAATAAATGGACAAACTTTTTTTCCGTTAGTTGTATTCACAGTTTTAGTCGTTTCTTACATTTACTATCACAAATTAAACACTAACAAAAATTAACATTTATGTCATTTCAAGCATACATTGACAACATAAAAGCCAAGACAGGAAAGACACCTACAGACTTTAAAAAATTAGCTGAAAAAAAGAACTTTATTGTTGACGGAAAGCTAAATCCAAAAATAAATGCAACTGAAATAACTAACTGGCTCAAAGAAGAATTTAAATTAGGACACGGACACGCTATGGCAATCTATGCAACTTTCAAAGGAAAAACCGAATGACAAGAAAAACAACGAAACACTAACACGGGTTTTGCGTGATCCCGATAGGTATCGGGAGTAAAGCCGCGGAATGTTAGTGGCAAGCCCAAGACAAAGATACATGCGAGAAATAAGGAAAATAAATGTAGCTGAAAGCGTCTCAAAAAGACGATTAATCTTTGACGAAAGCTGGATGGATAAGTTAAATAGATTAGCAGTTGTGATTTTCTTTGGACAATTAATTTACCTTCCTTTGATAGTTATGTATTACGAAAATTTCGCGAATACAAAAGAAATTTCTATTCTTCATTGGATACTTCTTATTCTAATAGTAATCGGACTTTATGGTATAATTCGAGCCTTGACAGAAAAGCACTTAATTAAGATTACAACTGTGCATGACAAACAAACTATCAGGACAGCTTTATTAGATTATGCAGACAGAAATAAGTTTGAGATTTATCGAGATTCTAACAATTGCATCATATTGAATAGCCCTAATTACCTGGACTTGAGTTCATATACCTGCAAGACAAGAATATTTTTCTTCAAAGACGGCTTATTACTATTTACAGTCATTCGTGACAACTTAAAAATTAATTTGCCTGTACTTTTCACTCATTTATTAATCAGGCGGGACATAACAAAGTCGCTCAGGAAGGCCAGCACCTAGCAGCGGCCTTAAGCAGGTGCCGTATATTTAGTAGCATCATCGTTTTTCTTCGCATTGTTTTTTATCTTAACAATAAAAATTTACATTCATTAGGATGCAATTCGAATCCTGAACAACAAATTAAAAACAAAACCCTTATCACTGTAGTTTACTTAAATACCATGCAAATAAAATCAGTTAAGGCCGCCATCACCTTTATTATGGCAATTTTCGTTTCAGCAATCGAAACGCTCGCTTGTACAAGGGTTGTTTATCAAGGCCCTAATGGAACCATCATTACAGCGCGCTCAATGGATTGGAAAGGAGATATTCCAGCCAATCTTTGGATATTCCCTAAAGGGATAGAACGCAATGGTGAGGCAGGAACTACATCCGTAAAATGGAAGTCGAAATATGGAAGTGTGATTACGAGCTCATGGGATATTGCGTCATCTGATGGAATGAACGAAAAGGGCCTCGTAGGCAACTTATTATGGCTAGTTGAGTCAACGTATCCATCATTTGAAAAAGACAAAGGAAAAGCGGGCCTTGCTGTTTCACTTTGGTTGCAGTATGTACTGGATAATTTTTCTTCTGTTGCAGAGGCGGTTGAATTGCTTCAAAAGGAAGAGTTTGTTGTCGCTTCGTCTTATATTCCAGGAACAACAACTTATGCAACAGTGCACTTATCCATTTCAGATGCATCAGGTGATAATGCGATTTTTGAGTACATAAATGGAAAATTATCAATACACCACAACAGATCATATGTAACAATGACTAATTCTCCAATTTTTGAAAAGCAACTTTCGATAAACACCTACTGGAAAAGTATTCCTGGAACAATTATGCTTCCGGGAACCAACAGAGCAGCAGATCGCTTTGTTAGGGCATCTTATTATATTGATGCTATTCCCAAAACAGACAATACACGCGTTGCATTGGCAAGTGTATTTAGTGTAATCAGAAATTGTTCTGTACCATTTGGTATTTCATCGGAAACAGAACCCAATATTTCATCTACCCGATGGAGAACCGTTGCAGATCAAAAGAACTTGGTTTATTATTTTGATAATGTGCTTAACCCAAATATTGTTTGGGTGGATTTTAGCAAAATTGATTTGAGTGAAAAGGGTAAAGTAAAAAAACTGAGTTTAGAAAATAATGAAAACTATTCAGGCGAAGCTTCTCTCCATTTTAAAGTTGCGGTACCCTTTAAATTTGCTGCGCTATAATAACAAATCAAGCTAATCACAGCAGCAGTAAATACATTTCACTTATACTCCCTACAGTACTTGCTTTGATGGTGCCAATAATTTACATGACCATTTAAGGCGCATTAAACAATTGGTAACCATATTAATAATGCGGTTGTTTTTGTATACTTGAATAAAATTATTGCCTATGAAACGTATTCTTCTCATTACAATGGGGCTTATATCAGTTTGGAGTTGTAGCAATCCCAACGCAAATAAACAAATACCTTTACCTGAGGTTACAGCCGTTCCGGTTGTTCAGAGCGACTTACCCATTTACGCAGAATATGTAGGCCAGGCTTATGGACTTTCTGATGTGAAGGTTCAAGCAAGAGTTGAAGGATTAATTACAGGTATCCATTTCAAAGAAGGATTGCCAGTAAAAGAAGGTGATTTGTTATACACCATTGATGATATGCCTTATCAAGCCAAAGTAAGCGAAGCAGAAGGAAAAGTTGCCGATGCTGAAACAGAACAGGCACGAAGTAAAAGTGATTTAGATAGGGTTATCCCATTAGCAGCAACCAATGCTTTAAGCCAGCGTGATTTAGATGCTGCAAAAGCTGCTTATCAAGCTGCACAAGCTCGGGTAAAGGCCGCAAGAGCTGCTCTTGAAAATGCCAGAATTCAATTAAGTTACGCTAGTGTAATTGCGCCAATCTCTGGAACCATAGGAATTTCTACAGTTCGGGTTGGCGATTTTGTAGGTGGCATGAGCAGCCGAAACCTCAACACTATTTCTGCAATTAACCAAATGCGTGTGCGGTTTCCAATAAGTGAAAATGATTACCTCACGTTTGTTGAGCGTTATAAAAAGGACTCTACTTACAAACCCATGAACCAAGAAGTAGATTTAATTTTAAGCAATGGTAATTTGTATCCTTATAAAGGTAAATTCAATATTGCCAACCGTGAAATTGATCCAGCTACAGGAAGTTTATTGCTCGAAGTGATTGTTGACAATCCAAATGGTGTGCTGCGCCCCGGGCAATACATGCGCGTGCGGTTTGTTGCTGAGTCGGTTAAAAACGCACTAATTGTTCCGCAACGTGCGGTTTTACAAACCCAAAATATTTACCAAGTATATGTGTTAGGCGATAGCAACAAAGTTGAAGCAGTAATGGTTAAACCAGGATTGCGCTCAGGTGAAAATTGGGTGATTGAGAGCGGCTTAAAACCTGGTGATCAAGTATTGCTTTTAGGAAACAAAATGATTAGACCTGGCACCAAGGTACAGCCATTGATACAAGGTGATAGCACAAAAGTAACCACTCCTTAATAACCAACCCATGAGTGAATTATTTATCAAAAGGCCAATTTTTGCGATGGTGCTATCCATCCTTATAGTGATTTTGGGTTTTGTTACCTTACAACAAACGCCCATTTCACAGTATCCCGAAATCACCCCTCCTTCTATACAAGTTTCGGCAAGTTACAATGGTGCCGATGCGGTAAGCATGGAACAATCTGTTGCTACTCCAATTGAGCAACAAGTAAACGGTGTAGAAGATATGTTGTACATGAAATCCGTTAACAATGGAAACGGCACCATGGCACTCACAGTTACATTTGATGTTGGCACCGACTTGGATAAAGCAAACATGCTTACACAAAACAGGGTAAGCCAAGCCAATGCATCATTGCCTCCTGAAGTAACCAAACTTGGTGTGGTTACTCAAAAGTCGTTGGCATTTCCGTTAGTCATGTTTTCACTGTACGCTGATGATACTGCATTCAATAATTCGTTTTTATCAAACTATGTTTACATTAATATCTTAAACGACTTAGCAAGGTTAAAAGGTGTAGGTAAAGTAAGTGTATTTGGTGGCTCTGAGTATTCGATGCGTGTATGGGTAAAACCAGATATTTTAGCCAAGTTAAACCTCACCATTCAAGATGTGATGAGGGCTATACAAGATCAAAATGAAATTGTTCCGGGAGGGCAATTTGGTGGCAACCCTGCTCCTGACAACAACCCTTTTACCTATACAGCAAAATTGCAAACCCGATTGATATCAGAAGAGGAGTTTGGCAATATCATCATCAAATCAAACGATGCTGGTGGAAAAGTTCGCATGAAAGATGTTACCCGCGTGGAATTGGGAATACAAGATTACGGCATGAATAGCCGCATTAACGGAAAAGCAGCCACTACCATTGCTTTGTTTCAAGTACCCGGATCAAATGCTTTGGAGGTAGCAGATGCTGCCAAGCAAAAGATGGAAGAACTCAAAGAGCGTTTTCCAAATGGAGTGAATTACATGGTTTCGCTTGATACCACAAAAGCAGTAACAGCCGGTATCGATGAAATCATACATACACTATTCGAGGCGGTACTGCTTGTAATAATCGTAGTATTCATTTTTTTACAAGATTGGCGAGCTACCCTTATTCCACTGCTTACTGTTCCGGTATCTTTAATCGGAACATTTATCTTGTTTCCTGTATTAGGCTTTTCTGTAAATGTGCTTTCGTTACTCGGAATGGTACTAGCCATTGGTTTAGTAGTTGATGATGCCATTGTGGTTGTAGAAGCGGTAATGCACCATATAGAACATGGGCTGTCACCCAAGGAAGCTACATCAAAAGCAATGAAAGAGGTGGGTGGACCAGTTATTGCAATCGCATTAATTCTAATAGCCGTTTTTGTTCCTGTGGCGTTGGAAGGTGGAATTACAGGGTTGTTATACCAACAATTTGCAATTACCATTGCCATATCCGTTGCCTTCTCTGCCTTTAATGCCTTAACGTTAAGCCCGGCACTTGCAGCACTTTTATTAAAACCAAAATCAGAAAAAAAGGGCTGGCTCCAGCGCAGGTTTGATGCGTTTAACAAGGCCTTTGATGCATTTACCAACCGCTACGGCAAAGTGGCCGCTTGGAGCGCGCGCAAATTGGCAATTACCGTTTTATTTTTGGTGCTGATAAGCGGAAGTGCTGGTTGGCTTGGTAAAACCTTGCCAACAGGTTTTGTGCCAGGTGAAGACCAAGGTTATTTTATGATGAGTGTTCAATTACCTGACGCTGCTTCATTGCAGCGTACCGAGAAGATAACACAAAAGGTTGAGCAAATTTTAGCAACGTTACCTCCTATCAGTTCATACAATGTGATTAATGGCTTGAACGTATTTACGTTTAGCAGCAATACCAATCATGCTACCATCTTTTTCCAACTAAAACCTTGGGACGAAAGAAAAGGTACTGCAAAACAAATTGTGCAGTACATTAATCGAATGTTGATGATTAAGGTAACTGAGGCAACTTGTTTGGCCTTTGAACCTCCACCAATACCCGGTTTGGGAACAGGAGCGGGTTTTTCAATGGTACTGCAAGACCGAAGTGGAAGCACGCCTCAATACTTAGCTGAGCAAACACAACGATTTATTGCAGCTGCATCTCAACGACCTGAAATTGGGTTGGTGTATACCCAGATGAAAGCGAATATTCCTCAAAAACAAATTGAGTTTGATCGCGAAAAAATTCAAAAGCTTGGGCTAAGCATCAATGATGTGACCAAAACAGTTTCAGCCTACATGGGTGGTGCTTTTGTAAACAACTTCAACCGATTTGGAAGGCAATACAGGGTTTATGTTCAAAGCGAATCAGAATACCGTATGAAACCAGAAGACCTTGCAAACTATTTCGTACGCGATAAAGATGGCGATATGATTCCATTAAACACCTTGGTAAAAGTAACAGATACGTCTGGCTCTGATTTTACCATTAGGCACAATATGTACCGTGCAGCCGAGTTAAACGGAGTACCCGCGCAAGGGTACAGCAGCGATGATGCACTTGCTGCGCTCGAAAAAGTTGCAAAAGAGGTATTACCAAACAATATGGGGTATGAATGGACCAACATGTCGTACCAAGAAAAGGCAGCATCCGGCAAAGGGGCAACCGTATTTTTAATGGCGTTGGTATTTGTGTTTTTAATTCTTGCTGCACAGTACGAAAGTTGGTCGTTACCATTTAGTGTATTGCTCGGAACTCCATGGGCTATAATGGGTGCGTTTTTAGGGTTATACGTAATGGGGCTCTTTTCGCCAAGCTATGAGAACAACGTATTTGCACAGATCGGATTGGTGATGCTGATTGGCTTAAATGCAAAAAATGCCATTTTAATTGTTGAGTTTGCTAAAATGAAATACGAGGAAGGCATGCCAGCTCTTGAAGCTGCCATCGAGGGAGCCAAGCTTCGTTTCAGACCTATTTTAATGACTTCGTTTGCATTTATATTAGGAGTGGTACCATTACTTACAGCCATGGGTGCAGGTGCCGAGGCACGTAAAGTAATGGGCATGGCAGTATTTAGCGGAATGTTGGTGTCAACAATTGTGGGTGTTATCCTCATTCCAGCACTGTTTGTGTTGGTTACAAAACTTGGTAGTCGCAATAAAAAAAAGGAGGCATCAGTATGAAAAAAGGAATTGCCTTAATCATGGTTGCACTTATTTGGAGTGCCTGTAAAGTTGGTCCTTCTTATGAACGACCCAAATTAGCCGAAACCAAAAAAGAGTATGGCCAAGCAAAAAGCGCCAGCGATAGCATTAGTGCTTTAAAATGGTTTGAATTATACAAAGATGAAGCACTCAATAGCTTAATTCAAATGGCATTGGATAGCAACCGAAATTTAAAAATTGCCATTGCCAAAGTAGAAGAGTCGAAAGCTGCCGCTGCCATTGTAAGATCCAATTTACTACCGCAACTTAATTACAACTTAGGCGCACGCAGTTCGGGTGCAGGTACCAATGCTCAACGCAGCTTTGCTGCACAAGATGTAAATACATTTCAAACTGCAGCTACACTCAATTGGGAAATTGACTTGTTTGGTAAAATACGCAATTCCAAAGATGCCGCTATCAATGAGTATTTATCAAGGGAAGAGGTTCGTAAAAATGTACAAGTGAGTTTAATTGCCGAAGTAGCTTCCAATTATTTCTTGCTTCGCGATTTGGATAACAGGTTAGCCATTGCAGAACGAACCATTCAATCGAGAGAAGAGTCTTATAGAATTATAAGTGAGCGGTTCAGCAAAGGTTATATAGCGGAGATAGACAAGCTGCAAGCCCAAGCTCAATTAAACTTTGCGCAAGCCATCAAGCCCAATATTCAACGGCAAATTGTGGTAATTGAAAACAATTTAAATGTTTTGTGTGGCAGAAGTGCCGGCACAATTGCCCGTGGCAAAACCAATTTCGAACAGTCGCTCCCTCCTACCATTCCCGCTGGATTGCCTTCACAACTTTTAGACCGCAGGCCAGATGTAAAAGCAGCAGAGTTTGCGGTAAATGCTCAGTATAGCAGGGTTGGTGTGGCAGTTGCGAACCGGCTTCCAACATTAAACCTCACAGCCGCATTAGGACTTGCGAGTCCTGAACTTTCTTCTGTATTAAACAGCAACTCGTTGTACAATGGAGTTGGTGGAAGTTTGGTGGGTCCAATCTTTGCATTTGGCCAAAACAAACGCAGAGTAGATGTAGAGCGTAAACGTGCGGAGCAACTCCTACTCCAATACGAACAAGTTGTATTGGTAGCATTTGCAGAAGTAGAAAGCACGCTGGGACAAGTAAACTATTTAGGTGTAGAGTATGAAGCACGCAAAAAACAAGTTGAAGCAACCACTCGAGCTCTTGAATTAAGCAACCAGCGTTACAATACTGGTTACACTTCTTACCTTGAGGTGCTTATACAGGAAACCAATTTACTTGATGCTGAACTACAAGAATCTTCGGTACTGCAACAAAAACACAATGCCCTGGTAAACCTGTACAAAGCACTTGGTGGTGGTTGGTAAATTATTTTAACGCTAAATATTAACTGCTAAGGTTGCGTATATAAAAGTCAATTTACTCATGCAATCAAAATTCGTTACTTCAAGTAGAGATAAAGTATCGTATAGAGAAGTTCATGGCGAAAAGTCGATACTGATAACACAAAAGTGTTTAATAATTCTTTGCTCCTGATATATCGGGATTTGTGGTTAATAAATTTCCAGCAGATTCATTGACCCAACTTAAAAATGATACCCAAACTGAAACAAATACCTGAAATTAGGAAGAATACCATTGGCACTATTGGTTTTGGTAAATGTTGCATTTTGAAAAAGTTGATCGAAAATGGGATACTTGCTAAAGAATTGGTCGTAATACTTTTCATACAATTGATTAGCCTGGTTAGGACTTAGATTACTTTCCAAATCTAGTTGTACATTATACCATGAAACTGAAGGGCCAAACAATACCATATCAAGTGTGATGCGTTTGCCAAAAATGAATTGGTACCCAAGTTGAAATCCTATATTGTGAAAATTAAATGTTGTTGCTAGCGCTGCATCGTATTGAAGAAGTTGGGTTGGCTCAAAATAAACAAAATCTGTATTGGAACGATGTCTGTACAAACTGTAATAGGGGCCGATATAAATACCATTGGGTGCAGGTCTTGTATTCAGTCTTTTTAAATAGAATCGATAATCAAAACTTGCAATCATTCCCCTGCTATTGCTTTTATTTATTTTCACAGCCCCAATTGAATTTCCTAAAATATCAGGAATGGTAAAATAGCCGATATTGACGGATGCAGATTGGTTTCGCCACAACACACGCTCATAACCAACAGCAGCATTTTTAAACTCAATAAAAAGCAAAGAGGGCATTGGGTTGTATCGTATAATATTTTTTCCATAGGCATCTTTATGAAAAGTCTTATATGCATATTGGTAGGCTTTTCTATAAACCGAAACAGTATCCTGAGCTATTCCAACATGAATGCAGCCTAGTAGTGTGATACACAACAGTACTTTTAAAGATGTACGATAACTTAATCGACTCATTTCTTTTCTTTATGTACAGTAAACCTAACTCCTGCAAACAACCTAAAATAAGTACTTCGCTCACTCATCGAAATCACTTCATCAAATGCTCTGTTTAAAAAGTAATTTGCATAGTGTAGGCCCCAATAATAACGCTCACCATTGTATCCGGTGATTAATCTAAAATCACCGTGAACACCCAATTTCGATTCATAATTAATCAATGACCCATCTGTATACTGCAAAATGCCATTCTGCATATTTATTCCAGGAACAAACATAACGTTTGCAAAAAAACGCTTTCGGTACACAAAATTATGCCCATAACCAAAGTTGAAACCAATGGTCCCATTTGAACCCTGCATTACCCGGTTAACCTCAGGAAATTCGGTGTATACTCTTGACGGAACAATAGTTGAGTCAGATGTAAGCGAATTCCCCCTCAAGGTAATTCCACACATAAAGGAACCAGCTGATTTTTTTTGGCGATCTATTTGCCACAAAGCGGCCATATTGGAATATTTAGTTGGGTTGAATACATAATTTAAACTCAACAACAGCGTAAAGCTGGATAAATCTTCACGGTTAGGATATCCATTTACTTCAGGATTCCATCCATCAATTATCTCTTGCGGATTTTTAATGTACAATCCATTATAGCCTTGCAATAGCCCGCTGAATAACCATTTACGGCCTGTTAAACCAAATCGGAATCCAAAACTTTCGCTTTTACCCTTTTGCGGATCTGGTGAAAACAACCCTTGAATTGCACGTGTAAATTCAAAGGTTAGAATTTTATAATCAACTCCTAATCCAAAAGTATTACCCGTATTAGGCGCAAATATCAGTCGCTTGTCAGTGGTGCGATCAGAAATGATTGTACTGTGCCCCTTTGAAATACTCACTCCTGTTAGTTGGAGCTTATCGTAATAACTCGTGATGTAGGAAGTGTCAATATGTGTCTTGCCAAATAGTTTTCTTAACAACGATTCATTTTGCGCTTGTGCCCAAATGCTCATTGCCATAAGCACACCTGTAAAACAATATTTTTTCACGGAATCCAAACAGTAAGCAAATAAACGCTGAATAAAACCAATAACACAATTCCATGTAGTATGGAGGTACGCCCTGTGCTCAACGACATCACATTTACCAGCAATGAAAGGATAAACAATACCGTTGCTTCATCTGATATACCAAGCGATAGCGGAATATCAAGTATATACGAAACACATGCTACCGTTGGAATAGACAAACCAATGGTTGCTAAAGCAGAACCTAAAGATAGATTAAGGCTTGTTTGCAATTCGTTTCGCAACGCAGCTTTAACTGCCGTAATCGCCTCGGGCAATAAAATGATACTTGCAATCACAATTCCTGAGATTGCCTTGGGTGCGCCTGTAATGGTTACTACATAATCCAAATCGGGGGCAAGATGCTCGGCTAGCAAAACCACTGCAATCAATAATATTGGCAATAAAATCCAACTTTGCAAAACAGATTGCGTATGAACTTGACCCATTGCAATTGTACCTTGAGCCTGTTGTTGATTGGTTGCCTGAGGCGGAATAAAATCATTGCGGTGCCTAATGTTTTGTACAAACAAAAATGCCATGTAAAGTAATAAAGTTACAATCGCTACAAATAACAACTGCTCGTGGTTGTAGTAAGGCCCAGGGGTAGCTTGTGTATAATTGGGAAGGATAAATATAAAAACAGAAATAGTGAACAATACAGTGAGTGCTGATTTAACACCCTGCATCGAAAAGTATTGTTCATGAAACTTTAATCCTCCAATTAACAATACCAATCCAACCATTCCGTTTAAAATAATCATTACTGCTGCAAAAACAGTATCACGTGCCAATCCGGATGTATTGTCTCCTCCTTCCAACATTAACGAAACAATGATTGACACCTCAATTACGGTAACGGCAACAGCCAAAACAAGTGCACCATAGGGTTCTCCTATTTTGTGTGCAATGGCTTCTGCATGGTGCACAGCTTGCATTACTCCAGCAATTAAAGCAACTGCTCCAAGTATGTAAAAATAGGGTATATCAGTGGTGATACCCATTGCCGCAACAAGTACTACAAATAGCGGGTACACAAGAGATTGAACAGTAGATTTCATTTACTCAAATGTAATAGAGGAATTACAATTCGCAATAATTGATTTCATTTGGCTAAACCTGATGTCCAAAACAGTTGTTATGTATTAATGGTCATTTAATTTTCCTGCTTGCAAATACTTGCCAATAAGAATGGCAATGATAACTGATATGTAAATTTGACCACTCATCGCAACAAATTTTGCAAAAGCCATCCCAATATGATTCACTGGTAAAATATCTCCAAAACCAACAGTGGTATAGGTGATAAAAACAAAGTACGAATAGACTCCAAAATCTCCTTCTGCAATAGTGAGGGGTATCGCATTCAGGGCAAATGAACCGGGATAAATAGCGGTGATTGCTCCCATCACAAATGTGCACGAGATACCCAATAACAAATACCCTGCTATTGCTTCCAAAATAGTTTCCACACCAGGAGGTCTTTTGATTACCTGTTTAATCAAAACCAACGATATCCAGCTAAAAAATAGTACGGTTAGCAAATCCTCTACAAGTACCACCGACTCATTATGAAATATGCGTGTAATAACACGGGCGAGCATCAATACTGCGGCCGTACCAACATACCACTTATTATGGTGTTGGACAAGGGTGGCACTCACAAAAATTAAAATCACATTGGTAATTAAATACGCCTCATCCCTAACAAATTCAGGTAAAAGGGGAATACCAAACAGCAACAAAAAACAAATAAAAACTTGTGTTGCAGTATTGGCCTTAAAATACCAAATACGTGATTGCATGTTAATGCTGAATTCGCTGATCCAATTCGCCAATCATTGGCAACGCGCTTTGCAATTCTGCACGAATCATTGTTTGCAAGTAAATTTCGAGTTGCATCCAAGCCGCAGCGCGTAATGCTGAAATTTCTTTTTTGATTTTGTTATAATACAACAATTGCAACTTATCTATATCTGCATTGTTCTTCAGATACTTTTGCATTAATACATCTGCTTGTTCATTGGTCATTGTTGTAAAACTATTGGCGTACTCACTGATAATTTGCAAACGCGCTTCACCAAGTGATTTATATGCTTTGGCATACTCTTCATATATTGGAGCAAACTTGGTAATCTCTGCTTCGGTAAATTTCATGTACTCAGTAATGATTGCTCGTTTTTCCATGCCCCAAATGCTTTGTACCAGTTGTACTTCATCTTTGTTCATTTGCGCGAACGTTTGGTTGCAAACAGCAGCTGAAATGCTGATGAATAGAAAGAGTGTAATTTTTTTCATATGCTTTTTTTTTAGCAAATAATTAAAATTAATCCAAAGTAACAACCCCAACCTCATTTACTCGATTGAGAATCTAGTATATTAGCTGCATGAAACAACTCTTACAAACATTGCTACTCTCTTGTATCATGGTAGGTATGTGGCATCCTGCTTGTTTAGCACAATCAGACACGCCTGCATATAACAAAAAGTTAATGTTGGTTGTATTACCTGTTATCGGCTCTAACCCTACAACAGGATTTTTAATTGGGGCTTCGGGAGCAGCCTCTAAATACTTTGGCAACCCTCAAACTACACGCTTATCGTCAGGAGTGATGGGTGTGATTGCTACGGTGCAGGACCAAGTGTACATTACCTTTAAATCAACCGTTTTTTTAAAGGACGATAGTTGGATACTACAAGGAGATTGGCGGTACAATATTAACAGTTTGCCAAATTGGGGATTAGGAACGGGTCCGCAATCAGCAAAAATAGTAGGCAGTACTGGTTTTAATTATGCAGAAAACATGTGGTCAGAACCCATTCAAACCAATCAGCAAATTCAATTTAACCAAATACGTATACACCAAGTATTGTTAAACCGATATGGCAATTCAAACTTTTTTGTTGGGGCGGGTTTTAGGTTGGATGCCACCAGCAAAATAGCCGAGCCTGTTCTTAACCTAGATACCATACCAAAAGTAATAACCAGTCATTATGCATACAGCAGTGCCAAAAAATTTAACCCAAAACAATACCTGCTTTGTGGTTTATCTGTTGATGGCGTTTATGACTCTAGGGACAATCCGTTAAATCCAACAAAAGGACAATACGGAAATGTTTCATTTAGAATAAACCCAACTGCCATGGGTAGCACACAAGCAAGCTCACAATTATGGCTTGAATACCGAACCTATTTTAGAGTTCCACGCAAGCCTAACCATATCATTGGACTTTGGGCCTTTGCAAATTCAGTGACGAGTGGGAATACACCTTATTTAAACTTACCAGCATCTGGAACAGACCAATACTCAAGATCGGCAAGACCCTACACGCAAGGCCGTTTTAGAGGAGAAGATTTGCTGTATGGAGAGGTTGAATACCGTTATCCTTTATGGAAACGGTTAGGTGGGGTTATTTTTGCAAATGCATCTACAGTGAGCAATGGCTCAGGCGGAATTGCCTTGTTTGACTATATTGATCCCGCTGCGGGAGTAGGTTTGCGGTTTATGTTAAATAGAAAATCACGTGCAAATATTTGCGTTGATTATGCTTGGGGTAAATATGGAGCTCAAGGATTGGTATTGCAATTAGGTGAAGTGTTTTAAATACTGCTATGTCTTAATGAAAGGCCTACCATCAAGCGCTTGCATAAGGGTAAATATTGCTAAAACTCCGTATAACAATGCAGTAATCAAAACAAGTTTAGTATCTTTTAGAAAATAATAAGCGATAATAGGCAACACCTGTAGCGCGTGCATGCCTATGAAATGCGCAACCCGAGGGTCGCCAAGTTGTGTGCTCCAATTTAAAAAAGGCAATCCCTTGCCACCCATTGCCCCACCAATGGTATGTGTGAGTTTTGATCCCATCACAAATCCTTCAAAAGCAAATACAACAAACAACCACAATGCGTACTGTATGCTTTGTGCATAATAATCGGGTAAAGGAACATGATTACCAATTACAAATTGGATAGCCACAAAGGCAGTATAAACCGTAACCAAAGTTGCAGCAATTGCCATCATTGAATACAATGCCGCAGTAACAGGAGTACTTAGGTTAAAATGTGACAATTGACCGCGACTTGCTTGAAAGGCAATGTATGCAATTTCAAGCCCCAATAATACCACCACACTCCACTCAAAAAACGAAAGGTTAAACGACACCAAATATTGGCAGTACCAGCCCATTGCCCAAGCGTATAACCAAGTTGATAATGCAAACTTTGCTGGCTTAATCCATGCATTAATTCCCAACACCTGTGTCTGGGTGATGCGAGTAAGCAACAAAAAAATCAAACCAACTACCAAACAGATTAGTCCGAAATAAAAAAGTACTTCACTTTTGGTTCTAAGAGTATCAATAAAATATTTCACCTTGTAAATTGTTTACTCAAAACTATCATTATAAATAACCATTAACCGATTTGGATTGATGAAACGTCTGTTAAGTAAGATGAAACTGAAATTGAAGTTGATCAAATGACGTTCACTTGTTCATGCAGCATGGCAATAGCATCTTAATTGCAAGTGATTTGATAAAATAATTGATAATGATTAACACGGCCTGCGCAACAACCCGAAAATGAGATTCATTTACCACCACTTAAAAAGCATTATTGAAAAACGGAAAGAGGAATAAGCAAGAAACAGTGTTAGAATAACCTGAACCTTCGTTTCCGAAACGATTTTATTTCAACCTAAATATTAAGCCGCCTCCAAGGCTAAATTGAAACATGTAGCTGTAGGTAGAAACACCTGTACTTACACCTCCAGTTCCTGCGCTTACGCCCATACCCAACCCACTAATTGGCGATTGCAGTTGCATACCAAGTTGCAAGCCAATTTTTGGTGATGCCATCACTTTTATACCAGCTTGAAAACCCAATGCTGCTCTGTAAACGGTATTGACTTTGGCTGACTCAAAATCGTATACCCCCAAGCCGATTTTTACTCCTGTATACGGAATTACTTTATCGGTTGCCACCAATGGATAAAGCCTATTTGCGCCCAATTGCCAGTAGCTTGCAAGCATATTGTTACCAATATCTCCAACCAATGAAGGAAACCTCCGAATATCTACTGTTGTAGGCATTGCTTGGTATGACAAATGAATATCTAAATGTTGTTGGGCTACGTATCCCAGCTCTATTCCATAGGTTGCACCGTCATTAATAATGGCTTGACCTGCAGAAATGGGAACGGTTTCTCTGAAGGTGTAAAAGGCCAGTGGCCGAATTTCAATTCCTTGTGCTTGAACAACAATTGCTGCTATCCAAATTACGATTGTGAGTATGGTTTTGTTCATGGTAAAGCAACTTACTACTTTTCTTATTTAATAACAAACAGCCTTCACCTAACCGTGGTGAACGGTATCGTGTAAAAAAGTAAAGGAGGCCACCATCTGTTCTATTTCACGCTTTTCAGCAATAGCCACATCCATTTCTTTCATGGAAGATTGGATGGTAAAAGTGATTAAAACAACTTTGTCTTGTTTGGCTGTGACCCAATACGAAACTGAAAAGGGGGTACCATTTACATCATGTACCTTTTGGTAATGCACAAATCGGTTTACCCCGGCTACCAATAGTTGTGGCTCAAAATCGTGGTGGCGGTTATACACCTCCTCCATGAGTTTGGCATCTGCATTTTCGCCAGTAAACTCATTTTCGAGCACCATTATACGGGCTACTCCGCTGCCTCCATTGGTATTGTAAAAAAGATAATGTCCATGCTCATCCGTTTCTTGTGTCCAAGCACTGGGATAAGCTACCGCAAAAAAACCATGTAAAGAAACAAATCGTTGGGTTGTCATTTGGTGTTTGTTTAATGCCACAGATTTACACAGAATTTTTATATTTTACATGCCACAGATTAGCACAGAATTTTTTTAATCAATCTGCGTAAATCTGTGGCAAATACATTTTACCCAAAATTAATCTCTGTGCTATCTCCAATATTTAGGCTTTGTTTCATGCCTATAAACACTGCATCATTGCCAATCAATGAACGATCCAAAATAGCATATTCGATTTGTGCATACGGACCAATAATGCTGTCTTTTACAACTGCATAATTCATGATGGCATTATCACCGATAGATACATTTGGGCCAATAATGGAGCTAGCGATGGTGCAATTGTTTCCAATAAATACAGGAGGTATGATGATGGTGTTGTCAAACTTATAATTACTTGTATCGTAATTGAGTCGCTTGAGCAACGTGGCATTTGTATCCAGTAATATTTCTTTTTTTCCGCAATCAAACCAATTGTCTACGTCAACCGTTTTCATTACCACGCCTTGTTCAATCATGCGCATCAAAGCATCTGTTAAATGGTATTCGTTTTGGTTTGTTATTTTATTTGAAATATTGTGGTCAATTGCATCAAACAAGGCTTTGCTCTCTTTGATACGGTAAATACCCACAAGCGCCATGTTCGACTTGGGAATACTGGGTTTTTCGATAAGCCTTTTGATACTGCCATCTGTATTGAGTTCGGCAACACCAAATAAGCGCGGATCATCTACTTTTTTTACACACAATGTGGTTGTGGGCGCCTCCATTAATTGCTTGAGGTTTACATCAGCAATCGTATCGCCCAATACAATTAACAACTCTTCTGATTCAACTAAATCTTTGGCGAGCCATATGGCGTGGCCTGTTCCGCGACCTGTTGTTTGGATCACAAAATCTGTTTGTATAGATGGATAAGTAGTGGTGATGTAATTTTCTATTTTATCACCCATGTACCCAATAATAAACACAAACTCTCGAATACCTGCTTCTACAAGGGCATCGATGATATGTGCCAAAATAGGCTTCCCCGCAATGGGTATTAAGGCTTTGGGTTGTGTATGTGTATGTGGGCGAAGGCGGGTACCAATGCCTGCTACTGGAATAATGGCTTTCATGCTTAGAATTTTACCGATTCAAAGTTATTGCATTAGCTGTAAAATACTAAATTGCAACCCACCTAACGTAAACAATACATGAAAAAAGATAAGGTCATTTTCGACTTAATTGAACAAGAACACCAACGCCAAGAACACGGGATTGAACTCATTGCTTCTGAAAACTTTGTAAGCAAACAAGTAATGAAAGCACAAGGAAGTGTGCTTACCAATAAATATGCCGAAGGTTTGCCAGGCAAACGTTACTATGGTGGATGCGAGGTGGTAGACCAAGTTGAACAATTAGCAATAGACCGCTTGAAAGAGTTGTTTGGTGCTGCTTGGGCCAATGTACAACCGCACAGTGGTGCTCAAGCCAATGCAGCAGTAATGTTGGCCTGCTTAAATCCGGGTGATAAAATTTTGGGCTTCGACCTTTCGCATGGTGGACACTTAACACATGGATCTCCCGTTAATTTTTCGGGTAAATTATACAAGCCCTCGTTTTATGGTGTAGAAGAAGCAACAGGTTTAATTGACTATGATAAGGTAGAAGCAACCGCCAAACGCGAAATGCCTAAGTTGCTGATTTGTGGTGCATCGGCCTATTCACGCGATTGGGATTATGCACGCTTGCGCCAGATTGCTGATTCGGTTGGCGCATTGTTGCTTGCCGATATTGCACACCCTGCAGGTTTAATTGCCGCAGGTTTATTAAACAACCCAATTCCGCATTGCCATATTGTTACCTCAACCACACATAAAACCTTGCGTGGCGCCAGAGGTGGAATTATCATGATGGGTAAAGATTTTGAAAATCCTTGGGGGCACAAAACACCTAAAGGTGAAACCAAAATGATGAGCGCCTTGTTAGATGCTGCGGTATTTCCGGGTACCCAAGGAGGGCCTCTTGAGCATGTGATTGCTGCCAAGGCAGTGGCCTTTGGTGAGGCGTTAACTGATGAGTACAAACAGTATATGAAACAAGTACAACTCAATGCACAAGCTATGGCTAAAGCGTTGGTTGACCGCGACTATAAAATTATTTCGGGTGGAACGGATAACCACCTTATGTTAATAGACCTGCGCAATAAAAACATTAGCGGTAAAGCTGCCGAAAATGCATTGGTGAAAGCAGATATTACGTTGAACAAAAACATGGTTCCGTTTGATGATAAATCCCCATTTGTAACAAGCGGAATTCGGATTGGCACAGCCGCTATTACAACACGCGGACTCAAAGAAAAAGAAATGGCCAAAATAGTAGAGCTCATTGACGAAGTGCTCATGAATCCTGAGGACGAAAAAACAATCAAAAGCGTTCGCAAAAAAGTAAACAAGTTGATGGAGAAATTTCCTTTGTATAACTAACCCTAAAAAAGCCTCGCTTAAAGTGAGGCTTTTTTATTACAACACCTTCTTCATCAAAAAATCATCACATACATTTAAAAGTTGGTAGAGCAAATACTCTAGACAAGGACTACTCTTTTAAAATAATTTTAAACCTTTTTAATTCCCAAACACTTCCATCTAACCTAATAAATTTCACCAAACCAACATCGGCTGCATACCAGGCATCACGTAATATATCATATGGCTGTTGTGTATAATAAATACGAAGCACATCATTAAACTGCGTATTATTAACCTCAATAAAATTAAGGTAGGCCAACACATTATCATTTGCTTCAATAACACTATCGCCAATTGCAATCACTTTAGTAAAGCTCAAATTTGTATATGGATTATCCATAATATCAAAAGTGGTATCGTTATTTGGCGCGTATGGACTATATTGAATTAAAGAATTTAAATACCAAGGGTAAGACTGAAACTGTGAACTTTGATAAAACATCCGCACATTCTCGTGGCATATTTTTTTATTGAATCGAGGTGGTGAGTAAGCTGAAAAAACTTGGAATACGGCCCTTGAAATCCAAATACTGTCCAATACCCCATTTGCTTTATTTTCATATACCCAATAACTTCCTTGTTTAAATAGGAAATACTTCGCTATTGAACGTGGTATTCTGACTGTATTAGCCGCTTTACATTGCCCATCAAAGTTTTCATAAACTAAAGCGCTCCTGTCTTCCTTTTTACAACCGCAAAACAAGAGCAGACATAATATTGCCAAGCATAAATAGTTATTTTGTGGCATTTGTTAATAGTAAATAGGATAAACCCAGGGTACCATGAATACCAAAAGGCATATTGTACTTTTTGCGGTTACCTGCATTATTATAATTAGAAATTGTGGTATAGGTCATAAGCTCAAGATTTATACCCAATTTTTTGCCTAAAAGGTACTTTAAACCTGCTCCACTCATTATTCCCCCGTGCATTGTAAATGGTCTGATGCTTTGGTTAAAAGTGTTTACGCTTCCATTGACCATCAACTCACTTTCAAAAAAAATGCGGTCATCATTCCTAGGTAGAAAACTGGTAAAAAATCCAAGTGTACAATATGCACTCGCCCTGTTGCGATAAACTGCATATTGCACAGCAATATTGGCAGTATTAAATGAGTGCTTGTAATCCAATACATATGTGCCCATTTTTTCACCAAATTGGTTAAATGCATCTCCTGTTGACTTCACTATCTTTTGATCCCAACCATAACTTCCTCGCAAGGCTATTCGGGTTGTAAGATCATATTGTAAGGTGACACCAAACGTATAGCCAAAATCAGGTCGTAAGTATTTGCTTTCTACTATTCCATCGTTTAAAAAGTCTGGCTTAGCTTTTCCAAAAGCATTTGTAAAGGTTGTGCCTCCGAATACTGCTACCGAAAGCCCGGTTTGTTGCCCATATACCACACCAATATTTAACATACTTGCTATTGCAAAACACTTAGTCGGTGTACATCTAAAAATAACAATAAGGTATTTGATTAAGACGTGCATGGTTAACGTAATTAAAATTCAATTTAATGCAGAAACCTATACGCCACAAGTTAAAATCCCATAAACGAAATCAAATGAGGAAATACGTTCTGTTTAAAGTGCTTTCTTCATCAAAAAATCATCACACAAATTGGTTCCCAGTTGAAAGGTGCGGGTTGTAAATAATTCGAACCCGTATTTTTGATAAAAGGCTACTGCGCGTTTGTTCTCTTCCCATACACCTAAAAACATCCAAGTGCATTGTTGTTGCTTGGCAATTTCTATTATATGATCCATCAATATTTTTCCTGCTCCACTTCCCAATGCTGTTTGCAAAACATAAATTTTTTCGAGTTCCACTTGTTTGCCACTAAGCATTGGGTGCGAAGAAGCCAACTTTAGTTTAGTGTATCCTACCGCTTCTTCGCCTTGGTATGCAATAGCATAATAAACCATTGGGTTGGCTAAGTTTTCGGCAATGTATGCTTCATTGTATGCTTGCTGCAAATACATATCCATATCTGCCTTGGTATGGTGCATGTGAAAGGTATCGTAAAAGGTTTGCGCACCTAACGTGGCAAGCAAAGCTACATCGTTAACGTTTGCCTTTTTTACGTGTAGTAACATGTTGTGGTTCTTGTAAATTTAAATTCAACTGAATGGCTTCGGCAATATATTCGACAAGTAGTTCCGTGTCATATGCTCTATTTTCAAAAAACTCCCAATGCCTTACCTGTGTTTGGTTATGCTCAGCCTTTAAAATTCCAGCTTCGTCCTTCATAAGGTTGCCATTTACAAATGCCAATACAAACCGTTTTTTCTTAAACGAACCTAAATAACACATCATTTTACCACCAGCATCAAAAAAAGGGGTATTGTAACGCATTTTTTCTGTAATCTCTGTAAAGGTAGACATCAACATACGCACTTCATTAAAAAGGGTATGCATCCAAGGTTGTAAATCTGATGCATACGTTTCAAAATCAGAATAACGCATACCTCAACTATTAGTCAAACTTTCGCGCAAAAATGGCTTCAAGGTTCCGTTTTGGCATTTCAAAATCAGGGTAAATTTCAAGCGCTTTAAAATACATTTCCTTTGCGTTTTTAATGTCTTTGCGCTGCATGTATACATAACCTTTCATATTGTAAGCAGCGGCAAGTACAGGTACTTTTTGCTTATTCACTTCATCTAAAAAGATATCGAGGCTATCTGTTTTGTTCGAAGCAAACTCACCAATCATAAAATCGATCGTTTTCATGGCCTCTTTAGGCTGCCCACCTGCCAACTGAAGCGATGCCATTTGGGCAATGTATTGAGGCTTTTTGGTTTGTGTGTACAGTTTTTCGAGCAATACAAACTGCCCATCCAAATCACCAATTTGCTGCAAACACAATACCTTAATATTTAAAAATTTCTCTTCGTTTGGGTATCGCTTTAAGGTTTCTTCGTTCGTTTGCATGCATGCCTCCACATTGTTTACCGCACCGTATAATTCTGGTAATGAATCGCGCAGGCTATTGGTAGAATCGGTAAGTAAAATCATTTGTATGGCTGTAATGGCCGTATTCAAATCTTTAATCTTCATGCTTTTCTCATACAACTTCTTGTAGGTTTCAGTTGAGGCTGTCGCATCTTGCTTCTTTTCGCCATTACATGCAATTAACAAAGCTGCTGCAAATACAATTAAACTATGTTTCATATATGATTTTTGAGTTGGTTTTTTAAGCCGCTAATTTCGCAAATATATTTTCATTAATTAGCGTAATCTGCGGCATTATTTTGTTGTTGTTAAAAATTGGGAGCATGTTTCAGCAATGGTCTGTTCTATTGGAGTAAAAGCAAATCCCAATTGCTCAATTTTTGCACTACTATACGAATATTGGCGCATCGATGCCCTAGCGGTTTCACGTGTTAACGCTGGCTGTTTTTGAGTGAACCAACATTTAATAGCCTCCGCCATCCATGCCACTTCTGCAATAAATTTATTTACCCGAATGGTTGGTTTGGTTTTTCCCAAATGTGATGCTACTCTATCCAAGTACCATTTCATGTTCATATTGGCTGAAACCAATACAAAACGTTGGTTCATGTGGTTTTCTTGCATTAGCCAAACCATTGCTTTGGCAACATCTACTACATCCACGTATCCATTTATCCCTTCGGTATAAAAAGGCATTCCCTTCCATACCATTTGAAACAACTTGCACGATCCTTTTTGCCAATCGCCTACTCCTAAAATAACCCCCGGATTAACTACGGTTACATTTAATCCTTCGGCTGCACCACGCCATACCTCCATTTCAGCTTTGTACTTGCTAATTGCGTAATTGCTGTTATGCTTAGATGCCATCCATTGGGTTTGTTCTGTAATAAGGTTGCCTGCATCGGTTCGGCCCAACGCTGCAATGGAGCTTACATGGCAAAACTTTTTAACACCGTGTTGCAATGCAATATTGACCATATTGGCAGTTCCTTCGGCATTTACTTTCATCAGCAATGATTTGTCCTTTTGGGCAAATGAAACGATGGCAGCACAGTGGTAAATTTCCTCAATACCTTGTAATGCTTCGTCCAGCGAAGTCACATCTGTTACATCGGCAATCACCCATTGGATGCGTGCGTGGAGGTGTTGTTGTTCAGCAATAGAACGTTGTTTAAAGTAATTGGAAAAAATATACGTAAACTCATCCAAACGTGTTTCGGCTCGTTTAAATGCACGAACCTGCTTGCCTTGTTCGATGAGCGAACAAACTACATACGAACCTAAAAAACCAGATGCACCACTTACAGCAATCACAATGTGGAAATGTTTATTTACTACCGCGCTAAAATAGGGTATTTTGTAGTAAGTAAAACCATCAATATGCAACTGACTGATTTTTTAAGTCCGATACCTGAAAATTTGTTTCAAACCATACACGACAGTTCGCCCAAAACATTGGTGAACGTTTCGGATATGTACGTTAAACATATGCCCGACTTGGGTGATGTGCATATTGCAATTATAGGCGTTGAAGAAGATCGCATTAAAGCTATAGATCAAGGTTGTGCACAAGCGCCCAATGAAATAAGAAAATACTTTTACCAGTTGGTTCAGCCTAAACACAATATTCGCATTGCCGATTTGGGAAATATTAAACCAGGCGAATCTGTGAACGATACTTTTTTTGCACTCAACGCAGTACTTACCTATTTGCATGAGCAAAAAATTATCACGTTGGTTTTAGGTGGTAGCCAAGAATTGGCTTATGCTCAATATACTTCATATCAAGGCATGAACCATGCGGTAAATGCAGTTGCAATTGATTCACGGATTGATTTAACCCAACACCCAACCGATGATAATCAAACAGGCTATTTGTATAAAATGATTGCGCACCAACCAAACTACCTCTTTAACATCGTACATATGTGCAACCAAAATTATTTTATTGAACAAGAAAGCCTCGACTCGTTTGAAAAGATGAATTTTGATTTGGTGCGTTTAGGTAATGTGCGGTCCAAAATACAAGATACAGAACCTTTGCTTCGCAATGCGCATATGTTAGTTGTAAGCGCTAACAGCATTCGCGCGTCCGATTGTCCTTGCTCAACACAAAGCAATCCGAATGGTTTGTTTGGCGAAGAAGCTTGCCAACTCATGCGTTATGCTGGTATGGGAAATGATTTAACATCCATTGGTATTTATGACTTAAACAGCGCGAATGATATAGACGGCAGAGGGGCCAAATTGGTATCACAAATGATGTGGTACTTAATTGAGGGCATTTATGCAAGGCGCAATGATTACCCAACTGCTGAAAGCAACGATTATACTGTGTACCGAACCACTTTTCACAACAGCAACCACGAAATTGTGTTTTACAAACATACCTTAACTGATCGGTGGTGGATGGAAGTACCGTATCCAAAAGAAAGAAGCCAATATAAAGGAATGTTCATGGTGCCATGCAGCTACAGCGATTACCAAGCAGCCCTTGCTGATGAAATACCTGATCGATGGTTAAAGGCTTACCATAAACTAGTGTAAAACTATTGGCTGCCTTTCCATTTCAACTTAAGATTAATCATCATCTGCTCAATTGCCGTAGGTTTTCTAAAATGCTGCATTTTATGATTTGGATAAAAAGTTGGGTTTAAAAATACGGTTGCATAAACAGCGCCCGACTCAAAACTTTCACCATACCAATTTTGTGTTAAAAACGCCTTTTGCTTTTCACTAAACTCAGCGTTGATATTGGATTGCAAAATAGCAGGTATGGTATCAAATGATGCATCATTCAGTCTAACAAATGCAGAGCGTCCAGGTTGCAAATGCGTTAGTGCATATGGATTTGCAATGGGAGCATGTGTGTAAAATGTGACATTTGGGTATGCCGCTAGTACTTGTTCTTCTAATGCAAAATAACTTCTGTATGCAAGCGTAGCATCACCCAATGTTTTGCCAGGATAATACATCCAATTGCCTGAAAAAACACATACACTAACCAACCCGTATACATATACTCGCTTAGCCAATTTCAATTGTTCAATTGTATACACGGTTCCTACGATGGCAAGTAATTGATACCCCAAAAAATAGCGATGCCCAATTGTATTGTTTAAAAAAACAGCCATTGTTACACATAATGGAAGCAAGAGCATTATCCATGATACAAGCTTCTTTCTGTATTCAGCATTTGTAAACGCTGCATAACCAATGGCGAGGTAACATGCAATCATCCCATAATCGAATAGGCGCATGCAAATTGTAAGCATAGCCTTTAACCATTCTTTAGGTCCATTTAACGTATCAGCATCTGTATAATAAGGCGAATGCAAGAACCAACCCGTATGCACATAATGCACATATAACCAGCCAAACCAACACACAATGGGTATAGCGTATACAATCCAACGTGAAGAAACAAAACGTGTAAGGTTGCCTTCTTGTTTGCGGAAAAACGTTCGGTAGGCATCAAAGCAAAACAAAGAAAGCAGCAAAAAAGGTGCTTGCAAATGAGTGATACACATAAGTGATGCAGCAAATATTAATCGCAAGCGATTATGTGTTACAACAGCGATTACGGCTTGAATAAAAAAAGCCATCAAAGCAACTGTATTTAATACCATCGCACTTTGAGATAAGGTGGTTGCAAAAAGCATGCATCCTACTAACGCAATAATGGATTGTTTTATGGATAAATATTGCTTTGCAAATACAAATACCGACCACAACAAAAACCCCGCCCATGTACAACTGTATGCGTGTGCAACAGGCAATGAGTAATCAGTAAGTGTCCATACCAAAGCAAGTAAATAACTGTAAAATGTTGGATGGCCTGGGTCGGCAGTTAATGGGTAAAAAAGTGTAGTGAGTTGTTGTTGGTAAATATAAGTGGCAGCTTGCGCGGTAGACGAAATTGCATCTCCAAAAAAAGGATCATTACGTACTACCCACCAAATGCAAAATTGGTATGCTGCAATTAACGCAAATACAACGCGATCTGGTTTCATGTTTGAATGAAACAAACATAACCAATTGATTAGATACTTGGATGACCCAATTGGATTACTTCATTGTAAAGTGCTTCATACTTTGGTACGATGGCACTAATATGAAACTCATTGGCTCGGTTACGAGCGTTTTGCTTGAATGTTTTTAAACGATCTTCGTCACTTAAAATATAAATGGCTTTGGATGCCATGGTTTCAACATCACCTACATTGCACAAAAATCCGGTAACACCATCTACATTTAACTCTGGAATCCCCCCGGCATTGCTCGAAACAACAGGTACTTCGCAAGCCATTGCCTCTAAGGCGGCCAGTCCAAAACTCTCCGTTTCTGAAGGCATTAAAAACAAATCTCCTATCGAGAGTACCTCTTCTACCGCATCTTGTTTCCCTAAAAAGGAAATGCCGTCACATAAATTCAAATCGCGGCACAGTTGTTCAATATTTTGCCTTTCGGGACCATCGCCTACCAAAAGCAATTTTGCATTAATGGCCTCTCGAACTTTACCAAATACCTTTACCACATCTTCTACACGTTTCACCTTTCTAAAATTAGAGGTATGAATCAACAACTTTTCACCAGCTGGTGCAACTGCCTTTTTAAAATGTTCTTTTGCTTGTTTGCTGAATCTATCAAAATCGATAAAATTGGGTATCACCTCAATAGCTCTAGTTACCCTAAAATGTTCATACGTATCACGTTTGAGTGAATCTGAAACGGCTGTTACCCTAGTAGATTGATTGAGCGAATAGCTTACTACCGGTTCAAATGATTT
The DNA here is from genome assembly GCA_025454875.1 of Bacteroidia bacterium. Classification (GTDB taxonomy): domain Bacteria; phylum Bacteroidota; class Bacteroidia; order UKL13-3; family UKL13-3; genus UKL13-3. The sequence goes on along the minus strand of JALONP010000009.1, from coordinate 146,849 downwards.
ATCTTTTCCTACCAAGGTAATATCAGTACCATGAAGGGTGGTTACAATTGGAATGTGAATACCTTCGGCTGCTAAAATCTGTTTGGCCATTACCGCTGCAGATGCGTGTGGAATGGCATAATGCACATGCAATACATCCAGCTTTTCAAATTTAACAACATCAACCAGACGACTGGTTAATGCTGTTTCGTATGGCGGAAAATCAAACAAGGGGTAATGAGAAACATACACTTCATGGAAAAAAATATTACCTGTAAAAAAATCGAGACGAGCAGGTTGTTTGTATGAGATAAAATGAACCTGATGTCCACGCATTGATAACGCCTTTCCAAGTTCAGTTGCAACCACACCACTTCCACCATACGTAGGATAACAAACAATTCCTATTTTCATGTTATACAATTAAGGTACAAGATTACGGTATTGTTTTGAATGAACAGTTATAACTAACCTACCATTATTTGCCTTTTACCGCTCCATACATGGTTTCTTGAATGCGGGTGCGAACATTTAGCTCAACAAGTTTTTTATTATTGGCGCTTGGGTGTACCCTGTTGCTTAAAAAAACATAAACAGTTTTGTTTTTAGGATCAGCCCAAGCACATGTGCCTGTAAACCCTGTATGCCCGAACGCTAGTGGCGAAGCAGCCAATGCAGCTGGAGAAGCTCTTTTAGGATCAGTTTCAGGTTTATCAAATCCATAACCCCTGCGGTTTTGCTTTTGGTGGCGTTTGGTAAATTCTTTAACAGTTGCCTCCTTTAAAACGCGCTTATTGCCATAAGTACCTCCGTTTAACAACATTTGCATGATGATAGCAACATCGTTGGCATTGGCAAATAATCCAGCATGGCCACTAATCCCTCCTAATAATGCAGCAGTTTGGTCGTGCACTGTTCCGTCAAGTGTTTGCATTCTAAAAAATGAATCACATTCAGTAGGCACAATCCAATCAGGATTCACTCCATTTAACAAGGGATTGAATTGCATTGTAGCCAGGTTTAAAGGCTTGTAAATATGTTGATGAACGTATTGCTCAAAAGACATTTTGCCAATCGATTCAACTACTTGTGCTAACAGTATAAAGCCAATATCTGAATACACATATTTACCTTCTTCTTTTACTTCTGTATTGATGATTTGCTGCCAAAGCTCTGTAGTATAATCTTGGTGTAAATACATGTTTTGTGCTACTGGAATCGTATACAATCCGCCCAATGTATCGCTATACAAAACGGGGTTAGGCAAGCCATTTACCAATGTACTTTTGTAAAAAGGCACAAACGGAACAAGCCCAGCTTGATGTAACAAAACATCAGCAATTTTCAGGTCTGCTTTGTTGGTCCCTTTAAGTTGAGGAAGGTATTTTGAGATAGGCGCATCCAAATCAATTTTTTCTTCATCAACCAAATGCATGATAGCCACCGTGGTTGCAAGAATTTTTGTAAGCGATGCCAAATCATATAAATGGTGATTTTGGACGGGAATTAAGCTATCATATGTGTGGTATCCGAATGATTTTTGGTAGAGTACTTTGCCATCTTTGGCAATAAGCACCTGGGCTCCGGGCATTGCTTGCGCAGCAATGGCTTGGCTCACAATGGTATCGATTGGGGAAAAAGCAATTGGATCTATCCCAATCGCTTCGGGATGGATATACTCGAATCGGTGCAAGGGTTCAGGATGGATTCCTGCTCCCTGCTTAAAAGATTCATTTACAGTAACAGGCAATACACCATTGGGCTTATACGCTCCAAACAATACTTGTGCAGCTAGCTGGTTGTTTGTTTCCTGGTCTTCAAATGAAACCAACACATTGCGTATGGGGTTTAATTTTCGAATAATGTATGGATTGCCGTGGCATACCAGAATTGTTTTCTGCACTTTAGCCGCTACCGCGTTAATAAATTCAATTTGTAAGGGTGTTAAACCTAGATTTTTGGAAACAAATCGGCTTGTATTGTGTAAACTCAAAACAACTAAATTGTAGTTGCTAAGTGCACTTAACAAACTATCCCATGCAGGTTTGTTTTCATTTTTATCAATACTGAATAAATCAGCCTTTGCATAGTCCAATAGCTTTTGCTGAAATGCAGTGAACTGGTTTGAGCCAACCGAAACACAAGCCATTTTATACAACTCTGGATTTTCGATTGGAATTATATAATCTTGGTTGCTCGCAACCACTAATCCCTCTTTGATAATATGGTCAATTGAAAGATACGTATCACAACAATTTAAGTCTTGGGTAAGGTTTGTTAAGTTAATGGGTTTGTATTGGTGCAGCCCAGCCCAATACTTTGCAAGGAGAACTTTTTTACAACTACGCTCTAACTGCGCCTCAGTAATCCAACCTTGTTCCATGTAGTATTTTATCATGCTAATTGATTGTCCCACGTCTTCAACAAACTCCATAATATCATTTCCGGCAGCCAATGCTTTTGCAGTAACTTCACCAGGTTTGTAAAATTCGGTTACACCCTTCATGTTTAAAGCATCGGTAACAACCAATCCCTCAAACCCCATTTCCTCTTTGAGTAGTTGTGTAATAATTGTTTTAGATAATGACGAAGGAAGTTGCGAGGTTGTATCCAAAGCAGGCACGTTTAAATGAGCTGTCATTACGGCCATCACTCCCTGTTCAATTAACGTTTTAAAAGGATACAACTCTAGTGAGTCGAGCCGTTTCCTGTTTCCATTTACCACAGGCAAACTGTAATGCGAATCTGTTTCGGTATCACCATGACCTGGAAAATGCTTGGCACATGCAATTACCCCATTGTTCTGGAGTCCTTTTGCATATTGCGACCCCAGTTTAGCAACCCAATACTTATTTTCTCCAAATGACCGATCGTTGATTACCGGATTGAGTGGATTGTTGTTCACATCAACTACCGGAGCAAAATTGATATGAATGCCCATACGTTTGCATTGTTTGCCAACACTCAAACCCATTTCGTATGCAAGTTTTTCGTTTCTTGCAGCTCCAAGCACCATTTGTCTCGGAAATGCCATTACACTGTCAAGGCGCATGGCCAAACCCCACTCGGCATCAATCCCGATAAGCAAGGGAACATCAGCAACCGATTGGTAATAATTGGTTAATTGGGCCTGCTTATGCGGATTGCCTTTAAAAAAAATAATCCCGCCAATTTTTTGCTCCCTAACTGCGCACTCCAACTCCTTAATATGATTGGAATCGCGATTGGAAAAAGCCGCTAACATAATGAGTTGCGCAATCCGTTGTTCGGTGGTTAATTTATCATAAACAGAATCTACCCAAGTATTTTGCCTCGACCAGTTGATTTGGGCTTGGGCTTTTAACAGCATCAAGCAACCAACCACCATCATCAAAAAAATTCGTTTGCTCATCGAATACAAAAAACGCTTAAAAATCACGGATATATATGCGTTCGAACAATTAGTTTTTCAGGTAAATATCAACATCAAAATAGAATGGTTAACTTGCGCCTTGTGAGCGATATCATTAAATTATTACCCGACCATGTGGCCAACCAGATTGCTGCTGGAGAAGTGATTCAAAGACCTGCCTCAGCAGTAAAGGAGTTGCTCGAAAATGCGATTGATGCAGGCAGTACCGTAATTAGCCTAACGATAAAGGATGGTGGTAAAACATTTATTCAAGTAATGGACAATGGAAAAGGGATGTCGCCAACAGATGCACGCATGTGTTGGGAACGACATGCTACTTCAAAAATTGCAATTACTGAAGATATCTATGCCGTGCGTACTATGGGATTTAGAGGAGAAGCGCTCGCCTCTATCGCTTCAGTTGCCCAAGTAGAACTTACCACAAAACGTGTTGAAGATAAAGTAGGAACCCGCATAGTTATTGAAGCTTCTACTGTACTCGCTCAAGAAACCATTGCTGCTGCTGAAGGCACAGTGATAACGGTTAAAAACTTGTTCTTTAACATTCCAGCAAGGCGCAATTTTTTAAAGTCAAATCCTGTTGAAACAAGGCATATCATTGATGAATTTTTACGTTTGGCCCTAGCCCATCCACAAATTACATGGACAATGGTGAACAATGAGAATGAAACATTCTCTTTGAAAGCCGGAACAACTGCACAACGAATTGAGCAAGTATTTGCTTATAAAACTAGCGATCAAGTTCTTTTTACCGAAGAAACAACCTCCATCGCCACTATTCGCGGCTATTTTGGCAAACCAGAAATGGCAAAAAAAACAAGGGGAGAGCAGTATCTTTTTGTAAACAATCGTTTTATAAAAGACGCATATTTAAACCATGCTATTGTAAGTTGTTATGAGCAGCTCATTCAAAAAGAACAGTATCCGTTCTATGCAGTATACATTGAAATCAATCCAGCTCATATTGATGTAAATGTACATCCAACCAAAACAGAAATTAAGTTTGATGACGAACGAAGTGTATATCAAATCGTAAAAGCAGTAGCTAAAAAAGCCATTGGTGAGCATTTTTACATACCGAGTTATAACCCAATGGGCGAAGACCACTTTTTACAATTGCAACCACAGGCCAATAATCCTGTACAACTTGGCATTAGCCCACAATCAGACAATTCGAATGCTGGTTTCAAAACAAGCCGATCCGATTCATTCAACAAACCTGCAGCGAAACAAGATTGGCAAGAATTGTTCGCTATATTAAACAAACCTTCAGATACAGTAGGTAAGCCAATGTATAAGCAAAGTGAAACCGCCTCATTGATTCCTGAAACAACATTACCAGCTTGGGGAAAGCACTTGCAAATACATGGTTGTTTTATCATGGCCATCATCAAATCGGGTGTGTTGTTAATCGACCAACACGCGGCACACCAACGAATTCTGTACGAAAAGTATGTTGATCAACTTTCAAAAAACGATGCAAGTTCACAGCAAAAGTTGTTTCCAAAAAGCATCCAGCTATCCGCAAATGATACCCTTTTATTGCAAACCTTACTCCCTTCTCTCAAACATTTAGGTTTCGATATTGATGCATTAGGTCCGCAAACATTCGCTATTAATGGTGTTCCAGCCGAGTTTACCCAAACCAACGAAGCCGAACTGCTTACCCAAATGCTAGCCGAGTACCAACAGGACAACAGCACCAACCCGAACGAGAAATTGGCACGGGCATTGGCACAAAAGGCAGCTATTGGTTATGGTAAACTTTTAACAGATATTGAAATTACAGAACTCATCGATAATTTGTTTGCATGTGCGGAGCCCAATATGGCTCCTAGTGGTAAGCCTTGCTTAACTACCCTCTCAATAGATCATTTATTTGGCTTGTTAAAATAAGAGAGCCATCAAATCGCGCTTCGGGTTCAGCATTCACAAAAAAGCCCGTGCATAAATGCACGGGCTTTTGATATTAGCTTGATGATTACCGGATGAGTGTTACCGTTCCAGTTAGTTCAGTTGTTTTCTCTTCACCTCTTAGTTTATACTTGAAGATAAAGTAGTAAACACCTGCCGGACAATCCGCACCGCTATTAAATGTTTTACCATTCCAAAGAACATCCCCTTTGGTACTTTCAAAAACTTTGGATCCCCAACGGTTATAAATAACGAGGTCGTACTCGGTTTCTCCTTCAATTAAAATATTGAAGAAATCATTCTTACCATCACTATTTGGCGAGAATACATTCGGAACATCAATATCCGTTGTAAAGGTATTGCGTATTTCCTGACAAGTAGAATCCCAACATCCTTCTGATTGATCAATACCACTAGCATAAGCTGTTAAACAAATCTTAAACGAGCCTGTATCATTTCCTAAATCAAACCCGAAATTAGGATCGAGGTTGGTACCTAACTTAAACTGCCTTTCTACATTATCAGCTAAACGAATCAATCGCCATTCGTATGAATTGTTGATGCTTGTATCAGATGTGTTTGTACAGCTAAATACTGGGGTTGCTGCCGTATCAACAACAAATGATGCACTTGCTTCTACTACCTTAATCTCCAATGTATCTACATTTCTACAAAATGGTTGAGCATTGATTGGGATAAATGGATCAAGCAAGTCTGGTATGGCAAAAATGTAGTAATCAGAAGTATCATTAAGTGTAAAATTGAATGAGTCAGGAACAATTCGATTTTCAACCGAATCCGTTACTATGCCATTCCACTTCTTAGCAGCTTTGTAATCGTAGGTTAAGAACAAAGTGTCTGAAAGATTCTTGATTTCAAATGCTTGACCAACGCACACCACTTGTTTATCCGTGGTAATATTACGTTCCAATTTCAATACTGTTATTGATACTTTGGCTTGGAATGTACTATCAGGGAACAATACAGGAGCACAGATATTCGGAACGCTATCATATCCTAATGCGGTAATATAGAAGGTACCTGAGTCGGTATATTCAAATTCTACCGTATCTCTTCTACCATCAATACGCGTTTGTTGATTACCAGCATCACCCCAATAAATGAAGGTCACGCCAGTAGGTGTATCCGCAGGGTTTGTAAGACCTGTTAACGGATCAACGTATTTACCCAAAGAATCAGCCATATTTATAAGCCTCACCTTAAATGGTGCACAACCAATAGTGTCTGAAACATTCTCTAAACGGAACATTGGTCGTGGTCCATTTACAAAGACCGAAACGCGTCCTGTATCAAAACATCCTTGGTGCGTTTCAATCACCAGCTTAATATTAAATGTACCATTTCTGCGGTAACGCCAAACAGGATCATATTGGTCGCGGGTATCCCAGTTTACGGTATCAAGCACATCTTCACCAAACCACCAATAATTGGTTTTTACGCTATCCACTTTCTTGGCATTTGGATCGATGTTACCATAAATCATGTACGATGAATCAATAAAATCAACATTTGAACCACAAGGGAAAATGATCTGTGAAGGTTTAGGAACAGCCACTGGCTTGGCCACATAAACAAAGCGGTAACTGGTATCAAAGAAGCCCATACTATCGCGAGTTGCCATGGTTACTTTGTAAGTACCAAATGATGCGTAACGGTGTTTAGGCCTCATCGATGAATCAATAGGAGAACCATCTCCGAAATCCCAATACACACGCTCTGGCACAATCGAGTCGATAAGCAAGCGTTTACGGTATGTAGTTGTATCGGCTTGCAGCCATCCCCTGTAAGGACTTCCAGCAAATGTGCCGTTAAACCAACGTGTTAACCCAATTGGAATACCTGGTATTGGATTTAAGTTGAAATAATGCTGCGTGCTATCAAATGGAACCAATAATGGATCAGGAGTTGTACTGTTTATCAAAATAATTGGGCTTGGCAATACAGGATTAAAACCTTGCAATACGCTTGGGTCTCCTACATCTTGGCGCCAGAAATCAGCAGTATCAATCTGCAAATTTTCAAAAGGACCACCACCTAAACTAAACGTACCTGCTTTACTCTTTGTAATAGCTGGGTTACCGTTTGGTGCATCGGTTTGTGTACAATCAAAACGCCAATAACGGATTGAGTCAACAAATTGAATCTCCTCGTTTTCACAAAATACAGTATCATGCACCCCACTTGAATTTAGAATGTCAAAGGTATCAATAATACCAACAGTAACAGGGAATGATGCATTTTGAGAACATCCTTTTACTGAGTTAATAAAGTGGGAAATTCTACCTGTGGTTGCATCTAAATCCCTACCAGCAACTTCCCAACTTGTTCTGCGGAACACATGCGATACAGGCAATTGCATCATTGATGTATCAATAATTTGGAAAATTAGGTACAATGAAGCCGTATCTCTGATAGCAATGGTATCAATTGCCAAGGTTGATTTACGTTGAATAATCATTGAATCAGGCTTGTAAGTTGGGTTTAAAATATTCCAACTGTTGTAGAGGTCGTAAATCTCTCTCCAAGGGATGGTGTCAAAAACGGGTTGTGGCAATGTTGGCAATCGGTTGTTCGGACATTGAACTGCGCATTTTTGCCTGATTACAACCTCCCCAAACGATGGTGTGATTCTGTTTTTGTTAATCAACGAAAGCCTGTTGTTTTCGAGAGAATCTTTAAAGGCTGCAAACTCTGTTGCTTGAGCTGCGGTAAAAGGTGGTTTCGGACTCACCAATGTCCAATCTCTTAACAGTGTATTTTCAAAAATTGTATCGCGTGCGACACCAGGTTTTAAACCTGCAGTATCGCCAGGCCAGCGTGCATTAATTGGCCATACAGTTGAGTCAATCAGTGTTGGATTGTTTCGATCTGTGATGTCAAGATTATACCTCACCCTGCGCATGCCAAGCGTGTAAAAACCATCTGTTATTTGAGCACCATTATCAGCATACCAAAAAGAGTCGATGGTAACGGTATTATCACCCCAATCCCAAAAATCGAACTGAATACTGTCCTGGATACTATCAGCATAGTACACAATTGTTTCTTCACCAATATATGCGTTTGAGTCTCGGTAAATCACATTGCCACTGGCATCTTTGTATTCCTTAATACCAGGATACCCTTTGTGTCTTAACCTGCATGTGACAAATGGAGTATTGTTTGGCTCTACGGTAAAACCTGCCGCCAAGTTTTGTATAAACAAGAACTTATGGTACCAAACAGTATCTGAAATACATTTTGGCCAGTTACAGTCGGTGTATTGAATATCAACCAACGTATCTGTACCACCACCTACTAGCGCAACAGCCCTTCTATTTACCAGTTGGTAAAAGCCGTAATTAATGGTGCTGTCTAATCCGGCAATAAACTGCGTGCGGCCATCAGGATGTTTGGCATAAGCTGTTATGGTTCCAGCGGCAGTAAACGTATTGGTCGCAATGTCATAATTCACATTAAAGGGGGCAGGATTATTTTTAAGGTTGCTCAAAAACTGGTTCGGATTGATACTGTCTTTACAGCCTGTTCCAACAATGGTTCCAACAGTAACATAACCTTGCGTAAAGTTGGCAGGAGCTGGACGACCTTGAGCTCCTAATCCGTAATGGTACACTATGGTCCTTCCGTTTGCGTTTGGCCATACTCCTGTATTTGGAAAATTAGGTTGATTAAAAAATGTTCCTCTGTTTAAATTTCCTTGTGTCACACCACCTTGAAATCCAGTAAACCCGTCCAAACAACATGGCGTTCCATCTTGCCTATCAGCTAATGAATCAAGGTTTAATAAAAACATGGTTTGCCCACCACAATTTGGCATAATACCAGGGTTTAAATCAAGGTTAAATTGGATTACATTAGGAGACAACCCTGGACATTCCAAGCTGCCTATTTTCGACATTCCGCGCCCATCTGGTTTGACCAACGCCAATTGAACAGTGGCTTCCATCTCGCAATCTAGACTATCTTTAATTGTGGAGTCTGGGTTAAGTGTCCATTCTTCGCCACTCTCATTATTACTACTATCTTTTAAGAACAGTCGCACAGTATTACAACGTTGAATAGTACGTTTAAAAACGTACTCATAAAACGTTTGATTGCTTCCCGGTAAAAGCGTAAATCCACAAATACGAACAGAATCAATAATGGGATTAAAAAATACAGTATCAATATCTACAATTTGGCCAATACCATTGTAAATGGTGTCAATTCTGGATGAAACTGCAGTATCCAAAACGTATGTAACAACACAACTACCCGGAGTAACGTTACCGCCATTTAAGTTTACAACTTGACCTCTAGCCAAAGCGAAAGGATCTGGCACTTGGCGTATTGTAATCTCGGCACTGTCGCGTAAATCTTGGTTATTATTTATACCCATACGCATGGTATCAATGCGCGCCCATAAACCGTATGGTGCAGGGCCCGTTCCTTGGGTGAGCGACCATTCACCAGTAGTTGGATTCAAGAAAATAGGTTTATTCCACCATCGGGCATAACCTGAGTCAACCAAGGTTTGGTTTCCGGTTGGTGTTAAAGAGAAGTCGGCTGGAGTCCATGGGAAAAAGTCGCGCCCATACCGATGCCATTTATACACAGTATCCCAATTAGGATAAGCATGTCGCGGTAAGGTATCAAACGAAAACTGGCAATGCATAATACCTGGGTAGGTTGCCCCATTGAGTATAAAATAGTGGTTGCTATTACGGTACTGCTCAAGTGCATTGCGCCAATGGCGAATCGTATCTGGACCAAAACGGTTCCAAGTTAATCCATTATCGTACGAAACAGAATCCAATGGTTGAATGCTTACAATTAAGTTTGGCCAACCAGCTTTAGGCACACTAAATGAGGTACATTGTGGTGCCCAATCATCGCCCATTTCCCATAAACGGTATACTTTCCGCGACTTATAATACAATGAAGTGTTTACAAAATCAACCGTGTCATTACCACATTGGTATTGTTGTCCTTGTGCAATGCGCACACCCGCTGGCGGATTTGGAATCCTTGCAAAAGGACCCAATATCCTGATTCCATAACCAAACAATCTGACCACAGTGGTACGTAGCCTTCTGGTACTTTGTAAGTAAGTAGTATCAGCCGTAACAAATGTTGAGTCTACAATTTTACCAGTTGTATCCCAACGGTAATTGTAATAACCAGCAGGGTATCCTTCTACAAATTTGGTAATCATAAGCGGAAACCGGCTATCGCCATACAACTTCAACTGTACTGTGTCATTTGCGGTTGAGTCGGTACTTTTTGTTGCTGCATTGTAAAAGGTAGTGTAAGTTGGCATTGAGGCAATCGCAAATGAATCTGGTGTTTCGTTAAAAGGCAGCACTTTAAATGCATATCCCTTGGCAATATTTGTATCGATAACTGGCCCGCTCGTATCAAGTGGTAACCGAATAACTTGATTAATACCTCCAGAAGCGTTGTAAACCAAACTATTGGTTGAAATGTAAAAACGTGGACGTTCGATAATCGAATCGACTTCTCCAATATAATACTTAGCGTATTCATAAATAGTATCGCTGTATGCAACACTAAAATTACCCGTATATTTAAGTAGGTAAGCATCCCTAACCCTTGTTCTTGATGCAATAGTATCTGCAAATGGTCTAGGGCGGGTTGCTAAATTGGCATCCAGCGCGTCATTGTTGCCATAAATAAACTTGTCCAAAAATCGGTCATCTTGAATGGTTACAGCAGAGTAATAAGTATGGGTAAACCGAAGGTTAGCGCACCTAACGGACAAAGTGGGGTAGTACGTATTCATTCCGCCAGCAAACGGATGGCATGGTTGCCAGTTACTATTATTTAAATTAGTTAGGGACTGAGGATCATCAAAATTCCATAAAAAATCACCCGTACCGGGTTGGTTGTCATTAACGGGGGTTTGTTTAAAACATACTTGTCCGGCACTTCGTGAACCAATACAAACCGAATCACCATAACTACCAGCAACAACGGGGCGCGAAGTTGTTACATCAAAATCAAAAACTACATTAAAAGGCAATCTATTTGATGTATTGGTAAGATTATAGTTAATACTATCAATACATCCCGTAATGTCTTCAATAATCAATGTTGGTAAAAAACCACTACTATTAGTGGCATAAGTGTGCAGAATTGAAGAAAAGTTTGCTATGGCTACTGCGCTAAAAGGTCGTCTAGCTGTAACCGTTCTTCCATCACCGAAACGCCAAGTATAACTGTTCACATTACCAATCTGGATAGGCGTTAAGTTGTTAAAACGGAATTGAGATGTGAAACAAGGGCCACTGATACGTGTCCAATCAAATGAAACAGCTAAGTTTGGCTTAACCACAATGGGTAAAGCATTGTTATCATAAGATTGGCGACAGCCTTTGGCGTCAATAGCAGTGAGCGTCACAACAAAACTGCTTGCAAAACTATAGTTAATACAAGTTGGATCAGGGCCTGCGGTAGCAGCAAAATCTCCGTTTCCGTATAACCATTCATACCTAACAATCGGGTTGCTCGGTGCAAGCGGATTTTGAACCGAGTTGTTATCAAAACAAAAAACATTTGCCCTAAAGCATTGCGTATCTTGAGTTGTAGTCGTATACAAAGGTTGTGGCAAGTTATAAATGGTCGTTTGCAAAGCAGATGAGCTAGCTACACGCGCCCCATTGGTAAACTCCACAAACACTTGTGGCAAATGCACTGCACCTGGAGCAGGATACAAATGTGTTCGGGTATTGCTTGATGCACTACTAGGCACAATGGCCGAATCTGTTGGCGAAAAAATATAAATATACCTTGTTGGTGTACCACCAGATACATTCACATTAAAAGTAACGGCCTGACCCAAACAGGCTTCAGCAGTTACAGTTGCAGAAACTGACTGTGCACTTGCTTGGTAGCTTAAAACGCCTAACCCTAAAAAGATTATAGCCAATACCATTCGATGAATCCCGATTGAAGGGTTTATCAAACGGTTAACACTTTTGGAAAACTTCTCCATCTGTCTTAATTGTTGTGTAAACATACTTGCTAACATATACATTATCTTATTGATTTCAAACATTAATAGTTAATCCTTAAAGGTCCAGTTTTTTGTTCTTGATTATCAGCGCCATTTGGTTGGTACCGAATCACAAAAATATAGTCGCCTTTTTCACACAATTGACCCGTAAACCCATTCACACCATTCCAACTTGGCTCGTTGGCTTTACTCTCATAAACCAAATTACCCTTTTGGTCAATAATAATAAAGGTGTATTGCACGTCCTCCCAGTCGATTATCCACGAATCATTTAACCCATCTCCATTTGGCGTGATTACATTTGGCAAGGCACTTAATACCACTGCTTTTGAATTATTAGGCTGCTTTGCTTCTGATTTTTGCTCCGATTCAACAACTGCTGTGTTCGGTTCATTCAATGCTTGTGGTTTTGCCGTAGTTGGCAGCTCATTCAAAGTTGGTTTTGCCGTTATTGGTTCCGCTGTTGGGTTGGATTGTTCCGCATTTATATTTTGTTCCAATGGAACAACTTCATCGTTAGGTTCTGGGTTTGCTTGTTCCGCACTCGATAAGCTTGGACGTGGTGAATCTGATTCTTTTGTTTTGGGTGCTTGAATACCAACTGATGTGAGTGGTTGAACATCTTCTTCTACTAGGCTGTCGGCCTTTAAAGCCTCTGCTATTGCGTTCGTTGGCTGTTCACTTGGTGTATTTTGAGTTTGGTAACCAAAATAAACAGCTGTAGTAATGGTTGCTACCAAGGCAGTGGCAATTACCCATTTTGCCCCGACAGATAAAGCAGATTTGGTTACGGATGCTGCTCCCGTTGCTGCTTGACCAGCTTGAATGCCTTGCTGAATGCTTCCCCAAACATCGGGCGCATCAGGGGCAAAGCCTTCAAATTGATTTTTAAACCAATCGTCTATGGATGGTTGATTGTTCATTCTATTCCTTTTTTATGCAATAACCCAATGGCCTCAACCAAAGCGGCTCTTGCTCTTGATAATTGTGACTTTGAAGTGCCTTCACTTATTTGAAGCATACTTGCTATTTCTGCATGTGAGTAGCCCTCAATAATGAATAAATTTAGCACATTTCGGTAACCTGGTGATAACTGCTGCAATGCCTTCAAAACCTCTTTTAGCTCCATTCGCTCCAAAGTACTATCCACTAATTCAATTGTTTCTGCAGCACTTACATCTTCATGATAGAGGTGATTCTTTTGCGAACGGTAGTACTCCAATGCTGTATTTACAAAAATTCGTTTCATCCAACCCTCAAATGAACCTTGAAAGCCAAATTGATGCATCTTCATGAACACCTTTACAAACCCATCTTGCAAAATATCCTTGGCTTCATCATAGGTACCGCTGTACCGCAAACAAATACCAAACATTACCTTGTTATATTGGTCATACAATTGCTTTTGCGCTTTACCATCGCCACTTAAACATGCCGTAATAAGCTCATGCTCTGATATTTTGCCCACGCCTTTGTATTCGAATATGGTGATTAGATGCTACTTAAGGACCATAGGTTGCAACGGCTTTGTCATTTTTTTAATCAGCCGCTAACAATTGCAACGTTGGTTCAATATAAGTTGAACGAGGTTGTTAAAAGTTTCTTAAACCAATGGCCCAGCTTCAATAATAAGTTTATTTTAGTACCCAAAAAACACCTTGCGCAAAGCACCTCATTTTATTTTTGCCTGCATATGCATTGTTTGTGCAATTGTGTCAACTGCATTCCAAGGCTATGCTGTATCTTTTCCATTTATCGAAAACAAAGGACAATGGGAAAACGAGGCAAGATTTTGCACAAGATTACCCCAAGGTGAACTCTACTTAGAACCCAATGCATGGCATTTTATTTTCCAACATCCTAACGATATTCAAAACGCTTTTAAACATCCACGCTCCTTCGAAAATCAACTTCAATCATTTACAATCAGAAGCCATGCTGTTCGAGTTGGCTTAGTCAATGCCTCTACTAAATCTGTTACTGGTGTTAATCCAGCACAAACCTATTTTAATTTTTATGTTGGCAACAACCCAACGTTATGGCAACAACAAGTTCGCCCCTTCGAATCGGTATTGTATACAGAAGCATATCCAAACATTGATGCAAAAATTTATTTTAATAAAGAAGCCCAATTGAAATATGATTTTTGGGTAACCCCCAATGGCAATCCAAATCAAATCAAACTTTTGTATCAGGGGGTTTCTAACATTCAAATCAAAGAACAGAAGCTCAGAGTTCAAACGTCAATTAACCAATGGGAAGAACAACAACCTTTTGCATACCAAGTTATAAATGGACAGAAGATTCAAATTCCTTGTGCGTTTGTGTTAGAAGGGCAAACGGTTTCATTCGCCTTAGGTGCATACCAAAAAAATATTCCATTGGTTATTGATCCCGTTGTTGTATTCAGCACTTATTCGGGCTCAAGCGTTGATAATTTTGGCCATAGTGCAACTTTTGATAAGGCTGGGCATTTATATGCAGCAGGTATCGCCCGCAACCCAACTTCATTTCCAAATGGCACCTATCCTGTTACTCCTGGAGCATTTCAACAAGTTTGGGGCGGTGGTGTAGGCAGTTGGCCGCAAGCAGGATTTCCTTGCGACATGAGTATTAGCAAATACAGTTCGGATGGATCAATATTGCTCTTTGCTACATACCTTGGTGGAAACCACAATGATTATCCTACAAGCTTGATTGCGGATAGCTCAGGAAACCTGTTTGTTTTAGGTACAACCCTTTCTGCAAATTTTGCCACAACCATAAACGCTTACAGTAAAGTCAAACAAGATTCGTTTGATATCGTCATTAGCAAATTATCACCCGATGGTACCCAACTGCTTGCATCCACCTATTTAGGTGGTTCAGGTATTGATGGGGTTAATATTGCCGACACCTTGCGTATGAATTATGCCGATGAGTTTAGAGGAGAAATTCAGCTAGACCCCAACGGAAATGTTTGGATTGGAAGTAGCACAACCTCTAATAATTTTCCGATTACTCCAGGATCTCTCCAAGCTAGCAACGGAGGAAAACAAGATGGCATTTTGTGTAAACTGGATGCAAACTTGAGCACACTGCTGGCCTCAACCTATTGGGGTAAACAACAACACGATGCCATTTACTCCATTGAGCCAACAAATACTGGCATGTACATTTGTGGAGGAACTCAAAGCACAAACTTTGCGTTTGGACCTCCCATCCAAACATCAAATTTTAAAGGAGGAATCAGTGATGCGTTTATCGCTTTTGTAAACAATACTGCTAGCGCAGTAAACCACTTTTCGTATTATGGATCGGCCGGGTACGACCAAGGTTTTTTTGTTCGCACCACACCTAATGGTAAGCCTATATTATTGGGTCAACAATTTGACTCCATCACACCCATTAACGCTTCTTTTTACAATGCAAAAGGGAGCATTTTCATGAGTAGGTTTAACCAAGATTTGCAAACGATTGAAGCTGCAACATCTATTGGGAATGGCAACCAACGCAGTGCGCTTTCTCCAAGTGCAATGGTTGTAGATGAATGTGGTATTTTGTATGCAAGTATTTGGGGTGGTCAGGTTAATTTCCAAAGCAGAATGGCTTCCATTCTGTCTAATTATGCAAGCACAACCAACAATTTACCCGTCACTTCTAACGCACTTCAAAACACCACCGATGGTTCTGATTTTTACATTTTTGCAGTAAACAATAATTTTGACAGCCTCTTGTACGGGAGCTTTTTAGGCGAGCTTGGAGATGCAGATCATGTAGATGGTGGAACAAGTCGTTTCGACTCCAAAGGGATGATTTACCAATCTGTTTGTGCGAGTTGCAATACCGGTGGATCAGGATCGTTTCCGACAACACCAAACGCATATGCACCTGTAAATGCGAGTCCCAGATGCAGCAACGCAAGCACAAAAATTGATGTTCAAGTATCCAACAGTGTGAGGGCAAGGTTTACCTACGCTCCACAACGCTTGTGCCTCGATTCATACTTGGTTGTTACATTTACCAACACCTCTTACAATGCATTGCAATACCGTTGGCGGGTAAATGGCTTGCTCAAGGCAACATCATTTCAATTTACCGATACATTTTATACAGCAGGAACTTACACCGTTAGTTTAACTGCTATTGACTCTAACCGATGTATTGTGATTGACAGTGTATCTCAAGTATTAGTTGTAAGCAATTTGAGTGTTGCGTCATTTACCAGTTTCAGGGATACATGTAGTCCCAATATGCTTTTTACCAATACATCTTCACCTGCACCTTTCAAGTGGTTTTTTGGCAATGGTGATACAAGTAATTTGGCTGTGGTGCAATACCAATTTCCTGCCAATGGTACATATCAAGTATTGTTGGTCACCAATCCAAAATCCAATTGTGCCGACTCAGCTGTTGCAACAGTAGCGTATGTTGCAGATGGTCATTTAGCCATTGCAAGGTTTAGCCCCAATGACACCGCTGGTTGCGAACCCGCTTTTTTTAAATACACCTATACCGGTAATAATACTTCTGGATTAAAATGGTATATCAACAATACCCTTATTGATACAGGAAAAACAATAGACTCCGCTTTTAACAAAGGAAGGTATACCATTGATTTGATTGTAACCGACCCTAATACGTGCAACAAAGCGGATACAGCAACATTGCCTTTGCGTATCTTTCCATTTGCCGCTGCCGATTTCACCCATACACGCGACACATGCTCCTTTGATGTTCAATTAATTAACCAAACCCTTTTATTGCCAGGCGATACGGTAAAGTACAGATGGGACTTTGGTAACGGCACCTTTTCGGACCAACGCAACCCAATTGCTCATTATGATACAGGGGGAGTGTATATGGTTACATTAACAGCCAACCCAGGCTTACCTTGTGCATACCAACTAAGTAAGCCTATCACAGTTGATACTCCTGATGCTGCATTAAGTGCATTCTTTTTGTTAAGTCCGGATACCGGATGCGGGCCACAGTTAATTACACTTACCAACCAATCCATTCAAGCAACCAGTTGGTACTGGTTTGCTAATGGTATCTTACTTGACTCGAACAATACACAATTACAACTGCCCTACCCTGCTGATACGGTTGTTACTTTTACCCTTGTTGCTGCCAACCCTAATAGTTGCAAGTTATTCGACACCCTTTCACAAACACTTCGTTTGTTCCCTGAGTCGCCCAGCGCATTTACGTGGATTCGAGATACCTGTTCGCCCAATATTCTATTTGTATACACCCCAACTGCACCCAGTTTAAAACCAACTGCATTACTTTGGGATTTTGGAGACGGTAATTTTGCCACCGATTCTGCTCCAGTATATCAGTATGCCTTCAACGACACATTCACTGTTACTTTGGTAACAAACCCTGGATCTCCATGTGCCGATACCAGTGAGCAGCTTGTTCCATTTGATATTTCGCGTCACCTGTTACAGCCGGCATTTGCATTCAACCAATCAAGCAATTGTGCGCCTTCAATAGTGGTAGCCCAAAACCAAAGTACCAATGGAACACGAAACGAATGGTATCTTCAAAATACGCTTGTTTCTGTGCAAAACACGTATACAGATACTTTCGATTCTCCTGGCAGCTACACATTAACGCTAATGGTATATGACTCCCTTACCTGTTCTAAAATAGATAGCCTCAAACAAACATTTACGGTTGCAATCAGCGGTGCCGGTGCTTTCACATTGCTGCGTGACAGTTGTGCGTTGGATATTCGTTTGGTAAATGAATCACAATCTTTCTCAAGTATACCAAATGCCTATCTGTGGAATTTTGGTGATGGCGATACAAGTACCGAAACAAATCCAATCCATACGTATCAAAAAAGTGGCGTCTATACAATTACTTTATGGGTAAATAAGGATTCTGAATGCGCAGATACAGTGAGTCAAACGGTTACCATTGAAGGAGATACCACACAAGATATTGTTGTGCCGAATGTGTTTACACCTAACAATGACGGGCTAAACGACTGCTTTATGGTTACCGGTCTAACTGCAACATGCAATTTATACCAACTCGAAATATACAACAGGTGGGGAACAAAGTACTTTAGTACCGAAAACCCAACTGCTTGTTGGAATGGAACAAACGACAAGGGCGTACCTGCGAGCGATGGGGTGTACTATTATATACTCTCTATTAAACGATACGGCCAACCTGTACAAAAATGGCATGGCACCTTAACACTGATTCGTGATTAGGTGGCTTGTTGGTTCATGGGAAGCACATCCCAACTGTGGTCACCAAGGAGCTTAACAGAGGCTACATATTTTCTGCTGTTTGCGGAGCGCCCCCACTCCGTTGGGCCAATTAAAGAAAGCACAAAGTGGTCATCCTTTTCGTACAAATGGTATACCTGGTTCACCACTGGGGTAAATCGCATATCTGACTGGTAAATTTGTTCGGATATTCGCAACCTGCCTTCTATTTCACGAACTTGCTGCATAATCAAATCCGCTTGTTTTTTAAGCATGCTAATTTCTTGGTTGGCATAATGGTGCATGGCCTCCACTGCATTGGCTCGTATGGCATTCTTGTCCTCAGGCCTTATCACAGGCGAACCTATGCTCAGTGGAATTGGCGACAAAGATGCCTCTCCAGTGTAACTTTCAAATTCGGTTTCGTTGGTTGTCATTGTTGTTGGGCAAATTAGCCGCTCTATTGTTTATTTTACCGTAAAAATAAGACTACTCACCACCTTACAAACATATTGAACGCAAAATGGTTTACATTTGTACATATGAATCTTCAGGTTGAAATAGATGATAACTCAGGCTTTTGTTTTGGCGTAGTATATGCCATTCAAATGGCAGAAGATATACTCGATGAAAAAGGCCATTTGTATTGCCTTGGCGATATTGTACATAATGATGAAGAAGTAGAACGCCTACGTAAAAAGGGTCTTAAAATTATTACACATGAAGATTTTAATACCCTTACAAACGAAACAGTTTTAATTAGAGCACATGGTGAACCACCCGAAACCTATAAAAAAGCGCTTGAACAAAACATTGAGTTAATTGATGCTTCCTGTCCTGTTGTACTTAAACTTCAAAATAGGGTGCGTGAAGCATATAATGATGATGAAAAAATCATGATTTATGGTAAACACGGACATGCTGAAGTAATTGGTTTAAAAGGTCAAACCAACGGTGAAGCGATTGTGATTGAAAACTTTGATGAACTCGAACATATTGAACTTCCTAATAAAATTCAGTTGTACAGCCAAACCACCAAACGCACAAAAAATTTATACGCACTAAAAGACAAATTGATTGAAAAAGGTATAGAAGTTGATTTTAACGACACGCTCTGCAGGCAAGTATCTAACCGTGATATTCAGCTGCGAACGTATGCACAGCGTTTTGATAAAATCATTTTTGTTTCAGGCAAAAAGTCTTCAAACGGAAAAGTGTTGTTTGATGTGTGCAAAGATGTAAATCCGAACACCTACTTCGTAAGCAGCAAAGAAGAATTAAAACCAGAATGGTTTGCAGAAAATGATACCGTTGGTATTTGTGGTGCAACATCTACCCCACAATGGCAAATGGAAGAAATTCGAGATACAATTTTAACTTATTAACAAAACCTACCCATGAAAAAATTACTAATTGTTGTGTTTGCATTCAGCGCACTAACTGCAGCATTTGCATTTGTAACCAAACAAAATATCAATACTACCCCTCCACCCAAAACATTTCACGAACTCAGCATTCTTGCATTAGATGGCAAAAGCACCATTCAGTTTAAAGACTTTAAGGGCAAAAAAGTATTATTGGTGAATACAGCTTCTGCATGCGGTTTTACACCACAATATGAAGAACTGCAACAGTTGGCCACTCAATACAAAGATAAACTTGTTGTAGTTGGTTTTCCTTGCAATCAGTTTGGCTCACAAGAGTCAGGCACAAGCGAACAAATAGGTCAATTTTGCAAAGCACGATATGGTGTTACTTTTCCACTCACCGAAAAAATTGACGTGAAAGGCGAAAACCAACACGATGTATACAAATGGCTTTGCAACAAACAGTACAATGGTGTTAAAGACGTAAATGTGCGTTGGAATTTTGGTAAATTTTTGGTGGATGAAAAAGGAAAACTCATTGAGTATTTTCCATCACAAGTGTCGCCTACTGATAAGCAGATTATTGCACTGATAGAAAAATAAGCATGTACTAGATTTCAAAATAAAAAAAGCTAACCTATATTTGGTTGGCTTTTTTTATTGATTATGGCACGAAAAACTTGGTCTGAAAAATACCTAACCGTTACAACACCTGAAGTAAAGCGAACAGATAAAAAATTCGCTGATATTCCAGAAGGAGCAAGCATGCTTATTGCCACACCGCAAATTGTAGATACATACATAAAATCGATTCCAAAAGGAAAAACTGCTGATATCAAAACAATGCGTAACGACTTGGCTGCAGCGCACCATTCAGAATATACTTGCCCAGTAACAAGTGGCATATTTTTACGCATTGTTGCTGAAAAAGCATATGAAGAATACCAACAAGGCAAAAAGAAAATAACACCCTTTTGGCGCATGATTAGCCCTCAATCACCAACAGCAAAAAAACTCACGTTTGGAAAAGCCTTTTTAATCCAAAAACGAGCAGAAGAAGGCATTGATTAATGGCACAACCACTTAAAGATTTATACACGCATGAATATGTTTCAAAACTTGCCCATGCAATCCACTTAGTATACCCTAAGTTTCAGCATGCTGCTTTTGTGCAAGCTGTATTCAATCCCGAGTGGAAACACAAAGAACTTAAAGCAAGATCAAGACATATCACCCATTGTCTTCACCAATTTTTGCCATTACACTACAGCAAACAATTGGATATACTAAAAAAAGTAGCCCCACAGTTTTCAGGATTTTTGGCCTTATTCTTTCCTGATTTTGTTGAGGTATATGGGTTAAACGAACCAGATCTTTCCATTGATGCGCTTGCCTTCTTTACGCAATACAGCAGCAGCGAGTTTGCAGTTAGACCATTTTTAGTTGGCTATGAAAAACGAATGTTAAAACAGCATGCCAAATGGGCCAAAGATTCGAACCACCATGTACGAAGACTCGCAAGTGAAGGAATGAGACCAAGGTTACCATGGGCAATGGCTTTGCCTGTGTTTAAAAAAGATCCAACACCCTTGATTCCCATTCTGGAACAACTAAAACAAGACCCAAGTGAATACGTTCGTAAAAGTGTAGCTAATTGTTTAAATGATATCTCAAAAGACCATCCTGATTTGGTAATTGCACTTGTAAACAAATGGAAAGGAACTTCGCCCGAAACAGATTGGATAGTGAAGCACGCTAGCAGAGGGCTGCTGAAACAAGGCCATACCCAAGCATTAGCCGCATTTAATCTGAACCACAAAGCAAAAGCCCGTATTGAACAATTTAAACTAAGTCATAAACAAATTACCCTTGGACAAAGCCTGAATTTTGGATTCACGCTTATAAATGATGAAAAAAAACAAACACCATTGCGCGTTGAATACAAAGTTTATTTTATAAAAGCCAACGGAAAACAGTCAGGTAAAATTTTTCAGATAGGAACTTACAACCTTAAAGCAGGCGAACAACTATTTATTCAGCGCAAACATACTTTTGTAAACTTAACCACCCGGAAACATTATGCTGGCCGGCACCTTATTGCGATTGTTGTAAACGGGAAAGAACTTGTCGAAGCCGAATGCCTACTTAATATTGCTAATTAAACATTATGTATTAAACATTTTGTTTAACGCAAAATGTTTAATACTTTCGAGGCATGAAACCAGATAATCCGTTTTTGGTAAAAGGATATATATCTCCATCCTACTTTTGCGATAGGGAAAAAGAAACAAAAGCTTTAGTATCATCTGTTACAAATGGTACCAACGTAACCTTGTTTGCGCTACGCAGAATGGGGAAAACAGGATTATTATACCATGTTGGCCATCAGTTGGCACAACGCAATATTCAATTTATTTATACCGATATTTTCAATTGTGAAAACACCAAAGACCTTGCATTAAAGCTAGGAAGCAGTTTGCTTCAACAAGATACTACTCCCAAAACAATGGTGCAATGGCTTGGAGATGTGTTTCGATCTGTTAAGCCCGTAATTAGTTATGATTCTATTACAGGAGCACCAGAGCTTTCGGTAGAAATGATTACCCATAAACAAGGTCTACGTACGCTTGATGATATATTTGCCTACTTAAAGCGGCAAAAGAAAAAGTATGTATGGGCTATTGATGAGTTTCAACAGGTAACACAATTTCCTGAGAAAAATATTGAAGCTACTTTGCGTACACATATTCAGCATTTACATAATGTTAATTTTATTTTTTCGGGAAGCCGAAAAGATATGTTGGCAGCTATTTTTAGTGATGCACGAAGGCCATTTTACCAAAGTACCAGCATGCTCGAGTTAAAGGAAATTGAAGAGAAGTTGTACCGGAAATTTATTACAAAACACTTTGCCGCAGCCAAGCAAAAACTAACAACCGAAGCCCTAGACACCATTATGGAACTTTCAGAAAATCATACTTGGTATGTGCAAATGTTATGCAATGGTTTGTATAAACGTAAGCTTCGCTCCATTCAACCTGCTCATGTTTCAGATGTACTGTATGCGCTTATTCAGCAATACGAAATGGTATATTTTAACTACCGAACCATGCAAACACCCCTGCAGTGGAAGGTAATGAAAGCCATTGCTCATGAACGAAAAGTATACGCGCCCAATGCCAAATCTTTTATTAAAGAATATGACTTAGGTACTGCGCCATCTGTGAACCGAGCTATTAAAAGTTTAATTGAACAAGAGCATATTAGTTTGATATATGAAAATGTAAATACAGCCTATTATCGGATAAATGATGTGTTCTTGGCCCATTGGTTAAGAAGCTTAAATTAAACATTTTGTTTAATACACAATGTTTAATAACTACTCTTATAATACCAATTGAATATCCTTATTTTTGCAGCGTTAATGTAAAACACTCTGAAATGAAAGTAGCAGTAGTAGGTGCCACTGGCCTAGTGGGAACCATCATGTTAAAAGTATTGGCCGAACGAAATTTTCCCGTTACCGAACTTATTCCGGTAGCTTCCGAAAAATCAGTAGGAAAAGAGTTGGTTTGGAAAGGCAAAAGTTATAAGGTACACAACATGGAACAAGCCATTGCAGCTAAACCTCATATTGCATTATTTTCGGCAGGCGGGAGTACTTCTTTGCAATGGGCGCCCAAATTTGCCGAAGTTGGAACATATGTCATTGATAATTCTTCTGCTTGGAGAATGGACCCAACCAAAAAACTAATTGTACCCGAAGTAAATGCCGATGTATTAACCCAAAACGATTTCATTATTGCCAACCCCAATTGCTCTACCATCCAAATGGTATTGGTGCTTCATCCTATACACAAGCAGTATGGCATTAAACGTATTGTGGTGTCTACTTACCAAAGCGTTACGGGAACAGGTGTAAAAGCAGTGCAACAATTGGAAAACGAACGAAACGGTATACAAGGCGAAATGGCTTACAAATACCCTATTGATAAAAATGCCATCCCTCAAATTGATGTGTTCATGGATAATGGATATACCAAAGAGGAAATGAAAATGGTGAATGAAACAAAAAAAATCTTACGTGATGAGTCGGTTCAGGTAACCGCAACATGCGTGCGCATACCTGTGATGGGGGGACATAGTGAGAGTGTGAATATTGAATGCGCCAATCCAGTAAACCCGAATGATCTACAAAAGTTGCTTGCCCAAACAAAAGGCGTGGTAGTTAAAGATGATATTGCCAATTTTGTCTACCCTATGCCTTTAATAGACGCTAATGGTAAAGACGATGTTTTTGTTGGCCGCATACGTGCAGACGAAACCATTCCCAACGGTATTAATATGTGGATTGTTGCCGACAATTTGCGCAAAGGTGCCGCCACCAACGCAATTCAAATTGCCGAGTATTTGGTTGCACAGCAATTTGTGAACAAATCTTAAGTTTTGCTTGGAAGTAAAAACAACGTGCCAACACTCCCTTCATATACACGGGCACAACTTGCCTTACGGAACGGACAAGATAAGCCCGAAATTTGGATTGCATACCAAGGTGCTATTTACGATGTTACCCACAGCCGCTTATGGCGCAACGGAAAACATTATGAGCATTGGGCAGGACAAGACCTTACCGATGAACTCAAAGATGCGCCACATACAGCTATGGTGTTTGAACGCTTTGAACAAGTGGGTATATTACGTTAATATTGTAGCCCATATCAGGAATTACCTAATTCAATAAATCATGCCAACCACTGCAACTTCTTTTGAAACATACCTTACCAAAGCCATGGATTATACGGCCTACATGGCACTTATGAACGACTTGCTTAAAGAAGGCAAAACAACTGGACCAATCCAATCAGCCGATTTAGTAGAATACACCAAATTAAATTTTCACCGAATGGAACGGCTGAACAAAACCACGGTGCTTAAGGAAACACTCTTAGAAACATTATCGGCTTTAAAAAAACGGTGGACTTGGCTGGTAATAACAGAAGCCTGGTGTGGTGATGCTGCCCAAAATATTCCAGTAATGCATGCAATTACAGTTGCATCAAAAGGTAAAATAGATTTGAAATTAATATTACGTGACGAAAATTTACCACTGATGGATCAATACCTCACCAATGGCGGCAGAGCCATACCTGTGCTTATTTGCATAGAAACTGAAACATTGAAAGAGGTTGGCAAATGGGGTCCGAGACCAGGCCCCGCGCAAGAAATGGTATTGGAGTACAAAAAAAATCCGGTACAAGATTTACATGCCTTTAAAACAATGCTGTACACTTGGTATAGTAAAGACAAAACGGTAAGCACACAGAATGAATTGAACAGCTTGGTTAAAAAATGGAGCAAATAATTGATCCGTCTTTAAACAAACAAAGTATAAAGGCAGTTTAGATAAAAGCACCAAGATGCTTATTTCTTCTTCTTCATTTTAAAAGTATACAACTGAGCAGGCTTGTGCATTACACCCTTTTGTTTTTCGTTGAGCGCCACAAGTTCTTCGTCTTTCTTAATCCGTTTTACGAAATTGCGCTTATCAAATTCGGTGTTTAATACTACCTCATATAAATTTTGCAGTTGCCTCAAGGTGAATTTTTTGGGGAGCAATTGTTGGGCAATATCATTTTGGTAAATGCGATCCCGAATATCATCTGTGGCCCTTTTTACAATTTGATTGTGATCGAACGCCAATGCAGGTACACGCTTTATATTGCGCCAAACAACTGTTTTTGCGAAAGAGCCTGGTGAAGGTTGAATCATTTCTTTGCGAACCAACGTATAATAAGAAACAGTGATTACGCGTGCATTGGGATCACTCCGGTAAAACTTTAACCACTCAATATCTTTTTCTTGTTTCACCCGCATTGGGTCGCCAAAACTGTAAAATTGCCTTAAGTGTAAGCCTTCAACATGGGTGAGCTCTTTCAGTACGCGCACTGCTGCATCATCGAGACTTTCTTCTTCGTCCACCAAATCGCCTGGCAAGGCAAATTGTGGAATATAAGAATGAGCCCCGTTTTGCGATGGTTCCTTTTGTTCAATTAAAAGAACCTCTAGTTTGTTTTCTTCTTCGTTATAACCAAAAATAACGCAATCAACCGAAATATGGTTTTTAAATGTGGTATTTGACATTGAGTAAATAGGTTTATACGCTGGACTTTTGATGTGGGCAAAAGTGTTTTAAACCAGCGTGTTTTAAATTCATTTACGAGTATAAACAAACTTCCCAAAATAAAAAAACTAAGTAAATGTACTTTGTACATTAAGTCAAATAACTATATTTGAATTTACGGTTGCATACCCATTGCAGCCAACTATTAAAAAGCAATTATGAAATTTGTAGTTGAAAGCGGATCAACAAAAGCCAATTGGGCAATGGTGGACGATGCCGGCTCAATCGTTAACACCTTTGACACCATGGGATTTAACCCATTTTTTCACAATGCAGACTTTATTGGAAAACAAATTCTAAAAAACGAAGCATTGAGTGCAACAGCTGCTATTGTAAATGAAGTATTTTTTTACGGGGCAGGTTGTTCGAGCGACCACTATAAACAAATTGTTGCACACGGTCTCATGAAGGTATTTGATAAAGCAAGCATTCATGTAGACCACGACCTAGTGGCAGCGGCATATGCAACATACCAAGGCAAACCTTGTATTAGTTGCATTATTGGAACAGGATCTAACTCTTGTTACTTTGATGGCACTACATTGTATGAAGAAGTGCCTGCGTTAGCTTATATCCTAGGTGACGAAGGAAGTGGAAGTTATTTTGGCAAAAAGGTACTTGCCGATTACCTCTACAAAAAACTGCCGAAAGAACTTGAAGCGGATTTTGAAGAACACTACTTGCTTTCAAAAGCGATTATTTTTGAAAACGTATACCAAAAACCACACGCAAATGTATACTTGGCAAGCTTTAGTCCATTTGTTAGCAAACACAAAAACCATCCCTATATTAAACCGATAATACTAGAAGGGCTGACTTTGTTTTTGCAAAACCATGTATGTTGTTACCCGCAATACGCGGATGTACAAGTGCATTTTGTAGGTTCGGTAGCTTATCACTTTTCAGAGTTGTTACACGAAGCTGCTACCAATTTGGGCATTACCATTGGAAGTATAATTAAACATCCTGTTGAACACTTGGTGCAATACCATGTAAAATACGTTTTCCTGAATCAAAATGTTTAGCAAGATTAAAGCTTGTTTGTTCGACTTGGATGGTGTGTTGGTAGACACAGCTAAATACCATTATGCTGCCTGGAAACGATTGGCAGAGAGTTTAGGCGTGCCATTTACTGAACACGATAACGAACAATTAAAAGGAGTAAGCCGTGTAGATTCGTTGGCTTATATCTTAAACAAGGGGAACATCCAATCAAACCAAACACAACGGCAACAATGGATGGATATTAAAAATGAGTGGTACTTAGAATTGGTATCGGGTATGCAACAAAATGAATTGTTGCCAAATGTTGTCTCATTTTTAGCCGAACTTAAAACACATGGCATTCGAATTGGCTTGGGGTCTTCAAGCAAGAATGCGCAACTCATTTTAGATAAAACTGGAATTGTGAACTACTTTGACACCATTGTAGATGGTAGGCATACAACAAACTCAAAACCCCATCCTGAAGTATTTGTAAAAGGTGCGCAGCAGCTGCAATGCAGCCCTGCCGAAACCGTGGTTTTTGAAGACGCAATAAGTGGTATAGAAGCAGCCATTGCAGGGGGATTTTATGCTATCGGATTGGGCGATGCAAGAACCCTTGAAAAAGCGCATTTTGTGATTCCTTCACTTGAAAATTTCTCGTACCAACAATTAGTTGATTTACCTATATTTCGATAAATGCAGATAACGCGAACATGAAAAAGTACTATACAGAAGAAGCGTGGAATATCATTGAAAACGGATTTGACCCATCAATGCATGAAAGCAGCGAAAGCATTTTTAGCATCGGTAATGGCAAAATGGGCCAACGTGCTATGTTTGAAGAATACTATAGTGGACCTTCGCTCGAAGGATCATACATAGCAGGAGTGTATTATCCTGACAAAACAAGAGTGGGTTGGTGGAAAAATGGTTACCCCGAATACTTTGCCAAAGTGCTCAATAGTCCTAATTGGCTGGGTATAGACATTCAAATAGGAAGTGAACGATTGGATTTATACACCTGTAAAGTTCGGGAGTTTGAACGCAAATTGGATATGCAACATGCGCTATTGTCGCGTAAGTTCATTGCTGTTTTTCCTTCGGGCAAAGAAATAGAAGTGCAAACCGAACGTTTTTTAAGCCGAGTTGATGATGAAATAGGCTGCATTCGTTACCATGTAAAAGCCCGCAATTTTAACGATACTATAACCTGTACCACTTCGGTAAATGGTGATGTAAAAAACAAAGATGCCAATTACGACCAAACATTTTGGGACCCCATTAGTGAAACCATTACAGGCAATAGGGCATTTGTTGCTGTACGTACCAAAAAGTTGGGCTTTGAGGTAGTAGCTGGTTTTACCGCAACATATTCAAAAAATGGAACCCCAATCCAATTGGTTCCATCTGCTGTTAAAAAAGAAAAATTTGCTGCGTTCTCTGTTGCTACTGCAATTGCCGAAGGGGAAACGTTTGAGGTGCAGAAATATGTTTCAGTGGTTTCAAGTATGTATTACTCAGATGCACAGTTGAAAGATGCCTGTAACCAAAATATTGATACGGCCCTTCGCAAAGGATATACCCAACTTCGCAATGAGCACGCTTTGGCTTGGGAACAATTGTGGGAACAGTGTGATATTGAAATCAAAGGCGACATTGCAGCTCAGCAAGCCATTCGCTTTAATATTTTGCAACTAAACCAAACCTACACAGGCAAAGACCACAGGTTAAATATAGGTCCGAAAGGATTTACTGGAGAAAAGTATGGTGGCTCTACCTATTGGGATACAGAAGCATATTGTATTCCATTTTACTTAGGTACCAACCACCAAAAAGTTGCAAGGCAGTTGTTGCAATACCGTTACAACCAACTACCCAAAGCAATTGAAAATGCAGCCAAACTAGGATTTACCAAAGGTGCTGCGCTGTATCCAATGGTTACCATGAATGGTGAAGAATGTCACAACGAGTGGGAAATTACATTTGAAGAAATTCACCGTAATGGTGCCATCGCATATGCCATTTACAATTATATTCAGTATACTGGCGATCATTCGTATTTGTGGGAAGGTGGGACCGAAGTACTTATTGCCATTGCTCGTTTTTGGTCGCAACGCATTCATTGGAGCGAAGCAAAGAAACAATTTGTAATGCATGGCGTTACGGGACCAAACGAATACGAAAACAACGTTAACAACAACTGGTATACCAACTATATTGCAACTTGGTGCATGCAGTATGCCACGCAGGCTATTGCCGAAGTAAAAGAACAGTATCCTACCGCTTACAAAGCATTGGTTTTAAAGACCGCCCTTGACGAAACAAAGGAACTTGCCGAATGGAAGCATATTTGCGAAAACATGTATTACCCAATGGATGCAGACCTTGGGATTTTCTTGCAACAAGAAGGATACCTTGATAAAGAACAACAACTCGCAAGTTCCTTAAACCCAAAAGAACGCCCAATAAATCAACATTGGAGTTGGGACCGCATTTTAAGGTCGTGCTTTATTAAACAAGCAGATGTATTGCAAGGCTTGTATTTTTTTGAAGATCAGTTTGACACCGCAACTCTGAAGCGTAATTTTGATTTTTATGAACCTCGCACCGTTCACGAAAGTTCTTTGTCGCCTTGCGTACATGCTATACTCGCAGCAAAATTGGGCTATGAACAAAAAGCCTACGAAATGTATCTGCGCACCTCTCGACTCGACTTGGATGATTACAACCATGAAGTGCACGAAGGATTGCATATAACAAGCATGGCTGGAACCTGGATGAGTGTTGTGCAAGGTTTTGGTGGATTGCGCGTGCGCAATGGCAAGTTGCATTTTGAACCAATGATTCCAACCCAATGGGAATCATTTTCATTTAGCATTCGGTTTAGAGGAAAAGTAGTAAAAGCCACTATCTCAAAACAACTATTGCAAGTAGAGTTGTTAACGGGTGATTCGATCGAAATCAGTGTTAAAGGCAATTCACACACACTTAAACAAGGTGAAACAGTGAACATTTCACACCACCATGATACTGCGCAAAACAATGAGTAAATACTTTGCAAATAGCGTTGTAATTGCATTATGGATAGTGTGTATTAACCAAACGTACGCACAAAATGCAGTTTATGGATTGGCAAGTCCGTTTGCAATACAACCCAACCAATCCGTTTTTTACAAAACAGACTATTTCCCATTTAACACACCCATTATGAAGGTGAAATGGCCCGATGGTTTAACAGTTATAAAAGAAACACCTGACGCCTTTTATATCAAAGGAAAATTGATGCGTCCGTTTGATAATATTCAATTTAAATTGTTAGGAGCTGATTACGATATTCCATGCAGAAATACAAGGATGGTTGCCGTTAGTTTTGTTTTTGAAACACCGCAACCTGCTAAATCTGTGGCAATCAAAGGTACCTTTAATGCATGGGTTCCAGACACAACCCTTGCGAAACCCATTGGTAAATTACCTACTCGCAAATGGGAAGTAAATAACCTTCAAGCAAATGAAGGTTACCACCAATACAAATTAGTGGTAAATGGCGCAGAAACCAACCCAACCAACGCCACACTTGTGCCAAATGGAATGGGTGGAAACAATGCACAACTGGTTGTTGGAAACCCCGAAACCAGAATGCCCGAAGTGAGCGCATCGTACACAAACCAAGAGCTCACGCTTCAATTTACAAATGCCTTGTTTTATTTGGCTTACTGCAACAACCATCTTATAAGCAAAGGCCAAGTTCCTGTATCGGGTCGCATTGCGTTGAAAATACCCGAAAAAGCAAAGAATGAAAAACGTTCACATATCCGCGTTTTTACATGTAACCAATACAAAGCTGGCAATGATTTATTAATACCACTTGAGTATGGTAATGTAATTACCAGTGAAACAACCACTCTTACAAGACAAGACCTTCACCGTAATATCATGTATTTTATGATGGTGGATCGATTTGCTAATGGAAACCCGCTTAACGATCCAAAACCCTTAGACAGTGTGCTTCCTCCTGCTCAATTTTTAGGTGGCGACTTGCAAGGCATTCAGCAAAAAATAAACAGTAATTACTTCACCCAACTTGGGGTGAACACCCTCTGGCTTTCGCCTATTTCACAGAATGCAAAAGGAGCTTGGGGCTATTGGAACAAAAACGTAACAACCAAATTTTCTGCCTATCATGGCTATTGGCCTACATCTTATTCATTAATTGATGAGCGCTTTGGTACTTCAAGCCAATTTAAAAATGTAATTACGGATGCACACAGCAAGGAGTTGAATATTGTGCTCGACTTTGTTGCACACCATGTTCATACTGATCACCCGCTTTACCAAAAGCACCCTGATTGGGTTACTTCTCTAAGACTTCCTGATGGCACCTTAAATACAGAACGTTGGGACGACCACCGACTCACCACATGGTTTGATACCTTTTTGCCAACACTAGATTTGCAGCGTAACGAGGTGCGTGAAGCAATTTCTGATAGCATTTTGTTTTGGGTAAACAATTATGATATTGATGGTTTTAGACATGATGCGAGCAAACATGTTCCTGAGGAATTTTGGCGCTTGTTAACTTACAAAATCAAAAAACGTGTCGTGCTCAAACCTACAAGCACTCGCTTTTACCAAATTGGTGAAACCTATGGGAGCCCCGATTTAATTGCCTCTTACGTGAACAGTGGGCAAATGGATGCGCAGTTTGATTTTAATTTATACGATGCAGCTATCAATGCTTTTGCATTACCATCACAAAACGACACCCAGCATTGGGAGCCACTCAAAAAAACAGTGTTGCAAAGTTTTGATTATTATGGCTGGCATCATTTAATGGGAAATATTTCAGGAAATCAAGATAGGCCAAGATTTGCTTCTATTGCCGATGGGAGCATTCAACCTGGTGAAGATGCTAAACTTGCAGGTTGGAGCCGCACCATTACCAATGCAAATGAACTTGGGTATAACCGTATGTTGCAACTGATGGCTTTTAACTTTACCATACCCGGCATCCCAGTAATTTATTATGGTGATGAATATGCAATGCCTGGCGGAAACGACCCTGATAACAGACGCATAATGCAGTTTGATGGGTTAAACGAATCTCAGCAACAACTTATTGAAAAAGTAAAAGTACTCACTGGCCTCAGGCAATCAAACCTTGCATTGGTTTATGGAGAGTTTAGATGGCTGCCCGTAAGCGCCAAGTGCTTGGCATATGAACGTGAGTATATGGGTAAAAAGGTTTGGGTTTTGTTTAGCAAACAAGGAGGTATATTTACCATTCCAAAAAATACGGATAATGCTACAATTCGTTCCATTTTCGGGCAACAATTAAATGTAAATACCAACTCGTACAGCATTGAACTTAACGACAATGATGTGGCAATAATTGAATTAACCAACAAATGAAAACAAAACTAACCATCTTATTATGTGTATTTGCTTTTGTATTAAAAGCGCAACTCGTGCAACCAGAGTGGAGTAAAAATGCAGTAATGTATGAAGTAAACGTCAGGCAATATTCCAATGAAGGTACCCTGCGAAACGTATTGCTTGATTTAGATCGGTTGCAACAATTAGGGGTAAATGTGCTTTGGTTTATGCCGTTACACCCAATAGGTAAACAAAACCGCAAAGGAACAGTTGGGAGCTACTACAGTGTTCAAAATTACCACGAGATAGACCCACAATATGGAAGCAGAGAAGACTTTAAAGAATTAGTGCAACAAGCACATGCGCGGGGAATGAAAGTATTGGTTGATTGGGTCGCGAACCACACCGCTTGGGACAACCCTTGGGTAAATGACCATCCAGATTGGTATAAACGGAATGAAAAAGGTGAAATTAAAACACCTTTTGATTGGACAGATGTAGCCCAATTGGATTATTCGAATGAAGAATTAAACCAAGAAATGATTCAAGAAATGGTGAATTGGCTTAAGGAGTTTAACATTGATGGTTTTAGATGTGATGTTGCTTTTTTGGTGCCTCTCACTTTTTGGGAAAGACTCCG
This sequence comes from Bacteroidia bacterium, assembly GCA_025454875.1. Classification (GTDB taxonomy): domain Bacteria; phylum Bacteroidota; class Bacteroidia; order UKL13-3; family UKL13-3; genus UKL13-3. Next base: position 113,751 of record JALONP010000009.1, on the reverse strand, counting down.
CGATGAAATTGGGCCCAATCCTTACCTATTAGCCGAGATGGAATGGAATACAGACCTCACCAAAAATCCGAATACCTATTTTACAAAAGCATTCAATGCGGCATATGGTTGGACGTTTATGGGAGTTACCCAAGATATGGCCAAGGGAAAAAAATCGCTCGAATCGTTCCGAAATGAGATGAATGAGAATTACCAACGCTTCCCCATGTACACCCAAAAATTATTATTCATTACCAACCATGACGAAAATAGCTGGAATGGAACCGTAAAAGAAAAATATGGCGATGCCTGGCAGTTGTATTCTGCACTCACCTTTACATTGCCCCAATCCGTTCCGCTTATTTACACCGGAGAAGAAGCTGGCCTTAGTAGGCGTTTGCGCTTTTTCGAAAAAGACCCAATAACCATTGACGAGTGGAGTGACACTTCACGATATGCATGGTACCGTACCATGACCAATCTTAAACGCACAAATAAAGCTTTGTGGAACAATGCGAACAGCACCTACGAAAGGCTTTCGTTTAAAGAAGAAAATGCGAATATGCAGGTATATGCATTTACAAGGAGCAACGGAAAACACAAAGTAACCGTTATTGTGAATACAGGAAAAGAAGCTGTAAAAGCAAATCCAGAAGGATGGAAATTGCCAAAAGGTAAACGCATTCACAATACGCCCATGACAGTGAGTAAAAACGGGCAACTTGATTTGCCCGCACAATCAGTTCAAATCATCGTTCAACAATAACTTTACAACCATGCTTCAACCAAAACCTTCGCTTCGAATTGGTCAAATCTTATCCATGAGTTTTGGCTTTTTGGGAATACAATTTGGCTTTGCACTTCAAAACGGAAATGCAAGTGGCATTTTGCAAAATTTTGGTGCTGATGTTGAACACCTCAGTTGGTTTTGGCTGGTTGCTCCTCTCACTGGCATGATTGTGCAACCTATTATTGGATACTATAGCGACCGCACTTGGAACAAGTTAGGGAGAAGAAAACCATACTTTTTGGTGGGTACCCTCATTTGTTGTTTGGCGCTGTTGTTATTACCCAATTCAGCAGCTCTGCTTCAAGCGAAATCGGCCTTGTTTATTGGTGCTTGCATGCTGATGTTAATGGATGCAAGTATCAATGTAGCCATGGAACCGTTCAGGGCATTGGTGGCTGATAATTTACCTGACTCACAACGCACCCTCGGCTTTAGTATTCAAACCTTTTTAATTGGCATAGGTGCTGTTGCAGGTTCTTGGCTTCCGTACATACTCGATAATTATGCACATGTTTCATCGTCAGCTCCCGCTGGCCAAGTTGCACAAAATGTAATTTACTCATTCTACATTGGTGCTGTGGTATTTTTAAGTTGTATCTTAATCACGGTTGTATTTGCCAAAGAATATGCGCCTGCTGATTATGAACGTTACCATGGCAAAAGCACTGAAGAGCACACCTCGTTCAGTACCATCTTCAAAGACTTTAGACGCATGCCTGCTACCATGCGCCAATTAGGATTGGTTCAGTTCTTTAGTTGGTTTGCGTTGTTTAGCATGTGGGTATTTACCACTCCTGCCATAGCACATCACGTATTCCAATTACCCATTACAGACACGAGCAGCGATGCATTTAGGGATGCGCAAAATTGGACCGGAATTATTTTTGGTGTATACAATGGTGTAAGTGCAATATATGCGTTGTTGTTACCCGCAATTGCACGTAAACTTGGCAGAAAAAAAACACACGCATTTTCGTTGTTAGCTGGCGGTGTTGGTTTAATATCAATGTATTTTGCAAATGACAAAACAGATTTGTTGCTCTCAATGGTGGGTGTGGGTTTTGCTTGGGCATCTATCTTATCGATGCCTTATGCAATATTAGCCGGAAGTATTCCGAGTGGAAAAATGGGTGTGTACATGGGTATCTTTAACTTCTTTATCACCATACCGCAAATTGTAAATGGAATAATTGGTGGTCCCATTGTCAAAAATATTTACAATAACAATGCAATGTATGCCATTGTATTGGCAGGAATACTCATGCTTTGCGGAGCAGTTTCAATGGTGTATGTGCAAGACAGTACAGATATACGTGTAAAAACTGCACCATAATTTAACTCAACTTTTATTTCACTTCAAAAATCAATAGTTCACCTTTTGGAACTACAAGCGTTGGTTTAATTGACAATGTATTTTGAGTAACCACATTTTGAAGTGTTGAATGTCCGTTAAGCAACTCAGCAAAACGACTCAGCTGAATTTCTTTTGAATCTGCATTGCTGTTGTAAACCACCATTACCTTATGTATTCCGTTTATTCTGAAATAAACGTAAACCCCATTTTCAGGAATAAAATGGGTAAGTTTTCCGCTTAATGCTGGATTCGATTTACGCCAATTAGCAAGCAAGCTTAAATAATTCCAAGCTTCATTTTCTTCAGCGGTTCTTCCATTTGCTACAAATTTATTGAGTGTATCTGTTGGCCATCCTCCTATAAAATCTTCTCTAATCAAACCATGTTCACCTTTATTGCGCATCAGTATTTCGGTACCATACAAAATGGATGGAATACCCCTTGTAGTTAACATCAAACCAACCGCAGCTTTCCACTTTTGCAAATCATACTGAATGATTGAATAAAAGCGGTCCAAATCATGGTTATCCATAAAAATAATATGACCGTAAGGATCGCTATATTGATAATCTTGCGTTAACGTGTAATACAATTTTGAAATGCCTTCTGTCCAGCCATCCTTTTGATTCACCGCGTCATCAATGGCAAAACAAAATTGAAAATCGAGCAGGTGTTGCATGTTTTCTTGTGTACTCTTTTGCTTGGGTACAAAATACGATTGCAGTGGAACAGCATGTTCCCATATCTCACCAAATACTGCTAGTTTCGGGTATTCCTTTCTAACAGCCTGATACCATTGTTGCATAAATTCTTGTTCTGGATAAGAATATGTATCAATGCGAATACCATCTGCTTGACTATTTTCAATCCACCACAACGTATTCTGAATAAGGTACCTTGCAACAATTGGATCATCGCAATTAAGGTCGGGCATATGTTTATCAAACCAACCTTCGGTAAAAAGTTTTTGGTCACGCTTGGCAGCATATGGATCCATGAGTGTGTTGGCGCGGTAATTGGTTCTGGTAAATGAATCAAATGCATGCACGGCATTCGGAAAAGGTTTGTCAAGGTACAACCAATGTCCATCACCAATATGGTTAAATACCAAATCAAGTACCCATTTAAATCCGCTGGCTTTTGCTGCTTTACTGAGTTCCACATACTCATTGTTGGTTCCAAATCGAGGATCTACCTTATAATGATTGGTGATGGCGTAACCATGGTAAGATGCCGCATGTTCATTGTTTTCTTGAAATGGTGTTAACCAAATAGCAGTTGCGCCAAGCGAATCAATGTAACCAAGCTTTTGTTTGATTCCAACTAAATCACCTCCATGCCTTGCATACATTTCTGCACGGTTGCACGTTTGCTCACGCATGCCTTTCACCACGTCATTGGTGGCATCACCATTTGCAAACCGATCAGGCATGATTACATAAACCAAATCATTTCCTGTTAAAGGCTCTGGTTTGGCTCCTTTGGTCAGCAGTTCATAAGGTAAGCGCTTTTTCCCATTCACAACCAAGGCTACTTTTCCTGCTTTAGCTAATTTAGGAACAACGCATTCCACTAATACATAATCAGGATGATTTGTTTGTTCATAAGAAATAACCTTTAACGACTCGTTTGCAGACGTAATACCTTTTAATGACAAGCCAATATCTTTTTGTTTAATGATAAGTTGGAAGGTTGTGTCCTCCATGCCTACATACCAATTAGGTGGATAGAATTGCACAGTTTGTGCAATTGCATTATTCAAGACACAAAAAAACAACAAACAAAAAATACGAAACTTCATTGCAATACTTTTAAATAGCGTTGGTAAAAAATACAAAGAGCCTCGCAAGGAGGCTCTGTTGTATACTATCAATTAACCGTAATTAGCGCACGATAAGCTTTGAGGTTACCGACTCATTACGGGTATTGGTAGCTTTAATAAAATAAATACCTTGGTTTAATCCTGCTGTTGGAATGGTTAATTCGTTGGCAGTAATATTTTCAAACGATTGGATTACACGTCCAGTAATGTCCATTAAAACCGCAGTGTGTGAAGCAGCATTGTCATTAAAAGCAATTACTGTAAATGACTGTGCAGGGTTAGGATACAATTTGTAAGTATTGCTTAACGAAACTTTTGCTAAGCCTACAATACCACCCACAGTACATGAATTGTATACATAATACAAGGTTACAGCCGAATCAGATGTACGGGTGTATCTGCGGTTAAAACCACCAATACCATTACCTTCTAAACAACCTCTTGATAATGTATCAGGGAAGTTTTCTTCCCATTGCTGTTTCGATGAATCACCATCAGCTGCATTCACAAATTTATAGCTAAATGAACCTGGGCATACATTATTAACAGTTGCAATAAATACTCCTGGTTCACCTGGAGCAGGTTGCATGCGAATAGCACCTGCTTGCCAGTTAGGTGTTTGATACGTTCCCATCACAAATACCACACCTGGGGTTTCGTTGGTCATATCTACTTTAAATGTAATATTTGAAGGTGCCGGAAGAGGCACACATGCAGCCGTTGTATTAAAGCAATAAACTGTTAGTGCAGTATCAGAACTAATTTGTGGTTTACGGTTGGCAATACCTTCCCAGCTTGTGATGCCATTTTTATGGAAACGGAATTTATGCTCACACTCACCAGAATCTATTGGTAATGTAATTTCAAATACTTTATCGCTGTTTGCATCAGACAAGGTATAAGCGCCATCGCCCCAATTTCTTTGAACTGAATCAGCCCCAACGAGAAACTTCTTGAATATTTTTGCTCCTGCTACTGTTACTGAATCATATCCTCCATCACAAGTAGTATTGGTCATATCAACTCTAAAAGTAACATTATAAGTTGGAATCGGAGCAGTTGGGCATGCAGTACAGCTTCCAATACACACTACTGGCACAGTGGCATTAGCCGTTACATTCACTTCGCGATTGGTTGACACTTCGCATCCACCTGGAACAGATTCCCATCCATTATCACCATTTTTAAATTTGTATTGGTAGCTTCCTCCGTCAAGAATGGCGATGTATTCATATACTTTATTATTGTTGAATAAGTTTGTCATTTTACGTTGGCCTGCACCCCAGTTGGTAAAAGCGCCAGCAATAAAAACACCATCGGTTGCAACGGTCTCATTTTTCAAATCTACCGCAAAACGAACCGCAAATTTACCGGCAGGTGCACTTCCACTAAATAGAACAGCAGGTAATTCCATAGTGTCGTTTGCCAAAGAATCAACATAAAACCAACGGTTGCCGTTTTGACCACCATTTGCATTAGATTCAACTTTGCTGATATTAGGAACTTGTTCTTCTCCAGGACCCCAATTGTTATCATTGATAAATTTAAACTCATAATATCGACCTGCTGGGATATCGACAACCAAGCTGTAGATATTGCCGCTACCACCGTTACTTAATGCCGCAGTGCCTGGCTCCCAATTAGCATCAGTACCATTGTCCGGCCCGTCAGGAAAACCCGCTGCGGCTTGAAAATTTCCAGCAACATGCAAGCCATTTGAACTAACTGCAACCCCAGTCATATCAACCTGGAACTTTACTTTTTTAGCCTCTGCAACTGTTAACGCTGCAACGGCCATAATAGATAGTAATAATTTTTTCATAATCATTATTTATTGAATTGTTAATTCGAATGTAACATTAAATTTTTATAAAAAACAAATAAGTGTAGGAAATACACTTACTTTTTTTTAACTCGCATACTGAAGTTGGCTTTTGTTTAACTTCGATAAGTATGACATTAAACAAAAAATCAATAGGTATAAGCCTCTTGCTCATTTCGTGTATAATATACACACAAGCGCAAGTTGTAAGCATTAATCCGGTAATCGCAACAGCTGATGATACCATTACCGTGACCTTTGATGCTACGCTTGGAAACGCAGGTTTAGTTGGTGAACAAACTGTATACGCACATACTGGCTTAATTACGTCAACAAGTACTTCTCCGTCTGATTGGAAATATGTTCAAGGCAACTGGGGAACAGACGATGCGCGCGTTAAAATGACATCCATTGGTAATAATAAACATACGCTGCGCTACCATATACGTTCATTTTACGGTCTGCCTCAAAATGTAACTGCCCTCAAACTGGCGTTTGTTTTTAGAAATGTGAATGGAAGCAAAGAAGGTAAAAATACGGATGGCAGTGATATTTATATAGACTTAAGCCAAGGTGGTTTTTTTGTTCAGTTTAAATCACCGTTATCACCACAAGTGCTTAAACAAACCGATTCAATAACTGTAGCTGCAGTATCTTCATCTAAATGCAGCCTCGCATTATACCAAAACAACAATATCATTTTATCTGCTGCTAATGACTCTATATTAAGTATACGTTTGGCAGCATCTGCACTTGGAGTTGGCAAACACAATTTTGCAATTGTTGCGACACTCAATGGCGATACCCGATACGACAGTACATATATAACGGTTCGCCCTGCATCACCACCAATTGCCACCTTGCCCGTTGGTGTAAAAGATGGCATTAATTATACGAGTGATACAACAGCTACCTTGGTTTTGTTTGCACCCAATAAATCATTTGTATATGTTATTGGTGACTTTAACAATTGGGAATTTGATAACCAATTTTTAATGAATAAAACGCCTGATGGCAGTCGTTATTGGATTCAACTAAACAACCTACAGCCGGGAACCGAATACGCATTTCAATATGTAATTGATGATGCCCAACTACGCATAGCAGATTATTACACACAAAAAGTACTTGATCCATGGAATGATGGCGCTATCCCTTCGGTAACGTATCCGAACCTAAAACCATATCCTGTTGGTAAAACAAGTCAAATTGTTTCCGTATTAAAAACCGGTGAGCAACCATTTGTTTGGAATTATACAGATACCTTCCGCAGACCACCTTCAGAAAAATTGGTTATCTATGAATTGCTTGTTCGCGATTTTATAGCGCGACACGATTACCAAACATTAAAAGACACGCTATCTTACTTAAAAAGATTAGGAGTAAATGCAATTGAGCTGATGCCGATCAATGAATTTGAAGGTAACGAAAGCTGGGGTTACAATGTAAGTTTTTATTTTGCTCCCGACAAATACTATGGAACCAAACAAGCCCTTCAAGAGTTTATTGACGAGTGCCACCGCCAAGGTTTTGCGGTGATATTGGATATGGTATTAAACCACTCTTTTGGACAAAGTCCGATGGTGCGCATGTACTTTGACCCGAGTGCCGGACAATATGGCCAACCAACAGCTCAAAATCCTTGGTTTAACCAAACAGACAAACACCCTTTTGGTGTTGGCTATGATTTTAACCATGAGGCTTTACCTACTCAACAATTTACCGATAGTGTAATCCATTTTTGGCTCACCGAATACAAGGTAGATGGTTACCGCTTTGATTTATCTAAAGGATTTAGTCAAAAATTCACAGGAACTGATGTTGGCGCTTGGAGTGCGTATGACCAAAGCCGCATCAATATTTGGAAACGTATAATGGCTAAAGTTCGCACTTATGATACGAGTGCTTACATGATTTTAGAACACTTGGGAGCCAATGATGAAGAAACTGTTTTGGCAAACGAAGGATTTTTATTGTGGGGAAATTTAAACTATAACTATAACGAAGCCACAATGGGATACGCTTCCTCTAGCGATTTGAATTGGGGCAACTACAAGCAACGTGGCTGGAACAAACCAAACTTGGTAACGTATGCCGAAAGCCATGACGAAGAGCGATTGGTAAATAAAAATATTCGGTTTGGAAACAGCAATAATCCCCTCCATAACGTAAAAGACTCTACTCTCGCTTTGAAACGTATTGAGGCAGCAATGTGCTTGTTGCTACCATTGCGTGGCCCTAAAATGATCTGGCAATTTGGTGAAGTTGGATATGACTATAGCATAGATTTTAATGGAAGAGTTGGTAACAAACCCATACGCTGGGATTATATGAATGACCCTCGCAGAAAAAGAATTTACGAAGTAACAGCTACTTTGAATCGCCTCAAGATAACTGACGATTCACTATCTACAACAAATTATACATACAATGCCGGTGCTACTGCCATTAAAAGATTGGTAATTGCAAGCCAAACAACCAAAGCAAGCATTATTGCGAACTTTGGTGTAACTGCAGCACCTGTTACCATTACCTTTCCTGAGGCGGGAACATGGTATAGTTTATTTCAACAAGACTCCATTGTGATAAGCGGAACAGAATACCAAGATACACTTGGCCCTGGCGAATACCGTGTTTATTTAAACAGGTATGAAACCACCACCCTTCCTACCGCCATAACTGAACGAGAAACAACTTGGGTTGGCACAGCTATTTACCCAAATCCATCTAACGGACTTTTTTCTATTAAAACAGGTGTAAAAGATGACGGCAATCCCATTCAAATTCGGATTGTTTCGATAACTGGGCAACTTGTATGGGAACATACTGAACAAAAAAGTGCAGAATTTATTCACATGAACCTGGAAAAAGCTGATGTAAAACCAGGCATTTATTTGGTGCAACTTACCAAAGGTGGTCAGCAAGTACATCATAAATTAATTTACCAATAATTATTGAAATCATTTGAAGCTTATGAATAATCGTTTTACTCATTTTTATGCACTTGGTTTGTTGTTGTTTGTTTCGATACAAGCATTTGGCGAAAAAATACGAGGCAGGGTACTTGATGACAAAAATGAACCGGTGATTGGCGCAACAATCGTAATTGAAAAAACAAAATTCGGTTCCGTTACAGACGCCCTTGGTGTATTTGAAATCAAAAATTTACAGCCCGGTAACTACAAAATTAAAATTTCGTATATAGGTTATGTAACAGTAACTGCCGACATAACTGCGGTTGCTGATAACAATGACGCGACCCCAACATTCACGTTAAAAGAAGACAAAAATTCACTTGAAGATGTAGTAGTGGTAGGTTACGGTACCAAGTTAAAAAGAGAAGTTACCGGCTCAATTTCTAAAATTAACAGCAAGGAACTGAACGATATGCCTGTTCAAAGTTTTGAAAGTGCATTGCAAGCCAAGTTACCGGGAGTACAAGTTACAACAGGAAGCGGACTTGCAGGTTCGGCAGCAGTTATTCGCATACGTGGTATTGCTTCGGTAAGTGCTGGAGGCGACCCACTATATGTTGTTGATGGGATACCTATTACGCAAGATTTTTTCTTAAATGGTAACAGTGGCGGAATGAATAACAATCCGCTTGCTACGATTAATCCAGATGATATTGCGAGTATTGAGGTATTAAAAGATGCAGCAGCACAAGCCATCTATGGATCACGAGGATCAAATGGTGTTATTTTGATTACAACCAAAAGAGGGGGTGGAACTAAAGGTAAATTGAGCGTTAATTACAATGCACGGGTTGGTATTTCGCAACCAACAGCACTACCCAATATGCTTAACTCAGCACAATACCTTCAATTGTATCAAGAAGCCTATGAGAATGATGGTGGTGTTGGTTTAGCACCATTACCAGGAGGCATAACATGGGAACAAGCAAGAAGAACCAATACAGATTGGGTAGATTTAACCACAAGAACTGGATTCAAAAACACACATAACCTATCAATCAGCCAGCAAGGAAAAAGAGGCTCCTATTATGCTGGAGTTGGATACGATAATAACGAGAGTTTTTTGGTGGGCAATCGGTATGAGCGGGTATCAGGTCGTATTAACGGAGATTATAATATCACCAAAAAATTGCGCGTTTCACTTTCAACATCGTTAAGCCAAGGTACAAATTATAGAGCCAATGCTGCTTGGTCGGGCGGATTAGGTGCGGCAATGAGCACCGCACTGCCTATTTACCCAGTATATGATAGTTTGGGAAATTATTTTCAAGGCGGAGAGAATCCTGTTAGGATTCAGGAACTCAAACGCTGGCGTACCACCGAATTGCGAACCATCAACAATGCTGAGTTGAACTACCAAATTATCGAAGGGTTAACAGCAACAGCTCGTTACAGTTTAGATTATATGGAGTTAAAAGATGACCAATATGATCCAGCAGCATTGTTAAATTCAACCACAAATATTGGCCAAGCCAACCGCAATGCTACGTTTGTCACCAATTTTAACTATTATGGAATGCTCACTTATCGTAAAACGTTTAACAAAATACACAATATTAACATAATGGGAGCCTACGAATACCAAGGCTCACAAACCAAGACGAGTAGCTATAACGCAGCTAATATGCTGAATGGCCAATGGGACGATAATGCAACGACACCACAAACCACTGTTCAATCACGTTTTAATGCTCCGAGTGACTTTTATTTTAGAAGTATTTTTTCGAGGTTAAACTATAATTACAAACAACGCTACTTTGCAGAGTTCGTTATTAGGCGGGATGAAAGTACCAAATTTGGACCTAACAACAGGGCTGGATATTTTCCTGCTGTATCTGCAACTTATATTATATCAGACGAGTCGTTTTTTAAAATTCGCCACGTAAGCACAACTAAAATTCGTGCATCATATGGTAAAAGCGGGAATGCGAACACTCCCCAGTTTAACTACGTATCAATTTGGGCCCCTACAAATTCCTCGGGACCCTATAATGGCCAACCGATAACGTATCCTATTAATTTACCTAACCCAGATTTTCGTTGGGAAACATCTTGGACATTAAATGGGGGAATTGATATCGGATTTCTTAAAGATAGAATAATGGCAACTGTTGATGTATACGATAGGCGTACGAGTGATGTGATCATGGACTTGTATACGCCTCCTTCTACTGGCTTCAGCCAATTTATTGGAAACGTAGGAGAAATTCGAAATTCAGGTGTGGAGTTTAGTATTGTATCACGCAATATTGTGAAAAAGGATTTTACCTGGACAACCAACTTCAACGTTGCGCGCAACTGGAATGAAATAACAAGCATTGGTGAGTTTGCACAAGATGCTTTAGAAGGTGGAACGAATGACACCCGTATTGTGGTAGGTGAACCCGTAGGTGCCAATTACCTCGTTCGCTTTAAAGGGGTGGATCCTGCAACAGGCAAACCAGTGTATATTGACAAAGATGGTAACGAAACCTTTAAATGGGATCCTAAAGACCGCGTGGTAGTTGGAAGTGTGCAACCAAAAGCAATTGGTGGATTAGGGAATAACTTTAGGTATAAAAACTGGGACTTAAGTTTCTTATTTAACTTTGTTTATGGTTCAGATATTTATGAATCATCAGCCAAACGCCAAAACGGTGTAGTAACCAATTGGAATATGCGAACCGACTTATTTGACCGCTGGCAAAAACCAGGCGACCAAGCTGCATTTCCACGGTTAACACGCAATACCGAGACTTACGGAAGCAGCACGCCTTGGATTAATACTACACAATGGTTGGAAGATGGAAGCTTTATTAGATTAAGAAACGTAACGATTGGCTACAATTTACCACGTAGTTTCTGCCAAAAGATAAAACTAACATCCATGCGTATGTCATTAATTGGAACCAATTTGTTAACGTTTACGCGATATACTGGATTGGATCCAGAAATTGCACGTGACTTTGAGAACCCAACTGACAGAAACATGAGCCCAAATATCACTTACTTAACGCCACCACAGGAGCGCACCGTAACTTTTCAGCTATCAGTTAATTTTTAATGAACAGATTTATGAATTTTCGATACAACACTTTGATTTTATTAGTTGTGTTTACAACTTTGTTTACACTAAATGCGTGTGTAAAAATTACTGAAGAGGTCCCTGAAACATTATTTGTTGAAGAAGATGCAATACGCACGCCTCAGGATGTTCAAAATTTGCTTAATTCTTGTTACGATGCGTTGGCTAATGCTCTGAATGGCAAATCGCAGTCGTTTTCAGATTTAATGTCAGATGACTTGGTGCTGTTCGTGAGTGATGCGGGAAATAAAGCAGAGATTTACAACCGCAGCACCATTATTTTTAACGATGATACTAGAAGACTTTATGCCGATATGTATATTATTAGCATGCGTGTAAATAACCTTGAAAGGTTTTATGATAAAGTTGGTGTATCAGAATCTGAAAGAATCCGAATAAGTGCTGAAGGCCGATTTTTGCGTGCATTATGCCATTGGGAAGTTGCCAAATTATGGGCCCAACCTCCAGGCTATACATCAGATAACTCCCACTTAGGAGTTGTAATCAGAAATGAGGCTTCTACGCAACCAAAAGGACGCAGCACAGTGCAAGAAACATATGATTTTATTATTAGTGATTTGCAATATGCGATTGGCAACCTACCCGCAAGCAACGGAAATTATGCCACCAAAAGTGCGGCACAAGCTCTCCTAGCTAAGGTATATTTTATGCTAAATCAAGGTAATTTAGCTTTGCCATTAATCAACGAAGTAATTAATACAAGTGGCAAAACCTTGAGTACTTCCGTGAATAGATTTGACAATGCGGCATCTGAATCGGAATACATTTTTAAAACAGTTAGTACTGGACAAAATGATAATCGCTCAGTTGAGTTTAGAGACCAATATCGAAGTGATACTAAAACACCAAACTACACTATTACGCGTGATTTATATTTGGCATTAACTAATGATACATTGGACAAACGAGGAAAAAACTTGGTGCAAATATTCAATGCTGGCAATTCGAACGAGTTTTATGGTGTAACAAAGTTCAACCAAGATTATTTCTCGGTACCTATTTTACATTTAACAGATATGCACTTATTAAGAGCTGAAATATTGGCTGAACAGGGCACCAATCTGACAACAGCTATTGATGATGTAAACCTAATTATTAAACGAGCTTACAGCGACTCATTAACTAGAACTTTGCCAAGCAATGCTCTGCAATCACAAGTTTTAGCAGAAGTGCGTAAACAAAGACGTTTGGAAATGTTTTGTGAAGGTGATCGATTGCAAGTTCTTAAAAGAAGAGGAGCCTTTTTTGAGCCGGCACTAACCATTCGCAATGCTCCGTGGAATTGCCCAGGAATGGTTTTACAGTTTCACGCCCGCGAAGGTGGCCAAAATTTTGTCTTTAATCCTTCTGGTGGATGCAATTAATTTGATACTAATTATATTTGAATATGAAAATAAATAACGCATTCGTTTGCTTAATTTTTGGTATTGTCGCACTCAGTTCTTGCCGCAAAGAGTATAAAGAAATTGGCGAAGTGCCGAGCAAGGTTGAAGGCATTTCTGCTTCATGGGTATTGCAAGACTGTGCAGTCATTGATAAGGCTTCAATCGTTGAAGAAACACTAAACATCACTCCGTATTTTTCAAAAGGTGCTAAAATGCCCAATATCCGTTTTCAAATGGAAGGCACAACCGGTGTGTATCAAGCAGACACTACTGGTGTGCTTTATTCCTTTTTTGGTGGAACTTCGGGAACATGGCAATTTGATAATGCCGATTTCCCAACCAAATTGATACTTACACCAACGGGTTCTTCGTCTTCGATTACCATGCCATTAGCCAGCACCATCAGGCCAACCGATACCTATTTAAAAATTGATCAATCGGTACTTTGTAATGATAAAGTAGTAAGTGTATACCGTTTAACTTTTATTCGTAATTAAGAATACCTATGAAAAAGATTAGTGCAATACTCGCATTAATGGCGATTGCCAATATTAGCATGGCTCAATTGGCTTGGATTGAACCTGAACCTACCCTTGCCAATGAACCTATCACCATTTATGTTGATTTATCGAAACTTGATTTGAGCCTTGAGCACAACCAAAAATTATTTGACAATCCAGGCCCAATGTATATTTGGACATGGAGACCTGCAGAACATCCAATAGGCCATCCATTGGTTAATGGAGAAGGAGAAAAAGCTTGGCAGAACTCAAACGAAGCACTTAAAATGACCGCTGTTCCGGAAAAAGGTCCTAAGGTATGGAAGTATGAAATGACACCTACTGAATTCTATGGAGTTTCGGCTTCTGATGTTTACACCAAGGGCCTTTCATTCTTAGTAAAACCCAAAAATGGTGGAGGATACGGTGATCCTGATATTAAATCAAATGATATTAACTTACCAGTCAACCCTCCTAAAACGGATAAAGGTGCTGTATACTTGTTTCCTAGTGTACTGTTGAGCGATGAAATTATGACCTTAACATATGATAATGCTGCAGAGAAAAAGGCTACCATGCGAAACCTCAGCCCTACTGAAGAACTTTATGTTTTCGTAAGAGCAACAGCTATTGACACCACCACACAAGTAGTCTCGATTTACCAGCCGTCTACCTTTTTCCAAGTACCCAATAACCCTAAATTAAGATTGGAAAACAGCAGCGCCACACAATGGAAATTGTACATGATACCTCGAACCTTTTTTAACATACCTCCAACCCAAAACTTACAGGATATTGAATTTATCGTACGCAAAAAAAACTGGAGCAGCGATGACGATAGTTCGACAGACAAACCTAAAGTAGAAGCTGGTTGTAACTAAATTAGCTGCCCAAACCTATACCCAAAACCCGTTGCCACAACAACGGGTTTTTTATTACCAAACAACATACTCCCTTTACGAACAGCCACATGCGGGCCTTATCTTTTCCTTACCATTAGCATCTATTGTTTTGGCTATTTTGCCTTTAGCCGTATACCAAATTTGCCAGCGGAGTTTGCCTTGGTTCCATTTCTCAGTTCTTAACCTCACCCCCTCTGGCGAATAGTATTCCCAACGTTTATCTTTTAATCCATTTGCCATGAAGCCAACTGCCTGCAATTGGCCATTGGGATAATACTGTTTTTCCTTGACAGGCTTGGGTTTAGCGCTCATCAGCATAGGGCAAATGCAAATAAAAAGCAATAATAAATTGCAGCGCTTATACCAAATGGCTGTTTTCATCCCCTTCATTGCTTTCAAAGTTAAAAACATTTCTTATTTTAGCGGCCTTACCGTAACCTTAATTTAGACCAAAACAAAGCCGTGATTGCACATTTAGATGGAAAATTAACCACAAAAACCCCTACATATGTGGTGCTTGATTGTAATGGTATTGGGTATATGGTGCATATTTCCCTTCATACTTATGAGAAGTTAGGCGAGAGTGAGCGTGTTCGCCTACAAACACATTTGGTTATCAAGGAAGATAGCCACACGCTGTTTGGTTTTGCAGATGAGGCTGAAAAACAATTATTCATTTTGCTTATTTCGGTAAATGGAGTTGGGCCAAACACCGCCCGCCTCATGCTTTCTTCTTTAAAGCCTGCAGATATTAGAGAGGCAATATCAGCGGGTAATTGGGCGTTAATAAAAACCGTTAAAGGAATAGGTGAAAAAACAGCCCAAAAAGTGGTGATTGATTTAAAAAATAAAATTAAAGGCGGTGATGATTCTGTTGGTGAACTATCATTGGTAAATACCCGAAATGTATTGATGGAAGAAGCGTTGGCAGCCCTTGTGATGCTAGGATTCTCTAAAAACGAAGCCGAAAAAGCCTTAGTGAAGGTAAGGCAACAAAACCCCCAATACACAGTAGAAGAATTAGTCAAAAACACCTTAAAAATGCTTTAGATGGAAAAACTCTACTTTGTTAAGTAACTCGCAAAAAGCATACATATCGATTTCCCGAATTTTAGCCATCTGCCTTTTCATGATGGGTGGCGAAGCTTTGGCCGAAAGTTTTGCCGTGCTGGAAAGTTTTGCCGAACCGGTTTTTCACTTGGCATTAATGCCTCCCGACTCAACCAATGGTGACACTGCAGTAAAAAATAAACTCCCTTACCCCATTAAAGACCGCAAGCCTTACGACTTAAATCCACCTAGAGGTGGCTTTGATTTGGCCGAACCCCCAGCCATCAAAAACAAATACGAGCTCGACCCTAACACCAACAGCTATAATTACAGCTCTAAAATTGGCGGGATGGATTACAGATTACCTGCTTCTATTTCGGTTAAAGATCAATTGCAAAACGAAAATCAACGGCAAAACCAACAATATTTTAAACAGCGTTCGCAAGCCAACAACTTTGTAAGTGGGAGTGGTATTATTCCCCCATTAAGGGTTGGGCCCAAAATTTTTGAACGCATTTTTGGCTCAGGTGTAATTGATATTAGGCCGCGTGGAACTGCTGAACTCATCTTTGCAGGAAACTTTAATACTGTCAAAAACCCTGCATTTGCGCCTCAACAGCAAACCACCGGACAATTTGATTTTAGGCAAAAAATTCAATTGGCTGTTACCGGAAAAGTAGGTGATCGGTTAAACATCAACCTCAACTATGATACCGAAGCAACTTTTGATTTTGAAAACCAAGTAAAGCTCGATTTTAGTGGTAAAGAGGATGATATCATCAAAAAAATTGAGTTAGGAAATGTGAACCTACCGCTCAACTCAAGTCTGATTTCGGGTAGCCAAAGCTTATTTGGTATTAAAACCGTTTTACAATTTGGCCGCCTAACGGTTACAAGTATTATTACCCAACAGCGCGGTAAAACAACCGAAACGGAAATTGCAGGTGGTGCGCAAAATACGCGCTTCGATATTCAAGCCGACAACTATGATATGAACCGCCATTACTTTTTATCGCATTATTTCCGCGATAATTATGATGCATGGGTGGCCAATCCTGTAATAATCACATCACCAATTATCATTAACCGTGTTGAGGTTTGGGTTACCAACAGAACTGGTGCGTTTGATAACTCGCGGGATGTGGTCGGTTTTGCGGACTTAGGTGAGGTTTCAAAAAGAAGCAATCCTTACTGGACAGTTAATCCAAATCCGTTTGATACTTTCCCTGATGATACAGCAAACTCGTTATATGCATACCTAACGGGTAACGGTATTAATGCCAACAAAAATGGCTTGCGTTCTTCATTTGAGTTGCAAAACCAATTGCTCAAAGACCAGCCCATTACCAAACTACAACCCATTGCACAATACCAAGCAATAAGTTATGCACGATTGTTATCTCCAAGCGAGTACACGGTTAACCCTCGTTTAGGTTATATCTCGCTTAATCAAACCCTAAACAATGATGATGTATTGTGTGTTGCTTTTGAATATACACTCAATGGTCGCACATACAAGGTTGGTGAATTCACCACTGACTTGCCACCCAACCCTGATAATCCAAATGTGCTTTTCACCAAAATGCTTAAAGGGCCATCGTTAAGACCTGATTTGCCAATCTGGGATTTGATGATGAAAAACATTTATTCACTTGGAACATTTCAGCTACAAGCCAAAGACTTTAGGCTAAACATTATTTATGCAGATGACCCATCAGGTGCAGATCTCAATTATTTACCAGTACAAAATGAGCCACAATTAAGCGCATTGCCACTTGTTCAAGTATTAAACCTTGACAATTTTAACACACAACAAGAGCGTGCACCTGATGGCAATTTCGACTTCATAGAAGGTGTCACCGTTAACTCTGCTCAAGGCCGAATTATATTTCCGGTTCTTGAACCTTTTGGTAGTTATTTAGCATCCAAATTTGTAAACGATCCCACTCGGGCCAGGTATTATTCGTTTTATGAACTTTACGACTCAACTCGCTTTGCCGCAATTCAGCTTCCGCAGTACAATAAGTTTTTCTTACGGGGAAATTATTCAGGAAACTCAAACTCCGAAATTTCATTAGGACAAAGCAATATTCCACGAGGTTCAGTAAGGGTTACTGCGAATGGTGCACCGCTTACCGAAAATCAAGATTTTACAGTTGATTATTTTGCTGGGCGTGTAAAAATTATCAATACAGGCTTATTAAACTCTGGGGCAGTTATCAAGGTATCTTCTGAAAGCAATTCACTTTTTAGCGTTCAACAAAAATCACTGCTAGGTACTCGTCTTGATTACAAAGTGAACCGCGATTTTGTGCTTGGAGGTACAGTGCTATACCTAAACGAACGACCGCTTACACCAAAAGTAAATATTGGAGAAGAGCCTATTAGCAATGTTATTATTGGGGTAGACGGAACTTGGAAAAAAGAGTCTCGATTTTTAACCAAACTCGTAGACAAATTGCCTTTTATTGAAACAAAAGAAATCTCAAATATTGCTATCCAAGGTGAATATGCCCGCTTGATTCCTGGTGTGCAAAGTTCGTTAGCGAACAGAGGCACTGCCTATCTTGATGATTTTGAAGGAAGTGAAACTCCTTTTGATTTAAGACTCGGTAACAATTGGAGCCTTGCCTCTACTCCTCAAGGACAGTTTGATCTTTTCCCAGAAGGCAATACATTTAACACACTTGAATACGGTTTTAAAAGAGCCAACCTTGCTTGGTATACCATTGCCACTACCTTTTACCTGAACAATGCGCAAACACCTGAACATATAACCAACGATGATGCGCAACTATCTGATCACAGAGTTCGACAAGTAGGTGTGAACGAAGTGTTCCCTAGCAGACAAATTCAACAAGGCCAACCTAATATTTTAGCTACTCTTGACCTTGCCTTTTACCCAAATGAAAGAGGTCCTTACAACTATACAATTAGTGGATTAAATGCTGATGGGACCTTAAATAACCCGCGGCAAAATTGGGGTGGAATCATGCGTAAAATTGATCAAAATGATTTCGAGGCATCAAACATTGATTATATAGAAGTGTGGATGATGGACCCTTACCTGAGCAATCCAAATCCGAACAACAGTGGTGAGCTTTATATTAACTTAGGGAACGTTTCCGAAGATATTTTACGCGACAATAGAAGAGCGGCAGAAAACGGTATTCCACGCTCTACAGATCCTGCCCTGCAATTCACCGATACAACAGTTTGGGGAAGAGTACCACGTACTCCTGTTGTGAATTTTGCGTTTGATGCCGACCCTGCCGCACGTACGCGTCAAGATGTTGGTTTGGATGGTTTAAGCGATGATGGCGAACGGGCCGTTTTTGATACAAGTTACTTGCAACGTGTGGCTGCTGCGTATGGAACTACTTCTCAAGCCTACCAAAATGCCATTAACGATCCATCGTATGACAACTACAGGTACTTTTTAAGCACCCAAGTTTACGATCCAATTCAAGCTTCAATTCTTGACAGGTACCGCAGGTTTAACAAACACCAAGGCAACTCACCAACAGTAGAACAAGGAGGCGAATCGTTTGCAACTTCTGCAACCAATACCCCCGATAACGAAGATATTAACCGTGATTATACCCTAAACGATATTGAAGAGTATTACCAATACAAAGTTGATATTAGCAAAAGCCGATTGATTGTTGGCCAAAACTTTGTTACAGATAGTATCACCACACCTGTTCAACTCAAAAACGGAAAAACAGAACCTGTAACATGGTACCAACTTAAAATTCCAATAAGGGAATACCAAAAACGTGTTGGTGAAATCATCGACTTCAAATCCATCCGCTTTATCCGAATGTACATGCGTGGCTTTGACTCAAGTCAAGTATTACGCTTTGGTGCGTTTCAATTAGTTAGAGCAGATTGGCGAAAATATTTGGGCAACCTCGAAGCTGGAAAAGAGGCCATCCCAGGTGATCCAGAAGACGAAACCAAGTTTGTTGTTTCAACAGTGAACATCGAAAAAAACTCTTTACGGGTGCCAATTCCTTATCGTGTGCCTCCTGGCATTCAACGCGAAATTGATTTCAGCACTCCGCAGGCAATCCAGCAAAATGAACAATCGTTATCGGTATTGGTGTGCAACCTCAATGATGGTGATGCAAGAGCCGTATTTAAAAACCTTACCACCGACCTTAGGCAATACAGTAAACTACGTATGTTTATTCATGCTGAAGGTGATGTTGCAACCAAAGATGGAGATGTTACTGCGTTTATTAGGTTGGGAACCGACTTAACCAACAACTATTACGAATATGAAATTCCGCTTAAGCTTACCCGCCAAGGTCAAATATCAGATGATGAAATTTGGCCGCTCGATAACGAAATGATTATTGAGCTCGAAGAGTTTATCAATACTAAAATTCAGCGCACCAATGCCAACCATCCGTTTACCGCTCCATATTTTAGGCAGTTAGGCAAAGCAAAATTCACCGTTGTGGGATTGCCTGATTTGAGCCAAGTACGGGTGGCAATGTTGGGTATTCGAAACCCAAAAGCTGTTCCGGGTAGTATAGATGACGGTGCTCCTAAATGCACTGAGGTTTGGTTTAATGAATTGCGAATGACTGGGTTTAACAATAGAGGCGGATGGGCCGCCAATGCTCGTGTGCAAGCCAAGTTAGCTGACTTTGCAAACATGCAATTAAGTGGCAGTATATCTACCGTAGGCTTTGGAGGATTGGATAAAAAACTCAACCAACGAAACTTTGATGACCAATACCAGTTTGATGTTCAGAGTAATTTTGAGTTGGGTAAATTCTTACCAAAAAAATCAGGGTTATCCATCCCAATGTTTGTATCATATGGCAATACGTTGATACGGCCTTTCTATAATCCATTAAACCCTGATACACGTTTGCAAAAAGAAATTGATGAAAGTACCAATCCTGATTACATAAATCAAATACAGAGAGCTGCCGATGATTTCACTGCACGTAGAAGCTTAAACTTTACCAATATTCGAAAATCAAACACCAACCCCAATGCAAAGAAACGGTTTTGGCGATTGGAGAACTTTACCTTTACCTATAGCTTTAATGAAACATACAGGCGAAACCAAGTGCTTGAATATTACCTATTGCAAAATTATAAAACCATATCGGGCTACAATTACACATTCACTGCCAAACCTTGGGAACCATTTAAATCAATCAAAAGCAAGCAACTTACATTGATTAAAGATTTTAACTTGTTCTTTAAACCACAAGGTTGGGGACTAAGGCTTGAAACGGATAGAAGATATGGAGTTACTATTAATCGAAACAACGATTTACAAGGGATTCAACTTGCACCTTTGTATGATAAAATGTATACCATGACCCGTTACTACGAGTTTAGATACGATTTATCAAGAGGTTTAAAATTTGATTACAATGCCAATGTGTTTGCCCGCATTGATGAACCGCTTGGAGAAATAAGTGAAAACACTCCTGAAAAACGTGACTCCATTCGTCAAAATTTATTACGTGGTGGAAGGTTGATGCAGTTTGACCAAACAGCGCGCGTAAACTACAATGTGCCAATTAACAAATTACCGTATATGGGTTGGGTAAGCCAATCGTCATACACCTACACAGCTACCTACCAATGGAAACAAGCACCTCCTGCAGCAGATAGTTTAGGAAATACCATTTCCAATTCACGAGCACAAGCTTACAACCTCAATTTTAACATGGTGATGTTGTACAACTTGATTCCTATTTTAAAACAAGTGAATAACCCTGGGCAAAGCAAACGACCAAGTGCACAAAAAGAAGAGAAGCCCGCACTTTCAAAAGATAAAAAAGGAAAACAAGATGCGAAGAAAGAAGAAGAAAAACCTGAACGAAAATTATCACCAGCTTTAACCTATACCCTTAAAGTATTGATGAGTTTAAAAAATGCTTCAGGATCTTATACCAAAAATGAGGGTTCTTCATTACCCGGTTTCAAACCCACTCCACAATACTTAGGTCAAAATATGGACCTTGCTGCTCCAGGGTTTGACTTTATTTTGGGTAGCCAAGATGCTGCTTTTAGAAAAAGAGCTGCTCAAAATGGGTGGTTAAGTGATGACCCACGAATTACAAACTTTGCCGCACAAACAGTTTCTGAAAACCTAACGGGTAGAGCCACACTTGAACCCTTTACCGATTTTAGAATAGAACTCAATATGAGCAGAACACGCTCACAAAGCAGTTCTGTTTTATTCCGATTTGATACTGTAACCAATGAGTTTATTGATGTGAACCAACCCAATGTAAATGGATCTTATTCTATCACTTTCAATACGTGGAAATCGACCTTTTCAAAGGAGTTGGAAAATGGAAACACCGAAGTATTTGAAGAGTTTCAACGTAACCGCGTTGTTATTGCCCAACGGTTAGCTGCCGAATCTTCATCAGGTGTTACAGGTATTGATAGCAATGGGTTTCCTCTAGGCTACAGCCGTGCACAACAAGATGTATTAATTCCTGCATTTTTAGCAGCATATGGTGGAAGTGATCCTGCTTCCATTAAGCTTTCTGCATTCCCAACTTTGCCTGATGCCAATTGGCGTATTACTTACAGTGGTTTGTCAAAACTTGAGAAAATAAAAGAATACGCTTCCAATGTAACCATCAACCACCAATACAGTTCCACCTATACGGTAAATTCTTTCCAGAGTATTTTAACAGATTCGGCTAACAGTGTAAACCCACTCACAGGTGATGCGGTTCCACAATTCCAAATTAGGCAAATATCTATACAAGAACGATTTGGTCCTTTTTGCGGAATTGATGTTACACTCGTGAATAATGTTACTGCTAAACTCGAGTACAAACGCGATCGCATGCTTAATTTTAGTTTAACCAATGGCCAACTGAACGAACAAATTGGCCGCGAGTGGGTAATTGGAAGCGGTTACCGAACTACCAAGCTAACCATTCCCTTTAAGATTAACGGCCGCAGGTTAACAATGAACAGCGATATTAATTTTAGACTCGACTTTGGTATTCGTTACAATGTAACCAAAATTCGGAACATCGATCGCCCATCAAATGACGCTGTTCAAGGACAAAGGGTGATTACACTCCGACCAACAATTGATTACAATATCAGTGAACAATTGATGTTGCGCATTTTTTATGATTACCGTAGAACCGACCCCGAAACATCCAACACCTTCCCTACGGTTATTCAAAGTGGTGGCTTCTCACTCCGTTACACCATTCAATAAAAACCAATACGATTTGTGTTTGGAAAGGCGGATACACTACTCACATCAAAAGCCAAAAACGTGCGATACTTCCCAGTCAATCGGCAATGCCTTCTTGACTTGCGCCAATATAATACCTATCAAGTGAATAGGTTTATGGTATATAACGTTCCTCGGCTTTCTTGACGTCACACATAACTTATTAGACCTAAAAAATCTCCATACGGCTTTGTGTGATTTATTTTTCCGCTATCAATCATTGCAATTACTTTTTCGCAAACCTCTTTTAAGTCACGATATAATATTTCGCTTACGATGATAAGTCTACCCGACAACTGATCAATTTCTAAATGTGTCGTTCCATCTGTTAATGACTCAGGTTCGGTTGTCACGGAAATTTTACCTGTTGGTCGCATTTGATGAGCATAACCACACCTTAAATTGCAATACAAATCATAATCAGCTTGGTAAGAAGCATCTGTTTTAAGTTCAGGGCAAAACTGTATGTATTTCTGATTTGAAAACAGTTTAAGAGCATTATGAAATCGTCTCCTTGATTTACTACGGGTATCAAATTCACTTTCTCGATTATGTCGTTGTAGTCTTTCAATATCTTCGTCTTCAATAATGGCACCAAGCAATTCAATCGCTTGTGTTTGAGGTCCAAAACCTAAGTAGTGATTCCCAGTCCCTACTAAACTTCCGATGTTGTCAATTAATACGGTCTGAATGAAATCTTTTACACTTTTATTTTCCTTTGAGATTGTTGCCATATCAATTGTAATGTTCATTATAACAAATCGACATCTGCTAAAAAGCCCGGCTTTATTGCCAGGCTTTTTATCGTGGGCCCACTTGGGATCGAATGGCGAGGTAAACTCCACCAAGCACCCCCTGTCCCGATAGCTATCGGGAGAGTCAGATGCTATTATTTTTTAATAAGCTTTTCGAGTATCTCTGGATACTTTTTCAAGTTCAATAAGTAGGTCCTGCTTTTCATTTTTTTCAAATGCCGCTCTATTCTTATTGCTTGACTAAAATCCTTGCAATGTATCACCAAATAAACTTCCCAATCACTCGCAGTTGCAGTGAAGCGTGTTATTCCGTAATATAATGGGAATTATGCTTTGCCAAGCGATCGGCAATGCTTTCTTGACTTGCGCCAATATAATACCTATCAAGTGAAGGGCTATACAGTATATAACAAATTGACATCTGCTAAAAAGCCCGGCTTTATTGCCAGGCTTTTTATCGTGGGCCCACTTGGGATCGAACCAAGCACCCCCTGATTATGAGTCAGATGCTCTAACCGACTGAGCTATAGGCCCGCCTATTAAACTTAAAAAGCCAAATAGGTAATGGGGTGCAAACATATATTTTTACCAAATGTTATACAACTATTATGCAGAAGTTTTGTGCTTTGGTTTTTGATTTAGGCGGTGTGATTTTGGATATTGATCAAAACCGCACGCTCAGAAGTTTCCAACGAATGGGAATTGATTTGGAAACAGTGAACATGGAATCGACCGTATTCACTGATTTTGAAATAGGTAAAATTCAACCAGCTGATTTTCGGCACCATTTACACCAAGCCCTTAAAGGCAATTATACATATGACCAAATTGATGAAGCATGGAACAAAATGCTCATTCATTTACCAACCTATCGGTATAAAATGCTTGAAAAATTAAGCGCACATATTCCCTTGTATTTGTTAAGCAATACCAATTCCATTCACATCCATTGGTTTCACCAATATATTGAGGAATGCTATGGACTCGAAAAGTGGAATGGATTATTCAAATACCAATTTCTTTCGCACCAAATTGGCATGCGCAAACCTCATACATCAACTTATGATTGGGTTGCCAACCAAATAGGAGCGCAACCAAGTCAGTGCTTATTTATAGATGATTCGATTGCGAATGTACAAGGTGCCAAAGAAGCCGGCTGGCACGCGTTACTTGCCAAACAAGGGCTTGATTTGCATTTGCTTGATGATATTTACCATAACCTGCAAATGCATGCTACTAAATGAGATTGTAGTTGCGGTACTCAAATAAACGAACACCCGTGCGTTTTTCAATTTGGTAAAGAACCCAATTTTTGAACGTAAATTTTTTCTTGCGTTCATCCCATGTAAACTCCCAATCCATGCGCTGCAAGCGGTTTTGCATTACCTTTGGGTGGTTTCCTTCAAACCGCTTTAAAGAGTCAATGGCTGAATAATCATAAGCACTGGCTTCTGCAACATGGGCTTTTACCCATTCATCCGAATGCCACATTTTATGAAAACTTTGCTGCTTAGCTTGCTGAAAACGCGGATCCTTTACCCAACCATAATGAAAAATAGCGGCATCAATCTTTTTCACATTTAACTTCTGCCCGTTTTTCCGAAACCCTTGAGCATCACGATACGAGCGAATACGTTTGTCATTTCGAATAATACGAATTTCATTCCGATACCAGGTGCGCGAATCACCAACATAAGCGTAGTTGCCATAAAAATGCACATACTCAAATAACAATCCCTCTACTCTTTTATCAGCAAGGTAATCATTACATGCTTTTACAATCGTTGAATGGTATCGCTCATGTACAACCTCATCTCCTTGAAGATAAAAACACCAATCGGCATCGGCAATAGCGTCAAATGCTTTGTTTGTTTCAACGGCCAATACTTTACCTCCTTCTCTTAATGAGTCGTCCCAAACAGTATCTATAATTTGAATTTTAGAAGATCCAATCGATTCAATCAATTGGCGTGTTTCGTCTTCTGATTGGCCAACAGCAACAACATACGCATCAACAATTGGTAAAATGCTGTTAATGGATTCTACAATGGGATAATCATATTTAATGGCATTGCGTACCATTGTGAATCCAACTATTTTCATGAGTCCGTTCAGTTATTTAGATTGATTCCAAAAATACACTATTTTCGCATATTGACATGCACCGTGTTGGTTTAACACCCTGCAAGCTGATACTTAAAACATGAAACTTTCAAAACTACCATTCGGGAAAGAAGCAATAGTAGAGTCGATTGCAGATACAGAACTTTCACTAAAACTACTCGAAATGGGCTTATTGCCAGGAGAGACAGTAGCGCTCGAAAATATTGCTCCATTTGGTGATCCTATTGCTGTGCGCGTTGGAGAGTATAAAATGTGCTTGCGCCTACAAGATGCTGATTGTGTAATGGTAAATGTGATATCATAAATGGCGCAACAAGAACTTACAGTAGCGTTGGTGGGTAACCCTAACAGTGGCAAAACATCACTGTTTAATGCATTAACAGGACTCAATTATAAAGTAAGCAACTTTCCTGGAACCACCGTAGAGAAAAAAACAGGAAGTACAAAATTATCAGCAGAGCTTACTGCTCAAATCATTGATTTACCGGGTACCTACAGCTTGTATCCCAAATCAGCCGATGAGCTTGTTACTTATGAACTGTTGCGCAACAAAGCCGAGACCAATTTCCCTGATTTGGTTTTATTTATTGCAGATGCTTCAAACCTTAAACGCAATTTGTTATTGCTTACCCAAGTGGCAGATTTAGGTGTTCCAGTTATTCTCGCCCTCAATATGGTGGATATTGCCGAGCGAAAAGGAATTTATTATGATATAGACCAACTCTCTAAGCAACTTCAAATACCTGTTGTAGCCATTAATGCGCGCAAACGTACTGGCGTTACTGAAGTAAAAGCCCAATTGTTACAAACGCACGAACGCAATAAGGTAAAATACTTTTCACTGGATTTTCTTGACCAAAAATTTTTAGAAGAAATCAGCGAATACACCGACAAAAAAAACCACTACGCAGCATTGCAATATGCAATTAATGCCGCCCAGTTAATCAGTACCAAATCCAAACAAATTCGAAGTATATTTGATCGGTTTCAATTCGACTCGCGGGCTTTTCAAGAAAAAGAAATCTTACAACGGTACCATTTAATTGACGATGCCGTTCGAATAGCTCGTAAACAAAAAACCGGCTCGCTAGCTAAATCCATCACACAAAAAGTAGACAAAATTGTAACCCATCGCATTTGGGGAATCAGCATCTTTTTAGGATTGTTATTTTTGGTTTTTCAAGCCATTTTTTCATGGAGCAGCATTCCAATGGAATGGGTCGAAATTGGCTTCGTAAAATCAGCCGAGTGGGTTCAAACCACTTTGCCAGAGGGCGTATTAAACGACCTTATTGTACAAGGTGTGCTTGCTGGATTAAGCGGTGTAATGGTATTTTTACCCCAAATTATTATTCTCTTCGCTTTCATTGCCATACTGGAGGATGTTGGATACATGGCCCGTGTTGGCTTTATCATGGACCGCATTATGCGGCCATTTGGAATGAATGGCAAATCCATTGTACCCTTAATTAGCGGAATGGCTTGTGCCGTTCCAAGCATCATGGCAACACGCAGCATCGAAAATAAAAAAGAAAAGCTCATCACCATCTTGGTAACACCGCTCATGAGTTGCAGTGCCCGATTGCCTGTATATACCTTACTCATTGCGATGCTTGTTCCCGCTGAAGCTAAATGGGGTCCATTTAACCTGCACGGAATTGTATTAATGTTTATGTACCTACTTGGATTTGCGGCAGCATTGGTAAGCGCATTTGTATTTAAATTTTTTATCAAAGCTGAACGCAAAAACTTTTTCTTAATGGAATTGCCTGGATACAAATTACCCGTGGTTCAAAACTTGTTAATCACCTTGTACGATAAGGGTTCAGCATTTGTGTGGGGGGCTGGAAAAATCATAGTAGCAGTATCCGTTATTTTATGGGCGTTTGCATCGTTTGGCCCACGCAACAATATGCGCGCCATAGATGAGCATTATGCGCAGTTAATGCAAAGTGATTCGGCAATACTGTTCACCACCGAAGAACTCGCTACACAAAAAAGTGCCGCTAAATTACAAGCGAGTTACGCAGGCGAGTTCGGCAAGTGGATTGAGCCAGTGATTAAACCACTTGGGTTTGATTGGAAAATAGGCATTGCATTGCTTACTTCTTTAGCCGCCCGCGAAGTATTTGTTGGAACCATGAGTACTATTTACAGTGTAGGTGGCGATGTTGACGACCTTGATTCAATTAGAGCAAAAATGAGCAGTGAAAAAGACCCTATTACTGGAAAACCGATTTTTTCAATTGCTGCGGTGCTTTCGTTGATGGTATTTTATGCATTTGCATTGCAATGCATGAGCACGGTAAGTGTGGTTCAAACCGAAACCAAAAGTTGGAAATGGGCAAGCATTCAATTTGTATACATGACGGCTTTGGCCTACCTCAGTAGCTTATTGGTATTTAATGTATTGGGGTAAAAAGGCGCATGCTATCATTGGATAGACAAGTTCACCTGGATACACAGCACGACAAACACATAATTTAAATGATTTCACAAGCGTTTACAGAACGGTGATATTTAGTTCACCTCATCAACTTTAGCTCGGTCAAGATCTCTTTGTAAAACTGTTTCCCAACTTCATCAAAATACAACCACTCACCAATAGTATAACAATTGCTTGGTGGTTTTTGATCCTTCAAAGAATGGTTCTGCTTTTCTTGTCCCATTTGCTTTTTATCATTTAAGCCTTTTACCAATAAGCCTGTTGATTGTAAGTGTCCAGATTCGTAATAATTAAATGCAGTATACCACTCAGTTTTAGGAAGTAATTTATGTTTAGAGATATTGTACCGTTTAACAACTGAGTCTACAGAATGCTGAGGAAGTTGAACTAAGATTTGTTTAGCAGAGTTGAATGCATTGTAACGCTTTTTAGGATTTGTTAGCCCTTTAAAATAAGATATCTCACCAAGATTGTTGGTATTAAATTGGTCTGGCCTAATTGTCCCACTATCAGTATAAAAAACCACCTCGCGAAATGCGGCTGAGGAAATAACAATATCTTCAAACGTCTTTAAACCATCTTTCCTTTTCCATTCATAATACACATATCCAAAAGGATTGCTTACCTTCTTTGCAATCATTTTTTTAGTGGAGTCTAGTACAATTCGATCAGGCATGGTAGAACTGTTACAAAAAATTGAATCCCCTTTTCTAAAGGGTACTTTATTTTGTATTACATAATAGCCTCCAGCATAAACAGCTTCCATTTGCTGGGCAAGTGCCTTATCGCTAATGGTAAAAAACACGATGAATATGAACAAAGAATGCTTCATTGATGATTCACTTTGCAATCTATAAAAAAGTGGGCTTACGCCTTCCGCACAAACTCCGATTTTAGTGCCATAGAGCCAAACCCCTCAATTTTGCAATCAATATTGTGATCCCCTTCAACCAATTTGATATTTTTTACTTTGGTTCCTATCTTAATATCCTTTGCATAACCTTTAACAGGCAAGTTTTTAATTACCACTACTGAGTCACCATTTTGCAATACATTGCCGTTGCTATCCTTCACAACAGTTTCGGCTTCTATTTTTTCATCCGCTAAACCAGCTGGCAACCACTCATAGGCACATTCTGCGCATGCATACAAATGATCCAACTCGTATGTGTGTTCCGATTTACATTTAGGGCAAGGAGGATACATAAAGAATGGTTTTAAGTTGGCAGCCAAGATACCTTGATTTTACCTATTCCAAGCTTTGCCCACTTACATTATTACAAGAAGAGCCTTGCCACACAAACACCCCGCCAAAGATTCTGTTTCTTGGGTTGATACTTATCATTCTTTATAACAAACTGTAAACTATACACTTACAAGGTTTTACTTGACTTTGTGTAAAAATGCGTTAACTTTTCTTGAAATTCGCAATCCTTTTAAAAACAAGAGAGTTATTAAGTATATATGCGTCAGCTCAAAATCAGTAAACAGTTTACCAACCGCGAAAGCAAGTCTCTAGATAAATATCTGAACGAAATAAGCAAAGTGCCAATGATTGATGCCCAAGAAGAGGTAGAATTGGCACGAAGAATTAGAGAAGGAGACCAAGTAGCCTTGGAGCGCCTTGTAAATGCCAATTTACGTTTTGTGGTTTCGGTATCAAAACAATACCAAAACCAAGGCCTTACCTTGGGCGATTTGATTAACGAAGGAAACCTTGGTTTAATTAAAGCTGCCAAACGTTTTGATGAAACACGTGGTTTTAAATTTATTTCGTACGCAGTATGGTGGATTCGCCAATCTATTTTACAAGCATTGGCAGACCAATCACGTATAGTGCGTTTGCCTTTAAATAAGGTAGGTTCAATTGGCCGTATTGGTAGCACCGCTGCTAAATTGGAACAACGTTTCGAACGTGAACCAACCGTTGAAGAAATTGCCTTGGAAATGGATATTCCAATTCAAGAAGTTGAAAACGCCTTGCGTTCTACTGGCCGCCACTTATCAATTGATGCGCCTTTAACCGATGGTGAAGACAATACCTTGTTGGGAATATTGGATAGTAACGATGAACCGCGCCCAGATGTACAATTAATTAATGAATCACTTCAAAAAGAAATTAACCGCGTGATTTCTACTTTGTCTGAAAAAGAAAAAGATGTGTTGAAGTTTTACTATGGTTTAGATGGTGGCCCAGCGCATACACTGGAAGATATCAGTGAAAAAATTGGCCTTACCCGCGAACGCGTGCGTCAGATTAAAGAAAAAGCATTGCGCAGGTTACGTAAATCATCAAAAAGCAAAATTCTAAAAGCGTACTTAGGTTAATTTTATTACCTGATTTGTACATAACTTACTTGAAATAGCTGCCCAATGATGGCAGCTATTTTTTATTTTTGAACCTTATCAGTCAACTTTTTTATGAGTTCATTTCGTTCGGGTTTTTCGGTACTGCCTCCTGTGGTTAAAAACTTGCTCATCATTAATGGATTGTGTTTTCTTGCAGGGTTAGTGCTCGAAATGCGTTTTGATTTTAACCTTAACCATGCAGCAGGACTTTATTATCCCGAATCATCTTTATTTAAACCCTACCAACTCATCACCCATGTATTTATGCATGGAAATTTTGCGCATCTCTTTTTTAATATGTTTTCGTTGTGGATGTTTGGCAACGTGCTTGAGAACTATTGGGGACCCAAACGGTTTTTCATTTATTATTTTGCTACCGCATTGGGTGCTGCCGCATTGCACCTTGGGGTAAATGCCATCGAAATTGCTTCGATAAAAAATGCAATTGCTACTTACACTGCACAACCATCAATTGATGCATTTGCGCAATTGATTCAGACCGATCGTGGGTTAGTATCCAACAACTATGTACACCAGTTTATGGCAGAGTGGCAAGCGCAACCCAATAATAGCCAATACATACAAGGCTCTTTCGAAATTGCAGATGCACTGTTGCAGCGCAAACTGAATGTTCCTACGGTGGGCGCATCGGGCGCGGTTTTTGGCTTGTTACTCGCATTTGGGATGTTGTTTCCAAATACCGAGTTATTGCTGCTGTTTCTTCCCATACCTATTAAAGCTAAATATTTTGTAATAGGTTATGGCGCCTTAGAACTATATCAAGGATTTGCAAATAACCCAACAGACAATGTGGCTCATTTTGCACATTTGGGTGGAATGTTGTTTGGATTTTTATTGATTAAATACTGGAATAAAAACAACCGTAATTCGTTTTACTAACGCATGAACCTATATAATGAACTCCGATACCAACTCAACAAAACAAATAGCGCAATTCACAAAATTATTGCGGTAAATGTGGTGGTATTTGTATGTGTTGCCCTTGTAAATGTGGTGTTTTTTTTAGGAGGATTCCAATCGGACGTGGTAGATAGCGCGCTTCGTTATGTGTACTTGCCAGCGCAATTAGGAGCATTGTTAACACAACCTTGGAGCATTGTTACCTACATGTTTTTACATGACGGTTTTTTACACTTGTTGTTTAACATGCTTTGGCTTTATTGGCTAGGGAAGCTTTTACAAGAGTATATTGGCCACAACAAAGTATACCAAGCCTACTTTGGTGGTGGTTTGGCCGGTGCAGTTTTGTTTTTACTTTGCATGAATTTGTTCCCAGTATTTGCACCAATGGTTGCAAGCACTTACGCTCTTGGGGCTTCGGCTGGTGTGCTTGGTGTTGTGGTTGCTGCCGCTACCTTATTGCCAAATTATCCCATTCAACTGCTGTTTTTTGGTACCGTGAGACTTAAATATATTGCAATCATCACTGTGCTTTTAGATGTGATTGGCATTCCGCAAGGCAATGCAGGTGGCCATATAGCACATTTAGGTGGTGCTTTATTTGGTTTGGTATACATCAAATACCTTTACCAAAGCAATTATATATTCCCTGCATTTATTCGAAAATGGTTTACCCCCAAATCAAAACTTCGGATATACTCACGCAATACAAATATTCAAAACGACAAACCAAGCGAAGAAGAAATTGATTTGATTTTAGATAAAATAGCCAAATCAGGTTATGATAGTTTAAGTAAAAGAGATAAAGAACGATTGTTTAAAGCCAGCAATGAACAATCTTAGTGCTGCAAAAAATGACTAAAAACACCTTCACAATTTGGGTTCATAACCTTGGCCATTTTAATTTGCCAACAAATGATGTTTGTGCTTAATCGTGTGGTTTTTGCGCTAAATGGGTTTGCTATTTTAGCCTTGTTGTTGAGTTATACTGCCAGGTATATAAGCCCTGAATGGTATTGGCCTATCGCATTTTTAGGGCTTGCCTACCCCGTTTGGGTTGGTATAAACATCTTATTTATGCTTTATTGGATTGTTACT
The DNA here is from genome assembly GCA_025454875.1 of Bacteroidia bacterium. Classification (GTDB taxonomy): domain Bacteria; phylum Bacteroidota; class Bacteroidia; order UKL13-3; family UKL13-3; genus UKL13-3. Next base: position 81,148 of record JALONP010000009.1, on the reverse strand, counting down.
TTCAAACTTCGCTTTTTACATTCCTTTATCGCATTGCTTTTAGGTTGGAGCTTAATACCCGGTTACCTGCAAATCAAAGCAAGTAAAATTGAAGATCGTAGCAATTCCATCATGTTGTTAAACTTTAACATGAAGTACTTTGGCGCATTTGATGGAAAAAAGTTACAAGAAACAGATAAGTTTTTCGACATCTATGATAAAGTAAATCCGGATATACTTTGCTTACAGGAATGCAAGAACTTATACAGCCCGATTGAGAAAGATGGATATAAGCGCTTGTTTAAAAAGGTAAAAAAATACCATTCGTACAATATGCGCATTGATGACAGAGGCAATCGCAATGGAGAGATTATGGTTATACTAAGTCGTTTCCCCATTATTGATTCAGGTTTAGTTGAGCATGATCCGCAATCAGCCAACTTCACCATTTATGCAGATATTGTTGCTTATGGAGATACCATCCGCATTGTAAATACACACTTGCAATCCATTAAGTTTGAAGAGCCTGATTACAAAGCTATCAAAAGTATTCGCTCACCTGATGACTCTACACTTACACGCTTTACCAATATTACCCGCAAGTTAAAAGTTGCTTTTGAAATGCGCGCAAGGCAATCAAGGGTTGTTCGCGACTTTATCGAAAACTCTCCCTATAAAGTAATTGTTTGTGGTGATTTTAATGACTCTCCTGCCTCCTATGCTTACCGAACGGTAAAAGGCAAAATGAAAGATGCATTTATGGAATCAGGATCGGGCTTGGGCCGCACCTATGTTGGCACAATGCCCTCTTTTAGAATAGACTATATTTTGCACGACCCAACATTTGCATCCTATAATTACTATGCAAAAGCGTTTGAGTTCAGCGATCACAAAATGTTGAGCTGCATTATTAAACTTAAGCCTTAGTGTGTTGGTTTTGGTAAATACGCAACCAACTGATATAACCAGGAATGCATATAAGAGCGTAAACAGCCATTAAAATGGCATAAAGGTAAAGCTGCTGCTGGGCATACAATACGGCAGATCCAATATTAATAACAAGCCAATACAGCCAACTGCTAAGTACCTTACGTGCTTCTTTTACAGATGCAAGTAAGCCAAAAACAGTAAGTGTAGAATCAAGAATGGGAAATGGCGAATCAGTGTATAGAATAAAAAAACGTGCTACCACAAATGAAACGAGGGTGCAACCCGCAATGGCCCAAGCATGATTTGTATGAGGCCATTTATGAATATGTTCATTGCGTTTTTCTGCTTTGCTCCAGTACAACCAACCGTATACACCAATGGCCACAAAATACAATTGGATTGCGGATTGGGCATACAGCTTTGTGTGCAAAAAAAGTACACCACTTAATACAGCAGAAACAATTCCGAACAACCATCCCAACTTTTGTTCGCGCATCAGGAACAAACTATACAAGATGCTGCAACCTGCGCTTACTGCTTCAAGAGCGATACCCATTGTTGCATTCATAAATTAATAAATACAGCTACTCCTTGCTTTGTGCATCAACAACAGCAACAATTACCATATTCACAATTTCGCGTACACTGCTGCCCAATTGCAAAATATGAGCTGACTTTTTCAAACCTAATAGCACAGGCCCAATGGCTTCGGCAGCACCTAACTCCTGCAACATTTTATATGCAATATTACCCGAAGCAAGGTTTGGTAAAATGAAGGTATTAACTGGCTCACCACAAAGTTCACTGAATGGGAAATTCTCTTGCAGCATTTTTTGGTTAAGTGCAATATTGGCTTGCAAATCACCATCAACCACCATAAAAGGATATTTTTCTTTTAAGATGCTGCGGGCCTCTGACATTTTACGAGGAGTTTCGCCATCAGCAGAACCAAAGTTAGAATATGAAAGCAAGGCAATACGTGGCTTAACATTAAACTTCTTTACAGCATCATAGGTAAGTTTTGTGATGTCAACTATGTCTTGGGTGTTGGGGTTAATATTTACCGTGGTGTCGGCAAAAAACAATGTTCCTTTGTTGCTTAACAACACGTACATACCTGCTACTTTATCAATGCCTTCTTCTTTACCCAAAATTTGAAGTGCCGGCTTAATGGTACTTGGGTAATTTTTGGTTAACCCTGAAATCATTGCATCGGCTTCACCTTGGTCTACCATCATAGGAGCATAATGGTTGCGGTCGCGCATGAGTTTGTTTGCCTCATATAAAGTTAGCCCTTTGCGCTGCCTGCGCTCATAGAACAGTGTTGCGTACTGTTCGCGTTTGTTATGCTCTTCAAGCGGATCAATAATTTGAACGCCTTCTAACTGAATATTGTTCTCTTGAATGATGCTTTCAATTTTTGCCTTGTTACCCAATAAAATTGGAATGGCAATTCCTTCTTCTTTTACTACTTGGGCAGCGCGTAAAATTTTATAGTTATCTGCTTCGGCAAATACGACACGTTTTGGATTGCTACGGGCTTTGTTACCCATTACCCTGATAAAGTTGCTCTCCTTGCCGAGGCGCACCAACAACTCGTTATGGTAAGCTTCCCAATCAGTTATTGGATGCTTGGCCACACCACTTTCCATTGCAGCCCTGGCAACTGCTGGCGAAACGGTGGTGATTAAACGCGGATCAAGTGGTTTTGGAATAAGGTAAGTGCGGCCAAAAGTAAGCGCCTTTTCATTGTATGCCATATTTACAATTTCAGGTACAGGCTCTTTGGTAAGCTCAGCCAGTGCGTGCACTGCCGCAATTTTCATTTCCTCGTTAATTTTAGTGGCACGCACATCAAGTGCACCTCTAAAGATATAAGGGAAACCCAGCACATTATTTACTTGGTTCGGATGGTCGCTTCGGCCAGTAGCAATAATGATATCCTTACGTGAAGCAACTGCTTCTTCGTATGAAATTTCGGGGTCAGGATTGGCAAGGGCAAATACCATACAATCTTTGGCCATGCTGCGCACCATCTCTTGGCTTACAACATTTGCTTTTGATAATCCAACAAAAACATCTGCTCCTTTGAGTGCATCTTCAAGTGTGCGTAAATCAAGGTTTGTTGCAAACTGTTTTTTAGTATCGTCTAAATTCGGATTGTCTTTACGAATAACACCTTTGCTATCACACATTACAAGGTTTTGTGGCTGAACGCCCAACGACATCACCAGTTTGGCACATGAAATTGCCGAAGCACCTGCTCCGTTAAAAACAACACGTACCTCGCTTATCTTTTTCTTAACCAACTCCAATCCATTGATTAATGCCGCACCTACAATAATTGCCGTTCCATGTTGGTCATCGTGCATAATTGGAATATCCAACTCTTCTTTTAAACGTTGCTCAATTTCAAAGCATTCAGGTGCTTTGATATCTTCTAAGTTAATTCCACCAAAAGTAGGACTGATATTTTTAACCGTGCGGATAAATTCTTCGGTATCTTTTGCATTTACTTCAATATCGAACACATCGATATCTGCAAAAATTTTAAACAATACTCCTTTTCCTTCCATTACCGGCTTTGATGCCTCTGGCCCAATATCACCTAATCCTAGCACCGCAGTACCGTTTGAGATTACTGCAACCAAGTTTCCTTTGGCGGTGTATTTGTATACATCATCCACATTGGCAGCAATTTCTAAACAGGGCTCTGCAACCCCGGGTGAGTATGCCAAACTTAGATCGCGTTTGGTATTGGTTGGTTTGGTAGGAACTACCTCTATTTTGCCTGGGCGGCCTTTGCTATGGTATTTTAATGCGTCTTCTTTGAGTGTTGACATAATTGGTAAAAAAAAGCAATTTCTATATAATTAGGTATGAATAGCAAGTAAAAGTTGTAGCTGCCTCAGAAATAAGCTACAATTAAACACTGCGATTCGTAAAATGCGTGAGCGATAGCAGTGAAAATCCTTTTGGATAAAGCGGGTTGGACTGTGTTTCCAAAAGATTGGAACGGATAGCGCGACCTCCACAAAGTGGAGGGCACGCCCTCAATACATTTTAAAAATTAGGACTAATAGACATGTCGGCATAATAATCGAGAATATAATTCACGGCATCATCGGCTGTGTCTACAAGTTTAAAGAGAAATAAATCTTCGGGGCTGATGTTCTTTTCCTTTTCGAGCATGGTTGTTTGAATCCAATCCAACAAACCTTTCCAATATTCGCTCCCAACAAGTACAACTGGAAAACGCGCTACTTTGTGTGTTTGAATTAAGGTAAGCGCTTCAAAAAGTTCGTCTAATGTGCCAAGTCCGCCAGGCATAGCCACAAAGCCTTGAGCATATTTCATAAACATTACTTTGCGTACAAAAAAGTAATCGAAGTGAATCATTTTATCACGATCAACATACTTGTTTACGAATTGCTCAAAAGGGAGTTCAATACCCAGTCCCACCGACTTTCCACCTGTTTCATAAGCACCCTTGTTACCCGCTTCCATGATACCGGGACCACCTCCAGTGATTACGCCAAAGCCAGCGTGTACAAGTTTTTGGGCAATTTCTTCGGCAAGCGCATAATATGGATTCTCAGGTTTGGTGCGAGCTGAACCAAAAATGGAAACACAAGGACCAATGCGGCTCATCTTTTCAAAACCTTCAACAAACTCTGCCATAATTTTGAACGTAGCCCAACTATCTGTTACTTTAATTTCGGGCCAGTTCTTTTTCTCAAATGCCTTCTTTATTCTTTCTTCGTCAGTCATATTTTTATTATCGGTAATTACATACTGCTGCTCAATAATAATAGCCACAGATTACTTTAATTGATTTTTTACAAGGTTATTAAGGTATAATTTACGGAAGGTTAGAACACCTTTAAATTCTCTCCTTTTTTAATCAGCGCAATCTGCCGCTTAAGTTCGGCTGCTTCTTTTATCCTAAAAGCTGTTTCACCAAACCGCCAATAACTTTTCCATCTGCACGTCCTGCAAAATGTTTCATTGCAAGGGGCATTATCTTTCCGAAGTCGGCAGCAGATGTAGCTCCAGCATTTGTGATTAGTTGTTGAAGTTCCGTTTTGATTTCTTCTTCGGATAACTGCTTAGGTAAATACCGTTCAATTACTTCCAACTCTTCTTGCTCAGTTTGGGCAAGTTCGGTTCGGCCATTTTGAATAAAAATTTCCATCGACTCTTTGCGTTGCTTGGCAAGTTTTTGAAAGAGTTTGATGGCCTCATCATCTGCTACATTGTCTTTAGCTCCGGATGCAGTTGCAGCAAGCAACAATGCCGATTTGAGTGCGCGTAAGGCTCTCAGGCTTTTTTCATCTTTGGCCTTCATGGCCGTAATAATGTCTTTGTTTACTTGTTCTTGTAAGCTCATAAATTATAGTTCGTTAACTTCTGTTAAAATTTTATGTGTGATAGTAGGGTGTATCCAAATTCCTTTTGATTTTAGCTTATCTAAAAATGGCTTAACTTCTTTAATTATCCCCTTTCGTTTGGCTAATATTAATACACCCAGCGTACCAATTAAATGAAGGTTTAATTCGGTTGCTTTATTTCTTCCCTTTCGTTCGTCAATAATTAACAAGGCATTTTGTTCATAAGCCAAACAAATCGCGCTTGACTCTCCAATGTCTAAGCTTTGGTTCAATTGCTGAAACAAGTGTACATTTTTTGGATTTTGAATTTGAACCCAATTAGGAAGACTGGAACCAAATTCCATTAATACCTCATTTGTTATTAAAACAACACCAAATAGTTCATATAGTATAAACAACGCATCTATTCGCGACAAGGAGATTAAACAACTAGTGTCTGTAACTACTGTCTTATTCAATCTTGATGTTACTTAAGTCTGCTGAAGATTCTCCAAAAATAGAAACGCCAAATTTACCTAAGCTTTCCAGGAAAGTGCGTTTATCAATTCCAACAAATTCTGCAGCCTGACCTGCTGTTAAAACCGTTTTATCGTAAAGCATTGCTCCAACAGCCATCTTCACATCAAAATCATTTGCTTCATCAGGTATTTCCAACACTAACTTTTTCATAACTCGAAAATAACAAAATCTATTTTTTCTTACCAATATACTTGGCTGTTTTGGGTAAAAAGAACGGAAAGGTGTCGCTGCGCAAGCCTAGCCTAAGTGTTTCGAGCGGTATTACATCATTGGTTGCGATATTGCCTAGGTTTACATTGTTACCAGCTAATTTAATAAAATAGGTTTGTTGTGCCTTTTGAGGAGCTTCCCAAATGATGCGATCGCTATCAATCTTGGTCAATATTTCTTGCACCAATCCTTCGCGCACTTCACCACTTGAGCGGAAAACCCCTACATTACCTGCTTCGCGGGCTTCAGCAATTACCTTCCAAGCGCCTGCCTTTATTTCTGTTTTCATCAACTCAATCCATTGGTAAGGCGGAATAATTTTTTCAACGTCTTTGCTTCCTACCTCACTTAATACCGTGAAATGTTTGCTTAACTTATGTACGTATTCAAGTTTAATATCGTGTGGCATTTCAATACTCCCATCTGAAACTTCTGCATACTCCATTCCGAACTTGTCTAGGGTTTTTAAGAAATCGTCATATTGGTTGCGCACAATAAAGGCTTCAAACAAGGTGCCTCCAAAATATACCCCAATATTAGCTTGCTTATACAAGTTAATTTTTTCTTGCAACTTGTTGGTAACATAAGAAGTACCAAATCCGAGTTTAACAAAATCTACGTATGCGCCATTTGCATCAATAAAATCTTCGGCTTCGCGTAAGCTAAGTCCTTTATCCATTACCATGGTGATGCCGCTATTCCTTGGCTTGGCAGTGCGTGAAGGAATATGTTTCAATTTAAAATTACTCATGTTCTATGAAGGTTTCTTGTATTGTTCGATTAGTTGTGTAACAGCTGGAATGAGCTTAAGTTGCGGAGCCATTTCAAAAAGTAAAAAATGATCATCATAACAAAGTGTGAGTGCATTTTCTAAATAGTACAATGCTTCTGTTTGGCGTCCTGCTTCTAGTAAATAGATGGCTACCCGGTATTGGTAAGGATGACAATCTGAATCAATCTTAATGGCCTCCTTTAAAACGTTTATTGCCAGATCAACATCACCCCGCATGTAAATAATATATGACCAATCCATCCAAGCTTCCATCATGGTTGGGTCTATGTCGAGCAAGGTTTTGTAAATCTCCTGTGCCTCCTTTTCGTTTCCAATTCGGTATTCTGCTTCGGCAAGAACCAGCAAGTACTCTGTGTTTTCGGGCTCAAGCAAAGCGGCTCTTCTAAAATAAGCAATTGCATCATGCATGTTTTGGTCCTTTTCATAGGTTAACCCAATTCCAAACCATGCCTCACCAATATTTGGATTAACTGCAGTTGCCTTCTTGTATGTTTCGCGAGCAAGTGCATTTTGATCCAGTCGCTCGTAACAACCAGCTAAATTGCATAACGTAATGGAGTCGGCACCTTCCTTTTGCAAAACCAATTTATACTCTTCAATTGCTTGTTCATATTGCTCAAGTTCTACAAGCGCATTGGCTTTATTAAACCTAGCTGGGGTGTAATCTTCCTCTATTGCCAAACAATAATCAAGTGCTTCGGCAGACAATTTAAACTCTCCCATTTTAGTATAAATTACGCCAAGGTTGTACCAAGCGTTGGCTGAAAAAGGATCTTGCTCAATGAGCATGTTGTAATAATCTACACACCTGTCGAACCGGCCGATAAGATCATAACAATTTGCAATCTCATACAACGCTTGTTCATGCTGGTGATCTTGCTCCAATATTCGCTCTAAGTATACTATCGCCTGTAAGTAGAAATCAGCATCTTGGTATACGTATGCAATTTCAAACAAAACATCAATTTGATTATCTGAATAACCTAATGCTTTTTGAAAGTATTCTTCCGCGATAGCGATTTGCTCTGCATGAACAAATACTTCGCCCTTTAATAAAAAAAGCTCTGCATTGAATGGTTCATATAATTCAATCTGTTCGAGTTCGGAAATGGCATCATCATGCTTGCCCATCATAATAAAAATTTCAGCCTTCTTCATTTTGAACCCAGTGTAATATGGATATTGTTCTTCACCATAATACACAACTTCCAATGCCTTCTTCAACTTTTCTTTACGGATATAAAACTCGATTATATTTTCAAGGGTTTCAGCATCAAAATACTCTTGTGCTTTTGTTCGAAGCATTTTTTCGTAACGCAACACATCCGAAGTGGTTTCTTCATCTAAAAAATCATCTGCATCCATATGCAATTCTTTTACCCTTTCAAATATACAATCAATTGTGATGCTTGTAACGATCAGCCATAGATATTATAAACACTTTGCTGTTACTTACGTGCAAAACCAACAACCTGTATAAAACAAATTATTGCAGAATACAATGATTACGATAATATTGCCAACATGGCTATTTGTATGAAAAAACAACTAAGTATACTGTTGGCAATTATGTTTGGGTGCGCACAAGGTTATGCGCAAAGCAATGCTGCCGAAAAGGACACCACCCTCAAGGATATTGGTGTTGCAGTTTCTCCATCGCATATCAATTTTAACTTGAAGCCAGGCGAAACCAAGAGTGTAGAAGTAAAAGTTACCAATGAAACACGTATCACAAGATCATTTAATGTATCGTTAAAAGATTATGATGTAAACCAAGCAGGTAAGACATTATTTATGGAAGCGGGTTCTTCTAAATATGGCATGACCAATTGGTTAAATGCCTCTCCTTCGTTTTTTGAACTTAAACCAGGTCAGGTGCAAAAAGTCATCGTTACACTCTCTGTTCCTGACTCCGGTTTTTCAAACAGAGCCGCATGGGCTATCATGCTTATTGAAGAGCGTAAACAACGGGAAAACCTAGATGAAAATGGCGATGATAAAAAGATATCGCTTGGGGTGATTCCTTCTTTTGGGTTTGGGGTATACATTTACCAAAACCCTCCTTCAGTAGCAAACAACAAAGTTGAAATTCAAAACTTTGCGTTGCAAAAAAACACAACGGTGCGCAATTTAGAACTTACGTTAAAGAATATGGGTGATGGCATTGCTTCATGTATTGCTTACGTAGAGTTAACCCATTTAAATAGTGGTAAGCAGCAAAAGTTAATGGTAAAGCGATTCACCATTTTACCGGGTTACAGCCGCAATTACCTGTTTACATTACCCGAAAAATTAGAAAAAGGAAAATACTCAGCAGTTGGTGTACTTGATTATGGAAGCAAAGAGTTGGTAGAAGCAGCCGAACTAGAGTTTACGGTTAATGAATAAGCACTGCGCAAATAGTGAAACTTGTACAATGCAGTATACAATTAACACCCCCTTTCCTTCTAATAGGCTGCAAAATAAGGATTTAGCAAAATATATTGCTGGTTTTCAGATTATTATGTTTTTGCCTTATTAACATTTATACCCCAAAAAAGCCATTTATACCACCATTTCGCAACTTGCCCAATTTTAATTTTCATTACGTTTCGTATTTTGGTGCCGTCAAACCAAACACAAAACAACATGAGAACAACTAGACTGTTGACCGTAGCCGGATTAGCTATGCTCACGTCAACTGCGGCTTTCGCCCAGCTCAAAGATGAAAAGGATGTAACCATTACCATGGACCTACAGCCAATTTTACAATTGAACATGTCAACGCCAAATCAAATTGATTTTACGTTTGACGACATTAACGAGTATTATGGTGGTATCACAAAGTATGGCGCCACCATTCTTAAAGTGAGTTCAACGGTAAATTGGGATTTGTATGCAATTGCGCGCTCAAACGGAAACGTAGGTGCTGGCTTTTGGGACCAGCAAATTCGTTACGGAACAGGTGGATCGGGTGGAGCAACCAACCGTTTGCCTTTAAGTTTGCTTGAGTTACGTCAAACAACAGTAAATGCTAATGCAACCGCTGCTACTGGAGCATTTGCTGATTACAGTACTGCTTTCCCTGCTGTAGCTTCGCCTGCTGGTTCAAACAGCATTTATGTTGACCCTGCCAACGTAGGTACACCGCCATCTGCTGCTAACAAGTACATTGCAGGCCATGCTGGTACAACTGCAACTGGTGCTGATGGGGTAGCTGGAGGTAGCTACTTAACGGCTGGTGCACTTACAAGCGATTACTACTACTCAATCGACTACCGTATTGTACCGGGCTTGCCATCTATTTTCCCAATGGCATTTGCTGCTGATGGCACTACAGCGGAAGACTTGGTATCCGCTAACGGAGCTGGATCATATGCTCAACCAGGCGTATACACCATGTATGTTCAATACATGATCTTAGAAGACCAATAGTTTGACTTTTGAAGAAGGGCCAAGTGCCCTTCTTCTTTTTAGCCTTACCCACAACTTGAAACAAACATGCCGTGCCATTTGCCTCATCTTGCTTGGATTTATCCAACTGGCAAACGTGTCGGCTCAACAATGTGATTTGGTTAGCATTGGCTTAGTTGGCCAATCCAACATTGATTTTACTTACGATACCTTTAGTAAATATCTTGGTGGCATTACCCAAAATGGGGCCACAAAACTGCGGGTAACTGTTGACAATAGCATTAACAGCAATCCTGATTGCAGGTGGAACTTGGTCATTTATGTAGAAAATGGCAGTGGCGCCACACCTAATACAGATTGGGAAACATTGTACTCGCAATCGGTATCAGGACCAACTCCAACCATTGATTTGGTGCAATTGCGTGTAGGCAACCGTTGCAATACACCTTTACAAGGTAATCAATTTTTTACCATCCCTCCAGTGGTTTCAACTCCCATTGTTGTGATTAGCAATACAGGAATAACCATCCCAGCCGGCTCGTGTGTAACCAATGTAAATGGACCCGGAAATCCAACCACACACTATGATGAGTATACGTTCGATATTGACTATCGGATCGTACCTGGAATTGGTTTAAAAAGTGGTATTTACCAACTGCGATTTAAGTATGTATTAACCGAAGTGTTATGATGTTAAGAAGTACATACTGCCTCGTTTTATCCTTACTCATTCAATTCTTACCCCACCTTGCCTCGGGGCAAGCTACCCTTCAGGCGTCCTTTGTTGGCAATGAAACACAAATAACCCAAGGCGAAATTCTTTCAAACGTATTGCGGATTCAAAATCCAACATCGTCCCCTATTCAGTTTTACATTAAAAGTGATTTCCCTTTCGGCTGGCGATTGCTTTCACAACTTAAAGACCAATACACGATAGCCCCTAACGATTCGTTATTTTTACCCATCAGGCTCATTCCATCTGGAAATTTAACTGGAAACAACCGGTTTATGGTTACAGCATATTTAATGGGAATGGATGACCGAAACTTAGCTACTTCCCTTTTTTGGGCATTTACGGTAAAACGCACCAGTTGGACACTAAGCAATGAGAGTGGCAATAAAGTGTATTTTAAAAATGGACAAACAAGCGTGCCTTTTGACTTGAACATTGTAAATACTGGTACAGAGAAACAGCCTATCATATTAACTGTAAACAACATGAGTTTGTACTCGGAGATTACTGCCGATAGCTCGGGTAAAAATAAACTCAAACAACCCATTAACTTAGCACTACAACCCTACGAAGACACATCGTTCACATTTCATTTTAGGTATATACAAGGGGCGCGCAACACACAACGAATTGACTTGGAAACGTACCGACCAGATAACTTAAGCGAAGAGCGGGTTTTTAACGTAATCATCAATTCTGAAGAACCTCAATTTAACGGCCAAGGTGCATTTCAGGCAGGGCAACGGTATCAGTTTAAAAAGCTTTCAGACAATAAAATTGCAAATACGAGCAACTATTCGCGAATGCCATTTATTGTAGACTACAACGTAAATAATTTGTTAAACGATGTAGCCATTTCAACGCTCAACGTGCGGGGTGTAACGCAACTTACGCCATCAGAACAATTGGTATACAATTTACAAGCCACTGCTACCGGAGGTAACTACCAAGAGTTTTTGGAAAACAACAACTATTATCTTGGCTACTTTTACAAACGAGGGAATATTCAAGTTGGGTATATTAACGGTGGATTCATGGGCATTCAAAGTTTTGGACGCGGTGTCCGTTCGACCTACAATATTGATAAGCAAAACAAACATGCCGTTACAGGTTATTACATTACCAAAGAAGACCGATTTAACCGCACTATTTTACAATCGCACGGATTGGCGTATGATGTAAAATACTACAAACAAAACAAAGCAAGACTGGAAGCTGCGCAATCAACCAACTTCATTTTAGGAACCAAAACTAATGCGTTGAATGGCAGAGTAGGTGTATCGATTTTTAAAACACAAACGCTCAACTTAAGTTTAGCAAACACATTCACTACCTTCACCAATTCACCACTGCCACAAACTGCACGACATGGCTATTTTGCTACAGCCAATTACAATGGCAATTTCTTAAAAGGTAATTTAAACATTAACCATGGGGTTGGCTTTAACAATCCATCTTTTGCAAATTCGAACATCGAACGTTTTTTCTACACCCATAGGGTTCGTGCCATATTAAATGAAAAATGGAGCGCCACATTTGTGAATAATTTTAACCGAACTGCAACCCATTTTCTCATCAAAAACGAAATCGTTTCGTTCACAAATCAATTTGCGATTAACCGCTCTTTTAAAACAAAAAACATTCAACCCCTCTATTTCTACAACCATTTTAGGTTAGCGGTATTCGACTACGATATGACTGGAGTGGGCATTAACTTCAACAGTTTTAATCCCAAAACAGGCACCCGATTTGCTTCCACATTCGAAACTGGGGTAAATATTCCTAAGCGTGCACCAACCAACGCAACCAGCACATTTATGCAGGTAAATGCGCTATTGTTTTACAGAACACTTACCGCCAACTTTAGGTATGTGGTGGGCACCTATGGTTATGTTCCACCAACAGCAGTAGGTATTGCGAGCCGCCAACAATTGCTCACCACAAGTGCACAACATCAATATGTTTTTAAAAATACCAAAATCATGTTGCAAACAGGTGTAAACTATTTTTACAACAGTGCATTCAAACAACACAGTGCAAGCATTTTCCCAGACCTGTATTATTTTACAACCGATGGGTGGCGGTTCCGTTTAGGAGTAAACCTAAACATGATTTCATCTCAAGCACTTCAAAACATTTACAACCAACAAGCAGCTGCCGAAGAGCCTGAAAGGGTTGTGCAACAAAGTACATTTGTATCGGCTGGAATTCGAAAAGAGTTTTTAGTGCCTGTACCGTTTAAAAAGGTGAAATATGGTGATGTAGATTTTGTGGTGTTTTTTGATGCAAATGGCAACAGTAAAAAAGACCAGAATGAACGAGTAATTGAAAATGTGGTTATCCGATTGGGCGATGAAGAGCTTATTACCAACGAAGAAGGAACCGCTCGAATGCGCAATGTGCCTTTGCAAAAATTAAATATTGCTGCATTTCCGCTTGAAGAAGCAAGTGGTTGGTACCCCAATATTGAAGATTCAATTCCAATTGTTAAACACAGTAGCATTGCTATTCCTTTTGTGCGGGGCGTTCGAATCAAAGGAAAAGTGAATATTGATCGAGATGCCATTAATGCAGATGCAACGGAACCATTCGATTTGTCACGAATTAAAATTACAGCAGTAGGTAACAAAACATTTACCACCTTAACCGATTTTAATGGGAATTTTGAAACGTACTTGCCTTACGGTAAATACATTTTAACCTTAGACGAGTCGGTTTTGGGAACAAAATACCAATTGGCTAAAAACAATTATGAAGTAGAACTAACCAAAGCATCTGATGGATTGGTGATTTCATTTTTAATTTTAGAGAAAAAACGAAAAGTAGTGCGCAAAGTATTTGCACAGCCAGAGCCACAAGTTGCACCTCCTGCAAACCCAACAACGCCTCCATCAAATCAAAACGCGAATCCACCGCGCAAAAGGTCGGAGCGCAGAAGATAGAACTGAATAATGTATATTATACCCCATGAAAAAAACACTCTTGGTATTTTTTTTAATGGCAATACAATGGGTTGCCCAATCGCAGCATGCTCAACAAGCAAATTGGCAACAACGTGTTAACTACACCATCGATGTAACCCTTGATGATATTGCGCATGTGTTACGTGGACATATTGCAATTGTATACCACAACCAATCGCTAGATACCCTCTCAGAAATATACATGCATTTATGGCCGAACGCTTATCAAAACAACCAAACAGCATTTGCAAAACAACAACTTGAAAACGGAACAACCACATTTTATGAACTCCCGGAATCAGACAGAGGAAAAATAGATTCCCTTTCATTTACGGTTAACAAGAATGTTGTTGATTGGAAATTGACAGAGCATATTGATGTAGCAAAAATTCGGTTATCATCAAAATTATTACCTGGAGATTCTATCCGAATTGAAACCCCATTTCGTGTTTTTATTCCAAAGGTTGTTTCAAGAATGGGTCATGAAGGACAGCTTTATTGCATCACCCAGTGGTACCCTAAACCAGCAGTATATGATGCCAATGGATGGAATCCGATGCCTTATCTTGACCAAGGAGAATTTTACAGCGAGTTTGGTTCCTTTACCGTGAATCTAACCCTTCCACAAAACTATGTTGTGGCCGCAACTGGGCGTTTGCAAAATGAAGACGAACGCAAATGGCTATGGGACCGCAGCGCTAAACGATTTGATGAATCGGCAAGCAAACAAAAGGAAAATCCAATTTCGTCAGATCATTTTAAAACCTTAACATATATTCAAGACAGCATTCATGACTTCGCTTGGTTTGCCGACAAGCGCTTTTCTGTTGAGCGCAGTGAAGTGCAACTGCCATCAGGAAAAAAAGTAACCACATGGATGTATGAAATTGCTCCTCGAACGTCAAGCGTTAAATGGATTGACACAGCGGTTTTGTATTACTCAACCATGTTAGGTGAATATCCATATACAGATGCTTCTGTTTGCGTTACGCCACTCATTTCTGGGGCTGGTATGGAATACCCTATGGTAACCAATATTACGGAAAGCGGCAGGCAGGTAATTGTACATGAGGTTGGGCATAATTGGTTATATGGAATTTTGGCAACCAATGAGCGATTGCATCCTTGGATGGACGAGAGCATTAATAACTATTATGAAACTAGAAGCGCTGAAACCGAAAACTACAAACCCAAACAATCCCTTAGTCTTTCTTCCTTGGGTAATTTTGGAAGTGAGGGTTACGCTGGCTTGGAACAACGGTATTTAATTGGTGCACGTAAAAATGAAGACCAAGGTGCTTTTCTTCGTTCGGAAGTGTATACTGATTATAATTATGGCGCCATTATTTATGGCAAAGCGTCAACCAATTTTCATTACCTCCAACGTTACTTGGGCGATACCGTTTTCGATTCGATGATGCGGTCCTATTACGAAAAATGGAAATTTAAACATCCGCTTCCAGGAGATTTAATTAACCATGTGAATGAATATACGGGAAAAGACCTTACTTGGTTCTGGAACGGACTGATGCAATCAACAGCAAAACAAGATTGGGCAGTAAAATCATTGCGAAAAGATGCGAATGGATACCAATTAACCATTGAAAATAAATCAAACATTAATGCTCCTGTAAGCATCAGTGCAATGGCAAACAACCAAGTTGTGTATACTAAATGGGTTGATTCTACAGCGGGGCCAATTAGCATTCCGAACGGAGCATATAATTATATTCGGGTTGATGCCTTCGAAAATACCATTGATATTGATCGTGGGAACAACAGTATTCGTACCAATGGTATTCTTCGAAAATGCGAACCATTGAAGTTTAAATTATTAGCAGATGCCGAAAATCCGTACCAAAACCAAGTGTTTTTTACCCCCATTGTTGGAGCAAACCTGTATGATAAAACAATGCTTGGATTGGCCTTTTACAATAGCTTATTACCTGTTAAAAAAACCGAGTACATCCTTGCACCAATGTATGGGCTAGGGAGCAAACAGTTAGTAGGATCTGGTGAACTTACTCATCATATTTGGAAATATGGATATTTTCGTAAGATAAGTTTATCGGTTCACCTTTCGCAATTTGCTTTCGAACCAGTAATTCCCTCTACTTTTACGCGTGTTGAAGGAAGTGCGCGTTTTATAATCAATCAACAAAACCCGCGAGTTGACCCCAAAAGTGAGTTTCTTGCAGCTTACATCACAACTTTTGATCGGCTCCTAAATGACAACCTTGCTAATGCAGCACAAAGACAATTTTTTCAATTGAGTTTTACTTCTAACCAACAACGTAAATTGTATCCGTACGCCTATCAAATTGGATATGAATTCGGAACTGGGCCTACATTTAACCCGTTTCACAAACTACAAGGAGAGGCCATATTCAAATTAAACTATGCAAAACTGTCAAAAGGATTCACTGTTCGTTTATTTGGAGGACTCTTTTTAAATCCGCTCGATTTAACCGCCCAAGATAATGGATTGCTTTATTACAGGGCAGGTGCTCAAACTGGTATTTACGATTATACTTATAGTCAATCACAATTTGGTCGATCAGAAAATCCGATTCTTTCGAACAGCATTTTTGCACAACAACTCATGATTGGCGGGTTACAATTCAAGGAATTGTATCCGATGCTATTCACGGATAAGTGGGCTTGCGGCACAAATTTAGAAACAACCATTCCGGGCATTTTACCCATAGTATTATACGGAGACATTGCACTCTTGCAAGCAGACCAAAGTTTCTTTGACGGAAATACCGGCTCATTTGTGCGACAATACAAAGTCAAACTTGTATACACATCAGGAATTAGTCTAAAACTGTTTAAAGATATTTTTAGGGTAAACTTTCCGCTATTGGCATCAGCAGATATTGTCGATTATTTTTCTGGTGAAGGCATTTACGCAGGTAGCAAGTCATTTAGATATACCGAACGCATTACGTTTTCCCTTAACCTTAATAAGTTGAATTTGGTAAAACAAGTGCGGGAAATCTCATTGTAACCAACTACTTTTGAGCCCTCAAAAACACCAAAAACATGCATGATTTTTTAGCCGAACTAGGGCTTCAAACGCACAACGAAGGTACATCAACAGGTACTACCACTATTACCGACAACCAATCAACCACACACGCAATCTACTCTCCAGTAGATGGACAGTTAATTGGCCATATTACCAATACCACTGCACAATCATACGAACGTGTTATTGATGCAGCATCTGCAGCATTTTTACAATGGCGCAAAATGCCTGCACCCAAAAGAGGTGAGATCGTAAGGCAGTATGGAAACATATTGCGCGAACATAAACACGCGTTGGGCAAATTGGTAAGTTATGAGATGGGCAAAAGCCTTCAAGAAGGATTGGGTGAAGTGCAAGAAATGATTGATATCTGCGATTTTGCCGTTGGATTATCTCGCCAATTAACAGGATTAACTATGCATTCGGAACGTGCCAACCACCGCATGTATGAGCAATGGCATCCACTAGGAATTGTTGGTATTATTTCGGCATTTAATTTCCCAGTAGCTGTATGGAGCTGGAATGCTATGTTAGCCGCAGTTTGTGGAGACGTGTGTGTTTGGAAACCTTCTGAAAAAACCCCTTTATCTGCACTTGCTTGCCAAAAATTAATGGCCAAGGTATTGGAGCAAAACAAACTTCCTGAAGGTATTTTTTGTTTAATAAATGGAAATGCTGTTGTTGGCGAATGGCTTACAAAAGACACTCGTGTACCGCTTGTTTCAGCTACTGGCTCAACCCGAATGGGGCGAATTGTTGGTGCAACTGTAGCCCAACGCTTTGGGAAAAGCATATTAGAGTTAGGCGGTAATAATGCTATTATTTTAACGCCTCATGCCAATTTAGATTTGGCATTAAGGGGAGTGGTTTTTGGAGCAGTTGGAACCGCAGGTCAACGTTGCACCACAACACGAAGGTTGATTATACACGAAAGTATATACGAACAAGTAAAACAAAAACTTGTGAATGCTTACGGTCAGCTTACAATTGGAAATCCATTGGATGCTAAAAATCTAGTGGGTCCGCTTATTGATAAAGATGCTGTAACCGCATATGAGCAAGCTATTACTAAGCTAAAAGAAGAAGGAGGCAACATTTTGTGCGGTGCCGAAGTGTTGAATGGCAAAGGATATGAGTCTGGTTGTTATGTTAAACCAACCATTGCCGAGGCAAAAAACACCTACCATATTGTTCAAGAAGAAACCTTTGCTCCGATTTTGTATTTGTTAAAATACAGTCAGATTGAAGAGGCGATTGCCATGCAAAATGGTGTGAAACAAGGATTAAGCTCCTCTATCTTCACCGATAATCTTCAGGAAGCTGAACTATTTTTGTCGGCATGGGGAAGCGACTGCGGAATTGCGAACGTGAACATTGGTACCTCAGGTGCTGAAATTGGCGGTGCATTTGGCGGTGAAAAAGAAACTGGTGGTGGTCGCGAATCAGGATCTGATAGCTGGAAAGCCTATATGCGCAGACAAACCAATACCATTAACTATGGTAAAGAATTGCCTTTAGCACAAGGAATTGAATTTAATTTATAGCCAAGGAGTACAAACCAAATTGGTGTCTTTCTTTTTTGGAACACCTTTTGTATTTGAGGCTTCACAAACCAATACGTCTATGAAAAAGTATGTTGCAGGAACCGCCTTATTGCTTATCGGATTTGCAGGGCAAAACCAAATTGCACCAAGCGAAGAAGTATTGTATAAAGTAGAAAAGCACACCAACAATGCATTTACATTTGGCGAGAAACTTTCTTACAAAGTGCATTATGGTTTGCTTAATGGAGGCCAATTTGATTTTACTGTTGGCGACCAACCGAAAAAAGTTGGAGATAAAAGTACCTATTATCTAAGGGTATTTGGAAAGTCAACAGGAATGGTTGATTTAATGTTTGGCGTACGTGACGAGTTTGAGTCGTACATGGATGTAGATGCTTTGCTGCCTTGGCAAGCAACAAAAAAAATAAAAGAAGGCGACTATAAAGACAGCGATTTCATCATTTTTGATCACGAACGCAGGAAAGCCAATAGCCGCAGAGGCCAACTTGATATCCCAGCAAACACCCACGATATTGTTTCAGCAATCTATTATGCACGCACTACCGACATGAGCAATGCTAAGCCTGGAGATGTGTTTCCTATTAACTTTTACCTCGACCACAAAAACTATGAATTCAGGTTCAAATTTATTGGTAGAGAATTAATTGAAACAGAACTTGGAACATTCAATGCGCTTAAAATCAAACCACAAGTGGTACAAGGCCGCGTGTTTAAAGATTCTGAAGCCATTACAATGTGGGTAACTGATGACGAGAACCACATCCCATTGCGCGCGCAATCCGAAATTTGGGTTGGCTCATTAAAGGCTGATTTGGTTAAAATGAGCGGTATACGAAACCCACTCACTTCAAAGCGCAAGTAAATCTTTCAACTACCGTTTTTCCTTGTTAATCAATTGTAACCACTAGTTTGATGTGGCGGGTAAAATAGTATATTTGCGCCCGTTATGACTGAGAGAAGAGTTCGCGTTCGTTTCGCTCCAAGCCCAACAGGCCCCTTGCATATTGGTGGTGTTCGCACTGCTTTGTATAACTACTTGTTTGCCAAAAAACATGGTGGCGATTTCATTATTCGAATTGAAGACACGGACCAAACACGTTTTGTACCCGGTGCCGAAGCTTATATTATCGAATCGTTAAAATGGCTGGGAATTGAAGCCAACGAAGGAATTGGATTTGGCGATGGTCCACACGCACCTTACCGTCAAAGTGAGCGAAAAAGCATGTATAAGCAGTACGCCATGCAATTAATTGAAAATGGCCATGCATATTATGCTTTTGATACACCCGAAGAGTTGGAATCAATGCGCGAACAACTCAAAGCGTCAAACGTAGATGCCAAATATGATCCGATTACCCGGAGCGCCATGAAGAACTCCCTTACCTTAAGTGAAGATGAGGTAAATGAACGACTTGCAAGTGGTCAACCTTATGTAATTCGATTCAAACTCCCACGCAAAGAGGAAGTGAAGTTTTATGATGAAATTCGAGGTTGGGTAAATGTGAATACTGGCCAAATGGATGACAAAGTACTATATAAAAGTGATGGGATGCCAACATACCATTTGGCAAATGTGGTAGATGATTACCTCATGCAAACCACCCATGTTATACGAGGTGAAGAATGGTTGCCTTCTGCTCCATTGCATATACTTTTATACAAGGCTCTTGGCTGGGAGGAAGTAATGCCCAAATTTGCCCACCTACCACTTTTACTTAAACCTGAAGGTAATGGCAAATTAAGCAAACGTGATGGCGACAGATTAGGTTTTCCAGTTTTTCCGCTTCAGTGGACTGATCCCATTTCGGGTGAAGTATCCAGTGGTTACCGCGAAAGCGGTTATTTACCCGAAGCAGTGGTGAACTTATTGGCGCTCTTAGGATGGAACCCCGGAAACAATATAGAGTTAATGACCAAAGCGCAAATGATTGAACTCTTTTCGCTTGATCGCGTTAGCAAACATGGGGCTAAGTTCGACCAAAACAAAGCACGTTGGTTTAACCAACAATACATTAGGCATACCGACACACAGCAATTAGCAACCGCACTAAGCAAAGAGGTTGAAGCAAGAGACTTGGCTTTTACACCTGAATACATTGCAAAGGCTTGTGACCTCATTAAAGAAAAAATTACTTTTATTAAAGACCTTTGGCCAATGGGCGCGTACTTTTTTGTGGCACCCCAAACATATGACCAAGCTGTATTAGCCAAACGTTGGAATGAGAAATCGCCATTGGTACTTCAATCGATTATTCAAAATATCCAAACCGAAACTACCTTTACAGCCGCTTCTATGGAAAATGCGTACACAAAAGCACTTGTAAGCCATGATGTAGCTCCTAAAGATTTTTTACAGGTGTTAAGGGTTGTATTAACAGGTGTTGCTGGAGGCCCTCCATTATTTGAAGCGGCCTCATTATTCGGCAAAGAGGAAACAATAAAACGCTTACAATACGCAATCGAAACCATCAATAAATAATATGCAAAACCTTGCGCGCATCGTATTCGGAATTCTTTTGATTTCATCATGCAAAACTGCATTGTTTGATGCAGAGCCAGGTGTTGCCCAACAAACGTTTCCAGCTGCACTTCAAGGATCATATTATATTAAAGTTCCAAGTTCTTTTTTTAAACGGGTTACCATTACTGATACGGTATATTTATTCATTGCGCCATCCTACTTTGAAACCAGGGACAGCAATGCTACTAAAGTAACCCAACTCGATGAACAAACAGGCTTGCGGTTGGTAAATGGAAAACATTATGTTTTAACCTCACATGATAGTGAATACCCCCAATATTGGAATTACACTCTGATTGAGCCTACCAAAAAAGGTGCAAGGTTTTATGCATTTATTGAAGAAAAAAACACCCCGTTACCATCGTATTTTAAACGCAGTTTTGTTGCAGTGACCAATGCAGGTGACTCTGTATTTGCCTACCAACCTAACGACAAACAATTGGGTGCATATATTGAAAAGGTATTACGTAAAAAAGATGCGCTAGAATTGGTGCGCATTCAAAGGTAAAACACATGAATAAACGAATACGGGTTTTAGTTGCCAAAGTTGGACTTGATGGACACGACCGAGGAGCGAAAGTGATTGCTACGGCTCTTCGCGATGCTGGAATGGAAGTAATTTATACTGGTTTGCGCCAAACTCCGGAAATGGTAGTACAAGCCGCTTTGCAAGAAGATGTTGATGTGATTGGCGTTAGCATTTTATCGGGCGCACACAATACTGTTTTCCCAAGGTTACTTGAACTCATGAAAAAAGAAGGCCTAACCGATGTACTGCTAACAGGTGGCGGCATTATTCCCGATGAGGATATGGCGAACCTAACACAGTTGGGTGTGGGAAAATTGTTTGCCCCAGGCTCACCAATGACCGAAATAGCTGAATACATCAAGGATTGGGTAAGCACCAATCGCTCGGCTTAACCAATTCAAACTTGTGTAAAAAATAAACAAAACAAACAACCGCTTCTATACAATTACGTTTACTATTGTACAGCTATTTTAGCACACGAAACAAGAAGATACTCGCTTCACTAAACAAGAATTTTAACTAAAAAGATGACAACAGCAGTTATGTACGAAACGATTCTCACCGAAGTTCGCAACGAAATTTTTTACATCACCATTAACCGAGAGTCAAAATTAAATGCACTCAACATTCAAACACTCACTGATATCAAAAATGCAATTTTGAGCATTTACCAGGTAGCAGAAATAAAAGGTGTAATTTTAAGTGGCGCAGGCCAAAAAGCATTTGCCGCAGGAGCCGATATTGCTGAGTTTGCAAATTTTAATGTAGAAGAAGGAACTCGAATGAGCGCAGAAGGACACGCGGTTCTAAATGCCATTGAAAACTGCCCAAAACCTGTTATTGCAGCGGTAAATGGTTTTGCATTAGGCGGAGGTAATGAACTAGCAATGGCTTGTCATATGCGTGTGGCAGGTGAAGGTGCAAAATTTGGACAACCAGAGGTAAATTTAGGTATTACGCCAGGATATGCCGGTACCCAACGTTTGGCTCAACTAATTGGAAAAGGCCGTGCATTGGAGGTGTTGATGACAGCCGATATGATAAGTGCTCAACGTGCTTATGAAATGGGATTGGTAAACCACGTGGTTGCTCCTGATCAGGTAATTGCCAAAGCAGAAGAAATTCTGAATAAAATCAAAACCAAGTCGCCACTTGCCATTGCCTCAGTAATACGTTGTGTAAACGCATTTTATGAAAAACGCCTAGATGGCAATAATGTTGAAATTAATGAGTTTGGAAACTTCTTTGGCTCCGAAGATTTTAAAGAAGGTACCGTTGCATTTATGGAAAAACGCAAAGCAAGTTTTAAAGGTAAATAACTAAAAAAACCTGAAGCAAAATGCTTCAGGTTTTTTTTTGCCTGTTTCTTCCAGCCTTTTTTAAAGCTTCATTTAGTATCCACTCAATTTGCCCATTGGTGCTGCGAAACTCATCGGCAGCCCATTGCTCGATTTGCTGCATCATTTCTTTGCTGATGCGCAAGGCAAACGGTTTTTTTTCTTTATCAGCCATTATTGAATTGCCGTTATCGCATACTTTGTTTTAAGATACTGCAAATAGGAGGTAAGTTGCTCTTTGTGTTGAGTGCCGACCATTATCATGGTGCCATCAACAAGGGTAAGTTCAAGCCCATTGTAACCAGCAATATTGTAGGCAATTTTTCGTCTTCTCCAACCCTTACGATAACCCCAACCACCATACTCGCTTATAGGCGAATATTCGCGTACTTCTACCTTAGCTATCTCGCTCCATTTAACAACTTTTGACTTAAACATGAATGGCTTAAAGCGAATATGCACGCCAATATCATCTACTCGGGTGTGCAACGAAAGCACGGTGAACAACAATATAACAAGAGGAATAACAATGAACGATACCAATGCACTCTCCATTTGTTGGGTGAGCAATACTGGAAGCATGGCAACAACAATCATTGGGATGGTTATTGGCCACCATTTTTTAAAGAAAGATTGTGTTTCGGTAAATGGATTCATGTTTAATGATTTAATGTTCCAGCGTTGATGACAGGGTTGGCTGCTTTATCACTGCACAATACAACCATTAAATTACTCACCATGGCTGCTTTTTTATCATCGTCTAATTCTATGATATGCTCAGCTGATAGTTTTTTCAGTGCCAAATCAACCATACCTACTGCTCCTTCCACTATTTTAGTGCGAGCAGCAACAATGGCTGTTGCTTGTTGCCTTTGCAACATTGCTCCTGCAATTTCACTTGCATACGACAAGTTGCTGATGCGTGCTTCCAATACTTCGATGCCTGCAATTTGCAAACGTTCGCTCAACTCTTTAACCAACTCGTCATGCACCTCGTTGGCTCCGCTGCGCAACGAAATTTCTTTTTGCTCATCATCAAAATTATCATAGGGATATGTTCCTGCTAATTTGCGAATAGCTGATTCACTTTGAATTTTTACAAAGCTTTCATAATCATCAACCTCAAAAGCTGCTTTAAAAGTATCGGCTACTTTCCAAACCAATACAATACCTATCATAATTGGATTTCCCAACTTATCGTTCACTTTAATAGGTTGGCTATCCAAATTACGGGCGCGCAATGAAATTTTACGTTTTGTAAAAAACGGATTTACCCAAAAAAAACCATTTGACTTTACTGTGCCTTTGTACTCTCCTAATAAAAGCAGTACACTCGACTCGTTAGGACTCACAATAATAAATCCACATAACAATACAATGGCAGCTGTTGCGGTAATGATAGATAAAACAATGTAGTGGCCAATTACCAAAAAAGGAATAGCGGCTAACATTGACAAGGTTACAAACAGTGTAAGGTAACCTGGAAAAGGGGTAAAAACGGTTTCGTTTTTCATAGTCTTATTTGATATTAAAATGATATCACAAAGATATAATCAAAAAAAATATAAAAACAAGACAATTGGTAGAATTTGATAATCGGAAAAATACGAATTGCAAACGGCTAAAAAGCTTCACCAACACCAATATACATAAAACCACTTTGGTTGGTAATGCCATAATCCAAACGCAAATTCAAGCGTTCGTCTTTAAATAACATAAACCGCAACCCACCCCCACCCGAGAACTTAATGGTTTGCAAGGCAAAGGCTTGAATGGTTGGTGCCACATCACCCATTGCACCAAATACCACCATGCCCAAGCGTTTGTAAATTGGAAAACGGTACTCTACTTGTACGGCTGCAAATTGTTTGTCGCGGTAACGGCCACTGTAATAACCCCGTTTCATGTTTTCGCTTCCCAAAATTGAATATTCCGCAAACGGCACTTCACCAAAATTAAAGTTCCCCAGTGCATGAAATGCTAATATGTGATTATACTTATTTACTTTGTAAAACTTACTGGCTTCAATATTCACATTTGGGTTGTTTGCAGTTGAACCAAGCCATTTACTATTGAGTGTTAATGAAACATTGAGCATGCCCCCTTTAAATGTGTTCACAATATTGTCGCGGCTATCAATCAGGTAAGTAAACATCAATCCGCTAGATATAGATTGTAAGTAATGGCTTGGACTATCGCTTTCAAGTAGTCCGCCATCAATGGCTCGAAGGGTATTCCATGAGCTGAATCTATATCCTATACCGGCAAATGTTTTTCCGTTCAACTTTTTAAACAAAGTATTATCAAAGGTGAGTTGCCTGTAATCAAATGTTTCAGCAATATTTGGAGATCGAGGCCCAATGCCATAGTAATCAAGATTAAAATCAACCCATTCGTTAATACCCCTCAACATATATTCCTCCTGTTTAAAAAAGAGATTGTACTCCAAACCAATATATGCTTGTCTGTTTTGTGTATATAGTATATCAAAACTTGCATTGCTTGTGCGGGCTAGGGTATCATTTGTATTGAGCTTAAAAAGTGCCGTAGCGTTTCCTCCATAATACCACCTTGTTTCGGGCGAGTACCCAATTGATGGAATAATTGCAAGATCTATCTGTTTGGATTTGTTGGTTGTATCTTTTTGTGCAATTGTTAGCAAGGGTAGCAAAAGATAAAACACGCAAAAGATTCTCATTTTCATATACTCCTATTAAAAAATTGGGCCCTCATTTTTGTTTTACCCCAAGCAACAAAACCTTACATTTGCCCTATATTTTATGACAGAACCAAAACGATACTTAATTACAGCAGCATTGCCTTATGCCAACGGACCTGTGCATATTGGTCATTTGGCAGGATGTTATTTACCTGCTGATATTTATGTGCGCTACCTAAAGGCACAAGGAAAAGATGTGGTATTTATTTGTGGGAGTGATGAACATGGAGTACCTATTACCATTAAAGCCAAAAAAGAAGGTGTTACACCGCAACAAGTAGTTGATAAATACGATGGTATTATGAAAAATGCCTTTAAAGCATTTGGCATCGACTTTACCTATTACGGCCGTACTTCTTCAACTATCCACCATCAAACTGCGCAAGCCTTTTTTAAAACCTTGTATGATAAAGGCATATTTAAAGAAGAAACCACACAACAATATTATGACGAAGAAGCCCAGCAGTTTTTAGCCGATCGGTATATTATCGGAACATGCCCTCGCTGCGGCAACCCAAATGCGTATGGCGACCAATGCGAGAAATGTGGAACCAGTTTAAGCCCTAGCGATTTAATCAACCCAAAATCTGCGTTAAGTGGCGCCTCACCAGTGTTAAAAGAAACCAAAAACTGGTTTTTACCGATGGGTGAGTTGCAACAAAGCGAAGCATTTCAGCAGTATATTCAAAGGTTTGATTCTTGGAAATCAAATATCAAAGGCCAATGCCAAAGCTGGTTAAATGATGGATTGCAATCGCGTGCCATGACTCGTGATTTAGATTGGGGAGTACCCGTACCAATTGAAGGCGCTGAGGGAAAAGTGTTGTATGTTTGGTTTGATGCGCCAATCGGATACATTAGTGCTACCAAAGAGTATTTTAATGGCACGGCAGCATGGGAAAAATATTGGATGGATAAAGAAACGTCACTTGTCCATTTTATTGGCAAAGACAATATTGTGTTTCATGCCATCATTTTTCCAATGATGTTGATGACACACGGCAACTTTATTTTACCAACCAATATCCCAGCCAATGAGTTTTTAAATTTAGAGGGTGATAAAATTTCAACTTCACGCAATTGGGCTGTATGGTTACACGAGTACTTAGTTGATTTCCCAAATAGGGAAGATGAACTGCGGTATGTGCTTACTTCTATTGCGCCCGAAACCAAAGACAGCGAGTTTACTTGGAAAGATTATCAAACACGTGTAAATAGCGAATTGGTAAGCATTTTTGGAAACTTTGTAAACAGGGTACTTGTACTTAGCGAAAAATACTACGAAGGAAAAGTTCCTCGTGTATTAAGTGAATTGAAAGACGAAAAACTAAAAGCTGCACGTGAAACATGTTTTGATGCATTGGGAAATAGCTTACACCAAATGCGTCAGCATCTAGATGCCGTTAAATTGCGCGATGCACTTAGTTGCTTTATGGATGCAGCACGAGCCGGAAACAAATATTTGGCCGAAACAGAGCCTTGGAAACTGGTGAAAACAGATGAAGAAAATACCAAGGCGATTATGTATGATGCTATTCAAATTTGTGCAAAGTTGGCCATTGCAGCCGAACCCTTTTTGCCACATACAGCAACTCGGTTAAAGGCAATGTTAAAGGCTCCTACGTTGGCATGGAACGGTTTATTTAACGAAAATATTTTACCTGATGGCCACCAACTTAACAAGGCAGAAATCCTTTATAAACAAGTGGCTGATGAAGAAATTCAAGTTCAATTGGATCGGTTGCAACGAATTAAAACAGAAAACGAAACCGTTGCAGCACCTATTAGCAGTAGCCCCGAAACGATAAAGGCCCCACAACACCACCCTGTAAAAAGCGATATTGCCTATGAGGATTTTGATAAAATAGACTTACGCGTGGGTAAAGTATTGGCAGCCGAAAGGGTACCCAAAGCAGATAAGCTGCTAAAACTCACAGTTGATTTAGGGTTTGAGCAACGCACCATTTTAAGTGGCATTGCAGAGTATTATCAGCCTCAAGATTTGGTTGGTAAATTGGTTACCGTTGTGGCAAACTTGGCTCCTCGCAAAATACGAGGTATTGAAAGCCAGGGTATGTTGTTAATGGCAGGCAACGATTTTGGAAAACTATACAGCGTAGGCTCTGAAAAAGATATTGAACCTGGTAGTGTGGTGAAGTAAAAATGTGAAGAAAAAAGAGCATTTTTGCGGATGCGTTTTGGTCTCATAGTCCCGAAAAATAGCAAACAAAGTTTGTGTAGTTTTTCGAGGATGCTCGCAACTAAGCAAAATCAAAGATTTTGACAGTTACGGCATTCAATGGATAGAATATTGGTCTCATAGTCCCGAAAAATAGCAAACAAAGTTTGCGTAGTTTTTCGAGGATGCTCGCAACTAAGCAAAATCAAAGATTTTGACAGTTGCGGCATTCAATGGATAGAATATTGGTCTCATAGTTCAATGGATAGAATAGAAGTTTCCTAAACTTTTGATGTGGGTTCGATTCCCGCTGAGACTACTAAAAATAAGGGCACCGGTCTCTTGTCCCGAAAAACCCCGTTCGCGCGAGCATCTTGCACTATGTTCCCGCGCATTTGTAATGCGTGGGTTGCTAAAATCCTTATAAATAGTTTATACCCCTTAAAACGTAAAGCCCAACCAAGCTTTTACACTGGGTTGGGCTTTGTGTTTATTTATGGTAATGCACGAGCGAGACGCTCGCGCGAACGGGGTTGGCTACGCAGAACTCAGTTTCGAGAGGCTGTAAGGGCTTATAGCAAGAAAGCTAACCTAAAAGCATCCTTGTATTTATGTAAAAACATTGTCCTTTAAGTAGTGCATGCGCTCTGCTTCAGTCCACTTTTGGCTAAGCGGAATCATTTGATTAGCATCAGCAAACACAGGCGGTTTAGCTTTAGCAGTAATGCGGATATAATGGTGATGAAATACATCAAGTGCAATATGGCATGGCTTTAAATCACCTGCTTCTAATGCCCTCTTTTTACTTCGGATATACAAATCAAAATCTGCTTCTTGAATTCTTTCGTCCCAATTGCCAATAAGTGCTGCCGCCTTTCGGGTATATACAACCGAGTTACCTACAAACCCCTCCACTACCTGCTTTGCAAATTGCTGCTGTCGCTCAGCCGAAAAGCGCTCCCAATTTTGATACATCAACTGGTGCATGAGTCGCAAGGTAAACGCGTTAATACCAAATAAGGCTTGTATAGTATTTTTTATGCGCTTCCATTTGCGGCCCATTGCCTTGGTTGCCGCTTGCGTTTCAACACGCTCAATTCCACACACGGTAATAATATCTAAGTTATGCACCCGCATGCTATCCAGCAGCAACTGGTCCCAGTTAGGTGCAACTATGATATCATTATTTAAAAAGGCATATACATCATATTGCGCTACCGCCACTCCTTGGTTTTGTGTGTATGGATACGAATAGTTTGCTTTATTCCGAATAACTATTGCACCCATTTGTTCAAAAAACTCAGCTGATCCATCGCTAGAGTTATTGTCAATCACAATCAACTCGAATGGATGAAAAGTATGCTTTTGCAAATACTGCCAAAAGAGTTTGTTCATTGGCAGTTGGTTGTGAATGGCTGTAATAATGCTAATCATGCTCGGCTTGAAACGTTGTAAATGTAACAATTTTCTATGCTTCCGAATAAAAAACTATACTTGCATACCAAAGATGAAAACGTATTTTAAATTACTCGCCTTTGCCAAACCATTTTCACGGTTTATTCCAAAGTATGCTGTATTGGCAATATTGGCGGTAATATTTGGCCTGTTAAACTTTACCTTACTCATCCCGTTGTTGAATGTTATTTTCGAAAAGGTAACGCTCGAAACCCAAGCAGAATTACCTCCCTTTTCACTGAGCATTGCCTATTTTAAAAATGTGTTTAACTATTATTTTGTTTCCATATTTAACCAATATGGGAAAGAAGGCGCATTGCAATTTGTATGCGGGGTGATTATTGTATCGGTATTTTTTTCGAACGTGTTCAAGTATTGGTCACAGCGTGTACTTACAAATATGCGCACCTACGTGGTTAAAAATATCCGCGAGCAACTATTCCTCAAAATAACGGAATTGCATGCTGGGTATTTTCAAAACCAGCGCAAAGGCGATTTAATGTCAAGTCTTTCAAACGATGTAAATGAAATTGAAAACTCCGTTGTGAGTTCGGTACAAATAGTTTTTAGAGAGCCCTTAATGATCATTGGCTACATCATCTTGCTGTTTGCCATGAGTGTTAAACTAACCTTGTTTTCACTAATTGTGCTTCCCATTTCTGGGGTGATTATCACCACCATTTCGCGAAAATTACGCAAACAAGCCCAAAGCGGACAAGCATTGCTTGGCAATTTGTTAAGCATTATTGACGAAACCATTTCTGGCATTCG
Organism: Bacteroidia bacterium; assembly: GCA_025454875.1. Lineage (GTDB taxonomy): Bacteria > Bacteroidota > Bacteroidia > UKL13-3 > UKL13-3 > UKL13-3. The sequence continues at coordinate 51,130 of JALONP010000009.1, read as the reverse complement.
TATTATCAAAGCATTTAATGCCCAACCTTATATCAGGCAAAAATTTAATGCCGACAATACCTTATACCGTGGTGTACTAAAATCAATGTGGAACAAACGCGAGCTTGCCTCTCCACTATCAGAATTTTTAGGTGTAAGCGTGGTGGTTTGTTTATTATGGTATGGAGGTCAGTTGGTTTTAAGCAATCAATCTGAGCTTAACGCGAGTGCCTTTATGACTTATATTGTATTGTATTCGCAAATTTTGGTTCCAGCAAAAAACATTTCATCAGCTATCACCAATATTCAAAGAGGCCTTGCTTCGGGCGAGCGCATCTTTACCATATTAGAAGAACCTATTGCCATTAAAGACCATCCAGATGCAGTAGTAATAAATGATATTCAAACAGGAATAACATTCGAAAATATTTCGTTTCAATACGGTGACACTACTGTTCTCAAAGATATTAACCTTACCATTCCAAAAGGCCATACGGTTGCCCTTGTTGGGCAATCAGGTGCGGGTAAATCAACATTAGCCGATTTGTTACCCCGATTCAATGATGTAAGCGCGGGTCGCATTTGTATTGACGGAACAGATATTCGGGAAATACAGTTGCGCAGCTTAAACCAGTTAATGGGCATTGTAACACAAGAAGCCATTTTGTTTAATGATACGGTGTTTAACAATATTGCCTTTGGCATGACTGATGTTGCAGAAGAGGCTGTTGTTCGTGCGGCAAAAATTGCCAATGCACATGAATTTATTGTTCAAATGGAACAAGGTTACCAAACCAATATTGGCGATCGTGGTGGAAAATTATCCGGGGGCCAACGCCAACGTATTTCAATTGCACGTGCAGTGCTTAAAAACCCACCCATTCTTATTTTAGACGAAGCCACTTCTGCCCTCGATACGGAATCAGAGCGATTGGTGCAAGATGCAATTCAACATTTAATGCAAAACCGAACGGCATTGGTTATTGCCCACCGATTATCAACTATACAACATGCCGATTCCATTGTTGTGTTAAACCAAGGGGTGGTTGTTGAACAAGGCAAACACCATGAGCTGATTGCGTTAAACGGTATTTACAAAAAGCTTACCGACATGCAAACTTTTACCTAAGGTTTGTTGCCAATTTAAACCATATTTGTACCATGAGTATCAGACAAGAGAAATTTGGGCGGTTATTGCAAAAAGAGTTAGCCGATATTTTTCAGGCAAATCGATCTTCTTTGTTTCAAAATGCTTTCATCACCATTAGCAAAGTAGAGGTATCGCCTGACTTGGGATATGCCAAAGTATTTATTAGTTTCTTAAACCAAACCAATAATTCCGATTTATTGGCCGCTCTCGAAGTGCATAAAAAAACGATTCGCCATGAGTTAGCTTTGCGCATTCGCAAGCAAGTGCGTGTTATTCCAGAACTCAACTTTATTTATGACGACAGTTTGGATTATGTTTTTCACATGGAAAAACTGTTTGAGGAAATCAAAAAAAAGGAAAAACCCAACAATTAATATCATTTGTTTAATAGTCCCTTAATGGTTATGTTTACCCCAATCACTTCTAAAACACGTGGATAGTTTTTGGGATTTATTTAAGCCGGAAGAGCTCATCAGGTATGGTGGTTTAGCCTTGCTTTTAATTATTATCGTTATTGAAAACGGTATCTTCTTCGGTTTCTTTTTACCTGGAGATTCGTTGTTATTCACTGCTGGACTACTTTGTTATTTAAACGTATTGGATGTAGATTTGGCTGTGCTCGAAGCCGGAATCGCAGCGGCTGCCATAGCTGGATATTACTTTGGATACTACTTTGGATACAAAACTGGAGAAGCCTTATACAAAAGGCCCGACTCCTTGTTTTTTAAAAAACAGTATATCTACACCGCTGAAAATTTTTACAAAAAATACGGAGGAATCGCGCTCATTATGGGGCGCTTTTTGCCAATTGTTCGAACCTTTGCTCCAATATTGGCTGGCGTTGTAAAAGTTAACGGACGCATTTTTTTGATGTACAATATTCTTGGTGCCATTTTATGGCCAGGAGTTGTGGTTACAGCTGGATACTTTGTTGGAAGTGTTTTTCCAAATGCATTAAATTACTTAAACTACATTGTAATTGCGTTCATTGTGGTTACAGCCATTCCTGTTATTAACAATTTACGCAACCAAAAAAAGACTAAGTCGTTATGAGTTTTTTGGCTTTATAAGCTGGGTAAATGGCTGTAAATGTTCCTAAAAATAATACGGTTATACCAACCAATAACATATCCCAATACCGCAACGCAACAGGATATGCATTAAACATAAAAGAGGCGCTTTGGTCGAGTTGTACGAGCCCATATGTTTCTTGTAAATAACAAATGAGTGCTCCTAATCCTATTCCAATCAATCCTCCGAAAGCAGACATTAAAACACCTTGCCACATAAAAATTTGTTGGGCTTGTTTGGGTGTTAAGCCCATTGCCGCAAGAATGTTTAAGTCGGCTCGTTTTTCAAGAACCAAAATATACAGCGTTCCGATTGTGTTGCCAGCAGCTATGATGAGAATAAAAAACAAAATAAAATAACTTATCACCTTTTCAGACTGCATCACCTTGTAAAATGCTTCACGTTGCTCAAACCTGTTTTTTACTTTAAAACCAGTACCTAACTTTTGTTGCAAAACGCGCTGCACCTTTTCAGAAGAAGCGCCTTCAACCAATTTGCACTCAACTGAAGTATAAGCCGCTGGCCTATTAATTGTTTCCTGTAAATAAGTCAATGGCACTATCACATATTTATTATCTACTTCTTCTTGCACTGCAAATACTCCTGTAGGTGAAACTACTGCTTTTACAAATGCGTCCATTGGATTTAACATATCCACCTCACCCCGAGAAGGGATATAACAAACCAGTGGCTCAAAAGGATCATTGGGGTTAATCGAAAGTTGATAAGCAATGCCTTGCCCTGCAATAGCCTGAAATGAATTTGATGTTGGCACAAATGATTGGCCAGCCACAATACTGCTATCCAATCCGGTAATGAGGGCAAAATTCGAATCTACTCCTTTTAGCGTTCCTAAATTTTGTTTATCGCCATATTTGAACAATGCGTTTTCTTCGAGCACCATTGCGTATTTCCATATACCTTCAACCTTGTTTAAATCAATTTTTGATAACTCCTTTTCGGTAAATGTTTTGCCACGACTTGCGACAATTTGAATATCAGAATCAAAATGGTTGTACATCCCCATAAACATTACCTCAAACCCGTTAAAAACAGAGAGGACTACTAACAATGCGGCAGCACCAACCACGTAACCAACGAGCGAAATGCCCGATAAGATGGAAATAAGATTTAACGACCCACTGCTTTTGCGTGAAAAAAAGTAACGCTTGGCAATTGCAAATGGGAGGTTCATGCGTTTAAAGGATTAGGCTTCTTTCCAGGCTTTCACAATGAGCCCAGTTCCAGAAGCATGTTTGGTATTGGTATCAATCCAATTTAACAAAAACGAAAACGGATAAGTGATTGCATAATAAAAAGGCAATACCACAAAAAACACTTTGCTCCAGCCCAACATCGTCATTGGATACTTCATTGATAACTTCCAAGCAATTTTGCCAGGTGTTCCATATGCATACAATATTTCGGATTTTTTAAATCCAGCGCGTTCCAATTTCTCTTTCATTTCGGCAGCAGGATAACCATCACGAACATGTTCGCCAATAAACGATTCACCATGCTCATCGGCATTGCTACCTCCTTGGTCACTTGGTGTTGAAATTAACAACATAGCTCCTGGTTTCATGCTTTGGTGAAAATGGGTAAATACATCCACGTCTTCTAAAATGTGCTCCATAACATCAACACATAACACCAAATCATAGGCATTGGTAGCATGTGGTTTTGTTAAATCACCTACTTCAAACACCACGTTGTTCAATCCACAGGTTGAAAAAAATCGGTTACAATCTTCTATCTGCTCTTCCTTTACGTCAACAGCTTTGATGCTGCAGTTGCGGTTACGGTTTGCAATAAAAAAAGAGTATTGCCCAAAACCTGATCCTGCATCAAGCATTGCAAAACCGCTGGTAAACTTTGGCCATGCTTTAAGTTCACGGTGAATATGCCATGTGCGGAGTAACAATAAATCAAGCAGTTTATAAAACAACTTTCGCAACATTGTTGAGCGGTTAAAAACCGAGCCCAAATCTCGTTTTATCGGATCGTATTCCATGTATTGGTATCAAAAATAAAGGGGGCAATATACAATGCCCCCCTCATTTGAAAAAATTACACTTAAGATTCTTATTTAGCCTTGGTGCGGTAGCGTACGGTAACCTCTTTACTCATTTTAATTTCGCGCAAACTAGCATCTTGCACCACATGCTCTTTAGAAATAGTAGGTGAATTAACGGCTAGCAACCTTGTGCTTGCTTCTTCGGAAGAAGCTTTGGTTTGAATGGCCACAGCATTGTATTGTATTTCTCGAATTTCCTCTAAAGTTAATTCAGACGCAGCGGCTACGGTCTCGGCATTTTCCTTGGCTAATTTTAGTGCTTCTTTCACCAAGCGTTTCTCTGCTTCTCGCTTACGCTCAACCGAAAGCTGGCCAACAAAATGAACCGTTAACAAGTCATTAGATTCTCCGCTCAAAATATTCATTAGCGACTCCATTTTTTCGCGTTTTCCTTCAAGCTTAATCATCACCGTTTGTGTAACGTGGTAACCTTCGTAATCAAATTTGCCCTCCTTTTGGGTGTAATATGGAGTCACTTGTAACTCGGCTAATACCAAGTCGGCCGGCTTTATTCCTGCAGGTGCTAATTTGGTTTTAAGCTTGGCTAATGTTTCATTAATTTCTGCTATTCCCTTGGCTGTTTGATTCGCTGTTGCTGTAATATCAATGTAACAAATGATAATGTCTGGCTGCAACATTTCTTCGGCATAACCTGTAACTGTTAGGGTTCCGCTCCGATCAGGCTCAGGCTTTTCGTATACAATTTTGGTCTCCGTTGCCGGAACCGGAGGTGTTTGAGGAGTTTGCGAGCTTTGGCTGGAGTCGGTTTGTGCATTTGCCAATAAACTTAGGCTAGCGCAACCTATCAATAGTATCTGTTTCATAAGCTGGTATTTATTTATCCAAGTATGCCTTAATTTTTGAATCAAATACAATTGAACCCTCTGCTTTATTTTTCAGTTACCACATACTTCATTTTAACATGTTCAATTCCTGCTTCCCAAAAATGAGGACCAACAGCAACAAAACCATTTTTAAGGTAAAAAGGAACTGCTTCAATTTGCGCATGCAATACACGATCAAGCCCATAAGATTCTGTTTCGTGGAGCAACTTTAACAAGAGTGTTTGTCCTACTTTCTGCCCTCTAAAGGATTTAAGAATAGCAAAACGCTCAAGTTTAATTGCATCATTTACCATTCGCCACCTTGCCGTGCCTACCATTACTTCATTTACAAAAGCAGCATAATGCACCGACTCTTCTTCAAATTCCCACTCTACAGATTCGGGACAACCTTGTTCCATCACAAAAACAAGTTTTCTAATTTGGTGTGCTTGTGCCAGTATTTCTGGGGATTGGATGCGTTCTATTCGAATCATTTCAACTTTCAAAAATTTGGTTAAGTTTGTACACTTTTAATTACTCAACCTACATGACAAAAATAGCTGAACTATTAGGTGATCAGGCGGAATACTTACTGAATCACGAATGTAAAACAATTGCCAAATCAAATTTGCATTTACCAGGACCAAATTTTGTAAACGATATTTTTGGCCCATCGAACCGCAATCCTCAAGTTTTGCGCAGTTTATCAGCATTATATAACCATGGACGCCTCGCGGGAACAGGTTATGTTTCAATATTACCAGTTGACCAAGGTATTGAGCACTCAGCGGGAGCTTCATTTGCGCCAAACCCACTCTTTTTTGACCCCGAAAATATTGTAAAACTCGCCATCGAAGGCGGTTGCAATGCTGTTGCTTCTACATATGGCGTGTTGGCATCTGTTGCTCGCAAGTATGCGCACAAAATTCCATTTATCGTAAAAATAAACCATAACGAATTTCTAAGCTATCCTAATAAATTCGACCAAATTATGTTTGGTTCAGTTGACGAGGCCTGGAATATGGGCGCAACTGCCGTTGGTGCAACCATTTATTTTGGCTCACCTGAAAGCGGCAGGCAAATTCAAGAAGTTGCGGCTGCATTTGAGCGTGCTCATGAGTTAGGAATGGCTACCATTTTATGGTGTTACACCCGTAACAATGCGTTTAAAAAAGATGGTGTTGATTACCATACTTCCGCAGATTTATCTGGTCAGGCAAACCATTTGGGAGTAACCATTCAAGCCGATATCATCAAACAAAAACTTCCAACAAACAATGGAGGTTATACCGCACTTAATTTTGGTAAAACCCACAATAAAGTATACACTGAACTTTCTTCAAACCATCCAATTGACCTAACCCGTTACCAAGTTGCTAACTGTTACATGGGGCGTCAAGGTTTGATTAATTCAGGAGGCGAATCAAAAGGTGCTACCGATTTAGCTGAAGCAATTGCAACAGCTGTAATAAACAAACGCGCTGGTGGCCAAGGTTTGATTTCAGGTCGTAAGGCGTTTCAAAAACCAATGAACGAGGGTGTGGCACTGTTAAATGCCATTCAAGATGTATACCTCGATAATGCTGTTACCATTGCTTAAAAAACAATACGGCAGTGTTTATTTTACTTTTTAATTTGAGCGCATGAGTTGGTTTAAACGTGTAAAAGAAGGAATTACAACCAGTACCGAAGATAAAAAAGCGGTACCAGATGGGTTGTGGCATAAATGTCCGCGGTGCAAAAAAGCCATTTTGGCTAGCGACCACCAAGCAAACTGCTATGTGTGCCCTAGCTGCAAATACCACGATAAAGTAGGGTCTGCTGAATACTTCGAAATTCTTTTTGATGATGGTATTTGTGAAGAGTTGTTTGCAGGCATCAAACCAACGGATCCGCTCACGTTCAGTGATACAAAAGATTACAAATCACGTTTAGCAGAATCGCAAAAAAAATCGGGCTTGACTGACGCGCTACGCGCAGCAACCGGAAATGTAGATGGAATGCCGTTGGTAGTAGCTTGCATGGATTTTAACTTTATTGGCGGATCAATGGGAAGTGTGATGGGTGAAAAAATTGCACGTGCTATTGATTACGGACGCGAACACAAAATACCAGTAATGGTTATTTCAAAATCAGGAGGCGCACGTATGATGGAAGCTGCTTTCAGTTTGATGCAAATGGCTAAAACTTCGGCTAAACTTGCGTTATTAGCCAAAGATGGTATTCCTTATATTTCATTGTTAACAGACCCAACAACAGGTGGAGTAACCGCTTCATTTGCGATGTTGGGCGATTTTAATATTGCCGAACCTGAAGCACTGATTGGGTTTGCTGGACCACGTGTTATTCGTGAAACCATTGGAAAAGATTTGCCTAAAGGATTTCAAAGTTCAGAGTTCTTGCTTGAACATGGATTTGTAGATTTCATCACACCACGCACCGAATTGAAATCTAAATTGGGTCAGTTGCTTCGTTTGCTGGCAAATAAGCCTAAAGAGAGTGAGCAAGCTTCTTAAGTTTGTTTTTTGTTAAACAGAAAGGGCTCAACTGCTAGCAGTTGAGCCCTTTCTGTTTAAAGTGATATTCATTTATTAGCGACTCGCACTTGCTAGTTGAAGCACACTTTCAAATAATCCACGGCCATCCGTATTGTATAAATCAGCATCAACTGCCCGTTCTGGGTGTGGCATCATTCCAAAAACATTACGTGTATGATTGCAAATACCTGCAATGTTTTCAAGCGAACCATTGGGATTGCTTTCCGGTGTTACAATACCTTGCTCATTGCAGTAGGTAAATAAAATTTGATCGTTGGTTTTCAATGACGCCAATGTTTGTTCATCACAATAAAAACGGCCTTCACCATGTGCAATCGGAATTTTAAGTGCTTTGTTCAAATCCAATTGATTTGTGATAAGTGAGTTGTTGGTTTGTGGTTTAATAAATACATTTTGGCAGTTAAACTTCACACTTGTATTACGTAGCAAAGCCCCTGGCAACAATCCACTTTCGCACAAAACTTGAAACCCATTGCATACGCCAAATACCAAACCGCCTTTTCCTGCAAATTCAATCACATTTTGCATGATTGGTGAAAAGCGAGCAATCGCACCGCTGCGCAAATAATCTCCATACGAAAAACCTCCAGGTAAAAAAACCAAATCTACACCTTGTAAATCATGGTCCTTATGCCATAATGTAACTACCTCGCAGCTGAACTCATGTTGAAAAGCATAAACAGCATCTTGATCGCAATTTGATCCCGGAAAAATAACAACACCAACTTTCATGTAATTGTAATTTAATGCAGCGAAAATACGTTTTAAATAACAGTTTGTTTGCTATGTTAATTGGTTTTTTTCAAACGAGCTCAACGTAAAAAATTCACTCTTTTCTGTAGTATGGTTACGCAATACTCCAGCACTTACTAAATTAACTAGCATTTTTTGGGCGCGCCATCTTGATATGTTTAATAATTTGCAAAGTTGCTTTAAGGTGATCCGTTGGTGCTGTCCCAAATATTTTAACAATGACTCTTCGTGGTGCGTGTATCGAATCAATACGCCTTCTTGTTTTGACTCATTGCGCAGTACGTCAACCACAACCTTACTTGCCAATAATGATTGATCCTTTACCCGAATATAAACCCACCATTTACCAGCCTCGTCTTTAGCATAAACAGGTTTTTGAGATGCTTCTGGAACTATCACTTCAAGCACCGTTTTGCCTGAAACCAAATGGGGATGAATGGTAAGCAGTACTTCGGGTTTGCAATAAAAAGCAGCCGCCAATTCAAGCATGTATATTTCATCTTCACTCCTAACACCACTTATGGCCCGATTGTCATTTACCCCCACCAAAAGCCGGCCTCCTTTATGGTTTGCAAATGCTGAAAGCGTTTTTGCAATTTTTGCCGCAGATGAAATGGTTTGCTTAAAGTCAAGCGATTCATGCTCACCTTGGGCAATCAATTTCATTACCGAAACTCCTTGTGCTCCTGCCATTGTGTGTACAGTTAACCGATGGCAAAAATAACTGGTTGCTTGTGCAAATCTGGCAATTGGGCAAGCCACTGCTTGCACGTTTGGGTCTGAATAAGCTGGTTGGTGCTTGAAATATTTCTTGCAACACACAACTTGGTTTGTGGGTTGCACTGTTTCAAAACATCGGCCAATAATTGGTTGTTCCGGTAAGGTGCTTCCATAAACAATTGTGTTTGGTTTTTACGAATAGCCTCTAATTCCAATTCCTTTATTTTTTTTGCTCTGGCAATTTTATCTATTGGTAAGTATCCATTAAACGCAAAGCATTGCCCATTTAAACCACTTGCCATTAACGCCATTAAAATACTTGAAGCACCAGGCAAAGGCACTACTGTAATTTGGTGTTGGTGGGCCAGTGCAACAATATCACTTCCAGGATCTGCAATACAAGGCAAACCCGCATCAGTAATTAAACCGCAATCTTGACCATTTGAAACCGCTTCTAATAAAAGTGATACCTCTTTGTGGTTGCTGTGTTCGTTCCAATTCCAAAGCACCAACTCTTGTTGTGGGGTTTCCAAGCGCAACCGTTTAATCAATGCTCTTGCATCTTTTTCTGTTTCAACAATAAACCTGCGAATATGGTTCACATGTAGCCGAACATAATCAGCAATAAATGTATCTGGGTTTTCGGAAGCCAATACATTGGGTATAAGGAATAGTTTACCGAAGGGCTGCATAGGGCCAAAAGTAAACATTCACTCCCTTATTTTTGCCACCTTACAAAGAATTTATACATGTCAGTTTTAGAGAAGATCAGAAGTAAATCAGGACTTGCCATTGTGGTGGTAGGTGGCGCATTGGCTCTTTTTGTAATTTCAGATGCGTTGCAAAGCAACAGCAGGCTATTCGGTGGTAATGATACCACTGTGGGTTCAATAGATGGTGAAGATATTAGCGTGAAACAGTTTGAGCAAGCGTTTGAAAAAAATATTGCTGCTTACAAGCAACGTGCACAGACAGATGCATTAGATCAAAACACCGTGGACATGGTGCGCGAGCAAACGTGGAACCAGTTAATCTTAGAAGGTGTGATGGAATCACAATATGCAGATTTGGGAATATCTGTTTCGAATGCAGAGTTACTTGATTTGGTTCAAGGAGAAGAGCCACATCCACAAATTAAGTCTGCACCAATTTTTCAAAACCAACAAACAGGCCAATATGACCGCACGCTTGTCGTTCGTTTCTTGAAGCAAATGTCGGAAGGGACAGACGAAACCGCTAAAGCTCAATGGCTCGAATTTGAGAATGGAATTGCCAAAGAGGCTGAAGCTAAAAAATTTAACAACTTGCTTAAAAAAGGTGTTCATGCTACTTCATTAGAGGCCAAAAATGTATTTGCAAGCCGCAATCGTTTTGCAGACCTAGAAGCAGTTGCCCTTAATTACTTTAGTGTAGCTGATAGCACTATTACCGCTGATGATGCTGAGCTTCAATCGTATTTTAAACAACACTACAATAAATATAAAGAGAAAGACAATTTGAGAAAATTGGAGTTTGTAATGTTTGATTTAACTCCAACCGCTACAGACAGTGCAGCCGTGCAAAAATGGGTGAACGACCAATATGCTCAGTTCGCTCAGTCCACCAACGATACTTTGTATGTGGATGCAAACAGTGAGAGCAAATTTGATACCCTTGCACATCCTCGTTCGTTTTACCCTGAAGAAGTGCAAGCTGCTTTATTCTCACAACCTGTAGGCTCGATGGTTGGACCTATTTTTAACAATGGCAAATTCCGCATTTACAAAGTGTCGGGTATTAAAAACGATTCGACTTACCAAATGCGTGCAAGCCATATTCTATTTAAAATAGACAATGGAGACACTGCCGCTTCGTTGAAAAAAGCACAAGAAGTATTAGGAGAAATTAGAAGAGGTGCCGACTTTGGTGAAAAAGCTGCTCAATATGGTACCGATGGAACCGCTAGTCGTGGTGGAGATTTGGGATGGTTCTCGGAAGGACAAATGGTAAAAGAGTTTAATGATTATGTGAAACGTGGAAGAAAAGGCGACTTAGGAATTGTGAAAACACAGTTTGGCGTTCATATCGTAAAGGTAACTGAAGACAAAACCAATAAAACGGTTTGTGCCGGAGTTCTTGAAAGAAGCATCGATCCGAGCGAACTAACTGTGAATGCAGTGTATAATCAAGCGAGCCAATTTGCAGCATCAGCTATGGACGGAAACGAGGCGTTTGAGACTGCAGTAACAGCAAATGGTTTAACCAAACGTGTTGCAGACAACTTGCGCGAAAACGATAAATCAATGGCTGGTATGGCCGAAGCAAGGGAAGTTGTTCGCTGGGGCTTTAATGCCAAAGTAGGTGATGTTTCGGAAGTATTATCTGTTGGTGATAAATATGTAGTTGCCAAATTGGTTCAAGTTAAAGAAAAAGGAAAAGCCAATTTTGAAGATGTGAAAGAGCGCGTAACAGCTGATTACCGTAAGGAGAAAAAAGCTGAGCAGCTATTGGAAAAAGCAACAGCCGCGGTTACAGGTGCAAGCGCATTGCAAGACATTGCTACCAAGTTGCAAGTAGCTGTTACACCAATTACTTCGCAAACGTTTGAAAATGCTAACGTAGCTTATATTGGTCCTGATGCTACCTTTATTGGAACTGTTTTTGGAACCAAAACAACTGGTAAAATCTTAGGTCCTGTTAAAGGTGACAACGCTGTATACATTTACAATATCAGTCGCTTTACCGATGGACCAAACGGCTTTGATGCAGCCGCATACCAATCAGAAATTCAAAACCAGCTTGGACAACGATTGGAATATGGTTCATTTGATGTGCTTAAACAATTACGGAATGTAGAAGACTTCCGCTATAAATTTTATTAAAATGCTACACTTCGCTAAACAAGGTGTAGGCCCAGCTATCGTCCTTATTCATGGATTTTGTGAAAACAGCACCTGCTTTAACGAGCAGGTGTTTTTGTTAAAAGACCATTTCACATTGGTAACGATTGATTTGCCTGGCCATGGAAAATCACCAGAGCCTATTCAAGGAACTTTAATACAAACGTTTGCTTCACAAGTTAAAGCGGTGCTTGATGCAGAAGCGATTCAAACGGCCATTATTATTGGGCATAGTATGGGTGGTTATGTAACATTAGCGCTTGCACAACAATATCCTGAAATTGTGAAAGGGATTGGGCTTATGCACTCTACTGCAACATCTGATACCGATGAACGCAAAGCCAAACGAGAACAGGCCATAGCGGCTATTGACCAAAAGGGTGCTGCTTGGTATATCAATCAATTTATACCACCACTTTTTGCTTCAGCAACTTCACCTTTGTTGGTTGAAAGCAGACAATCGGAGAATAATAAAATCACAGCTCAAAGTCTACAAGTATGTTTGAATGCGATGAGGTTACGCAACGATTCGATTGGTTGGCTTAAACAAACACAATTGCCAATAGGATTTTGGGTTGGTAAATACGATACAATTATTCCCGAAAACACAATGCTCGAGCAAGCAGCAATGCCTTCGGTTTCACACTTAACCTATCTTTCCGAAAGCGGCCATATGGGCATGTTGGAACAGCCTAAAGAGTGTTCAGAAGGTATCCGCAAATTTGCGAATTACTGTTTGGGTTTGTAACAAATCTATAAGCAGTTGGGCTGCTTTTTAAGCAAGCCAAACGAGTAAATTACGTTTCGAAAGAATACTACGCCAAATAATTTGTTAAGGCAGTTTGGTAAGGCGTTTTATAATCTTGAATGGTTCCGAAAGAGACACCATTGATACGCAAATCACCGCTGGTAACAGTGCCAATTTTTTGGAAGGATACGCCTAACCCGGCTATGATTTGCTCCAAGTTGGCGGCATGTGCTGTATTAACCGAAACCACAACTCGGCTTTGGGCTTCGCCAAACAAAAAGGCATCATTACGTAACGACTCGTCTGATTTCACAATATCAAATCCTAAACCTCTGTACATGGCACTTTCAAGCAAAGCAATAAACAAACCTCCTTCGCTGCAATCGTGGGCAGATAATAAACTGTTATTTGCAATTGCCTTTTTAACAGCTTGTTGCAATGCATATTCCTCCTCCAAATTAAAGTAAGGTGCCGGTGAGTATTGAACACCGTGTTGCGATACCAAATATTGCGATGATGCAATATCGTTTTGAGATTGACCCAATAGATAAATTGTATCACCAACATTTTTAAAATCGAGTGTCATATGCGGTTTCGAAGCATCTACCAATCCCACCATTCCAATTGTAGGTGTAGGAAAAACAGCATCATTATCGCTGCTTTGGTTGTAAAAACTAACGTTTCCGCCTGTAACAGGAGTATCAAAACGTTTGCACGCCTCGCCCATTCCTTTAATTGCGTGCACAAATTGCCAGTACACTTCCTTGTTGTAAGGATTCCCGAAATTCAAACAATTGGTTACTGCAGCTGGGTCGCCTCCTGAACACACAATGTTTCGGGCCGCCTCACTCACTGCAATCATTGCTCCTTTAAACGGATCGGCATAAATATAACGCGAATTGCAATCAACTGTCATGGCAATTGATTTACGTGCTCCTTTTACTTTTACCACAGCAGCATCGCTTGGCGCGTTTGTGCTTTGGTTAATGGTACCAACCATGGAGTCATATTGGTTGTAAATCCAATTGCGCGAGCAAATATTTGGATGTGTAGCTAAAGCCTTTGCAACTTCTACTGCTGATTTTTGGTTTTGATTGATTGCTTTTTCAATAAAGACATCTGAAATAGTTTGTATATCGAATTTTGCAATTTCTTTCAAGTAAGTAGGCTCTTCATACTCCCTGTGGTATACAGGAGCTCCTCCGCCTAAAACAAGGCTTTCTCCAGGGATGTCTGCAACCAATTCACCATGCATATAGTATTGTACCCTGGCAGTATCTGTTACTTCGCCAATCTGAGCATAGGTTAAATCCCACTTTTCAAAAATTTGTTCAAACTGCTTTTCAAATCCCTTTCTAACAACAACCAACATGCGCTCTTGGGATTCGGAAAGTAAAATTTCCCAATCTTTCATATCGGCTTGGCGCATTGGAACTTTATCAAGCCAAACCTTCATGCCAGTTCCACTTTTCGCACTCATCTCACTTGTTGAACAAGTAATACCTGCTGCGCCCATATCCTGCATTCCTACCACACCATCCGTTTCGAGCAGTTCCATGGTTGCTTCTAAAATCAACTTTTCCCAAAATGGGTCACCTACTTGCACCGAAGGCAAATCTTTAGCAGAGTCTTCTGTAATATCTTTTGAAGCAAATGCAGCACCATGAATACCGTCCTTTCCAGTTGATGACCCGTAAATGTATACAGGATTTCCTACGCCTTCGGCTATAGCCGAAACGGTTTTCCCAACCTTTGCAATTCCCACACTCATTGCATTTACTAGTGGATTGATTTGGTAACAATCGTCAAAATAAACTTCTCCACCCACTGTCGGAATCCCAAACGCATTTCCATAATCACCAATTCCTTTCACAACACCTTTAACAAGCCATTTGGTGCGCTCGTGGTTAATGTTTCCAAAACGCAATGAGTTTAGTTGCGCAATAGGTCTTGCTCCCATCGAAAATATATCGCGGTTAATTCCTCCAACACCAGTAGCTGCACCCTGATAAGGCTCAAGCGCGCTGGGATGGTTATGCGATTCAATTTTAAATGCACATGCCAATCCATCTCCAATGTCAATTAAACCCGCATTTTCTTCGCCTGCTTTGGCAAGCATTTTATCTCCTTCTTTAGGTAAGGTTTTAAGCCAAACGATACTGTTTTTATATGAACAGTGTTCACTCCACATTACTGAGTATACACTTAACTCGGTAAAGTTAGGTGTACGACCCAATATTTCTTTAATCTTTTCAAACTCTTCGATGCGTAATCCCAGTTGTTGGGCTTGCTCCACTGTGGCAAGGTTTTTTTGGCTTACTTGTTCGGTCACGGCAATAATGTTTGTGAGGTGCAAATGTGCATTTTATCCCTCACTTTACCTTGTGTTTTAGTGATAAATTTTAACCTGATTTTTATTTAAAGTTCACGGTTTAATAGCATAAACAATGTAACATTGCCTCATAAATTCAAACACATGAATATAAGTCGCTTTTTGTTTTTAGTGTTACCCCTGTTTATAAACGCGCAAGCTCCACTGCCTACCATTTGGAACTTTAGCACACCTGGTATCGCAACACCGCCTGCTGGATGGACAACGGGATTAGGAACAAACGGAAACCTTACCTACAGCGGAGCTGCTAATTCTGTAGGAGGAGATAATATTTCATGTAGGCTAGATGCTACTGGTGAATTTTTAACCATTTGGTTTGCAGACAAGCCAGGACCTTTAAGTTATTGGATGAGAGGCACAGGTATTTCTCCTAACCCGGCATTTACTGGAACATTCAGCATTCAAGAGTCAGTAGACGGGACCAACTGGACGCCTTTGCGTACCTTTACTACAGCCAACCCAGTTGCAGGAACAATGACTCGTTACGTAGATAACCCTTCAGCCTCAGCAAGGTATGTCCGTTTTTTTTACTCGGCCAAAGAAGCGGGTAGCAATATTGCGCTAGACAGTGTCTTGATTCAAGCCGCTCCAGCATCTCCAAATGCCTCAATTCAATTAAAACAAGGAAATACCGTTGTGGTTAATGGTGGAACATACATCGTTGGCAACAATGCTTCAACCGTATTTACCATTGAAAACAAAGGAACCGCGGAGGCGCTAACCATTAACAGTGTCTCATTTGGAGGAGATGATGCTGCAGATTTTAATGTGTTACCTTACCCAACCTCTATTCCTGCTAACAGTTCTGCGGATATGACGATTACATTTAACCCCGCAAACCTAGGTAGCCATATTGTGGTAATGAATATCGAGACCAATGATATTGAGAAGCGGTTTTATGGTGTTGTATTGTATGGCATAGGTGGTAATTTAGCTACACAACCTGCTACGCAGCCAACACAGTTTAGGGTTTCCAATTTACAGCCCTATACCTTTTCACTTGGAATTACACAACCCAACCCAAAACCAGAGCGCATTATCGTGTTACGCAAACCCAATACAGCTGTAACCGAAGCCCCTGTTGATGGGCAATCATATACCAAAGGCGACTATATTGGCCAAAGCCAAGTTGCTTATATTGGTAGTGATACCGGCTTTAAGCCAACTTATATTATGGCTAATTCTACGTATCATTTCGCAGCATTTTCGGTAAATGGTCCTGCTGGTTTCGAAAACTACCTTACACAAAATCCGTTAAGAACAACCGTAACCACACCTGGCAATAATATTGGAAATTATTACAATGGCATTTCTGGATCTAATGCCAATTTGGTTAGTGCATTGTCTTCTAAAATAAATCCACATGATACCGTTTTTTACAGCCAATACATTGGCACCATCATCAATAATTTTTTAACCAGAGATACAACTGCAGGGAAAAAAGTGGTGAATTGTGTTTACACCTCTAACCCTTATATTTACAATGAGCCCTTTTTGTGGTGGACAGGAACCAACAGCGGAATTTTAACTCGTGAACACACGTTCGCGCAAAGTTGGATGCCTAGTAATAAGGGTGGTACATGGCCTAATGCTGCCAATGGAAGAGAACTACCTGAATTTAATGATTTACACAACTTGTTTCCAGCAGATCAAGAGTTGGGAAATGTAAAACGCTCGAACCTGCCATTTGGCGAAATTGTGGGTACCCCAACTTATGTTTCACCAACAGGACAAGGTAAAATTGGCTTGGATGCAAATGGAAACGAGGTATATGAGCCGCGCGATGCGCAAAAGGGTGACTTAGCTAGGGCCTTGTTTTATATGTGTATTGCATACAACGGCATTGGTGGTAACAACTGGTCACTTGGGTCAGTGGTGGCAGCTAACCAAAACCAAGACGTACTCAAAAAATGGCATTTTCAAGATTTGCCAGATGCTTATGAAATTGCGCGACATGAATACATTTTTGCGCTTCAAAAAAACCGAAACCCGTTTATCGATAGTGTTAATTTTGCTTGTCGCATCAACTTTGCAAATTTAACATGGATTGCTGAGCCTCCTGCAAGCTGCGGCATAGCAGCGCAACCTGCTTTAGTGCTCACTGCACCTAATGGTGGAGAAACGTGGCGAATAACAACTGCAAATGATAGCTTTTTGGTAAGTTGGAATGCAACAATGATTGACTCAGTCAAAATTGAGTTGGTTATCAGTGATACAAATACTGTTTTATTAGCTAAGGTTGCTTCAAACAATTTATCTACCTATGTTCGATTAAACGAGACAACCCCTTCAACTAATTTTGCAAAAATAAAACTAAACAATGAAGGTGCTGGCTTGCTTAGCCAAAGTTTGAACTATTTTACAATCGACAATACAACTGGTTCGAGAGAAAATGGTTTAGATCAATCTACTCTGCAACTATTGCCTAACCCTTCAAAAGGAACATCGTTGTTAATGCTAAACAATATTGAATTGGAGCAAACAATGGTTACCATAACTGATATCGGTGGTCGCCTTGTTCAAAAGGTAAATGCAGCAAAAGAAATACAACTGAATGCTGTAAAGCCTGGAATTTATTTTGTAAATGTAACCACTCCAAAAGGTTCGATTACGAAAAAATGGTTGGTTCTTGAGTTGTAAGTAGCGCAGTTACCTTACTTAAAGTTTAAACACGATAGTTGTAGTCATCTTTACGCTTACAGGAATACCATTGCGTGTTCCAGGTATCCAACGTGGCATATTGGCCACAACACGAACAGCTTCTCTTTTAAGAACCAGCGGTCCCGAGTTTAACACTTCTATGTCGCGCACTTCGCCATTTACGCCTATAACGAATTTAACCAATACCCGACCTTGTTGCTCTAACTCCTTGGCCTCCTCAGGGTATTTAAGTTCTCGTTTAATATACTTATTCATGGCTTTGGCGCCTCCAACAAAAGAAGGCTGCTTATCTGCTTTGGCCTCTGGGTCATCATAAATTCGTGCAGCATCCTCAATGGCATTGCCATAATAATCATATGCGACTTGCGATACAATGGAATCGTTTCGATAAGTTAAACGCCCCTCCTTTCTTCCTGTTGAATCGAATAATAGCCATGTTCCATCGCGCCATTCATTTGAAAAATTTCCTGATTTAACAATGGTTCCATTAGCATGAAAGAAGCTACAAGGGCCATTTCGTTTGTTTGCAACGTAAGTTATTGCCGAAACCTTTTTCCCTTGTTTGTTGTAAATTGTCCAAATCCCGACCTTTTCTGTTTGGTTTAGATATACTCCTGATGTTATTGGCAAACCAGAAGGATTAAACGTGTTGACAATTAACGTATCACCCAATTGCATAGTCTCTTTGTAATATGCGGCTGAGTTGGGTGATTTTAAAGGCTTATCCTTACTGTTATAGTAAACGCGGGTTGGTTGTTGTGCAACCACCGTTGTAAAACAAAAGGCTGCAAAGCCCCACGTAGCGAACCATTTCATAGGCATGAAAATATTAATCAAAATTAATGCAATTTAGTTAAAGCAATAGAATTACCCTCGGGTTTCCATTAATGTTCTAAATGCTACAAACTTTCCATCAAAACGTTCTCGCGTTTTTGCTTGCAATGCGGGCGCAAATTGTTGTTGGTACTTTTCATAGTTAGCCATATCCTTAGCTGTGTATTGAATGACATATGTAGTGCCCGTTTCATCTTCTTGCCTGCTTAATAACTTTGCAAATGTGTATTGTATAAACAAGCCTGTTTGCATTACTTCAGGAATATGGGTTTGTTCCATCCATGACAACCAAGCATCATGAACGTCATCATCAATATTAATTGTTACATTGTAAATAATCATTGTATTGTAAATTGCCTTCAGTCAAAGAAATTTAATTAAGCGCATCTCCTCTAAGTGTTCGATAACGTTTGCGGGCCTCAGTGGTGAAAAAACTTCCCGGGTATTCTTGAAGCAGTCGCTCATAAAGTTTTTTTGCTGTATCTGCGTCTTTCAATTGATTTTGGGTAATATCGGCCAACAAGAACAATGCATTATCGCCCAATATGTCCGAACCATGTTCTTTTAACAACTGTTGCAAATAAGAAACAGCTTGCTCAAATCGCTTTTGCTGTTGTGATATTTGTGCCCGTTTCAAGAGCACGTCATCACTCAATGTGTGTCTTGGGTAATTCATTGTAATGCTATCAAGCCATTGGATTGCGCTTGATGATTGTTGTTGAAAATAATAAAGGTCTGCTTTGGCAAACCATTGCAATGGCTGTTCATTGCTATCAACAGTATTATCTTGAATCAACAATGAAAGTTCAAGCGCATTGTTTGCAATGAGCTGCGATGTTGCTGTTTTAAGAACTTCCAATTGAGCCCTTGCCCATTCGAATTCTCCCAAGTAATAGCTTAATCTGGCATTTCTAAATTTAGCTTCTTGGCCCAATGGGTCTTCGTTAAAATCTTTGTCCACTTGACCATACATCAACATTGCTTCCCAAGGTTCGCCATGCATGGTGTAAACATCGCCTAGTTCCAATTTGCAATCGGCAGCTACCTTACGATCAAGGCGGGGCAATTGGATTATTTCTTGGAACAAGCTTATGGCCCGCTCCGTTTGGTGTAAATAATAGGCATAAAGCTGGGCTTGATTGCGCATCACGGAAGCAGTAACATAACTACGGCCAAAACTTGCAAGAAAGGTGTTGTAATCTGTTTCCAAACTTTGTAAATCAGCTGTAGACGGATTCAAGGCAAGCATGATTTTTTGCTTTTTGGCATCCATCATACCCATTTTCGCATTCATGTACTGGCTACCATCTTGCCCCAAATCAATAATATAGGTAAACATTTGAATGGCGTCATCAAACGCCTGGTTTTGCATAGCTAAGTTTGCCAACTGGTAAATGCGCCCACCGTCCTCTTTGTAACGTTTGTCGAAAACCTTCGCCTGCAAAAAAGCATTTCCAAATTCTTTACGTTGCACATACATCCAAATAATCATTTCACTAAACACAGGGTTATTCGGATTTGATTTGTACTTCTTTAACAAACCTTGCTTTAAAAAATCAAACTCGGCAGGGTATTGCAAAAATGCTTGTAAAAAACCTTGCACATCCTCCATAAGTTGAGCATCTACCTCTAAAGCATTAAGGTATTCTGCAATCATCAAATCTGTTTTTTTGGTATCAGCATACAATGATGCCAATTGTATGCAAAACAAGTAGGGGTTATTCTGTTTTTTCCGAGCTCGTAGCATCGCATCAACTGCCCTGTCCAATTCCCCTCGTTTCTGAAAAGCCATTGCGAGTGACGATGTTTGTTCTGTCTCGTTTGTTCTTTTATTAAGCAGCTCCTCCCACAATTTGATGGCTTTTGCCGTTTGACCTTGTTTAGTGAGCACGAATCCTTCATCCACTTCGTAACCAATCTGGCCCGGAAATCGCTTTTGTTGCTTCCTTGTTAATTTAACAGCGTCTTCAAAGCGTTTGTTGTTTAAATAAGCATCTAACAAGTTTTCATAATAGTAGCCGGCACTTGGACTCTTAGACAATAGTCTTTCATACAAGTCGGCAGCCTTATCATATTCTTTATTGGCAAAATACTGGGCGGCCAATTGCTCGTCAGTTGTTTGGGCATGTGCCGCAACACTTAACAATGAAAAAAACAAAATGAATAGATTAACAATCCAGCGCATAGTTGCGAAAATAGACATTTTAACCTGAGGTGTTTGTAAACAACGCGTATTCATCAAAATAATTTTATGTTCTTTGATCCGTTAACTGTTTACCGCGTGAGCACCATTCGAAAACTTGTATCTCAAACTGCCATTTATGGGCTTAGTCAAATAGTTGGCCGCTTTGTCAATTACTTGCTTGTTCCATTGCATACAGCATTGTTTGCGGCTACTGATTATGGGGTAAATGGTTTAATGTATGCATTTGTTACCTTTTTTAATGTATTACTTACATATGGAATGGAAACCGCCTTTTTCCGGTTTAGCCAAAAAAGTGAAAGACCGGAAAATGTATACCGCACGGCTGTTACTTCTCTTTTGTATTCTTCTATTTCATTTGGAATTCTGCTTACATTGCTTTCACAACCAGTTGCTTCACTTATTGGCGTGCCCATGCATCCCGAGTACGTTATTTATTTCGCTTGGATAATTGCTATTGATGCTTTTTGTGCTTTGCCATTTGCCTATTTAAGGCAACACAACAAAGCAGTCAAATTCGCCATTGTCAAAAACATAAACATCTTTGCCAATATTATACTCAACCTGTATTTTCTGGTTTTATGCCCTTGGGTACACCAACATTACAATTTATTACTTCCACTATACAATGGCCAAATTGAATTGGGATTTATCTTCATGGCCAACCTCATTGCCAGCTTAATTACACTGCCGTTGCTCTTCACAGAGGTGGCAGCAATGAAACACGGTGCATTTGATAAAAAACTATGGAAAGAAATGCTAACGTACGCGTTACCCATTATGGTGATTGGATTTGCAGGTATGATTAACGAAACACTTGATCGTTTGATTATTTCATACACTTACCCTACCGTTGATGAAGGGCTGGCTGCAAATGGCATTTACAATGCAAACTATAAGCTTTCCATTATTATGACATTGTTTATTCAAGCATTTCGATATGCTGCTGAGCCTTTCTTTTTTAACCACGCAAAGCAATCGGATAAAAGAACAATTTATGCGGAAGTGATGAATTACTTTGTGGCTGTTTGTTGTTTGGTTTTTTTGGTTGTTTCGTTGTATCTTGATGTCTTTAAACATTTTATCAATTACAGATACTGGGAAGGCCTGCACGTGGTGCCGATTTTGTTGATTGCAAATATCTTCTTGGGCATGTATTACAACCTTTCTATATGGTATAAACTGAGCGACCAAACAGCAAAAGGAGCAACAATTTCATTAATTGGAGCGGGAATAACAATCGTGTTTAACTTCTTATTGGTTCCTTTTTTAGGATATACCGGAGCTGCATGGGCAACCTTAATTTGTTATGCGAGCATGGTTGCCATTTGTTACTACCAAGGTACGCGCTATTATCCAATCCCCTACCAACCTATTCGTTTTGTTTCATATATCCTAGTGGCCATAGGCATATATTTGCTTTATACGTACATTGACATTACCACAATTCCGCTACTTCAATATGGTTTAAATGGTATCATCATTTTGGCGTATGTAGTGGTTGTATTCTGGTTTGAAAGAAGGAATAAAATCGTAAATTCGCCCGAATAGTCAATGAATATTAAGATCATCAATACTTCGGGGAATAATCTTCCTTCATACGAAACAAGTCAGGCAGCAGGGATGGACATACGTGCGCACTTAGAACATCAAGTAACCATCAATCCACAAGACCGAATGTTAATACCGACCGGTCTTTTTATGGAAATACCTGTTGGTTACGAGGCTCAAATTAGACCTAGAAGTGGGTTGGCATTAAAACACGGCATTACAATTCTCAATAGCCCTGGTACGATTGATGCAGACTATAGAGGCGAAATCAAGGTACTTTTAATCAATTTGGGAACCGAGCCCTTTACCATCACATCTGGTGATCGGATTGCGCAGATGGTTATTTCGTCACACGAAAAAGCTTCATGGCAATTGGTAACCGAATTATCGAATACAGAGAGAGGAGCTGGAGGCTATGGTAGCACTGGCAAATGATATTAAACCAAATAACAATTAACAAGCAAGAATTATGAAAATTATTGTTCCAATGGCAGGTATGGGTAAGCGCATGCGTCCGCACACATTAACTGTACCCAAACCATTGATTCCTGTTGGCGGAAAACCAATTGTCCAAAAAATTATTGAAGATCTTGAAGAAGTTTGTGGGGAAGGTATTGAAGAGGTTGCATACATTATTCATCCTAGTTTTGGCAAAGCCGTTGAACAAACGTTGGTTGAAGTAGCTCAAAAGCTGGGTGCCAAAGGCACTATTTGTTACCAAGAAGAAGCATTGGGAACAGCCCATGCAATTATGTGTGCCAAAGAATCTTTATCGGGTAATGTGCTCGTGGTGTTTGCTGATACTCTCTTTAAAGCGGGCTTCAAGTTAGATCGAAGCAAAGATGGAATTATTTGGGTCCAACAAATTGAAGATCCAAGTCAATTTGGAGTTGTTAAATTAAATGCAAACGGTGTAATCACAGATTTTATCGAAAAACCACAAACGTTTGTAAGTGACTTGGCTATCATCGGTATTTATTATTTTAAAGATGGCGAGAACTTGCGTAACGAGTTACAGTATTTATTAGATAATGATATCAGGGAAAAAGGAGAGTTTCAATTGACCAACGCCCTCGAAAATATGAAGGCCAAAGGAATGCAATTTGAAACTGGAAAAGTGGCTGAATGGCTCGATTGTGGCAATAAAAACGCAACCGTTTACACCAATTCTCGAATATTGTTTCACATGCATGCAGCAGGAGAACCAATGGTTCACGAGTCTGCCAAGCTCAAGGATTCATTGGTGATTCAGCCATCTTATATTGGACCAAATGTAGTGATTGAACATGCTGTGGTTGGTCCTTATGCAAGTATTGGAGAGGGAACCATTATCAAAGATTCAGTAATAAGCAATGCTATTATTCAAACCAATAGTTCAATATTAAACGCTGTTATACACAATGCAATGATTGGAAACCATGCAACGTATGCTGGCGAACGCAAAGACTTGAGCATTGGTGATTACTCAACAACCATTTAAAATGTTACGTATACAGCGCAAATATTTGCTCTTTGCAGTTGCCATCATAGGATGGATAGGGAATGCGCTTGCACAGCCTAAACCTCCGGTTTTAACCGAACAAGAGCGAATAAAATTTGATGCCGCCTACATCAACGCTGTTAAAGAAAAAATTTTAGCAAACAATGATGACGCAATTAAGCTGCTTCAATATTGCTACTCGGTAGACCCATACAATCCTGCTGTTCATTTTACGTTGGCTGAAGTGTATTTTACCAAACGCGATTTTAATAGTGCTGCTTTTCATGCAAAAAAATCAGTTGAGCTCGACTCAAAAAACCTTTGGTACAAAGAACTTTATGCCGATATCCTCATTGCTCAAAAAAGGAACAAAGAGGCTGCAGATATCGTTGTGGCAATAGCTAAGCACAAAAACGATGTTGGCACAACAATGCAGGCCTCATATTTATATGCTTTAGGTGGCGACACAAAGAAGGCAATTAAGGTGCTCGATGATTTCGAGAAACAAAACGGCATTAATGAAGATGTAGTATTGCGGAAAGAACAGCTTTACTTAATGCAAAACAAGGTTAAAAAGGCTGTTGCTGAGGTAAATAAACTGATTGCCGCCAACCCCAACCAAACGCGTTACCTTGGCATGTTGGGCGATTTGTATATGGTAAATGGTGAAACCAAAAAAGGATTGGCTATTTACAATCAAATCCTTCAAATGGAACCTAATAATGGCATTGCTTGCTTTGCTTTGGCTGATAATGAATACCGCCTAAAGTCTTATGAAACCTGGTATAATTATCTTAAATGTGGAATGAAAAGTGCTGCAGTTGACGGAAAAACCAAGGTTCGGATTCTAAGCTCTTTTGTAGGTGGATCAGAATTTAACAACCAGCTTGAGCGTAGTTTTGAGCTTGCTGCTTGCTACCAACAAGCAGATTCTTCGGATGCTACTGCTTACTTGATTTTAGGTGATTTGTTTCAACAACGAAAACAATTTGATTCCGCTCACAGCTGTTATCGAAAAGCGGTTGCTATAATGCCCGAAAATTTAATTGCTTGGCAACAAATTATTTTTGCCGCATCCCAACTCAACAACGATTCCATTTTGTATAATGATGCAAAAGATGCTTTGTATTGGTTTCCTGCAGAAGCTCCATTTTATGTTTATGCCGCGATTGCAGCATCAGGAATGCAACGATACAACGAAGTGGTTTCATTATGTGTGGAAGGCCTCATGTATACAACACCTGCCGATGACGCGTTGTACAACCAGTTCCAATATTCACTAGCAGATGCATACCACCGACTTGACCTCCATCAGCAAAGCGACTCTGTATTTGAAGCGCTTCTTGCTAAAGATCCTTCTAACGCTTTAGCACTGAATAATTATGCTTACTTTTTGAGCTTGCGAAAAGTTAATCTCTCAAAAGCAGAATCGCTCTCCAAAAGAAGTTTGGAAATAGACCCTAACAATCCTTCCTTTTTAGATACATATGGCTGGATTCTTTTTGTAAGTAAACGCTATCAAGAAGCTAAAAGCTATATTGAACAGTCGTTGCAATTAGAACCCGATAATGCAGAAGTGATTGAGCATCTAGGAGATGTGTTTTACCACCTAAGTGATGTAAACAAATCGGTTGAACTTTGGAAAAAAGCCTTGGGAAAAAATCCAACCAACAGCAAACTATTGAAAAAAATAACCGACCAAAAGTGGTATGAATAAATATATCTTTCTATTTGTGGTATTTGGGTTGTTGGCTTTTGTTTCTTGTAAAAGCTCAAAAACTGCTCAAAAAAAGGATCCTGCGCCAACCTTAACTGCGCCTGCAGTTAACACGCAATCGCTTTTGTTGTCACAAATTGATGCCTCAAAAAATGTGTCGCCTTACCACCAAGCCACTGGCAACCTAACCTTTAAAACAGAAAAGCAAAGTCAAGAACTTGGAGTGACGATTACCATGGAGCAAGGAAAATACATTTACCTTAATATTACTGCGGTTATGGGTATTCCAGTTGCGAGAGTCTTGGCCACGCCTGACTCTTTGGTTATGCTGGACATGCTGCATCGAAAATGCATTATCACGAATTATGCGTATGTAAAACAACTCCTTCAAACTGATTTGGGATTTGTTCAGTTGCAACAACTGCTTCTTGGCAATCCGCCATTTACGCTTACCGAAAAATGTATTGTCGACTCATTGCTTGGAAAAATTGTAATTACAGAGCAGCTTGCTTCAAGCCAAGTTCAGGTAGTACATTTCAACGCAGCACTTAAAGTGAACAAAACAGAGTTAATTAACCGAAAAGACCAACAATCGTTTACTGCTGAGTACAACAAGGTGTACAACAAAGGCAGCAGTTCAATCCCGTCATCATTGAATATTAACATACGGGCAGAAAAAAATATAGAAAGCACTCTTGAACTTACCAACTTTGTGTTTGATAAAAAAAAGGAGCTTCAGTTTACGATTCCCAAATCATATGAAATTCAGCGCTTGTAGTTTTTGTTTGGTATTGTGTTTGGTTATGCACCTAAGCACATTTGGGCAATCTACCCCATCCAACCAACGCAAGGAACTCGAAAATAAGAGGAAAGAGCTGCTCGAAAAAATTAGTCTTGCCAAAAAGGTGCTTGACGATACCCGAAAAAAGCAAAAAACCACGGTTACCGAGCTCAAGGCCATCACAAATAAAATTAAAACACGCGAGCGCGTAATAAGCAATGTAAAACAACAAGTTGGGTTAATTGACAACCAAATTCAAGAATCGCGTGACTCGATTGCACTCTTGAAAGCCGAACTTGAAAAATTAAAACAAGAATATGCCCGTAGCATACTGAGCGCATACAAATCAAGAAACGTATACGATAAGATGATGTTTGTGTTTTCAGCAAACAGTTTCAACCAAGCCATTAAAAGAATCCAATACCTCAACCAATATAGTGATTATAGGCAACGGCAAGCAGAACTCATTTTACGCACCCAAAAAGACATTATCGTTGCCTTAAACAGATTGATTGACAAAAAACGTGACAAGCTTGATTTACTTGGTATTGAGGTAAGTGAGAAAAAAGAACTGGAAGAAGACAAACAAGAAGAAAGCCGCGTATTAACTGCTCTGCAACAAAAAGAAAAAGAAGTGCGGAAACAGCTTGCAGAAAACCAAGCTGCCGCTAAAAAACTAAACCAAGCCATAGAGGTGTTAATTGCCAAAGAAATTGAAGAAGCACGCAAAAGAGAAGAGGCAAGGAGACGTGAAGAAGAGGCGAAAAAAACTGGATCCTCAGCAACTTCAACTACTGCATCTAAACCAACAGCGCCTGCAAAAGACCTATACCTTACACCAGAAGTTGTAAAAATGAGTGCGGATTTTGAGCTCAATAAAAACAACCTTCCTTGGCCAGTTGAGCGAGGTTACATTGCTGAACCATTTGGCACCCATGGGCATCCAACTTTAAAAGGCGTTCAGGTTAATAACAATGGCGTAGATATTAGCACCCAACCTGGAGCTACTGTTAGGTCCGTTTTTAAAGGAAAAGTAACAAAGGTTTTTAATGTTCCAGGAATGGGTAAAATTGTGTTAATTAGTCATGGTAAATACTTTACAGCATACGCTCGCTTAGCAAGTGTAAGCGTAAAAGAAGGGCAGCAAGTAGACAGCAAACAAACAATAGGTATTGTAGATACTGATGATGAAGGCGTAACTGAAGTTCAGTTTCAAATTTGGTTAATGGATAAAAAATTGGATCCTGAAGAGTGGTTAAAGAACTAACAGCATATTGAATAGTACACAATTTTATTATTTATTCAGTTAAAACCTTACCTTACTATTTCCGTTACTTCCTAGTACTAATTCTTGAACACGAATGGTTATCAAAACTTGGATAAATGCATTGCGGTTGCGCACTCTTCCTCTCGCAATATCAGCTATTGCCATGGGAATTGCCCTTGCTGATATGCAGTACAGTGCCAATATTAGAATTGGCGTATTATGCATGCTTACAGCAATCTTATTGCAAATTGTATCAAACCTTGCCAACGATTATGGCGACTTTGTAAAAGGTACCGATAATGAAAATCGTATTGGTAATACGAGGGCATTGCAAAGCGGCACGATCCAGCCAAAACAAATGAAAGTAGCTATTATACTATTTGTGGTGCTTTCATTAGCAAGTGGAATAAGCATGCTTCTTATTGCCACAAATGGAAAAATTGATGCTCAATTTATGTTGTTCTTTTTACTGGGTTTGGTGGCAATTGCTGCTGCTATCAAATACACTGTTGGCAAAAATGCCTACGGCTATAGTGGCTTGGGAGACGTTGCCGTGTTTTTATTTTTTGGACCCGTTTCGGTATTGGGCACCTTTTTCCTATCAAGTGGTTTTGATTTTAATTGGCAAACTGATGCCTACATTTTACTCCCAACTTTTGCTATCGGCTTATTAAGTGCGGCCGTACTTAATACCAACAATATTCGAGATATTGAAAATGACAAGGCTTCTGGCAAAAACACCATCCCTGTAAAAATTGGGGTGAGCAATGCCCGTATTTATCATACATTCCTAATTGCCACTGCTATTCTCTGCGTTTGCGGATTTTTGGCAATAAATTACCTCCATTGGTTGCAATTACTACAACTACCTGCACTGTATTTTATCATTAAAACTTGGGTTAAGGTTTTAAAAAAACCTCCATCAGCAGCATATAACCATTTTCTTAAGCAACTTTCAATTGGTACCCTATTGTTTGTATTTGTATTTATTATCACCAATTGGCTCGCCCGCATTTATACAATGACCATTGTAATAAAAGATTTATTGTAATGATTGCATCGTATTACAAACATGAATTGCATTTTAAAAAGCCTGCCCGCACTTCTCGTGGCGAAATGGTTTCGCATACCATATATTATATTCAGTTGCAAAGAGGTGCTCGAAAGGCTTGGGGAGAGGCCGCTCCGCTAAAAGGTTTAAGCATTGATGATGTACCAGAATTTGAAACAAAACTCAAATTTTATTGCGACTTGCTCAACGAAGGTTTGCCTTTTGATGCATTGGCCTTAGATGAATTTCCATCATTGCAATTTGCATTTGAAACCGCACAATTAGGATTGAAATTTGACGATCCATTCAAGTTGTTTGAAAATCCGTTTTACCAAGGCCAACCCGTTTCTATTAATGGATTGGTATGGATGAATACCAAAAATGAAATGCTTGAAGAAGCCTTTACGAAAGCAGAAGAAGGATTTACTTGCATCAAGTTCAAAGTAGGGGCGCTTGATTTTGATGAAGAATGTCGAATGCTTGAGTCGTTTCGCAAAAGGTACCATTCTTTTAAAATCGATATCAGGCTTGACGCAAACGGTGCTTTTGCTCCTACAGACGCTCGCGAAAAACTGCGTGAACTTTCTCGATTCGAGATTCACTCAATTGAACAGCCAATTAAACAAGGTCAAGAAGAGTGGATGGAAGCTTTATGCAAAGAACGCATCATTGATATTGCTTTAGATGAAGAATTAATTGGCATTAACAGTAACGACCAAAGAATACGCCTGCTTAACAGCATACGGCCACAATACATCATTTTAAAACCAACACTTATTGGAGGTTTTAACAATGCTGACGAATGGATAAGAATAGCTCAACAAAAGGATGTTGGATGGTGGGCTACATCAGCCCTAGAAAGCAATATTGGACTCAATGCAATTGCACAATGGTTTGCTGCAAATCCTTATAAAAGCAATATTCCGCAAGGTTTAGGAACAGGAAGCTTGTATTTGAACAATATTGAATCTCCTTTGTATATCAAAAACGGGGAACTGTTTTATTCAAAACAAAAGAATTGGAGAATTCCATTCTCTTAATATATTTGACTGTATTGTAAAATGTTAGACAGAACAGCACTTCTAAAAGGATTTAATTTATGGGCAATTATAGTTTGTCTATTCTTCTTTTCATTTTTAAGCGTTTTTGTTGATTATTCAGAGCACTACTGGTTTTTTCTTGTTGCGTCAGCTGTCTTTGCTTTAAACCACCTATTCATTAAGCGCCATTGGCATACCTTCAGCTTTTTTGTATTCGTAGTTGCTTCAAATGGTTTGCTTTTTACATTTGATGGCGGATTGTTTAGCCCTACAATTGGTTTTATCTTCTACATACCCTTGTTGTTATGCAATATTGTGTTATCTGATGTAACACAAAAGTGGCAAGGAATTTTGGCTGGCGTTATTACCTTGGCTTCTATTTACTTAACAAGTTTCACTAGTTTAACCCCACGCTTCGCTGATTTATTATTTGTTAGAGAACATCAAATTGTTATTGCATCATTTAACATGATAATGGCAACAAGTATGTCTCTTTTAATTACCTACTTGCTAATCAATTCTTGGCACAAGACTAAAACACAACTCGAACTAGGCCAAAGTGTAAATGAACGAAACCAACGCCTTTTAAGCTCTATAAATCAAAATATATCCATAGGTATTTGTAGAACCCAAGCCTCAACCAACAAAATAGTATATGCAAATAGAGCAAATGTTGAACTCTTCGGATATACTGATGAAGAGGAGCTGCTTTCTATGGAACCATCCAGTTTATACGTGAATCCTGAAATACGTGCTGAGATTATTCAAGAACTTGAAACGAAGGGGGAAGTCAAAAATAAAGAGGTAGCATTTAAGAAAAAAAATGGGACTCACTTCTGGGCTATGTTAAGCAGCAATCGGTTAGTTGACCCAGATTTAGGTGTCGTATATGATGGCTCCATTCGTGATATATCTGCGTTCAAAATCATCCAACACGAACTAATTCATGCAAAAGAAATGGCAGAGGAAGCATCCTTGGCAAAAAGTAAGTTTTTGTCTGCCATGAGTCATGAAATTCGTACGCCAATGAACGCGGTTATTGGCATTACCAATCTAATGCTAGACAACCCCAACGGCAATCAGCAGGCATATTTAGCCCTGCTTAAAAATTCGGCCCATAACCTGCTAAGTTTGCTAGACGATTTGTTAGATTTTGGAAAAATAGAAGCCGGAAAAGTTGATTTACACCCCCGCTACGCAATGCTCAAACAAGACCTTCAAAACATTGCCGAAATGCACCGGCCAATGGCTGAGCAGAAAAAAATAGCATTAAAAATAAACCTCGAAATACCAAATGTATCTTATTGGACAGACTCAGTGAGGTTGCAACAAGTTATTGTGAATTTACTATCAAATGCGATTAAATTTACGCATTCGGGTTCAGTACTGATTGAGGCAAAAATACTACAGCAAACACCTGGAGAGGCGCACGTTCTATTCCAAGTAGTGGACACGGGTATAGGCATTCACCAAAATCACCATGAAACTATTTTTAATGCATTTACCCAAGCACATAGCACATTAGAACACCATTATGGTGGAAGCGGACTGGGCTTGGCCATTTGCAGGCGTATTATTCATGCGATGGGTAGTCAAATGACGGTTAGTTCAGTTGAAAACAAAGGCTCTACATTTAGCTTTGTTCTAAACCTGCCCTACCGTGAACAATCTGCGTTGACAGAAAGTTCGCCTGCTGGATCCCACTCACAACTAGTTAAAGGAATGAAAGTACTCTTAGCTGAAGACAATTCAATTAATGTGCTGGTAGCAAAAAAAACACTCGAAAAATGGGGTGCTGAGGTTACCGTTGCCAATAATGGTGCAGAGGTGGTTTCAATAGCTTCCGATAACGTTTTTGATGCGATACTAATGGATTTGCACATGCCTGTAATGGATGGCTTACAAGCTACCATTGCATTGCGAAAAAAGGGTATCCAAACGCCAATCATCGCACTTACTGCAGATGCCATTCAAGAAACCAAACAAAAAACTGAACGTCTCGGCATTACGGATTATTTAACTAAACCTTTTGATCCGAATGAGCTGTTCGCAAGGCTTAAAAACATTCACGAACACCAAGTTGCATAAAGGCAAAAATTCCTCAAATTGATTTACTTTGCAGGGCATTTATGAAAACAAAGCATATGCCCGACCATACCTTAAAACTTTCTGGCCTTGAGCCTTTGGTTATTTACCAAGGCTCAAACTTTATCAATGTTGGCGAACGCACCAATGTAACAGGTTCCAAAAAGTTTTTACGACTTATCAAAGAAGGTTTGTATGAAGATGCTTTGGAAGTTGCACGTGAGCAAGTACAAGGAGGAGCGCAAATCATCGACATCAACATGGATGAAGGAATGATTGATGGTGTTGAATCAATGGTTACGTTTTTAAACCTGATTGCTTCCGAACCAGATATATCAAGGGTTCCAATCATGATTGATTCATCAAAATGGGAAATTATTGAGGCTGGTTTAAAATGTGTACAAGGCAAATGCGTAGTGAATTCGATTTCACTTAAAGGTGGTGAGGCAGAATTTATTCAACAAGCTAAAACCATTAAGCGTTTCGGTGCGGCTGTTATCGTCATGTTGTTTGATGAAGTTGGTCAAGCTGATAATTACCAACGCAGAATAGAAATTGCGGAGCGTGCATATAAAATACTTACCCAAAAAGTTCATTTCCCTGCAGGAGATATCATTTTTGACCCCAATATATTTCCGGTGGCAACTGGAATGGAGGAGCACCGCAACAATGCAGTAGATTTCTTTAATGCCACCAAATGGATAAAAGAAAATTTACCTGGGGCCAAAATTAGTGGTGGTGTTTCAAACGTGTCGTTTTCGTTTAGAGGCAATGATAAAGTCCGCGAAGCAATGCACTCGGCATTTTTATACCACGGAATCAAACATGGAATGGATATGGGTATTGTTAACCCGAGCCAATTGGAAGTATATGACGAAATTCCTAAGGACTTGCTAGAGCATGTTGAAGATGTTTTGCTTAACAGAAGAGAAGATGCAACAGAAAGACTCCTTGAATTTGCCGAAAAAGTAAAAGGCAAAGGAAAGGTAAATATCGTTGATGAAGAGTGGCGCAAAGGCTCAGTTGAAGAGCGCTTAAGCCATGCTTTGGTAAAAGGCATCATTGATTATATAGATACCGATACAGAAGAGGCCCGGAATAAATATGCAAAACCGCTCGAGGTTATTGAAGGTCCGTTAATGGCAGGAATGAGCGTGGTCGGTGATTTGTTCGGACAAGGAAAAATGTTTTTACCACAAGTTGTAAAAAGTGCCCGCGTAATGAAGAAAGCAGTAGCCTATTTAATGCCATACATGGAAGAAGAAAAACGCAAAAGTGGCGATATGAGCACCAATCAAGGTAAGATATTAATGGCTACTGTAAAAGGCGATGTGCATGATATTGGCAAAAACATTGTAGGCGTTGTGTTAGCGTGTAACAACTTTGAAATTATTGATATTGGCGTGATGGTTCCTGCGGAGAAAATATTAGAGGTAGCCCTTAAAGAAAATGTGGATGTAATTGGATTAAGTGGATTGATTACACCTAGTCTTGACGAAATGGTGCATGTGGCAAAGGAAATGGAACGTTTGGGAATGAAAACTCCTTTACTCATTGGTGGAGCAACAACATCAAGGGCACACACCGCAGTTAAAATCGACCCCGTATATTCTGGGCCTGTGGTGCATGTTTTGGACGCGAGCAAAAGTGTTCCGGTGGCGCAAAGTTTAATCAGCGTTGACCAACGTGAAGCAACACAAGCTAAAATTAAATCTGACTACGAGCAATTTCGGATTGATTATAAAAACCGTAAAAAAGACAAAAACTTCGTTTCGCTTGAAAAGGCTCGTGAAAACCAATTCAACGTATCATCATTCAACACCATTCACAAACCTTCATTTATTGGCAACAAGGTATTTGATGATTTTCCCCTTGAACAATTACGAGACCGTATCGACTGGACTCCATTCTTCTTAACTTGGGAGTTAGTGGGTAAATACCCAAGCATTTTTGATGATAAAATTATTGGCAATGAAGCCAAAAAACTATTTGATGATGCCAACAGAATGTTGGACGAAGTGATCAGCAAAAAACTATTAAAAGCAAAAGGAGTAATCGGTTTTTATGAGGCCAATAGTATTGGTGATGATGTGGTGTTAAATACTACAAACTCAGAGAAGCATGTCCGCGACTCTGCTCAGTCGCCTAATCTCAAATTTCATTTTTTACGCCAACAAAACGAAAAAGCTATAAATCAGCCTTATTTATGCTTGAGTGATTTTATAGCGCCCAAACATATAGGCAAACAAGATTATATTGGAATGTTTGCTGTAACTGCGGGCATTGGTATTGAACCGCTCATTGAGGCTTTTGAAAAAGACCACGATGATTACAATAGCATTATGATTAAAGCTGTTGCTGATCGTTTAGCAGAAGCTTTTGCGGAAAAAATGCATGAATTGGTGAGAAAAGAATATTGGGGATTTGCCAAAGATGAAACACTCACAAACGAAGAAATCATCAAAGAAAAATACAACAGCATTCGTCCTGCACCAGGCTACCCTGCTTGCCCAGACCATACCGAAAAACGTAAACTATTTGATTTGCTTCAAGCAGAAAAAAATGCGGGTATCACTTTAACAGAAAACTTTGCAATGTATCCAACTGCTGCAGTAAGTGGCTTCTATTTCGCACATCCAGATAGTAAATATTTTGCAGTAGGTAAAATTCAAAAAGACCAAGTGGAAGAATATGCCAAGCGAAAAAATGTTTCGGTTGAATACGTTGAAAAATGGCTTGCTCCTAATTTGGGGTATGATGCCTAGGGTTTGGTGATTTCAGGCCTGAGGCTTGACTTCGGGTTGATTAGGTTAATTAGGTGATTGGTTTAGCTATTTAATGTTTTACAACCTTTTTAACTTTACCTCTTCTATTATAATATACCCAATTTCCCTTTTTGCCTTCCCAAGTTAACTCTCCTTCATGTGACAGCCAACCCTTTTCATGATAAAACCTCCAATACCCAACATCGAATGAGTTATATTGATAGCCTTCCCGCGCGACCTTCCCATTCTGATAAAACACTTTACAATAAGCATAAAGAGAATCAGCGTCTATCCATGTTGTCTTTGAAAAAAGAACTCCATTATAAGAATAATCAAGCCATTCCCCCGTTGGTTTACCATCTAAATAAAACTCAACCTGATTTGGGCTATTGCTGCAACTATATGTAAAGAAACGAAACCATTTTCCTTGCTTTCTGCCAAGGGAGTCCACCCTATTGGTGGTGTCGCCATAAAAAATACTAAAGCTGCTCCCGTTTGCAAAAATGAAATGCTCCTTTACAATTTCTCTTGATTCATTGTAATAGATACTTTTTCCCATTTCCTTATCCTTTTGAAAATTCAATTCCGCTTTTAACTGACCCGTATTATAAAAGAATATAGCCCTTCCTTGTTTCATTTTGGTTAGTCTACCTGCTGATGAATCTATCTGATAAGGAATGATGCTTTTAATTTTTCCGTTCTCATAAAAAGAGGTATCATCTCCAACTGTTATACCTCCATATACGATATGAGAAGCAACAATATTCCCATTTTCATCAAAGCTTTTTACTGCAGTATACTCTGAGTTCTTCAATCCAATAATTGATTCTTTAATCTTACCACTGCTATAGAAAACATTATAATTAGTTGGGTAAATAAATTTTAACTGGTAAGCTGCTTGTAAGTTATAATCGGTTCGGAAAAGATTTACATCCTTTACAATATATTTATCATTTTCAGTATAAAGGAGCCCCTTCTCAAAAACAGATCTATTGCTATTGTAATGAATCATGTCTCCTGATATTAATTGATTATTAAATGTGAATATGCTTTCCGGCAATCCTAGTTCCTTATCATAGAAAATTAGTTTACCATTCCCATTTTTAAAACTGCCGTTGTCAATTGTGTCGCCACATATATTAATAACATAATGCAATGTAAATGGCAGGTTGTTTTTATATGTCATTTCATAAAAGGGCCTTTTTGCAGAATGAAATACAACAACTTTTCCGTTTAACATATTATTATCATAAATAGCCGAATATTTCCCTAGTTTATAGTTGATTCCTTGTTTCATACCCTTATTATATGATGTATATTCAACCGTGTCTCCATTAGCATTAAATTGTACATCAAAAGAATCTATTAACCCATCTAAGTACAATACGTTTCGTTTTAAATATGTAGCGCCTCCCTCTGATTCTTTATAAAACTTCCACACTCCATTCTTTTTGCCTTGCCAATAATTTCCTATTATAGAATCTTTGCCGCCCTCACTTACTGCAATCCATTTTCCGTTTTGCAATCCATCCTTTATGAATCCTTTTACTTTAATACGCCTAAGAGAATCTTCAGAAGAAGACTTGGGATGAAATACAGTGTACTCTCCATCTTTTACTAAATTAGGTAAATTAAACCAAGCCTCTTCCACATTTGAATAACTTGATGTAGAAAATGCATAATAATTATCTGTTGGAATTTCGACATCATAACAACCAAATGACTGAGCATTTGATGTTTGGTTGATCAACAATAGAACAGGTGTTATTATGAGTATCCGAAAAATCATTTCTCTTTACATATAACTCTCTAAAGAAAAATTTATTTTAAACCCCAAAAATCACCTTCGAATTATCAGTAGTAACAGCTGCAACCTTTTCTACAGTAGTATGTTTCAATTCAGCTAGCTTTTGAGCTATTTCTAGTAAATAGGCGCTTTCGTTTCGTTTACCCCGGTAAGGCACTGGTGCTAAATAAGGAGCATCGGTTTCCAATACCAAGTGTTGTAAACCAATTTGCTCAATGGCTTTATCAAGTCCACTATTTTTAAACGTTAGAACTCCACCGATACCTAAATAAAAGCCAAGTCCAACAATTGCTTTTGCCTCATCGGCATTACCACTAAAGCAATGAAAAATACCGCGTAGCTTAGGGTGTTTCATTTCTTGTAATACAGCAATACATTCCTGCGTTGCATTGCGTGAATGAATATTAATAGGCAAATTGTATTGAATGGCCCATTGAATTTGCTTTTTAAAAGCAGATAGTTGTTGGTCTTTAAATTCAACCGACCAATAAAAATCCAATCCAATTTCTCCTACTGCGTAAAACGTTCTTTTTTTAAACCACTTTTGAATTTGAAATAAATGTGCTTCAACATGCTCATCAACTGAGCACGGATGCAAGCCCATCATAGGGAAACAATGCTCCGGAAACTCCCATACCAAGTTAAGCATGGGCTGGATGGAATGGACATCGATGTTCGGTAAAAAAAAACGACTTACATGCTTATGAAGCGCACGTTGTATCATTGCCTTACGATCAGCATCAAATTCTGCTGCATACAAATGAGCATGCGTATCTGTTAATATCATTTTTGGAGGTAAATGGTTTGGGTTGGAAACGCAAACTCGCATCCGTGTTTTTCAACAATCTCCATAATTTTAATATTGAGTTCTTCTTTAACTGTAATCATCGTTTCATATTCATTTCCTTTAACAAAATAGATAATCAATATATTGAGGGAGCTGCTATCAAAATCTGCAAATCGCACAATTGGGTTTTCCAGTACCAAAGGATGTGAGGTAAGTGCTTGCATAATATCATCAATAATTCCTTTTATCTGACTCGACTTGCTTTGATAGGTAAGCATTAAATTAAATCGAACGCGCCTAGCTTCACTCATGGTAATGTTGTTCAACGCTGCATCAATCAATTTTTTATTAGGCACCGTAAGCAAGCTTTTTTCAAGTGTACGCACACGGGTTGTTCTGAAACCCACATGCTCAATGGTTCCTTTGATTTCGCCCGCTTCAACATAATCTCCAGTTTTAAAGGGTTTGTCTAGATAAATGATAAACGACCCCAATAAGTTCGCTAACGTATCTTGTGCAGCAAGTGCTACAGCCAATCCTCCAATTCCCAATGAAGCAACAAGTGCCGTAATGTTTACATGAAAAATAAATCGCAAGCCAGCAAAAATGACCATAACAACCAATAACACTTTTATCAGTTCTTTTAAAAAGTTAGCCAATTCAGCTGAAACAGTTGATTCTTCGCGATGCGATAAAACAATTGCGAAAAAATCGGTTGCACGAAGCAATATTCGGGTTCCTACCACAAACATTGCAAGCATCCAAACAGTATGCAACAACCAACGCAAACCAATTGTATTGCGCGCGGCAATATCCCAAGCTTCTGGAAAAGCAAGTCGGTTAAAGGCCAGGAATAGAATGACAAGGGCGATAAGTTGCTCAAATGGTTTACGAATGAGGGCAACCAATTCTTCCGAGTATTTGTTGTGAGCAAATTTGCGAAACAGCCTATATGATTGTTTGCTTAAAAAGGTAGCGCCAAATCGCTTGAGCAATAAACCCAATAACAAGATACCTGCACATTCAAAAAAAGATTGAATCGGGTTGCCTAAAAAGGATTGTTCAAGAATTGGAAGTTGTTCCATATTAGGTTGCAGGAATAAATTGCAATAAGTTCAGAACGCGCTCCGCCTTGCTCCGCGCGCCATCCAATGTATGTGCTGTAATGGTTACATGTCCCATCTTTCGCATAGGTTTACTTTCTTTTTTATCATAAAGGTGAATATACACCCCCTCGATTGCCGCTGCTTCTGCTAATCCTTTCAACTGGTACTCACCACTGAAACCAGAATCTCCTAGCAAATTAATCATCACTGCCGGTTGAATCATCTCGGTGCTGCCAAGCGGCAGTCCTGCTAAGATGCGAACCAACTGTTCAAATTGTGAGGTATAACATGCTTCAATGGTGTGATGCCCCGAATTGTGAGGCCGTGGCGCAACTTCATTTACATACAATTTTCCGTCAGTACCAAGCAACATTTCTACTGCAAATACCCCTATTCCATTTAAGGCCGTGATTGTTTTTAACGCAATTGTTTTGGCTTCTTCTGCTATCTCATTGTGAATACGAGCAGGACAATTTAAATACGTAACCAAATTTGCAACTGGGTCAAACTCCATATCAACAACAGGCCAAAGCCTTGAGTTACCCTCTCGGTCACGTGCTACCATTACGGAAAGTTCTGTTTGGCAAGGAATAAATTGTTCTATCAAAGCTGGTTGCGAAAAAGCGCGCTTGCTTACGTTCTGCTGCAGTTCTGCAGAATTAAAAATCCAAACGCCCTTTCCATCGTAGCCTTCTTTACGGGTTTTGGCAACCAACTTTTCTCCTCCCAACTCTTGAATTCCTTTAAGCCAATCAGCCTCGGTATCTACCAACCTAAAAGCTCCCGTTGGGATTTGGTGTTGTTCAAAAAATTGCTTTTGAAGTCCTTTATCTTGAATAATGTGCAGAAGTTGGGGCGATGGAATAATTTCTTTACCCTCTTGCTCTAGTAAAAGAAGCGTGTCGATTGCAATGTGTTCAATTTCAAAGGTGAGTACGTCAACCTTTGAAGCCAACGTTCGAATTGCCTCTCCATCTTTGAGCGAGCCAACAACGTGCTCAGTTGCAAGGTTTGAACATGGGCTATCTGCCGCATCTAATGTATAAATTGGCATATTGTACCTCAATGATTCTTCTATCATCATTCGGCCCAATTGGCCTCCACCAATGATACCAATGCGCTTGCGTAGTGGATTATTTTTCACCTCACAAATATATCGTGAAAATACAGCTAGCAGCAACATTTTCATCTTCAAATACGCACAAACAGTTACAATATGAGCGGAACAATCACGTTTACCATGATTAAACCCGATGCTGTAGCCAATGGCCACACCGGAAAAATTATTGATCACATTATTCAAAAAGGATTTAAAATAGTAGCAATGAAATACACTCGCTTAAGTGCTGAAAAAGCAGGCGAGTTTTACGAAATTCACCGTGAGCGTTCGTTTTTTGGTGAGCTAGTTGAATTCATGACATCTGGCCCAATTGTAGCCGCGGTATTGGAAAAAGAAAACGCAGTGGCTGATTTCAGAACAGTAATTGGAGCAACCGATCCTTCAAAAGCAGAAACTGGAACCATTCGCAACTTATATGCGAAATCAATTGATGCTAATGCAATTCATGGCAGCGATAGTGACGAAAATGCCGCTAGAGAAGCTTCTTTCTTCTTTAGCAGTTTTGAGCGCTTTTAATGATATAAGCACAAAGTCGTGAGGTTTTGTGTTTGGTTTGACAACCGAATCCCGCACCGTAAAGGGCGGGATTTTTTATTTCACCGCCCAAAGGATAATGATGATTGGCAGGAACAATCCGACTAGAATACTTATTGATATTCTTAATGAGCGAGACAACCTCGTTAGACTTAATAAATTTCCGATACCTACTTCGCAGCCCCACAACACAATCATGTATACAGATAAGACCAGTATATTTCCGATGGAAGTTAGAAAATTAAAATTGTAATATCCTTCATCAATGTATCCCAAAAACAAAGTGAACACAAAGGCTGCTGCTAGGTAAATAAGTTGTTCAGAATAGATTTTTAACATAGCGGGTAAACGAAAACGCCCCACACTTTCGTGCGGGGCGTTCCCAAAATTTAAATTACTTACTTCACGGTATCCATATGGATAATCAAATCCACAACTTTATTTGAGTACCCCCACTCGTTATCATACCAGCTTACCACTTTTACAAAATTATCGTTAAGAGAGATTCCAGCTTTTGCATCAAAAATAGATGTACGTGCATCTCCTAGAAAGTCGTTTGATACAACCTCATCTTCTGTGTATCCTAAAATTCCCTTCATTTCATTTTCGGAAGCTTTTTTCATAGCAGCTTTAATGGTTTCATAGCTTGCTCCTTTTTCCAATCGGCAAGTTAAATCAACGACTGAAACGTCAGGCGTTGGGACACGGAAACTCATTCCCGTTAATTTTCCTTTTAACTCCGGAATAACCAAACCTACCGCTTTGGCAGCACCGGTTGATGAAGGAATAATATTTTGGTAGGCACCACGACCTCCGCGCCAATCTTTAGCACTTGGGCCATCAACTGTTTTTTGGGTTGCAGTAACTGCGTGCACAGTAGTCATCAATCCTTCTAAAATTCCAAAATTATCGTTTAATACTTTGGCAATAGGTGCAAGACAGTTGGTAGTACAACTTGCATTAGATACAACGGTCATGTCAGCAGTATACTTGTTATGATTTACACCCATTACAAATGTTGGAGTGTCATCTTTTGCTGGAGCGCTCATAATTACGCGTTTAGCACCTGCTTTAATATGGCCTGCTGCGGTTCCTTTTTCCAAAAACAAACCAGTTGACTCAACAACATACTCGGCCCCTACTTCGTCCCACTTTAAGTTTTCAGGATTTTTTTCTGCTGTTACACGTATTTTTTTACCATTTACCACAAGCGACCCGTTTTCAACAGCTACATCACCATTAAAACGACCGTGGGTTGAATCATATTTTAACATGTAGGCCATGTAATCAACTTCAATCAAATCGTTGATTCCTACAATTTCTACTTTGGGGTTGTTGATGGCTGCTCTGAACACCAAGCGACCAATGCGGCCGAAGCCATTGATTCCTATTTTCATACTGATATTAGATAATTGAATGTTTGCATTTTATAGAGGGTGCGAATGTACCAAATGACCTTGTTACCTAAAAATTTTGAAAAATATTTTTGCAATTTGGATTTGAACCTTACATTTGCACTCCCTAAACAAAATGGCCCGTTCGTCTATCGGTTAGGACGTTAGGTTTTCATCCTGAAAAGAGGAGTTCGATTCTCCTACGGGCTACATAAAAAGCTTCACCTTCAGTGAGGCTTTTTTTATGCCCTCTTCTTTGGTCTTTACCTGTTACATATTGCCCGCGGACAATGGCTAAACCCTAATCAATTCACTGTGTTCGGTACAAACTCTCTTTGCCGCTTTTGCATATCTATTTGAAACAACAATGACACTTGCAAAAAGTCTCTACCCGTTTCATCGGTCAGCTGATAATCGTATTGGTGAATATATCCTGTTTGCAAAGCCAGCGATTTACTTACTTCATATCCTATTCCACCAAATATTCGGTTGCGCTCAAAATAAGGTTCCTCATTTGTTAAAAACAGTTCATTCCAAGCTACCAAATACCACGTTTTTGGCTCAATGTTTAGCGTATTAATTGGAGATAATAACTGAAGCCGATACCGAAATCGGTTACGATAACCTGTTTGCGTGAAGCGTTGCTCCATTCGATATCGGTGTTCTATCCGCACACGACCAACTTGATTTCGAGCTGCAATTTGAAACCAGCTTCTTAACTCGTCTTGCAATTGCGGTAGCTCAAAATTGCCCCCCTCAGCATATGTTTGGTAAGTACCCAAAGAGGCC
The DNA here is from genome assembly GCA_025454875.1 of Bacteroidia bacterium. Taxonomy (GTDB): domain Bacteria; phylum Bacteroidota; class Bacteroidia; order UKL13-3; family UKL13-3; genus UKL13-3. The sequence continues at coordinate 9,007 of JALONP010000009.1, read as the reverse complement.
GTTAATGCTAGTTGCTCATTTATGCGATACGTTAAACCGCCTTTGACCTCGTAGTAGTGAAATTGATTGTAAAATTGTAGACTCCTTATTTGAGGCTCCAAAAAAACGCCCCAACGTGACCCCACTTGCAACCTCATGTTGACAATATTCCAAGAGCCAAGACTGTTTGCTTCACTTTGGCTCCTCACCTTTGGAATATGAATCAACATAAAGAAAACCCAAAACAAGACTTGTTTAAACATGGCGCTAAATTATAGTAAACTTACCTTTAGTTAGATAATTTGCGAACTATACTAGCATAAACACGCTGCGCTTTAACCAATAAATGGAGCCGCTTATCCCTAAAACCTGTCTTGTTTACTGTAAATGCAGCTATCCATACACACCAATGCTGTTGATAAGGCAAATTGGCATAAGCAATCAGATATGTACTTTCGGAAATACACTTTTGCCTATGCAAATGAAAAATGCGATACTGCTTTTTACAGTTTTAATTCTAGGGTTCAATAATTGGGCTCAGGCTCAGTGCCCTGTTTCTGCAACACCCAATTTTGTCGTTCAAGCAATTTGTTTGGGAGATACCGCACGATTGGTAGACTCTTCATTGTCGGTAGACAGTGGACAACACCAATATGCTTGGGACTTTACCACAGACTCTATTATTGACGACCAAACCTTTGGGTCAACAATTTGGGTACCCACGCAAGCTGGCTCGTTTACGGTTTCATTAACAATCAGAGACACCTCGGGTTGTGCATCAACTGTTACAAAACAGCTTGTTGTAGGCCTAAAGCCTCGTGTTTCAATTACAGGCTCTCCGGTATGTGCAGGGCAAACTGTAGTGATTAACGACCTCTCTTCTCAAACCGATTCCAATAGTCAAAAATGGTTTTGGGATTACACAACTGATGGCATCATTGATGATAGCACAACAAAAGGATCTATCAATATTGCTACTACAGCACCTAACTCATTTACCGCAAGTTTGCGGATCGTAGACTCTTCTGGTTGTCAAGACCAAGGCTTCGTTACGATTCTTGTTCGAGCGCTTCCGTCAATTGTGATAACCGCAGATACTGTTTGCGCTGGAGATTCTACACAACTTCTGAGCTTTGGGTCCACCACTCCAAACAGTCAATATCTTTGGGATGTTGATGACGATGGAAATACCGACTTTACGACCTCTGGCTCTCTTTTGTACAGATACCCAAATCCTGGAATCTTTAACCCAACCGTTCGAGTAATTGATAGCAACGGCTGCAGCACCTCGGCTCAAACAAATGCTTTGGTTAGGGCTTTTCCAATTGCTGCTTTTGGATTTCAAAGCACAACAAGCTGTACAACCACGCCTGTAGTTTTTCTAGACTCATCAGTTGCTCCTTTAGATGGCATTTACCAATGGGACTTTAACAATGATGGCACTATTGACACAACCGCTAGAACCAATATTAAATGGCTATATCCAATCGCAGGAACATATACTGCTTCGCTCTCAATAAGCAATGGTGGGTGTGTAAGTCGAACCCAAAGAAACTTATTTGTTAACAGTAGTCTGATCTCGGTAAATGCTGGCAGCGACAAAACAATTATTTGCTCTAACAATACAACGCTAACAGCAGCAACCAACCGCACAACGGGCGTTTCCTTCAGTTGGTTCCCAACACAGTATTTAAGTAACCCCGCCATTGCCTCTCCAATAGCAACACCAGATACGACTACAACGTATGTAATTGCTGCTAGCTTTAATGGTTGTACTGCTTTTGATACTATAACCATTGCCGTGACTCCACTTATCATCAATGCCGGTGTAGACCAGTCGGTGGTTTGTGGCACTGCTGTGAACATCAACACTTCTTCAAATATTAGTTCGGGGCTCATTTACCAATGGAGTCCAAGTATCGGCCTTAACTCAACAACTGCTGCCACCGTTAACGCATTGCCTCTTCAAACCACAACCTATGCCGTGATTGCAACAAAAGGTACTTGTCGCGCGTCAGACTCTGTAACAGTAACTGTTAACCCAATGCAAGTAAGCGCTGGAACAGATCGCACTATTACCTGTAGTGCTTCAACCACTTTAACTACTTCTGTTAACACCACTGGCGTTTCTTATGCGTGGTCACCAACAAGTGGCTTATCGAGTTTTACGGTAGCTTCACCAAATGCTACTCCCACTACAACAACAAATTACATTGTAACTGCCACCAAGGGTGGATGTATTGCAGCAGATACTGTTACCGTTGAAGTGGTTCCGTTTACTGTTTTTGCGGGTAGCGACCGTACCGTAATTTGCGGAACAACTACTACGCTCGCTGCCTCTTCAAGTGGTGTTTCTGGAGGTACTTTCTCATGGTTTCCGCAAACAGGCTTAAACAATCCGTTTATTGCGAGTCCAACCCTGGTTGCAACAACTAACCAAGACTATATCGTTACCGTAAGTAAAGGCGAATGCTCATATAGCGATACCATGCGTATTACCATTAACCGAGATTTGCCTTTAGCTTTCATTGCAAATAAACAACTGTTTACAAGCAGACCCTACACCGTTAGGTTCACAAACCAAACAACCAATAGCAATGCCTATATTTACAACTGGCAATTCGGTGATGGTAACTCTTCAACGCAAATTTCTCCCACATATACTTACAGTGACTCTGGTTCTTATGATATAACATTGATAGCACAAACAGCCGCTGGCCAATGCCTCGACACACTTGTTCAGCGAAATTTTATTCAGTGCTTTATCCTCACCTCTTTAAATGATGAAGACGCTCCGCCTTTTGCTGTTTTCCCCAACCCGAGTCAAGGTTGGTTTGACCTTTCGTTCTCTTCTCCGGTCTCCAATGCGTTAATTGCAATATATGACTCAAAAGGAGCAGTTGTATTTAAAGCTCCCTTCACAGGTATAAACTACCAATATCAACATGATTTACCAGCGGGCATCTACAATATCATTGTATCACACCCTAATGTTTCCTTAAGTAAAAAACTAGTAGTGGCGCCATAAAAAAAGGCCAGAGCTATGCTCTGGCCTTTTTTGTTTTACTATTGGTTTATTTAATTGCGAACGCCTTTTTTACTTGTTGAACATAGTCCAATTTTTCCCAAGTAAACAGTTCAACCTTTTTGGTTACCTTTTTGCCATCTGGCGAAACAAAAGTTTTCGTTACCGTTTCGTTTTTACGCCCCATATGACCATAAGCGGCTGTCTCGCTGTAAATAGGATTGCGTAGTTTCAAACGGGTTTCAATTCCATAAGGAGTCATGTCAAATAATTTCTCGACCACCTTAGCGATTTGGCCATCTGTCATTTTAACTTTTGCCGTTCCATTGGTATTGATGTAAATACCCATTGGATCTTTTACACCGATTGCATAGCTTACTTGCACCAACACTTCTGTACAAACGCCCGCTGCTACAAGGTTCTTAGCAATATGGCGTGTGGCATAAGCAGCACTTCTATCAACTTTACTTGGATCCTTACCCGAGAAGGCACCTCCACCGTGTGCGCCTTTACCACCATAAGTATCAACGATAATTTTGCGACCTGTTAAGCCAGTGTCGCCATGCGGACCGCCAATCACAAACTTACCAGTTGGGTTGATATGGTAGTTGATTTTATTGTTAAATAAGTGCGCGTATTTTTTGTATTTGGTTTTTACTCGTGGAATTAAGATGTCAATGATATCTTTCTTAATTTTAGCCAACATTTTGGGTTCTGTATCAAAGTCATCATGTTGTGTTGAAACAACAATAGAATCAATACGAACGGGTTGGTTCTTATCATTATACTCTAAAGTTACTTGGCTTTTAGCATCAGGGCGTAAATATTTTATCTGCTTGTTTTCTCTGCGCAAAGCTGCAAGCTCAATTAAAATGCCATGTGCTAAATCCAAAGCCAATGGCATGTAATTGTCCGTTTCAGCAGTAGCGTAACCAAACATCATTCCTTGGTCTCCTGCGCCTTGGTCTTGCTTCTTTTTACGATCAACCCCCTGGTTGATATCAGCACTTTGTTCATGTATAGCACTCAATACCCCACATGAGTTCGCTTCAAACATGTATTCGCTTTTGGTGTACCCAATTTTCTTGATTACATCTCTTGCAATCGTTTGAACATCAAGATATGCTTTAGATTTTACTTCCCCTGCTAATACAACTTGGCCCGTTGTTACCAAGGTTTCGCAAGCAACTTTTGAATCAGCGTCAAACGCTAAAAAGTTGTCAATAAGTGCATCTGAAATTTGATCGGCAACTTTATCCGGGTGCCCCTCGCTAACCGACTCTGAAGTGAATAAGTACGACATTCGTTATGATAATTTAATAGTTTATTTTCGTTTAAAGCAGGGCAAAAATACACTTTTACAGCAAGTTGCAAAGGGCAAAAAAAATTACCTGCTAATACATGGAAAACAACTCAAGTACTACCTATTTTTGAACCATATGCAAGACCTCGAACCTCATTACAGATGGCGCGACTTATACCGTTCCGAAGACGATATGCGATCACCATTTTATGAGCGCGAGTACAGCGAGTTTGAGTACACAAATCAAGTTTATAACTATTTATTACACCCACAATGGGATGCTTTTGGTTCTCCTACATTATATATCAAAATTTTATTTGCTGATTACCAAGAAGGATTTGCAATTATCGAAATGATAGGCGAATGGAACGATGCGGTAACAAACGACATCATGTTTTTGAAAAGAGATGTGCTGGAAGTATTAATGGAACACGGAATTCAAAAGTTTATCTTGATTGGAGAAAACGTTTTGAATTTTCATGGAAGTGACGACTCTTATTACGAAGAGTGGTTTCAAGATGTGGAAGATGGTTGGATTGCGGCAGTAAATTTTCAAGAGCACGTATTACAAGAGTTTCGCGATAATAATATTGACTATTACCTCAATTTTGGAGGAACCTTAGATCAATTAAATTGGAGAAAACTGAGCCCAATACAAGTGTATAACACCGTTCAGCATACCATGCAACGAAGATTAGGCTAATTATAACCAACAAGACGAAAAGGGACCATAGTTTAAAATTAGAGAATAAAAGCTCCGTCACTTATGGTAAGCACTGAGCTGTCTTGATTGTTTTGAATAATGGCGTTAAATGTACCTTTGCTGCTTGCTGATACCGAATCTGCTAATTCAATATTGAGTGTTCCAGATATACTTCCGAACAAGTTGTTCCCGCTAATATAAGTTAGTAGCGTTCGTCCAGAAAAAGGCTTCTGTGCAACCAGCGGTGTAATTGTATTGATTTCGAATGCCGAGGCTCCGCCCTTATAGGCAATTACAGTCATTCCTCCAGCGTAAAAATTTACCCGTCCTGAGTCGGCTACAAAGTCGCTTCCGTCAATCTTACATGCAAATCCTTTTACATTGTTAGTATTCACTAATTGTGCTGGCTTTGTTTCTTCCTTTTCACACGAGGCAAGCAAAGCGGCAAAGAATCCAAGTGTAAATGTTAATGTTAATCTGTATTTCATGTCATTCTAAAAATTTATACAAAAGTGTATTCCGTCTAAAACAAAGTAAATACGATGATTAACCGATTTTTAAAACAATATTGGTTTTGGGTTGCTATTTTAACAGCCTGTTTGGTCAAGTAAAATCTTCATGAAAAAAGAACGAATAAAAAAAGCGAGTCCATTGACTAGTTTAGAAAGCGAATACATTGAGGTGTTAGGAGCAAGGGAACACAACTTAAAAAACATAGATGTGCGTATTCCACGAAACAAACTGGTTACTATTACCGGTTTAAGCGGTAGCGGAAAATCGTCCTTGGCATTCGATACCATTTTTGCCGAAGGACAACGAAGATATATGGAAAGCTTTAGTGCTTATGCGCGTCAGTTTATCGGCAACATGGAACGACCTGATGTTGACAAAATCAATGGCCTATCTCCTGTTATCGCTATTGAGCAAAAAACGGTGAACAAAAATCCACGCTCTACTGTTGGCACCATTACTGAAATTTATGATTTCATGCGCCTACTTTTCGCTCGTGCTGCTGATGCGTACAGTTATGTAAGTGGCGAAAAAATGGTGAAGATGACTGAGGAGCAAATTATTGCAAACATTATTAACCAGTTTGAAAATAAAAAGATTGCCATTTTAGCTCCATTAATCAAAGGCCGAAAAGGCCATTATAGAGAGCTTTTCGAACAAATTCGCAAACAAGGATTTACCAAAGTAAGAGTTGATGGCGAACTCAAAGAAATCTCCCCGAAAATGCAAGCCGACCGTTACAAAATTCATGATATTGAAGTGCTAATCGATCGGATAGAACCCAAAAAAGATGCTCGATTTAGAATTGGAGAAAGTGTAAAAAGCGCTTTAAAAATGGGAAAAGGAACCCTTGTATTAATAGAGGGTGAAGGAAAAAACGAGCGCGTGTTTCATTTCAGTAAGTTCTTAATGGACCCAAAAAGCGGAATCAGTTATGATGAAGCCCAACCCAATACCTTTTCGTTTAACTCACCTTACGGTGCTTGCCCAAAATGTGATGGACTAGGCGTAGTGAGCTTGCTTGACGAAAACAACATCATTCCCGATAAAAAATTGAGCATAAATAAAGGTGCACTTGCCCCATTAGGTGAACCAAGAGACAATTGGACGTTTGCTCAATTAAGAGCTTTGGCCAAAGTATACCACTTTAGTTTTGCCGACCCCATTGAAAAACTGAAAAGAGAGGCGCTAGATATTATACTATTTGGAACAGACGAACCCATCGTTATTCCATATACCTACACAAGCGGTTACACTCAAAATTACACCTCTACCTGGGAGGGTCTTATTCCGTTTATTACAAGGCATTATCACGAAAAAAGTGCAGACTCAGTTGTTCGTTGGGCAGAGGAGTTTATGACAATTGATACCTGCCCAGAATGCAATGGGGCACGCATTAAAAAAGAGGGCTTGCATTACCGCATTGGCGATAAAAACATAGCAGACTTAGCTTCTATGGAAATAACGGCATTAGGCGAATGGTTTAAAAACGAAATTGATAAGTACTTGAATGCAAAACAACAACTTATTGCTACTGAAATTCTAAAGGAAATAAGAAGCCGCATACAGTTTTTAAGAGGAGTTGGCATCGATTACTTAACCCTTAATTCTCCTGCACGAACGTTAAGCGGAGGGGAAGCACAAAGAATTCGATTAGCAACACAAATTGGCTCACACTTGGTCGGAGTACTTTATATTTTGGATGAACCCAGTATAGGCTTGCACCAGCGTGATAACAACCGATTAATTGATTCATTAAAAGAACTACGAGATGTTGGCAACAGTGTAATTGTGGTTGAACACGACAAAGACATGATGGCTGAAAGTGATTATATCTTGGATATTGGATATGGTGCTGGAGTGCATGGCGGACATATTGCAGCGCAAGGTACTTTAGCAGAAATAATGAAGTCAAACTCTGCCACAGCCCAATATTTAAATGGCAAAAAAGAAATTGAAATACCAAAAAAAAGAAGAAAAGGGAGTGGGAAAAAATTAGTTATTAAAGGCGCGACAGGTAACAACTTAAAAAATGTTTCTGTTGATTTTCCTTTGGGTAAATTGATTGCAGTAACAGGTGTGAGTGGTAGCGGAAAATCATCGCTTATCAATGAAACGTTGTATCCTATTTTACGACAACATTTTTATGGTTCGCACCAAAAACCATTGCCGTATAAAAAAGTTGAAGGGCTTGAACATGTAGACAAAGTAATAGATATAGACCAAAGCCCAATTGGCCGAACTCCTCGAAGTAATCCAGCAACATATGTTGAGGTTTTCGCTAATATTCGTGACTTGTTTGCCAATTTACCAGAGGCAAAAATACGCGGCTACAAACCTGGAAGGTTTTCGTTTAATGTGAAAGGCGGACGCTGCGAAACATGCCAAGGCGCAGGCATGCGTACCATTGAGATGAATTTTCTTCCAGATGTTTATGTTAAGTGCGAAACTTGCAATGGCAAGCGCTATAACCGTGAAACACTGGAAGTTCGTTTTAAAGGAAAATCTATTAATGATGTGTTGGACATGAGCATTGAAGAGGCTGTGAAATTTTTTGAAAATACGCCTCAAATTTTACGCAAAATAGAAGCCCTGAATGATGTAGGGCTTGGTTATATTACCCTTGGACAACAAAGTACAACATTAAGTGGCGGTGAAGCACAACGTGTAAAGCTTGCAACAGAATTAAGTAAACGTGATACCGGAAACACCTTTTATATTTTAGATGAACCTACCACAGGTCTGCATTTTGATGATGTGAAAGTGCTGTTGGATGTATTGCAAAAATTAGTTGATAAAGGAAATACAGTCCTAGTCATTGAACACAATTTAGATATGGTAAAAGTAGCGGATCATGTAATTGATATTGGCCCAGAAGGTGGTAAATATGGTGGTGAGGTTTTGTGTGTGGGTACCCCTGAAGAAATCTGTAAAGAACAAAAAAGCCATACTGGCCGCTTCTTGAAAAAGGAATTGGGTTTAGCATAAAACCCTACTATCCAATCAGCAACCTCAATAAGTTTCTGGCTTATCGGGGCCTGTATTTCAAAAGCGTGCTTTAAGGTTGCCTAAGCCTCTATTTTGTTCTTCTCTTCAATCCACTCTTCTTCCTCATCAGGAAATGCAAGTTCGGCATCAAATCAGTGAATGCACACATCATCATTAAGCCAAATGCACTCAAGTTGATTGTTAGACAATACGTTAGGAACGGTCATTAAAGGCCCTTCTGAGTTCAGACAAATAGTTTCGCCTTTGGTAAATTCAATTTTGCTTACCTTAAAAATGTAGATTAAACACAAGTAACTTCATTTGTTAACCAAAACGAATCGTGACTTTAAGAAAATTCTTTCATGAATTAATTTACACAACTGGCTTAAACCCTTCAAATGTTGTAAGCTTCCCCGTTTTCTGGGCCAGTTAAAAGTATAATTTCAAACATACATATTTTCCAATAATTGAATTGGAGTTTTAAAACTTAAAGCTGCAT
>JALONP010000008.1 GCA_025454875.1 Bacteroidia bacterium | reverse complement strand
GATACGATTAAGGGGTGAGAATCCATTGGTGGTGGATGTGAATACCCCGCTGAATGATCCATGGGTAGATGCGAGTGATAATTATTATCCGAGTGTGATTGTAACCACGAGTGGCTCGGTGTTAACGGGAGAGTTGGGCGAGTACCCAATAACTTATACAGCCACAGATGGGGCAGGTAACCAAAGTTCAGTAACTCGATTGGTAAGGGTAGTTGACCGCATTGCACCACAAATCAGCATCCTTGGACCAAACCCAATTGAGCATATCCGTTTCACGCCATACACCGAGGATTTGAATAATGTGCGAATCACAGATAACTATTATTTGGAGGATACGCTCAAAAAACCTGGATATCTTAGAATTGATTATAGCAAGTTTGACCCAAGCAGACCAGGTTTACAAATTATTACGCTCAGGGTTACAGATCCTTCTGGCAATCGTTCGATTGAAGAAACAAGATTTGTAAGGGTGGTTGAATTTACCTCACTTAATGAATTTGGAGAGAATGGTAAGTTTAGGTTGTTCCCGAATCCAACAAAAGATAGGGTTACAATAACGGCCAATACCAATATTGGAATTGAAACCTATACGGTTTTGGATGTGCTTGGGCGCATTGTTCTACAAGCAAATCCAACAGATTCAACTCAAACAACTATAGATTTAGGCCAGTTACAAAATGGAATTTATATGGTAGTACTTAGAGACAAAGAAGGCAAAGAAGCCACTCAGAAAGTTGTAAAAGAGTAAATAAAGTTCATACGTAAAAAGGCTGCAAAAACTTGCAGCCTTTTTTTTGCATAAAAATGAAATAGCTCCAACTCATTTGAATACTAAAACCAACGATTATTGGTTATTATTGCCTATGCAACTACTCCGATTCGCAGTTATTCTTTTTGCCTGTTTAGCGGTACTCAATGTATTTGCACAGCAACCCCAAACCATACAATTGCAACAAGAAATAGCCAAAGCTAGACAGTCGTATCAATCAAAGAAATACAATACAGCAGCCTCGCAATTTCAAAAATTATACAACAAAATTCGCGATGAAGAATTGCAGAACGAAATGCTTTTCATGATTGCAGAAAGTTATCGTAAAGCCAATAATTTTAAACAGGCATTTGAGTGGTACGAAAAGTTGGTTAACACCAAATATCCTGATCCAAGGATACTTTTTTCATATGGGCTCTTACTTAAAAATTTTGAACGATATGAAGATGCAAATAGGCAGTTTTATGATTATTTGTTTGAGGTTCCGGGTAGCATTGAAGCTACAAGAGAAATGGAGGCATGTAAGTTGGCTCAGCAATGGAAGGCACATCCGCAAAAATTTGAGTTGACCAATATGACCTTTCTAAATACAGAGTTTTCCGATTATGCGCCTTTTGCCTTTCAGCAGCAATTGTTATGGTCGTCATCACGTAAAGAGGCAACAGGCAATGTGGTGTTTGAATGGACAGGGCAAAAATGTTCTGATTTTTTTTCGAGTTCATTTAACAATGGTAATTGGGATAAACCGGCCAATACTACCGGAGAAGTGAACACCCCATACAATGAAGGAGTGGGCTGCGTAGACGCTACTGGAAACACCATGTATTATACTCAATGCAATGGAGTAGATGGTAAGGGAGTTAATTGTAAATTATATGTTTCGTATTGGCAAAATGGAAAATGGAGTAAAGGGCAAGAGCTACCATTCTCATCTGACTCATTTTCAGTTGGACACCCAAGCATGCGGGCTGACGGCAAGCGACTGTTTTTTGCAAGTGATATGCCAGGAGGTATGGGTGAAAAAGATATTTATTTTATAGACTATAATCCACTCAACGATACTTGGGGAAAGCCAGTTAACCTTGGGCCCAATGTGAATACAGCAGAGGACGATATGTTTCCATATATCCATTTGGATGGCCAATTGTATTATGCATCCAAAGGGTGGCCAGGTATGGGGGGATTGGATTTGTATAAGACAACTGATTCATCAGGAACATTTAAAAGGGCAATCAACTTGTTATACCCAATTAACAGTGGTGGAGATGATTTCGGGATAACTTTTATTGCAGACTCGATTGTGCGTAACAGTACGGGTTTTGTTGGCTATATCAGCTCAAATAGGCAAGGTGGCAAAGGAGATGATGATTTGTATGGCATATCTATTAAACCATTTATCTGCTTGGTTAAAGGAAAAGTTATTGAAAAGGAAACAGGCGCTTTTATGCCTTCGGCAACAATTAATGTTGTTAATTCGACTAAACCTCTGTACGCAATTCAAACGAATGATTCAGGTGTATTTACTGCGGAGTTGCCCTTGCAGGATTCGTTAAGTATTACAGCTGTAAAGGATAAGTATTTTCGGAGCATTCCTATTCAAATCAATACAGTAGGTTTAACCGCAGATACGACTATTGAAATTATTCTAACCATTGAACCAATTCCTGTAGAAGATTATGAATTTACCTTACAGGGCATTTATTACGACCTCGACAAGGCAGATATTAGGCCAGATGCGGCTAAAGTGCTCGACTCCTTGGTTCTGATTTTGAATGCAAATCCAAGCATTACAATCGAACTTGGATCGCATACCGATAGTAGGGCTCCTGAAGATTATAACTTAAAACTTTCGCAACGAAGGGCACAAAGTGCCGTGGATTATTTGGTAAGAAATGGAATTGATAAAAATAGGTTGGTTGCAGTAGGTTACGGAGAAACCAAATTGGTTAACGACTGCGTTGATGGTGTTGAGTGTACCGAAGAACAGCACCAAGAAAATAGAAGAACAACAATCAGGGTGCTTAGCACTGATTTTAAAGGGAAAAGACGCTAGACATAAAATAGAGCTTTGCCGCCAAGTATCAAATATTACCTTTGTCCTACCTTAGCATTTTCGATTAATGACTGCAGATAAATACATGAAACGAGGGGTGTCTTCTCAAAAAGAAGATGTTCATGCGGCTATTCAAAACATTGACAAGGGCTTGTTTCCACAAGCGTTTTGCAAAATCATACCTGACGTTTTAGGCAATGATCCAAACTACTGCAATTTGATGCATGCGGATGGGGCTGGAACAAAAAGCAGTTTGGCTTACCTCTATTGGAAGGAAACGGGTGATTTAAATGTGTGGAAGGGAATTGCACAAGATGCAATTGTTATGAATACAAACGATTTACTCGCAGCGGGTGTTTACCAAGATATCTTGATTTCATCTACTATTGGTCGCAACAAGAACTTAATTCCGGGGGAAGTTATTCGCACCATTATTGAAGGTACTGAAGAATTCATTACAATGCTAAAAGGACACGGTATCAATATTCAAAGCACTGGTGGCGAAACAGCAGATGTTGGTGATTTGGTGCGTACCATCATCGTTGATTCAACAGTTACTGCACGAGCCAAACGAAACAGCATTATTAACAATCAAAATATTAAACATGGTGATGTGGTGGTTGGATTTGCTAGCTACGGACAAGCGAGTTATGAAACAGAATACAATGCTGGTATGGGAAGTAATGGCCTCACAATGGCTCGGCATGATGTATTAGGTGCAGTTTACAAAAGCAGAACAGAAAGTTATGACCCTCTTGTTCCTGCAGAATTGGTGTATACTGGAAGTCTTCAATTAACTGATAAAGTAGAAGGTCATCCGCTTAATGTTGGTAAAATGATTTTGTCTCCCACCCGCACTTTTTCACCTTTAATTAAGCCTATACTAGAAGAGTATTTCCAGCAAATACATGGAATGATTCATTGCACTGGAGGAGCTCATACAAAAGTGCTTCATTATACAAATGGATTACGTATTGTAAAAGACAACCTTTTTCCAACTCCGCCTTTATTTAAAATGATACAACAACAAAGCAACAGTACTTGGGAAGAAATGTACAAGGTATTTAATATGGGAAGTTTGTTAGAGTTTTATACTGACGAAAAAACAGCGGATTCACTCATAGCCATTGCTAACGAATTCAATATTGATGCGCAAGTAATTGGCCATGTTGAAACAGCCGAGCAAAAAGAAGTGGTTGTAAAAAGCGAGCATGGTTTTTTTGTTTATCATTAAATATTAGAAATAGATTGATACGATAATTATTCATTACTTAAACTATGAAAGTACTTGTAACAGGAGGCGCGGGATTTATTGGCTCTCATACGGTGGTTGATTTGCAAACGTCAGGTTATGAAGTTGTGGTATTGGATAATTTTGTAAACTCTAATAGGCAAGTACTTAACAATATTGAAAAGATAACAGGGAAAAGAGTTGATTTTGTTGAAGGAGATGTTCGCAATAAGACGGATTTAGATACCGTATTTAAAAGGTATCCTGGTATAGAGGCTGTTATTCACTTTGCTGCTTACAAAGCAGTTGGCGAATCGGTGCAATCGCCTCTGGCTTATTATGAAAACAATATTGCAGGCACCGTTTATTTACTCCAAGCAATGAAAGCTGCTTCTTTAAAAAAAATTGTGTTCTCATCAAGTTGCACAGTTTATGGGGAAGTAGATGCAACGTTACTACCCATAACAGAAAATGCGCCTGTAGTAAAAGCAAACTCTCCATATGGTAATACAAAAAAAATTGGAGAAGAGTTATTGCTTGATGCAAGCAAAGCTGAAGGATTCAATGTGGTTTCACTTCGTTATTTTAATCCAATAGGAGCCCATGATACAGCATTGATAGGCGAACTCCCATTGGGGATTCCCAATAATTTGGTGCCTTTTATTACCCAAACCGCTATTGGCAAACGGAAGGAACTGACGGTATTTGGCAACGATTATCCAACACGCGATGGGAGTTGCATTCGTGATTATATTCATGTTATGGATTTGGCTAATGCACATGTAAAGGCAATCGACTATTTACATACTTCCAATGAAAACTTTTCAGTATTCAATATTGGTACCGGCCAAGGTAATACCGTGTTGGAGGTAGTGACGGCATTTGAAAACGTTACAGGTACTATTTTAAATTATAAAATTGGCCCGCGCAGAGCAGGCGATGTGGTGCAGATATATGCATCTTGCCAAAAGGCGGAGCAAGAATTGGGTTGGAAAGCAGAACGTACCCTCGAAAATGCACTAGAAACTGCATGGAAGTGGGAGCAGTATCTGGCTACCTCCCCATTTATGGATTAACAAATATTGATTTTATCAAACTTGAACCTTCAAATTTATTGTGAAATAAGGGAGAAGCACGCTCCAATAAGAATGCCCAGATGCTCTTCTCAAGACCGTGACCAAGGACGTTAATCCTAAAAATTACCACGACTTTTTACTTTATTTGCACTTTATATTACTAAGTTTCGTTTAACAATAGTAACAATGGTTAAAAAGAAAATACTCATAACCGGTGGAGCCGGATTTATTGGATCGCATGTAGTGCGTTTATTTGTAAATAAATATCCGGATTACCATATCTACAATTTAGACAAGCTAACCTATGCTGGCAATTTGAAGAACATCACTGATATTGAAAGTGCACCCAACTATACATTTATCAAAGCTGATTTGGTTGACGCGGCTCAAATCAATTCGTTGTTTGAAAAACATGGATTTACCGATGTAATTCACTTAGCTGCCGAGAGTCATGTAGACAGAAGTATTACAAACCCGCTTGATTTTGTAATGACCAATGTTGTTGGTACCGTTAATTTACTCAATGCTGCCAAAAGCAGTTGGAAGGAAAAAATGGATGATAAATTGTTTTACCATGTTTCAACAGACGAAGTTTATGGTAGTTTGCATGATGGAGGTTTCTTTTTAGAAACTACTCCCTATGATCCTCAAAGTCCATATAGTGCCAGTAAAGCATCAAGCGATCATTTTGTAAGAGCCTATCACAATACGTATAAAATTAGGGTTGTGTTGAGTAACTGTTCCAATAACTATGGCCCAAATCAATTTCCAGAAAAGTTGGTGCCATTGTTTATCAATAATATTCGAAACAATAAACCATTGCCTGTGTATGGTAAAGGCGAAAACGTGCGTGATTGGTTGTACGTAGTAGACCATGCCAGAGCCATTGATGATGTATTTCACAAAGGTAAAATAGGTGAAACTTACAATATTGGAGGCTTTAACGAGTGGACCAATATTGATTTAATCAAAGTGATTTGCAAAGCAATGGATAAGCGGTTAGGTAGGGCAGAAGGCGAATCGGAAAAATTAATTACATATGTAACCGACAGGGCAGGCCATGACTTACGCTATGCTATTGATGCCAATAAGATTATGAAGGAATTAGGTTGGGAACCATCACTTCAATTTGAAGAAGGAATTGAAAAAACAATTGATTGGTATATGAATAACCAACAATGGATGGATGAGGTGACAAGTGGCGATTATCAGAAGTACTATGATCAAATGTATATTAACCGCTAACCGATTATGAAAGGAATCATTTTAGCAGGAGGAAGTGGAACGCGCTTACATCCACTTACATTAGCCGTAAGTAAGCAATTAATGCCCGTATATGACAAGCCGATGATTTATTATCCGCTTTCTGTTTTGATGTTAGCTGGCATTAATGAGATTTTGATTATTTCAACTCCACATGACTTACCTGGATTTAAAAAGTTGCTTGGTGATGGAAGCCAAATTGGCTGTAAATTTGAATATGCCGAACAGCCTAGTCCTGACGGTCTAGCACAAGCCTTTATCATTGGCGAAAAATTTATCGGAAAAGATAAAGTGGCCTTGGTATTGGGCGATAATATTTTCTTTAGTGCAGGTTTAAGTCAATTGTTACGAGATAACAATAATCCCGATGGTGGTGTTGTATTTGCCTACCATGTTACGGATCCTGAGCGTTATGGTGTTGTAGAGTTTGATGCCAATATGAAAGCCCTGAGTATTGAGGAGAAACCAACTCAGCCTAAATCCAATTATGCAGTGCCGGGATTGTATTTTTATGATAATGAAGTAGTTGAAATTGCTAAAAATATTAAACCTTCTCCACGTGGAGAATTGGAAATAACGGATGTGAATCGGGTATACCTTGAGCGTGGTAAATTAAAGGTTGGTGTGCTGCAGCGTGGAACTGCTTGGCTTGATACGGGTACATTCGCATCTTTAATGCAAGCCGGACAATTTGTACAAGTAATTGAAGAACGCCAAGGATTAAAGGTAGGATGTATTGAGGAGATAGCCTATAAAAATGGATGGATTGGAAAGGAAAAGCTGGTTGAAGAAGCCCAAAAACTTGTAAAAAGTGGTTATGGTAAATACTTGCTTCAATTGGTGAAATAATGGTTTTGAATTCAGTTTTTATTCCACATCTTTGAAAGATAATTACTAAATGTACTAAATACACTTACCTATATGAATCCACAACACGATGCTCTGCACAAGTTTAGTTACCAAATCCAGTATGCGCTTAACAACTATAAAGCCCATGGGTTAAATTCAAGCCAATTTCAAAATATTGTTATTGGCGGTTTAGGTGGCAGTGGTATTGGTGGCCGGATTGTAAAGAGTTTGTTTGCGTCTTCAGCAACCATTCCTATTGAGTGTATTGCAGATTACGGTTTACCTGCATTTGTTAATGATAAGTCACTTGTAATTCTTGCTTCGTATTCTGGTAATACCGAAGAAACCATTACCATGTACCATGAAGTAAAATCGCGTGGAGCCAAGTTGCTTACACTATCTACTGGTGGTCAGTTAAAAGAATTAGCTACGCAACACAATGATTATTTTTTACAAATAGAGAGTGGTTTCCAGCCGCGTATGGCATTGGGTTTTTCGCTCACTTTTTTAATACAAATTTTGGCCGAGCTTTTCGGAGACTCTAAACAAGATGAGTTGCAGCAATTGGTGGGCCATTTCGAATCAACTAGTACGTTTGAAGAAACAGCTCAACAACTTTTTGAAAGAATCAAAGCCAAAGCCAAACTCAAATTTGTAGTGTTATCTGATGGGCCAATGGAATCAGTTGGGATTCGTTTTGCCCAACAAATTCAAGAAAATGCCAAGCATGAATGTTTCCAGCATGTAGTTCCTGAAATGAACCACAATGTAATCGAATCGTATTATGGAACGCTTGATACCGTATTCTTCTTTATTCACGCAAACCAAAACGAACGTGTAACTGCGCGTTTCGAATTTTTAAATGGATTGCTTGCAGTAGAGAACCACAAAATTGTTGAACTTACTGCTCCTACATTTACCATTCAATCAGTATACGAGATTATCTATATTTTGGATTGGCTTTCATTGTATGTAGCCGATTTGCGAAAAGTAGATTCGTTGAATGTTCCAAATATTGCTTCGCTAAAAGAATTTTTAGAACAAGTAGGTTAGTATGTCATTCTGGAAACGTTTCATTGGCAAAAAGCAAGCACCCATAAATGAACCGTTTGTGAATCCGGTAACAACTGAGTTACATTCCCATTTAATTCCGGCTATTGATGATGGTGTGCATCAGTGGGAGGAGTCAATTGAAGTATTGCGTTTTTTTAGTGCATTGGGCTATCAAAAGGTAATTACGACTCCGCATGTGATGGCCGACTTTTATAAAAACGGACCTGATACCATTTTGCCTTGGGTGGGAAAGCTAAACGATGAATGCGCAAAGCAACAGATACCAATAACGCTAGAGGCCGCAGCAGAATACATGGTTGATGATGGTTTTGAACAAAAGATAGATGCGGGTCAAATCCTCTCTTTTGGTACAAAAAAATATGTACTTATTGAAATGCCATTTGAAGCTCCTGCCCCTAATCTTAAACAAATACTATTTGCGTTGCGCATCAACGGTTATACTCCGGTTTTGGCGCACCCTGAGCGCTATTTGTATTATGCGGCCAACGTAAAACACTACCACGATTTATGGGATGCAGAAGTATTGTTTCAATTAAATTTAGGCTCGTTAGTTGGCCACTATGGGCCACTTCAATTAAAAGCAGCTTCGTATTTAATAAACAATAGGATGGTAAATTTAGTTGGCAGCGATTGCCACGGAATGCGCCATGCAGCGCTTGTGGAGGCAGCATTGCGTACACCATTGTATGAGCAGGTTTGCCAATTACCTTTGTTAAACAACTCGCTGTAATGAGTTACTCTTTAACAAAAAGTTTTCGATAAATGGTACCATTATCATCTATATGGATAACATACATGCCATTGTTTAATTCAGCTACGTCTATTTGGCTGGCGTTTACCTTCATTTCTTTAATAAAGGCTCCTTGCAAATTGAATATACTTACTACAGGAGCCATTCGTGTACCTTTAATATAAAGAGTTGATGAGGTGGGGTTTGGGTATAGTGTAATCTTATCCTCTTTTTTATATTTTACGCCTTCGGTTAAGCTGCTTGGAAACCCACTTAAGTTGCTCACAAGTTCAACCTCACCCTCAAGGGTATTCGAACCCAAGTAATCTGAGAGCACAATGTCGGGTCTGCCGTCCATATTGTAATCTGCAACTGAAGTTGCAAAATTACTCGGTGAACTGATGTAGTGTTCTTCCTCAATGGAAGGACTAATAACAATAGTTCCTCCGCTTACACTCTTGTTGGTATTAATAACTGCACCCAGACTAGCAGGTATTGTGGTAACAATATCCAATAATCCATCACCATTAAAATCACCTGATTCAATATGGTAGTATACCTCTATTGTGTTATTGTCTGACCTGGTATTGACAATTGTAGTTTGCGCAAATCCATCTGAATTTAAAGGGCTTGATGCTTGTAGATTGTTTTGAAGAATAGATATAATACTATCTAAATGGCAAATTGCTAAATCAATTTTACCGTCTTCATTAAAATCTGCGGCTACCGCATTGCAAGGGTTTTTACTTAAAGCAATTCGAACTTGGTTTCCAAATACAGGCTTACTTAAACTATTTGTGGTATTATTTTCATAAAATATGATGCTGTTATCACAATATACCGTACTGGCAATATCTGGTTTTCCATCACTGTTAAAGTCATGAGCCATGATACTGTAAGTGCCAGTTGGATTACATAAATTAGAATTTATTTCTAAAGTATCTGCAAAATCTTGTTCGGTTAATTCAGTTGTTTGGTGTGAATTTTTAAAAACAATTATTTTTCCGGTACGGCCAGAAGAAACGATAACTTCTGGCTTGAAGTCGTTGTTTAAATCAGCTAAGGCTATTTGTGACAACCCAACTGCCGATGTACGTAGCTTGAGCGCTTGAGCGAACATTACAGAGTCTTTTGTAGATAAATTTTCGAATACAAAAACAGCATTCGAGTATCCTGAAGTAGCTATGATTTCAGGTTTGCCATCGTTGTTTAAATCAAACAATTTTACATCATACATAGACGTATCTGTAGGAATTAAAATGGGCATTTTGAACGAAGTTGCGTCCATTCGAAGGCCGATATTCTGTGCAGAAATCTTATTCATGATGATGCCAATACCATTTTCTCCGGCAGGTGTTATGGCAAAATCAACTTGCCCATCATTATTAATATCTGCTTTATCTGAGTAATGATTTGGTCCTTTGCTAAAACCAGAAAAAGGGCCTCCAAACCTTCCTCGTCCAAAAGAATACGTATTTGCAGTAAATATGGGTGAAAATGTTCTGGAACTGTAGAATGTTTTCCCATTTTGAACAATTTGTACCTTGCCTTTTTGGCATCCTTTGGGAACAATTACTTTAATGATAGAAGTGTTAAACTCGCTAATAGTGGCCCTAATATAAGGTTCAAAAAACACACTTAACCCACTTGAATCTGCAATGGGCAATGATTCAACATTAAGCACTAAGTTGGCCCCTAATACACCTTTATCTGAATTGATAAGAAATTGCTGTGCAATTGAGTACAAACTAAACATAAAGAAAAAGAAAAAAAGGTGATACTTTATTTTTTTCATAAACTAAATAGTAAATGATGTGAAATTAGGAGTATAAATTAATCAATTTTAGTTTGAGGTTCCTAAACAAGTTTATACCCGTAACAATATCATTTATCATTTGTGTTCGATAAACCTAAAGTTCTGAGCATATCCAAAGAGTATTCATTCAATTTTAAATAACTCGCTGTAAGTTATCCAATAGTTGTGCAAGTTCTTTGTCTTTATCCGTCACTGTATTTCCTGCGTCATGTGTTGTAAGTTTAACCATTACCTTGTTGTATACATTGGTCCATTCAGGGTGGTGGTTTAGTTTTTCGATTGCATACCCTGCTTGCATCATCCATGCCATAGCCTCTGCAAAATCTTTAAACATAAAGGTTTTATGTAGTGCGTTGTCTTGTTCAATCCAGTTATTTTCCATAGTAGGTTAAATATGATTTACTCAGTTCAACATATGAAGCAGCGTTTCGTTTTACTTTATTAATATGATCTTGGCTCATTTGTTTCACCACTTTAGCCGGTGAGCCCATTACGATGCTATAATCTGGAATCTCCATTCCTTCTGTTACCAAGGCGTTGGCCCCAATAATACAATAGTTGCCAATTGCCGCACCATTTAAAATGGTTGCGTGCATTCCAACCAAAACATTGTTGCCTAAAGTGGCACCATGCACAATTGCACCATGCCCAATAATACATTCATGCCCAATAATTGTTGGGAATCCTGGGTCAACATGCACAACCGCATTTTCCTGAATATTGGTTCGATGGCCAATGGTAATTGAATCACCATCGCCACGTAAAACTGCACCAAACCATACAGAGCATTCGTCTCCTAATGCTACTTGGCCAAAAACCCTTGCTGTGTCAGCAATCCAAACCTCATTTCCTTTTTGAATGGGTGTTTGTAAAATTTGTTGTAACGATTCCATCTACCAAAATTGGGTAATTATTCGAATTTTTCAGCGGTAAAAGTGGTTATTTTGCTGCATGTCGTCACATCATTTTGTTAAAGAGGGACAAGAACCAGCTTTGATTATTGCGAATGGAGAAGCCTGTTCCACAGAGTTACTTGGGCAATTATTGGAATGGAGCCCATTTGTTGTTGTTTTGGACGGAGCGATTAAAAGGGTATTGGATATTGGTATTAAGGTTGATGTATGGTTAGGTGATTTTGATAGTGGTAAAGAAAATACAGCAACGGAATTGGCTCATATGCAAACAGAAATCATCCATGCTCCTGATCAACAAAAAACAGATTTACAAAAGGCAATTGAGTTGTTAATAGATCGGAACTACAAGGCTGTAAACATTGTTTGGGCAACAGGTAAAAGAGCAGATCATCACCTAAGCAATACAACCGATATAGTTAGGTACCGCAATCAAATTAACATTGTATTGCTTGATGATTATTCGAAGATATTTACGCTGCCGCCTGTTTTTGAAAAGTGGTATGTGAAAGGAACACCCGTTTCGTTAATGCCTGTTGGCATTGTTACAGGAGTAACATCTAAGGGATTAAAGTACGAGTTAGCCAATCATGATTTGAGGCTAGGTTATGCAACAAGCAGCAGCAACGAAACAGCAAATGACGGTTTTGTACAAATCACACATACAGGTGGCGACTTGTTAATGATGGAATGCAAAGACTCTTTTTAAGAATATCATTTCGGAGGATTGGTAAGTATACTTGTAATACTTGGCTATATATACCAATCTTCAATTAGGTTACCTTTCTTTTTGTTACCTTCTATTTTACCATAGGTTACGTGCAAAAGCATACCATCCCTTTCGTGAACTCAGGGTCGTATTTAGTTAATGAGTACTTTTCGATCCCAAAGCCACTTTAGGTTGATTTCATATACTTATTCGTTCATATTCAAAAAGCGACCAATTATTGCCTTAGATGATTTTGTGTAACAAACAAAGCGTTTATTTTGGAGGTGGCCTTTGGTAAGCAACCCACGAACGCAGTGGCTTGGGTTGCGGGGAAAATAAATGATGTAGTTTGTAACAAAAGCACCTACAGCATGAACTTTTTGCTTACTTTTTCTTTCCTAGAGAAAAAGTAAGGCGGGTTTGGGGCGGCAAGCCCCAAAAGTAAATCAAATGCCAGAGTTATTGCACTTAGTATACAACGGGGTATACGTTAAACTATTCAACCGTTACTGATTTGGCAAGGTTCCTCGGTTGGTCTACATTGCACTCGCGCATCACAGCAATATGATATGATAACAGTTGAAGAGGTATGGTAGCTAATAAAGGCAACATTGCTTCTTCGCACTGCGGAATGTAAATCACGTAATCGGCATGCTCTTTAATATGTTCATCACCTTTGGTTGCAATGGCAATAACTTTACCCTTACGTGCCCTTACTTCTTGAATATTACTTATTACTTTTTCGTAATTGCTGTGTTGTGTAGCAATAACTACTACAGGCATTTCTTCATCAATAAGCGCAATTGGGCCATGTTTCATTTCGGCAGCAGGATATCCTTCTGCGTGTATGTACGAAATCTCTTTTAACTTTAAAGCACCTTCTAATGCAATTGGGAAACCATAACCGCGACCTAAGTAAAGTGCATTGCGCGAGTCTTTAAACTGTTGTGCAATTCCCTTAATATAGTCATTAGACTCCAATGTTTTTTCAACTTTTGACGGAATGGTTTCCAATTCAGTTAGCAATTCTCTTAAGCGTTGGCTACTAATTGTTCCTTTTTTCTGAGCAATAGAAAAGGCCATTAACAACAAGGCAGTTACTTGTGCGGTAAATGCTTTTGTTGAAGCAACGCCAATTTCAGGTCCTGCATGTGTATACGCTCCAGCATCGGTCATGCGCGGAATAGAAGAACCTACTACATTGCAAATGCCAAAAATGGTTGCACCTTTGCTTTTGGCCAATTCAAGGGCTGCTAATGTATCTGCTGTTTCACCACTTTGCGAGATGGCAATTACAAAATCATCCTCCGATATAATTGGGTTTCGGTACCTAAACTCAGATGCATACTCCACTTCAACAGGGATACGAGCGAAATCTTCTAACAAATATTCACCTACCAAACCGGCATGCCAACTCGTACCACAACCAACAATGATGATGCGTTTTGCATTTTTGAGTTTGTCTTCAAACTTATCAATACCTGCCATGGTAATCATGGCTTCATTAATATGAATACGACCTCTGAAAGAATCGAGAATAGAGCGTGGTTGCTCATATATTTCTTTCATCATAAAATGATCAAATCCACCTTTCTCAATACTCTCAAGATTAATTTCAAGCTCCTGTATGTATGGAGTTTTAATGGTATTGTCGATTGTCTTAACCGTTAGCTTTTGGTTATCAATAATGGCAATTTCTCCATCATTTAAATACACAACGTTGCGGGTATACTCAACAATAGGAGTTGCATCACTTGCGATAAAGTGCTCACCTTCTCCAATTCCGATTACCATTGGACTACCTTTACGCGCTCCAATCAAATAGTTTGGTTCCTTGTTGGATAATATTACGATGGCGTATGCTCCAACTACCTGTGTAAGCGCCATTCTTACTGCCTCCTCAAAGCTTACATTGTTGTTATTGTTAATTTCTTCAATAAGGTGTATGAGTACTTCCGTGTCCGTTTCACTTTTAAAATGATGTCCTCTATCAATCAATGCCTTTTTGAGTGCTGCATAGTTCTCAATAATGCCATTATGAATGATGGCAAATTCGCCATTTTGTGATAAATGTGGATGCGCATTGACATCGTTGGGAGCACCATGAGTAGCCCATCGCGTATGACCCATGCCCGTTTGTGCAGCGGTATCTTGGTTGTTAACTGCTTGTTCTAATTCAGCAACCTTTCCGCTTTTCTTATAAATTAAAAAGTCCTTTTGTTTGTTTAATAAAGCTACACCCGCACTATCATAACCTCTGTATTCAAGTCTTTTCAAACCTTTGATTACAATTGGGTAAGCCTCTCTATGGCCTATATAAGCTACAATGCCGCACATATAATTCTAAATTAGTTGATTCGAATATAAAAGTTTCCTTTCAAAGGTATGCTAAACTATATTGGGATAAAAGCAGGTTATACACTCATTGGTGTGGGTATACTTGCCTTTAGCTGGGTTACAAGTAATCCCAATTCTTCAAACGTTAGCGCTTGCTGGCTGTCTGATAATGCTTTTTCAGGATTTGGGTGCGTTTCAATAAGCAATCCATGTGCGCCAGCAGCAGCAGCAGCTAATGAGAGCGCTTGCACACGTGATGCCTTCCCCGTTCCATGACTTGGGTCTGCAATAATGGGTAAATGGCTTAGTTCTTTAATTAGTGGTATAACACCAATATCCATTACATTCCGTGTTTCAGGGTCGAAACTTCTGATACCACGCTCGCATAGAATCACATTTGGATTTCCCCCGCTTAAAATGTACTCAGCGGCCAAAAGCCATTCAGTTACTTTTGCCTGCATGCCTCGCTTGAGCAAAATAGGTTTATTTATTTTACCTAACTCTCCAAGCATATAAAAATTATGCATGTTCCTGCTGCCAACTTGTAAAATATCTGCGTGCTCCGCCACTTCCTCTAATAAACTCAAGTCCATTATTTCAGTAACAACCCTCAGGTCATAAGCTTTAGCAGCCGCACTTAACATTTGCAGGCCTTTTTTGCCTAAACCCATAAATGCATAAGGAGATGTTCTTGGTTTATAAGCTCCACCACGAATAAACTTAATACCTAAACGTTGAAGCAAGGCTGCGGTAGCAAATATTTGATCTTCATCTTCAACAGAGCAGGGGCCTGCCATCATACTGAAATGATTTCCTCCTATGGGTTCGCCTTTAACCTCAATAATAGTCTCGTTTTTGGCTTTAATGCTTGCAAGCTGGTATGGAGTATCAATTTCGATAAACTCACCTAAGTGACTAAATGCCATCAAGTGTTTATCCATTGGCATTTTGGGCGCCACGATGGTTAAGGATGCTTTATGCCATTTACAATAGGGAGACACTTGCTTAACATAATCAAGCAAAGGTTGTATTTGACCTTGGTCGGCTGTATTTAAGCGGATAATCATTTTATTTAATAACAGTATAACTCAGCTTAAGTTTAATATTTCCTAAACGCTGGTCTGTATCTAAAACAATTCGATTTGCAGCAACTGGATTATCGGCTGGTACCAAAAGGTTAAGCCCATAATTTACGTTGCGGTTATTGTTTTTGTATTCGTTTAAAACGTATTGAATATGTCGAATAATATTAAAACGATAAGTACCGTTGCTGAGTTTACCACCATAGTATACAGCACCTTCAAAACCTGCTGCATCTCTGATGAGTTCGTTGCGACCCAAAGAGTCGGAGTTGGTTAGCAAAAGTTGATTGGGGAGGGTAAAGGTTGAGTTGTCCATTCCTGCTTTAGGCGTAAATAAAATTTCGGCACCCGTAATGGCGATGTTTTTATCTTTAACTAAATCAAATAAATTTGGGATAAAAATTCGGGTTTTGAGTCCACCCATTGGTTGCGCGTAATTTGTTAGTTGAGGAGTTCCACCAAAAGCAGGTTCTATCGGAATGGTTACGGTATGTTGATGAAAGAATTGGTTGGCTTTAACTGTTGTCGATCTTGAAATTGGAAACTCAACTTTAAAGCTATCGTTGTAATATACAACCATTGCATTTACCGAAGTGTTCAAATTACAGTATACAAGTGCTCCAGCACCTGGGGTGAGCGGTGTTGTTTCAGTAGCAATATACAATCCTTTTAAAATAGACGATTGAAAAGTGGCGTTGTTACTATATACAGCCGAAGCGATTTTAGAAACAAATCCCGGATCACTTAACTTGATGCGAATATGCGGAGGCAACCTTAGAGTGCTTGAACCAAATGGCATAATCACCGAATCGCCAATATTTGAAAAATTACCAACTCGGCTACCAATTACGCTCGGCAGAATGGTGTAATTACGGTTGCTGTAATAACCTGAATCAGAACTGTTGAGTAAGGTTTCATTTAGTTCATATACCTGAATGGTTTGATCGGTTGATTTGGTTCCGTAAAAACTAGAGGCGCTTGCGTATTGAAGTTGCACCACAATTGAATCAATTACTACACCTTGTGGAAAGGTGAAGTTATCAGCAGGAATCGTAAGTTGGGTGATGATATTGGCTTGGGTTGTACCAATATCGGGATCGTTCAGTTTACCAATGGTATACAAACTCAGGTTTCTTGTCCTAAAAGAGTCTTGTTTTGATGTATATGCTAATAGGGTAAGTGTATCGGTAGATTGCACGTCAAACCCCACAATGCCACCAACAAACTCAGAACCTACTGTATTTTCTTTTTTACAAGAAGAAACGAAAACAATAAAAGTTGCCAATAAGGAGAGAAGCCGCAAGTTAGTTTTGCCTTTCCAACAAGCTATCATATAATTCAATATAAGCTTCAACGTAACCCTCTTCATTGGTATGATCCATCATGATTTTACCTTTTTGTTTTTTGATAAAGGTATTTACTTCAGGAGCAATTTCATCACTGCATTTTACCACAGCATCCGCATGGGTAATTCCGCTCATGTATAAACCAGAGCAACTTGAATCAGCTAATCCAGCAGTTTGCTTGTTATCAATTGAGTTTAAACTTGCCTTGCGCGCAAACTCTTTACCTAAGTTATTGTCAAACTGATTTTCAAAAACAGAATATACCACTTTGGCATTTTTGAATACTGGCTCTGCTTTATAGATGGTTTTAAGGTAAAGTGGGATCAAGCTTGTCATCCAACCATGGCAATGAATGATATCAGGTTGCCAACCAAGTTTTTTAACCGTTTCTAAAGCACCTTTGCAAAAGAAAATAGTGCGCTCGTCATTGTCGCCAAAAAACTTGTTGTTTTCGTCTGTATATACAAACTTGCGGTGGAAATAATCTTCGTTATCCAAAAAGTACACCTGCATTTTGGCTTCAGGTAAAGATGCAACTTTGATGGTAAGTGGATTATCATTGTCATCAATGGTGATATTGATACCTGACAAACGAACTACCTCGTGAAGGCGGTTCCTACGTTCATTGATACAACCGAAGCGGGGCATCAAAACCCTGATTTCGTTATCCTTTTCTTGAATGGCTTGTGGAAGTCGTCTCGCTAATTCAGAAAGGGTGTCATTTCCGAAGAAATGAACAATATTTTCTTTTTTGACATATACTTTGTGCTAAAAAAAGTATACAAAAGTACGCAATAAGCTAAAAAAAGCAGTAATATTCGCCACTTTTCTTTGTCATGATTTATTTAACTGTCAGATAATTAATAAACTACAGTGTTAGTATTTACCCAAATTGGGCCATTAAAAGCCTATTTAAGCAACCAAAAGCCTCAGCAATCAATCGGTTTTGTGCCCACAATGGGTGCCTTACATGCTGGACATTTGAGTTTGGTGCAACAAAGTAAAGCTTCCAATGACCTTACAGTTGCGAGCATTTTTGTAAATCCAACCCAATTTAACAATCCAAACGATTTGGCGCATTACCCAAGAACATTGTCCCTTGATATGATTTTATTGGAACAAGTTGGTTGTGATGTGCTTTTTTGCCCTCATGCCGATGAAGTTTATGAATCAAACGAAGCTATTGAACAATACAATTGGGGAGCAATAACCCATAGTTTAGAAGGAGCTTATCGCCCGGGGCACTTTGATGGGGTAATTACGATTGTGCGAAAACTTTTTAGTTGGGTTCGTCCTACAAGAGCATATTTTGGGAAAAAAGATTACCAACAATGTGCCGTAATCAAAGAATTGGTTAACAGGTTTCACTTACCAATTATGCTCGAATTTGGAGAAACATTGCGCGAAGTTGACGGACTTGCCATGAGCTCAAGAAATACAAGATTGTCGGTTGAAGAACGGCAACTTGCAGTTCGGGTATCTAAAGCATTGTTTGAGGCAAAGGCAAATCACCAGCAGTTGGCTTCAGAAGCACATCAATCTATGGCAACTTTTTTTGAAGGAGAGCCATTGTTTCGATTGGAATACATTGCCATTGTAGATCAAGCTAACTTAACACCATTGGCTCCAAATAAGCCCACAACTGGTAGTGTAGCATTAATTGCGGTTTGGTGTGGAAATGTGAGGTTAATTGATAGCATGATTTTGCAATAAATGGTAATTTGTGCCTGCATTTAATTCGTATTCCATGCGTGAACAAGATGAATTTATTCAATTAAGTGAAGCTGCGGTTGCAAACAAAGAATTGCAACGCAAAGTTCACCATGCGGTGCACCAATACGAAAAGGCATGGAACGAAGGAAAGAATCAATTTAGCAATTTAGAATTGGCCAGAGAGCGGGCTTCCTATATCCGCTTTAAAGTCATCGAAAGCCTCGATAAGTTTTTAATTGATTTTGAGGCAAGTTTAATGCGTAGGGGGGGGAAGGTACTTTGGGCCAATGATGCGAAGGCGGCTTTAGATGAAATTGATCAACTTGTGCAAAAGCGCAATGCCCAATCTATTGTGAAAAGTAAAAGTATGATTGGGGAGGAGATAGGCTTGAACGAATATTTACGTAAAAAGGGCATTCAAGTGTATGAAACAGATTTGGGAGAGTATATCGTAGATCAAGCAGGTGAACGCCCCTTTCACGGAGTAACCCCAGCAATGCATAAATCGAGGGCAGAAATTGCGGAGTTGTTAAATCAAAAAATAAGTTCTTCATTGGAAGCTGATGCTGCCGAGTTAAGTAACGATGTAAGGGAGGTAATCAGACCTCAATATACGCGTGCTGATATTGGTATTACGGGAGCTAATTTTTTAATTGCTGATTCTGGACTTGTATCTATAACAGAGAATGAAGGTAATGCTCGGTTATCGTCAACATTTGCTAAAACACATATTGTATTAGCAAGCATCGAAAAAATTGTTCCAACGGTAAATGATGTGGAATTGTTAATGGCTTTGCTTGCTACGTATGGCACAGGTCAAAAATTAACTGCATACAATACCATCATTGGGCCCAAAGCGAATGATGATATTGATGGTCCTTCTGAGTTTATTGTGATTATTATTGATAACGGACGGTCGAATTTACTGGCTCAACCTGAACAACGACAAGCATTAGCTTGCATTAAATGTGGAGCTTGCCATAATGTATGTCCAGTATTTCAACAAATAGGAGGACATGCATACAATACCCCTTACACGGGGCCAATAGGCTCTGTAGTAACACCTCATTTAAAAGGACTCGATGCTTATAAGCATCTCAGTTTTGCATCAACTTTATGTGGCAAATGCACGGATATATGTCCAGTAAAGATTGATATACATAACCATTTGTTACGTAACAGGCGCGATGCCGTACACAATGGTTTCGCGAAAAATACAGAGAAGCTGATGTGGTTTAGTTGGAAAAAGATTGTGCTTGCTAGGAAGAATATGAACAAAGGCACTTCAATTAAACAATTTATGCTTAACTCCTTTTTTAAATCGGCATGGGGCGAACAACGCGAGTTTCCAAAGCTTGCTGAAAAATCATTTAATCAACGTTGGAGAGAACAATTTGGCGCATAAAAAAAGCATTTCATTTGAAATGCTTTTTTGGGATCTTATTGGTATAACCCAAGCGTATACCTGTTTTGGGTTTGTTTTTCAATCTTTTGTTTTGATTTAACAGAATACGATCGTACATCTTTAAATACATTCCAGTCTAAGGCAATATAAAACACATTGGCATCAAAGTTTTGGAAAGGCATTGATTGCACACCATTGCTTGTTTCTTTAAACTGTTGGTTAAAGAACTGGTTCAGGTAATATTTAAACTTAATATTGAAACCTTTGGGAAAATTAAATCCTACAAAAACTGATTGAGTGTACCACTCCGTGCGATTGCTAAACCATAAACTAAACTTATCTACCTTACGTTCGCTCACAAAGGTTTTTTCTTTATAGTTAAATGGAATTTCAAATTCGTATCCACCGTATACAAAGAAGCCGTTGTCTTTTACATTTCCCAGTTTAATACCTAATGGAATACCCACGTTATACGTTCTAAACTTTTTGAGTGTATCGGTGCCAGGGACATCATAAATAAATCCAACGTTGCGTACAGCCAACCCATGAAAGAAACCAAATGATTGCCCAACATCATAATTTACCAAACCTTGTAAGTTAAAAACGGGAGACCAGCGTAAGTTGCTTGAGACCTCGTTTCCTGATTTTACAATTCTTGCAAACGAAAAAATCATTTCGCCAGAAGAAGAAGGGTAAATTTTGGTTTGAGCATTGATTCCAAATGCACCAATCCAAAGGAAAGTTGTAAGAAGAAGGTATTTTTTAATCATAGTATACAATGATACAATTTCTGATTTAGGAAATCAAACCAAGGTTAGCGCCTTCTTCTACGATCACCACCACCGCTTCCATAGCTGCGGCCACTGCTCGAGTCACTTCTGTTTCTTCGTCCATTAAAGTCACCACCTCTACTTGACCGTGAACCCTCGCCTCTGTTTCCTCCCCTTTGGCCTTCTCTGCTTGAAGAGCTGCGTGTGCGACCAGTATCGTTGCTGTTGCCAGATATTTCAATACGCACTTGACGACCTTTGTATTGACTGCCATGCAAGGTATTCATCACTTGTTGTACATGCTGGTCTTCAACATTTACAAATGAATACACACCTTTAACATCTACTCTGTGAATTTGGTCAAATGGAATATTGGTTGTTGTATGAACCAACTCTTTTAATGAACCTACATTCAATCCATCTTTTTGACCTACACTCACAAATAATCGTGTGCCTCTGTTACTGCCGTACGCGCGTTCGCGTGGTTCTGAATGGCGACCTGCTCCACCTTCTGAGCGACCACCTTTATCTGAAACGTTTAAATCGGGTGCGTTCAAATATTCATCTGAGAACCTACGTAGCTCTAACGAAAGCATTTTCTTAATCAGTTCTTCTTTGCTGAGTTCCATTAAAGGTTCAAGGCCTGCAAGAACAGTTTCATCAAAAATGCCGTCTTCAATTTCGCAGTTTTTAACCGTATCTGTAAAGGCAATGAGTTTTTTATCACGCACTTCAGTAGCCGAAGGAATCATGATTTTTTGGAACTGAATGCCGGTTAGCTTTTCAATTTCACGTAAGCGGTATTGCTCACGCATGTTAAGTAAGGTAAAGGAGATTCCTGTTTTGCCAGCACGTGCTGTTCGTCCACTTCGGTGGGTATAGTTTTCGATATCATCAGGTAAATGGTAATGAATTACGTGGGTAATACCACTTACGTCAATACCACGTGCAGCAACATCAGTAGCCAATAAAATTTTAATTGCATGGTGTCTGAACCTACTCATTACTTTTTCGCGTTGTCCCTGACTTAAGTCTCCATGCAAGCAATCAGCATTGTATCCATCTCGAATCAACTTATCACTGATATCTTGGGTTTCGTTTTTGGTTTGGCAAAATACAATACCATAAAAATGGTCGCTGGTATAATCAAGCACACGTTTGAGTGCAGCTACTTTATCCTTGGCATGCACCACCGCATACTCGTGGGTAATGTTTACGTTGGCTGTATTTTTTTTGCCTACCGTTATTTCTACTGGATCTTTTAAGTAGAGGTCGGCAATTTGTTTAACCTGCTTGGGCATGGTAGCACTAAAAAGTGCAACACGTTTTTCAACAGGAGTAACAGATAATATTTGTTCAATATCGTCTCTAAAGCCCATGTTAAGCATTTCATCTGCTTCGTCTAATACCACATAGCTGATGTTTTGGATTTTAACCGCTTTGCGATCCATTAAGTCCATTAACCTTCCGGGTGTTGCTACAATAATTTGCGCTCCTCTTTTAAGTTGGTCAATTTGTTGGGTAATGCTTGATCCACCATATACTGCTGCAATGTTTACGCCTTTGAGGTACTTGCTGTAGTTGCCAAGGTCTTTGGAGATTTGCAAACACAATTCGCGTGTTGGGCAAATAATAAGGGCTTGGGTGGTTTTGCTGTTAAAGTCAATTCGGTTTAAAAGCGGAAGACCAAAAGCGGCAGTTTTACCTGTTCCTGTTTGGGCGAGTGCCAAAATATCTCTTTCGGTTTCTAAAAAAACAGGAATGGACTTTTCCTGTACGGGAGTGGGGTTTGTAAATCCCATCTCGGTGATGGCGTTTAGAACGGACGTGTCTAAACCCAATTCGTTAAATGTTATCAAAGTACTGTTTTATAAAAATGAGCGGCAAAGATAACCAAATACTTGAAAGTGTATGATTTACTGTTTATAATCAGTTAACAACAAAAAAGGGCGGCCTGTGGGCCGCCCTTTTAAAGGTTATTTGATGCTTGAAAAAAGATTACTCTTTTACCAATTTCACCACTTGTGTTTCGCCATTCATATAGATACGAGCAAAGTAGATACCGGCTTTCAAGTTAGCACCTTCTTTAACTGCTAGGGTATTTGCACCTTCTACAACAACAGCAGAACTAGTTGCAACAACACGACCTTGTATATCAACTAACTCAATTGATACATCTCCATTTTGCGTAGCAACTACTGAAATGTTAAAGTTATCAGCAAATGGGTTCGGAGAAACTGAAATAGCTTTGAGATTTTCACTAGCACTATTTACTCTTACAATTTGAGAGAATTCAAATTTACCATCAAAGTCGATTTGACGTAAACGGTAGTAAGCAACCGTTGTTTTAGTGAATACATCAGTATCAGTTAAGCTGTAACGTTTTGGTGTAGTAGAGTTACCTGCACCTTGAACAAAGCCGATTTTTTCAAATGAACGGCCATCAAATGCTCTTTCAACTTGGAATCCACGGTTGTTTGTTTCTGATACAGTTGTCCAACTTAACCAAGCGTTTTTGCCTGATTCAGTAGCTGTGAACTGGGTTAATTTAACAGGAACCGGTGTTCCAATGTTTTCATCAGCACCCATGTACGTGAAAACGATGTTTCTCGATTCATTATCAATATCAGTAGGAACTGAAGGTAATAATAATGAACGTAAAATGGTATCGCCAATAGAAGTGCCACCTAAGTGGAGGTCGCTTGATGAGATAAATTCAATTGAATCATTAATTGAATTGGCGTTACCGCCAAAACTTGAAACCATCGCACCGAGTGAAGTTTGGTCAGCCCCTAAGAAACCAAGTATTCCTTGTGTACCAGCTACATAATAATTGTTGTAGTTGATATTAGAAAATACAGTATTTGGAGCACTTGAAGCAATGGCGTATGAACTTGTACCTAAAGTACCATTCGTATTTACAAATGAATTAATAAAGATATTGTTCCTTACATCTACTCCACCAGAAACTCCCGATGCTACATGTAACCCTGCACAATAAGTGGCACCTGAAACCCCTGCATATGAACCAGATAGATTGATTGTATTGTGGTAAAGTGAATAAGCCGATCCAGACTCCAATCGAACCCCTAGAAGAACATCGGTTGATGTAATTGGGAAATAACCGTCTGAATATAACCTGCCAATCATATTGTTTGTCATCGTAATATTTGCAGCGCCTGCGCCTGGATTAGCATGGATACCAATTACCCCCCATCCACCTGTTCCGCTGTATACGCAGGTATCAATAATGTTTCTACTTACTGTAATATTAGAACTACCAGTATTTAAGAAAATTACTTTGATGTTGGTATTGCTTGATATAATATGCTCTAAACGGTTTCCATCGATTGAACTTGAATCGGTTTGTTGCAATTCAATACCTCTCCAGGTGATACGACTTGTTGGGCTACCAATGATATTGTTACTGATGGTTAAGCGTTTGGTTTTGCCAGCAGCATTTCCAAATGAAGTAATACCTTTATAACCAGAAGCAATATTGTTGTTTTGAATAACGATATCGCTATTGTCAAAACCAGCAACATCAAAACCACTAGCGCCAATATGAATTACAGAACTAACTGTTCCTGAAGTTGGTCCGAACAGGCGTGTATTGATAATGCTATCAAAACGACAACCTTGTCCTGCACCTAAACTTACAAAGTTAATCACAGTGCTTGCAGTTAAGCTATCAATAATGGTTAGGTCTTTAGAACTTCCACCCGGTGTAATAGAACCATCAATCGTAAAAAAGTCGGTACCATTTAACCTAAAAATTGAAGCGGCATTACCACTAATGCGTGTATTAGGTAAAGTTGGACGGATAATCACACGGTTACCAGCCGAACCACCAGTTACTTCATTGATTACAATTGGGTACGTTTCTGAACCAGAAGAATAGATAGAGTCTGTTAATTGGAACTCAACACCTGCTGATATTCCTCTTAGGTTTAATGCACTCACTGCAGCAGTAATGCTTGGGAAATTAGGAGCTACTTGGCCTGAACCAACAAGATAAGCACCAGCCAGCGGAGGGTCTGAAATTGCATATGTTCTAGGTGTAGTTGGTGCACTTGTAATGGTATTTACCGATGTAGCGCCAAACCCAGCCGAAGGAGTTGCACCCACATTTGAAGTAGGAGTTTTTAAGTCTTGTGCAACCACGAAGTATTGAATTGAATCACCAACCACGAGAGGAGAAGTTAACAAACT
The DNA here is from genome assembly GCA_025454875.1 of Bacteroidia bacterium. Taxonomy (GTDB): domain Bacteria; phylum Bacteroidota; class Bacteroidia; order UKL13-3; family UKL13-3; genus UKL13-3. Next base: position 166,653 of record JALONP010000008.1, on the reverse strand, counting down.
GTAGTCAATAGTGAAACTGAATGGAGAAGTACTGTCTGCTGCTTCTGCATATTTCCATCCATTGAACGTACTGTTGTTGTCAGTTGGATATGATCCGAACACATTAGACTCTAGTGTTTTTTTGTAGTAGATTCTTGGCTTATTAGCTGTAGTATCTACACCATTAAAATCAGTTATGGTAGCAAAATCAGTCAATACCCTATTCGTTACCAGGAATGTATTGGTAAGATTGGTATATGTAATGGTTGGACCAGATAAATCTACTCCGTTTTCGTAAGCTCCAATAGAAGGAGGGTTGTTACGTGTAGAGTCTAAAATATCAGTTGTGATACCAGCAAGTGGTGTACCCAATCCAGCTAAAGTACCCAATCCAATAATTAAGGTAGAATCGTTTACAAATTGTGGATCCGAATTTACCGAGTTCACATTGGCACCTAGTGTAGATTGTACTTGGCTCAAGGTGGTATTATCAACACCTGTAAAAGTTGTTGGATTGTAATCATATCCAAGAACACCTTGCGTACCACTTACAAAATAATTATTGTTATTAATATTTTGTCCTGAGGTGCTTCTCCAATGCGTTACTGCATAAAACTTACTTGCGGCAGCTGTACTTGTAGATGAGTTAGAGAAAGTATTGTTTCTAATATCTAAGTTGGAAATTGTACTAGTTGCGATGGTAAGCGCACTGCTATTGGTTTGGGCAGTTCCTGAGGTGTATGCTCCTGATAAATGTACACTGTTAAAGTACACTTTAAGGTCGGTACCGCTCTGGATGAAAATACCATGTGGAGTGTATTGAGAGTAAGGATTACCCCAATTGTAGTTAGTTCCTCTTACCCGGCTGATTGAGTTGTTTACAATTTGGTTATTTACACCAACAACAGCAGCGCTCACCCAAATACCGGCAGCACCACCAGCTGATGTATTTTCGTTAACAATATTGCGAATAGTGTTTTTGCGAATGGTAATATTTGAGGTATTTGTATTCAGGTGGATACCAGTAATAGTACCAAAGGAGATACTACCAATCATATTGAAAATCGTATTACCTTCAACCAAACAAGTATCTGCATGGGTGAAATGAATGCTTACTTGTCTGTTAGATAAAGAGGCTGTATCGATACCCAATGCGTTTTGTAGGATATTTACTTTTTTCACACGAACTGCAGCACTTGTTCCACTTACAGCGATTGCATGGTTGGTATTGTATACTTGGTTGTTTTGTATTGTAATATTATCATGTCCAATACCATTCGAAAATACACTTAAAGTAGTTCCACCAACCAATACACCGATACTGCTTAAGTTGGAACCGCCACGGATGATGGTGTTTCTTAAAGTACTGTTTTGAACACCTTGGTTGGCAACGGATCCAATATATCTTACTACTGCAGCTGTACCTGTATTGTCATTACGTATAATCAAATCGCGACTTGAAGTTCCATTGTTTGAACCATCAACAATCCAATTGCGAGCATTATTGTTAAACAATAAGATTGCGTTTGCATTGTTACCACTGATTACTTCTTGAACACCTGCATTTGGTTTAATGGTAATGGTGTGTGCAGCATTGTTTGTTGCAAATGCATTGAACGTAATCGGGAATGTTTCTAAAGAGGGATCATAATCAGAGTCTAGGTTTAATGTAATGTTTCCTTGAACTTGTTTACCAGAGATATCCGCTAAGAAAGCAGTTATTGTCGTGTAATCAGGTGCTGTTTTGGTAGCACCAACTAAAAACGAACCAGAGATTGGTATAATCACTTCACCAGCAGTGTAAAAACCTTCTGTTGCAGCAGCACCAACAATAGTATCAGAAGTGATAACATTCACTACTGGTCCACCTGAGCGGCCAGCATAAATTCCATTAATTGTTGAAGAGTAAGCCAAACGATTGACACCCGTTAGGCCAGCGCGTGTAACTCTCACTCTGGTAGCAGAGTCAAGGTTTGCAGCGCCATTCGGAATTGAAATTTGCCAATAGTACGGATTAGGAAGTGTGCTAATTAATACACCATCAGGAGTACCTGTTGTTGCTGAATCAACATAACGAACCAATACATCTACTTCGCCACTTAAACTTGTTTTTGGATTCACTAATTCAATAGGCGCGTATACGGCACCTCTTCCTATTGGGAATGAATAAGTAGAAGCAGTTGTTAACGAATCTGCAATTCTGCGTTGCATTGGACCATTTACATAACTTGTCGCGCTACCAATATTTGAAGCAGCAGCAGCCGTGTTGTTAATAATCAACAGAGTAGTATCTGAGGTATTTAGCCTACCAGCAGTCATAGCAAGGGTGCCAGTTAGTGTTAAATTTCCACCAGCCAATGTCACATTATTGGTATCTGAAATTGTTAGGTTCGTTATTGAACGCGAAACTGGAATTTCAACCCCTGTAGTTCTTAATGCGCCTTCTTGTTGGTATATCAATGAGTAGGTACCTGTCCCTAAATTAAAAGTAGGAGCAACGTCAAAAATACCTGCCGTTGAAGTGAAGTTAGCCACTCCAATTTGTACAGTTACAGCTTGAGCTATACCGTTTCCAAGTACAATTCTACCACTATTATTAATAGGTGTAACACTAAAGAAGTTAACTCTGTAAGCTACTACCGTATCCAAAAAGGATACGCCACCTGCTGTATTTTGGTTTGAAATTGCTTGAATGGTATCGGCACCAAGTCCTTGGTAAAATTGCGCTGTATTGCCAAAGAATACAAAATTACTCGCTGCTGTTCTACCATCAACAAAGCCATTATTGGTAAATGAGTCTGCCAAAAACAATAAGTTTTGTCCATTCAAATTTAATGTAGCGCCAACTGGGATATATACTTTACCCCTAACGTTCGTTTGCAAGCGTAATAGGGCAGATTTGTTATTTGTAACAGTATCAATTGTGAGGTTTGGCGTATTGCCATTGATACGGAAATCAAAATTGGTGGCAGTAGCAGAAGATCCTACTTGCAAGGTGCCTCCATTGTATCCTGAAAGAGGAGCAACATTGTAATCCACAATTGTAGCACCTGTGTTGCGTTGGTTTAATACAACCCTACCTCCGGTCCAGTTAATTGCAGTAGCTATAGAGGTTAGACCAAATGATGCTGAGCCCGATGTAGAATTTCCAACGGTAGCCACGTTAATAATACCTCCACTTTGTGTGAATGTGATAACAGACGCTGTAAGGATGCGGGCCGAGTGGTTTAATACTCCACCCTCAACCCATAAGTGTGCACCAGCGCCAAAATTTAACACAGCTGTATTAACAGTGCTTATATTATAAGTACCTTGTGTAATACGCAACAAACCATTGTTGGTCATGTTACCATTTTGGGCAGTTACCGTAAAGTTTGGGTTATTTAGCCAGACACCTCCATTTAATGGAATGGTGTGCGCAGCTGCATTGTATAGTGGGCTATTTTGGGTAAATGTACCTGCTATTTGCAATATACCTGCAGTATGAGTAGCAATAACACCCACTGTTGTGCCATCTTCTACCGTAAATGCGGCATTAAAAGTTAACATTGGTCTATTGATTAAAACAGCTCCTTTGCTTAACGTAATGCGTCTGAAATCAAAAGTACCGGCACCCGTAATTGAACCGTCCAAACTACCAAAAAAGGTAATATTGGCTCCTGCTGTTCCAAAAAAGTCTAAAGTTCCATTGTTAATTAAATTACCTGGAGAAGGGGCGGTGGCAGTACCACCAATAGTTAGCGTATGCGTTGTGAGCGTGCCCGTACCTGCGTTAAAAATAGCCCCTGTATTAATGTAAACAGAGTGAGACACATTTAATGTTGCAGCCGAAGCAGCACGGTATTCAAGAATACCAGAAATACCTTGGCCTACAACCAATGCATAACAAGCTCCTGCTGTTGTATCAATTGTTACGGTTGCTCCATCGGCAATAATTACTGAGTCAGTTGCTGTTGGAACAATACCTCCAACCCAAGTGGCTGGGTCTTTCCAATTACCACCAATTGATGTTGAGATTATCGCTACAGGAGGCAATGTAGCTTGAGAACCCACAACTGAGCTATCAAAATTACCCTCTGTTGCTGCAATTACCTTAAATGTGTAAGTTTGGCCAGGTAGCAAACCTGTTGCATTATACGTAGTAGAGTTGGCAGCAATATTCGCTAAGGTAGTATAGTTTATACCACCATCTGTTGATCTTTGAACCACGTAGAAAGACTCATTAGTAGTGCTATCTCCCCAATTTAATGTGATTCCATTCGCAGTGATTGAAGAAAATGTTAGATTGTTAGGAGATGCAGAAGGTGTTGAAGGGGTATAAGTAATAGAACTTCCACTAGGTATTGCTGCGGCATTAGCATTATTTGGGGTAGCTGATACATATGCATTTGTACTTGCAATAAATGAAGTACCATCAATGGTTACTGTTGAGATACGAGTTGGAGTGCCTGTTGTTATTGCATGTCCAACAGAGTAACTCATAGCGGCAGAAATGATTCCTGTACCATAAACAAACTGAATTTTTCCACCATTTTCATAAAGCCAGCATTGGAAGTTCGCATTTGGAGCACCAGTTATATTGCGTGGTATGGTCACAAACCAATCTATTACATAAATTCGGTTTGGTGCAGTACCTGTAATAAATCCACGCACCTGTCCTGTTGTACCAGTTGCCACATCGTCCCAATAAGGAGCAATGATTGGTGTATTGGTAGTCGAGGACAAATCATTGGTAAATTGAGCCGAAGCCGCTGTTCCAAGTCTAAAGAAACCGTCTGGGCTAACAGAGAGGTGGCTGTACTGCACCCCACCGTAAGTAAATGTAAACCCAGATCCAAAAGAAGTAAGTGGTCCGGGTGTGTCGTCATTACTATTTCCAACATGTTGGGTGTTTACTCCAGGAACTGTAAATAAAGTCACCCCTGTAGTGTAAGAAATTGGATAGGTTGTAGCTGTGATTCCTTGGGCTAATGCATCGTTATTGACAAATGCAATTAATCCCAACCCAAATACCCCAAGAGCCAAACCTCGGCCAAGGAGTTTTTTGATTGTTTGTAGTTGTTTTCTCATATGTGTTTAATTGTTTGTTATGTTTTTGTGAATACTACATGCATAAGGGGTTACAGGTATTTGGTTGCGATAACATCGCCTTAACAAAGTAGTTGTTTTATTCATATTTTTATTAAGATTTTAGTAAGATTTAGAAAATCTAAATTATGTAAATTTTTGTATATACAACCCATGCACTGTAATTTTTTTTACGAGGGGCTTAATTGCGCTGATAATTAGCTTCATATAATAATTAATGTACATGAAAAAAAGCGGCTTCAAACCTAAGTTTGAAGCCGCTTTAAAGTAGGGTGAAATACGTACCCTTATTGCTTGCTTATTTTCACTTGTTGGCTTAATCCGTTAACCACAATCCGTGCAATATACAATCCGCTTGGAAGTGTCGATTCTGTTTCCAATTCCACTTGGTTAATGCCTTGTGTAAGTCGCTTGTTCCATGTGCTTACTACTTTGCCTTGTACATCTACCAATTCAATTAAGGCAATATCATTATTGCTGGCTTCAACAGAAATGGTGAATACGGTTTCAAAAGGATTAGGATATACCGTTAACTGGGCTTGTTGGTTGTTTTTGCTTACGCGCACTTTGTTTGAATACGAGAAGCGTCCATCCATGTCTACTTGACGTAAACGGTAGAACCAAACAGTTTGTGTAGCAAATGCATTGCGGTCGATGGTTTGGTAAGCTTTAGGTATATTGCTGTTGCCATTTCCTTTTACAAATTGGATGGCTTCAAAACGCTGCCCATCGGCTGAACGTTCTACATCAAAACCTTGGTTGTTTAATTCAGATGCAGTATTCCAATTGAGCACCACATCTTGTTGTTGTGCAGTTGCAGTGAATCTGGTTAATACAACAGGTAACGGATTGTTTGTTGTATCGGTTCCGGTAAATATTCCCATTGTATTTGCCGCATCTGCTGTCATAAAGCCGGTTACGTTATTTACTACTGTTGCAGGTCTTGACCAATTAGACGCAAAACCTTCGTAACGGGCAATTGACAGGTTGTTTAAAGAACCAACGGTACCCAATACTGCTGAATCTTGCATTAAGGTAAGGTTGTAGTCATACGCACTTCCTCCAGTAGGTTGAATATCCCAATATGCATTCATAAAGGTGGCTCCCACAAACGTATTTGGAGGGTTTGTTCCTGAGTAATATTTTACATCAAGCGCAGAAGGCAATGTTCCTAACAATCCCCATTTAACCTTTGCAACCAAACGCGAAGCTACAAAGTACGAAGTGCTATCTCCAGCAGCAATGGTTCCGATTTGGCTAGCAGAAGGAGGTGTAGCAGTAGGTGTAAACTCAACTGATCCAATATCAACTGCACCACCAGCAATGGTTGAAGAGCGCACTCCTCTAATAGCAGTAAAATCTCCATTGTTAAATCCAACAATACGTTCTGCTTTACCATTGAGGTACCATGAAGCAGGGTCTGATACAATAGGCGATAAGTTTGCAACCGAAGCGTCTGTAAACAATTGATTTGGTAAAACAACAGATGTACGTTCTGCCCAATTGGTATTGTAAATGGTGGTAAACAATGAGCCAATTGCCGACCATCCTTGGCTTGCCACACCTAATTGGGCAATTGCTGCAGTATCATTTACCGCAAACAAGTTGTAGTTTAAATTAGCTGAAGTTGGCGTAACCGTTGCAGCCCCAATTGCGAATTGAGGGTCAGGAACCAAGGTAGTATCAGAGCGGTTATTGTAGATTAAGTTATTGGTTGCAGTAACAGATCCTGTGTTTGCATTGTACACGCCAAAACTTGTGGTGTCTCCAACACCCGTTATGTTAATGGTATTATGGAATACACTTAATACTCCGGGAGTGGTACCATTGTTAAATATTCCAAACACACGTTCATTTGTATTCATTCCCAAGCTAATTTGGTTATGCGCAATGGTATTGTTACCACTTAAGGTATACATAATACCCGCAACAGCAGCATTTGGATTGGTTGGTGCAGTAATATTATACACGCGGTTACGTGTGCAATATAATACATTGCTTGCTGATGTTCCGAATTGAATGCCTTTGGCAAATAAACCTGCTCCTGTTGCGCTGATATTGTATACCGTATTGGCATCAATGGTATCTTGTTCACCTGCGGCAGGCAAAGCATAAATACCAATAGGACCCGATGCTAATGTGAACGTACCATTGAATGGTGATGAAATATCACGAACAGTATTGTTGCGAATGGTGTAAGAACCTGAGCTCCCCCAGATACCACCTACTGCAGCTGAAGCACTGGTTCCAGTAATATTTGCAACGGTGTTGTTTGTGATGATTACACCATTGGCTCCACTTAAAATTCCATAACATACGTTCGCTAACCTTAACGTATCCCATGGGTTGGTAACTCCACCAATGGTATTGGCATTGATGGTACAAGGACCGCTTGTACGTATGCCATAAAATGCAGAAATGGTTGATGTCGTGATTACGTTTCCAATGATATTGCTATCAATGGTAGAAGGAATGGTAGATGTTGAGTTGAGGAAGATTAGGTTTTGTTGGCCTGTACCTCTTAAAGTTTGAGGTGTACCGCTTCTATTTGCCGATGCACCACCAATGCTGTTTTTGCGAATCAAATGACCTCCTCCGCCTTGTATTTGGAACCAAGTAATGTTTTGGAAGTTGCTATCATTTGAGTGGTAAATTTTATTATCATACATGGTCCAAAAATCTCCACTACCTACAGGAGCCAGGTTTATAATATTAAACCTGAAGTTGTCAAACTCACACCCAATTACCGAGATATTATCGTTTGGAGCGCCTGCAGTACCCTGAGAGAAGATACCTGTATTTGGTTTGTTGAGTCCTGAAGCTACTGTCATTGCAGAGCCTAACGTATCTCTAAACAAACAATTGATTACCGTATTAGAGTCGTTACCTGTACCACCAACGGCAGCGGTGAAAAAGTTTACGGTGCCCACGGTATTGTTAACCCCTTCAATAATACAATTGGCTAAGGTATTAAAGTCAGCATCGTTTAAATAGTTAATTGTTGCAGCACCATTTGTTCTGTTCATAAAACGCAAATAACGGCCTGATCCTCCATGGCTTCCATCAATATTAACGCGGTCTGCGCCATTTATTCTAATTACCGCTGAATTGGCTGTTGCAATTGAACCTGTAATGCTTCTTACAACTGCGCTATCTGGCACAATTGTTACCGTGTAGTTTCCTGCCCCTGTCTCAACCATTGGATTGAGTGCGTTTGTTCCAGGCTCCTCAATATCACTCGTAATGGTAACAGTTACATTACCTCCAATTACAGCAGCATTTAAGTAACTGAACATCCCATTTGTTCCGGTTAAGGTGGTAAATGGTTGGCCTACCCCAACATTAAAGTTTCCACTTAAAATAGGAAGTACTTTGTAGGTAAATGGATTCGGGAATAACGTTACCGTATTTACATCTGTACCTTCTGCACCACCAGGTAATGATCCAATATTGTTGAATCCAGTAGAGTCTTGGGCAATCACAAAATAATAAACCGAATCATCAGCAATTAATCCACCAAGCGTGGTTGCACTAATTGTGAATGTCCATGTACCATTCGTGTTGGTTCCTGAAGTTAAGGTACCTGCTGCTGAATTCCATGAACCGGCTGCAAACTTTTTAAAATAGATGCGCGGTTGCAGTGCTCCTGAAATGTACACACCTGTTGCATCTGAAATGGTTGCAGTAATGGTACGGTCGGCAGTTGAAATTGTATTTACGAGCGCAGTATAACTAATTACAGGACCTGCAATATCACTTGGAATAAAGTTACCAGCGTCAGCTCCTAAGTCAACAGGGGTTAAAGCCGAACGTGTTTGCCCGTCAAAATCAATATCCACTCCAGTTCCAGTTACTGCTGATCCATAGGCTTCTAATGCTGTAGCGATTGAAGTATCAATGCGCAAGTTAAGTGTTGCAGTAGTACCTGTTGGGTTAACGAACCCTGGCAATGATGCTATTGAATTGGCATCTACACCAGAAGCGCTTTTCCAATTAGATAAACTAAATTGCAATACACCATTAAAGATTCCAATACTATCACCACGAAGCATATTGTTGTTCATGGTTAAAGTTGTATTGTTAAGTAAGTTTACCGCTACATGCGCTGCACCTGTTGTGGCATTTGCACGTTGGTTAATGAACAAGTTGTTTCGAACATCATCTACTCCTGTGCCTGAACGTTGGAAAGCAAAAGTACGCACCAAATTGGTGTCTACACCGGTACCACCAATATACACTGAGTTGAAGTAAATAGAGCTGTTGTTACTGTTTTTGGTTATTCCCCTAAAAGTAACTGCTGCAGTAATACTTGCTCCTGTTTGGTCTATTCCTAAACGAATCATATTGTTAATGATACGTGTTGTACCCGCGGCAACATCAATACCCGAAATAATAGCATTGCGGTTAGGAGTTGTTAATGAAATACTGTGAACCAAGTTTCTTGATAACAGATGCTCGTCAGCGGTAGGTGTCGAAAAGAAAATACCTGCTGCATTTACAGCTGCAGATGTTGAAGAACCTGTTAAGGTTAAACCGTAAATGGTATTATTTGAAGCACTCGTAATGATACCTGCAGTATTTGAAATACATAAACCAACAATTGCCCCAGTTGATCCACCAGCAGTTGTTTGTGTTGCAGAAGATAAGTTATAGATAAGGTTGTTGTTCACAGCATATGAACCCGCAACTGAAGTATTGATAAAGATACCTCTTAAACTTGTTCCTTGCGTTCCGGTAGCTGCATAATTTGTGTTGATATTGGCAATCGTATTGTTGTTTACGGTATAGTTGTTTGCAACGTTGCCAGTTGATATATTCATCAATATACCCGACATGGTAGAAGCACCGGTTGATGATGCACTAGTAGAAACAATATTGATGCTGTTGGTTAAGGTGTTGCTTCCAATAGTATTCGAGTCAACATTTGCAAATCGAGTTGATCCTAATACGTTTATACCTGCAAATTGAGTCTGAATAGATGCTGTTGAAGCATTAAGGTTGATACCCGAAATGATATTGTTGCGGATAATATAAGTTAAACCTGCATTTGCTCTGATACCCGTTACACCGCCTAAGGCAGCTGTAGTGGTAAAGTTAATGGCACCATTGGTTGTAGTTGAACCAATGATATTAGGGGAGGTAGTTCCGCAATTGATGTTTCCATTTGCAAAGTTGATTCCAACAAATGCAACCAACGAGGTACTTGCAGTGGTCATGTCTATTTGTGTAACGGTATTGCCTTGCACAGATGTAGGAGTACCTAATCCCATTGACAAGTCCATGCCATTAAATAAATAAGTAGCAGCACCTGTCATGGTGTAGAACCCAGTACCACTTGCATTGTTGCCACCAATATAGTTATTGTGAATTTCAAACCCACTTGCGTTGGTTAAAGAGGAAGTGTTTGGAGTTACCCAGAGAGCACGGTGGGTTATACCTGCTGTAGTAATACTTAATGGTGTGGTTTGGTAAAAACGGTTCGCATTAATTTTCCATGTATTGTTGTTTAAGCCAATATAAATACCAGCAGAAGCAATTGAAGCAGAACCATAATTGTAGATATGACAGCTGTCGATTGTATTGTTATCGTTTTGTGCACTGATTGGTGAAAGTGTTCCTAAAGATGAAACTCCGATAACAGGTAAGCCACCTGTTACCTCATGAATATAACAACCACGGATGAGGTTGTTATCATTACCATTAGCACCCGTTGTTGTTCCAAAATTTACAACTCCCGCACCTGCAGCACCGGTTGCTGTTGAATTGTTTGATCTGATTTCACAATACCTTACAATATTGTTTGAAGCTTCATTGATAAAACGAATTGCAGGAGCAGTTGTGTTGGTGTTAACAATACTTAAATTGTTCCCTAAAACAAAATTACCTGCACCACCTTGGCTTCCATCAATGATAAAATTGGCAGCATTGTTTATGTCAATTACAGCAACAGCGCTGTTTGCTTCAATGCGTGCAATATTAGCAATAGTAGGAACAATAGAAACAGTATTGGTAGCAGACATACCTGGTGCATTGGTTAAAACCAACGGAAACGTTTCACCATAAGTAGTGCTGTAAACCGTATCGGTTAATGAGAATATTACCGGTGCATTTACACCCAACAATGCAAGTTCAGTTAATGCAGAAGCAATAGTTGGGTATGTTTGGCTCGCACCTACAGTATACAATCCATTTAACGGGCCTTGGATTAATCGGCTCCCGGCAGGATTGCCATCAATAGGCGCTTGGTTTATTCCTCCAATCACAATACTATCCAAAGTAGCATCAACAACATTACCCGGAACTGCTGAAGGACTAATATCGTAAGCCAACCAGAAATAACTTGTACCTGTAGCCACTCTAATTGAACCATTCACATAAAATGTTCCTGCAGGGGTTGCTGTTGTTCCAACTAAAACAGGGTTGGTAAATGTTGAATCAGCATAAGTATAATATATTTTGGCTGCTACAATATCGGTTGCACTTGTGCTTCCCGAAGTTGATAACTTAAAGGAAGTAGCCTCTAGTGCATTTAGTCCAAGAGCTGTATTTACAGATATGCGCAAGATTCTTGCATCATTTGTACCGATGGCAACTTTGCTGCTATTTTGAGCTGTATTGCTGTTGTTAAATACCATCTGGCGTGCAGGTAAGCCTGTGAAATTTCCTTCAATCGCACCTATATCGGCTATACCTGAATTACCTGTATATCCGTTAAAGCCCGCACGAATCCTGCCATTGGCATCTTGGCTTACAGTAGCAATGCGCACTGCACCAGCTTCAATGGCTGTGGTAATAGTTGAATCTGGAACAAGGAAGTTTGCGCCACCCGTTGTATTCAGGAACGTTATATTTTCTGTTGCAGATAATGAATCACGTGCTGTTCCAACACGGGTTTGATAGGCTGAGAAAAGTGAATCCACATTGGTACCATCATTGTAAATATGCCTACCTGAAAGGGTGGAGTCGCCCGCATACCAAATATTATTGTTTGATGTATTGCCGTAAGTTGTGAGTGTGGTAGATGATCTTCTGTAGGCAACAGTACGTCCAGTTCCAGCGGGTGTCGAATTGTTAATGAAAATGTTATTCAATGCATTAAAAGTAGCACCCGTATTAATGGAAATGGCTGATGAACCAAAATTGGTTCCTGTGCTACTTGTGTTTAAATGGATTGTATTGTTCCAAGCATTGATGGTACCAGTTGCAATGGCGCTGCTTAATCCAATTACTTGGTTTGTACCACTTGAAATTGTTGCTTTCACATCGGCAATGAGGTTGTTATATAACGTATATGTTGTTCCAGCAACAATAGCAATACCTGTAACGACCCCTGATGCATTGGTGCTATTTAGGTTGTAAATGCGGTTGTTAAACACTTGATTCACACCTGCCGCTGCAGGATTAAAGTGCATACCAAATACAGCACCCGTTCCTGTACCAGTTAATGAATGTATTAAGTTGTTATTGAATCGGTAAGATAAAGTAGAGTTTGTACCCTGTTGAATTCCATAAACAATCCCACCTCCAGTAATATTTGAAACGGTATTGCTATCGGCATAACTTCCTGCAGCACCGTAATTAAAAAAGATACCCCAGGTAGTACCTGTGCCACCAGAGAAGTTATTAATAATGTTGTTTCGTATTCCTAAGAACTGAGCTACCAATGTACCATGAAAAATTCCATATCCTGTGCTCGAACCTGCAAGAGTAATGTTTTGAAAGTTGTTATTAGCAACTAAAGCACTTCCAGTTGAAGGGGAACCAAAATTATAGGTACAGTAAAAAGTGCCTGAAGATCCAGAGCGTGTAAATTGGGTTGTAATAAAATTGCCTGTAACATTTACATTCTGTGTGGCATTGTTGTGCCAAATTAAGCAAGTTGTTCCAGTAGTATTTAAAGTAAGGTTGTTAAAGTTATTACCTGTAATGTTTAAAGTGCCAGCGGTTAAACTGCCTGTCCATTGTATCAAGCCAGTTGTACCAGAAATGGTATTCCCAAAAGTGATGTTTTGAAACGTATTGTTGCGGATAGAAACCGTGCTTCCATTTGCTGCTGGAGTGCCCCAAATTCCATACCATGTCATTGAACTTGTACTGTTGGAACGGATACCATCTATCACGTTACTGTCTATTTGCACACTTCCACTTAAAGTAGCACCCGTTGTGTATATACAGGCATAGGTTCCACTTGTTGCATTTGTTGTATCATTAGAAATGGTATTCCCCGATATTCTGGTAAACTGAGGAGTGGCAGCGTTGTGCCAAATTCCATAAAAAACACCACTCGTAGCTGTTGGGTAACTGCATCCTGTGATGGTATTGTAACTGATATCAACAGTTCCCAACACCAGAATTACCAGAACCATTTTCGATACCTGTTACTTGACTGGTGGTACCTCCACCTTTAACAGTTACGGTATTGTAGCGAATAGTTGTACTCGCACCTACTGAAGATGCATTGTGAAAAATTCCACGCAAAGTAGACGGGTGGTTTACGCCTGCCCCATTGTTCGAGTTTATTGTATTGTATGAAATGTTTAATCCCCATTGGTCTTTGGCAAAAATACCAGTGGCTGGTTGTGTAGCGAGTGTTCCTCCACCAAAGTTAATTACTGTATTTCCAGTAAGGGCGCTTGTACCACCTACATCGTTTAAGGTATCACCAAGTGTGTAAGGAGATGGCGCTGCAAATCCATTAAATGCAATACCTGCGTTGCAATTTTGAAGGGTATTACTATAAAACTTATTGTATGAGTTAGAACCTGATGCAGCTGTTACGGTTAAGCTTGTATTAGCTGCATTGTATATGCTGTTAAATACGGTGATACAAATAGAACCGTTGTGACCGAAAGCCCAAGCTGCCCAGTTTACTCTATTTAAGGTAACGGCACAATTTTGTATGGTGTTGTTTTGGCAGCCATTGGTGGCAGATGCTTTAAACAAGCCAATGCCGTATTCCATAGTAGTAGCGGCTGTTGTATTAGCGGCATTATCTTGGAAATTGATTCCATCAATTGTTACCCAATCAGAACCTGATAAGGCTAAAATTCCATCAGGTACTGCGCTTGCTGGGGTGGCTGTTCCACCTGTATACGCAGTAATGGTTGGATTGGTGCCAACCCCTGTTTTTTGAAAAACAATAGGATTGGTTGCGGTACCCGTTGCCGTTAGTACCAAGGTACTTGTAATGGTTTCGGTATAACCAGCATTGATAGTAATGGTTACACCTCCGGTGCCCACCCCGTTTGTATTAAGGGTGTCAATTGCCATTTTAAGTGTAGCAAAATCTCCTGGAACGTTTTTGGTTCCGGTAAGTGCTTGGCCATGCAATGCATTTCCAATAACAAACAAAACCACAGTGAACATGAAGGCCAATGCCTTGTTGCGGGTTGATAAAAGTACAGATTGATACATGCTGTTTGAATTTAAGTTTCTTTGAGCCGCGCAATGTAGGGTAATAGCTAAACTTTGCTTGTAGTAGATATTCTACACATATTGGTTTAAGCCAACAAAAAAAGCCATCGTAATAAATGATGGCTTTTTAAAAATTCAATTGGCAAATTAGGTTATTTTTTTATGAGTTTGATTGCTGTTTGTTCGCCCTCAACAATAACCGTTGCAGTGTACACGCCAGCTGCTAAGTTATCTACACCATCAAGTTCAAGAATATTATTACCAATGTTGGTTGTGTATTTTTGAGCCATTACTTTACGGCCGTAAAGGTCATAAAGGGTTACCATAACATCACTGCTGTTTTCGCTATTCATTAAAATGCTGAGGTTATTCGAAAAAGGATTTGGAGCAGCAGTTATGCCTTGTAGTGTGGTTTGTTGCGTACGTACTTGTTTTACCTCCGAGTAAGTGAAGGTACCGTCAAAATCTACTTGGCGCAAACGGTAATACAAAACAGGTTGTTGTTTCAACGCATTTTGATCTTTAAAGGTATATGATTGTAAACGGTTGCTATTTCCTACACCTTTTATAAATTGAATGGTTTCAAAACGTTTGCCATCCAAAGAACGTTCAACGTCAAATCCTTTATTGTTTAATTCAGAAGCAGTATTCCATTGAAGCATTGCATCGTTTCCAAGTGGTTTTGCGGTGAAGTTAAGCAACGCTACGGGTAATGGATTATTCACTCGATCGGTACCTGCAAAAATGCCAAATGTTTCAGTTGTATCGGCATCCATTAACCCTAATAAGTTGTTTACATTGGTAGTTAATAAATTCCAGTTTGTGCCAGAACCTTGATACCTTGTTATTCCCAAATTCGAAACATTAGTAACTGTCCCTAAAATAGCTGAATCATATGCAAGGGTTAATTTGTATTCATAACCTGAACCACCAGTGGCTTGAATATCCCAAAACGCATTGGTAAAAGTTGATCCACCTAATGTATTTGTTGGATTCGATCCGCTATGGTAGAGGACTTGCACCGCACTTGGTAGGATGCCTAAAGCACTCCAATTTATTTTTGCGATTAAACGTGAAGCAAAGAAATACGAGGTACTATCGTTACCTGCGATGTTACCTAAAGTTGATGCAGGAATAGGTAAAGTAGTTGTGCTGAATTCATCAGAGCCAATATCAGTACTGCCCGTTGCAATACTGCTTGATCGAACCGCAGTTGAGCTTGCAAAATCTTCTGAAACTGAAGCTAATGGCAAGCCCTTCCCATTCACATACCAAGAGGCATCCGAAGTATTCACAATATTTAGATTTCCAACAAGGGTGTCTTGGAATAACGCAGAAGGTAAAACATTTCCAGTAATTGGAGCCCAATTGGTATTGTATGTTGTAGTGTATAAACTGGTTAATGCAGCCCATCCGTTTGGAACACCTGTTGGCAACTCAGCAATAAAGGCTGTGTCATTTACAAACAAAGCGTTGTACAGAATATTCGCGCCTGTTATACCTGTAGTTGAACTTGAACCGATGGCATAAGATCTTCCAGAGCCGGATGTCGTGCGCTTGTTAAATATTAAGTTGTTTCGAAGGGTTGTATTTGCAGTACTTGTTCTCAAAATTCCATATGAGTGGTTAGCACCTGCACTTGTATTCCCGTTTATGAAGATGGAGTTATGATCATAAAAACCAGCTGTCGTAGCAGTACCGCCTTCTCTGATACCAATAATAACTGATTCGTTTGTCACAGAGTCACCAAGTGTAATTTGGTTGTTTTGAATAATTCTTGAAGAAGTTGTAGTCGCAATCACATTGATACCTGTAACGGTTGGCGCACTTGTTCCTGTTCCTGTTCCAACTGCGGTAATATCATAAATGCGGTTACGTTTAACAGTTCCACTGTTCGCTGCAACATTGAAAAATATTCCTGCAACTCCGTATGCGGCAGTTCCAGTATTGGTTTGCCTGATATTGTATATAAGGTTGTTTTCAATTAAAGCGCTGCCATTCGTTGGCACAGAAGTAGACATAATACCAGCAATTGAAGTAGTAGAAGTGATTAAACTGGTGCTATTGCCCCAAATTCTAAATATGGTATTGTTGCGTACAGTTAGTAAAGTTGGTGCAGTAGAGATAAGCGCAATTCCTACATGTCTTATTGCAGCATTTCTATAAAAATTACCATGACTAATTGTGTTGTTTTCAATAATATGGGATACACCACCTGAAATGGTAATAAAGCCGTTAGAGCCACCATTCAGGAGCGTATCGTAAGGCGCAGCGCCTCCACCAATCGTATTGTTTTTAATAAGACTTGTTCCTGCAGATACTAAAATAGCATTTAACGCACCTGTTCCTGTAGCAGCAAGGTTGGAAATAATATTGCTGTCGATAGTATTTAATAGTGCCGTATTTACTGAGGCACCAGCAATTTGAATTGCAATAAGGGTGCTTGATGTTCTAAAAGCCGTATCTGCCCGGTTAATGGTTTGCCCACCAATGCTGTTTCCTTTTATCAGATGTCCACCTCCACCTTGAACATTGATAATCACCAATGCATTGTTACGGGTGGTTACTTGGTAAATTTTATTGTTTAGAATATTCCAATTGTTTCCCGTTCCTGTTCCTGTTAAGTTGATAGCGTTAAATCCAAAGTTATAAATCTCATTGTTGCTGATGGTATTTAAATCATTCTCCAATCCAGCAGTACCTGATGAATTAATACCTGTGTTTTGAACATTTGATGCGGGCAATGAACCTAGAGTATCTCTGATGATACATCCAATAATTGCGTTTGAGTCATTACCCAATCCTCCAATTTTAGTTGAGGTACCAATTAAAATAGTTCCTGTTGTATTGTTGGTTCCTTCAATAATGCAATTGGTAATGGTATCTCTCATTGCATCATTCTGAAGCAAAATCGTAACACCTGCTTGCGGACGATTCATAAATCGCAAGAACCGGCCACTACCGGCAAAGCGGCCATCAATGTTCACCCTATCTGCACCATTTAAGCGAATAAGACCAGATCCAGCTGTAGATACACTTCCGGTAATGTTAAATAAGGTAGCTGAACCAGGTACAATTCTCACTTTAAAAGAGCCCGCGCTTGTTTCATTCAACTCGTTTAATGCAACCGTTCCGGGTTCTTCTATGTCTGAAGTAATTTGCAGTTCAATATCACTAGAAACAAATGAGCTATTGAGGTAATTAAAAATTCCATTAGCTCCAGTTAACGTTGTAAATGGTTGGCCTGATCCTATTAAGAAGGTGCCTGATAAAAATGGGATTACCCTGTAGTTAAATGTTACTGGGAAAGTAGAAATGGTGTTTACGTCTGTACCTTCTATTCCACCTGGAGTAGAACCTAGGTTATTACTTGAAGTAGAGTCTTGTGCGGTAATAAAGTAATAAATGGTATCTTCTCCAACTATACCGGATAACAATGTGGGATCAATGGTGAATATCCAGTTGCTATTGATGTTTGACCCGTTGCTAAAGGTGCCTTGTGTATTCACAAATGCTCCATTGATTCCTTTTTTATAATAGATTCTTGGTCTTAGTGGGCCTGCCAAATAAATACCCGTAGCGTCTGTTATATTAGCCGTGATACTTCTTGCAAGCACAATTGTATCAGTTTGCAATGCCGTATACGAAATAACGGGTGGAGCTAAATCACTAGGTGTAAAATTACCAGCATTAGCTCCTAAATCAACAGGAGTAAGTGAGGAGCGAATTTGACCATCAAAATCAATATCTGTTCCGGTACCACCAACAACTGAACCGTAAGCTTCAACAGGAGTTGGAATTGTTGGATTTATGCGCAAGTTAATCGAGTCTTTATTGCCAAATGGGTTGATGAAATCTAATGTTGATGAAACAGAGTTTGCATCAACAGCAGTAGTACCTTTCCATGCGTTAATACTTAATATTGGAGCCCCTGCCAATACGCCAATAGAATCACCTCTGAGCAAGTTAAAGTTCATAGTTAAGTTGGTATTGTTATTGATTGAGCTCGCAAAATGGCCTGCTCCAGAACTTGCGTTGGATCTAATATTGTAAAAAACGTTGTTTGATACATTATCAGCACCAGCTCCAGTTCGCATAAATGCGAATGTTCGGTTAAAGTCAGCACCAACTCCGCTTCCACCAACCAAACTTGTATTGAAGAACACATTGGTATTCCCAGCACTTTTTACAATACCTTGAAATGAACATGGTGTTGTAATCGCATTTCCTGCAGAATCAATACCAAGACGGATGATATTATTGATTAACCTATTGTTGCCAGCAGATGCTTCAATGCCTGAGATAATTGCAAATGGATTTGTTGCATCAAGCGATAAGCTATGTATTAAGTTTCGGGTAATTAACTGTTCACCAGATGCAGGAACCGAAGAGAAGATACCTTCCACTTGAACGGCTGTTGTGGTTGAACTGCCTTTTAAAACAAGAGAGTGTATAGTGTTTTGCGAAATATTATAAGTTCCAGCAGAAGATGAAACACCAATACCAACTATTGCAGAGTTAATACCAGATCCTGTTGTTCGAGTGTAGCTGTATAAATTAGTAACCTTGTTGTTTACGATTGCGTAATTTCCTGCAATCGATGTTGAGAAGTGAATGCCTCTTAAGGCCGTTGCTTGTGTGCCAGTTGCTTCGTAAAGGGTAGTTAAATTATCGATTGTATTGTTGGTAATATTTACTGTAAATGGCGTTCCAGATGTTATGGTGCCAAAAATACCACTCATGCGTGAGGCACCTGTTGCGGTGCTACTTGTGCTCCCATGCAAAATTGCTGGTGAAAGAGTGCTACCACCAATTGTATTACTATCAACAGTTAAAGTTGTTCCCCCAACTAAATTAATTCCAAAAAATTCAGCGAAAGCCGTTGTTGCGTTACCATTTACGGTAATTCCTGAAATGGTATTTTTCCGAATGGAATGGGCAAGTCCACCGCCAGTTCTAATACCGATTAAGCCTCCTCCTGATGTTCCAGTGGTAAAGTATGTAATACTATTAATATTTGTTGTTGATCCTATAATATTATTGGTTGTAGAAACATTTCCATTTGTTAAGTTAATTCCCACCCACGTGTTCGATGCTACACTTGCACTCGTATCAGTAATATTGGTTATGGTATTGTTTGAAACGGTAGATACGGTTCCAATACCAACAGAAATATCCATTCCGTTGAACGTATGAGCAACACTTCCGTTTAAGCTGTAGTAACCACTTCCATCCGCGGCAGAACCACCGATATAATTATTCGTAATTGAAAATCCACTTGGATAGGTTAATGAGGCAGTATTGGGTGTAATCCACAACGCTCTATGTGCAACTGCGCTTGTAAACGTTCTTAATCCTGTTTGGTAGAATTTATTATTGGTTATTTGCCAATTGCTGTTGTTGTTTCCTACGTACAAACCAACTGACGCAGCACCAGCGTTGAAATAATTAAAGATATTGCAACTATCAATAATGTTAAAGTCATTGTTTGTTTGATTGGTTGTACCAGAGCCAATTGACGAAATTGCAACGGTTGGTGTTCCAATTCCTGTCGTATCTCGTATAAAACAATTGCGAATAATATTTGAATCATTTCCTTGTGTTCCGGTGGTTGTTCCAAAACTAATCAGTCCGGCATTTGCACTACCAGGTGCCAATGGATTAATCCCCCTTATCTCGGTATTAATAACCCTGTTCGCAATTGCATCATTGATAAATCGAATTGCTGGTGCACTCGCCAAGTTGCTAACTACTAAGTTGGTTCCAGGAGTAAAACCACCTAAAGAACCTTGGCTTCCATCTATTGTAAAATATTTAGCACCATTGATATCAAAAGTAGCTACAAGTGAAAGGGATAAAATTTGTGCATTGACACCAATGTCTGGCCTAAGTGTTACCGTATTGGTTGGCGAACCGCCTGTAAATGCATTTACCGTTATTGGAAATACTTCATTGGTTACAATAGAATCATATGCTGCATCTTTAAGCGTAAAGGTCACAGGTCCGCTCACACCTCTTAAGTTTAAGTTTCTAAATGCTTGAGTAAGGTTGGTAAAATTCGGACTAATGAGTCCTGTTCCAATATCATAATTTCCAGAGAGCGGTAAATCTACAATAATATATGAGTTTGGATTTGTTGGCGCTTTGGTAATAGCAGATACCGTGGTGCCTACAAAACCAGTGCTTGGATTGGCTGAAACAAGTGGAATGGTATCTTGAGCTACCACAAAGTATTGAATGGTATCGTTAATACTTACTCCAGATCCACCAAATAAAATGCCATAATTAATGGTAAATGAAAATGGAGAACTGGTATTGGTTGCTTCAACATATTTCCATCCAGTATCGGCTATTGTGTTTCCAATAATGGTATCCTTATCCGATCGTTTTTTAAAATACAACCGAGGGCGGTTCACTAAATTTGTATCTACCTTAAAATCGAGCACAGATGCAAAGTTTGGAAGGGTTAAATTTGTTAATGAAGCAGAGTTCTGTATTGGACTATAGCTAATTACTGGGGGGCTTGCATCGAGCGAAACGCCATCAAATTCATCTGCCCCGATATCATATAAATAACCGCCACCATTTACAGAACCTGTAGGTCCAGGTCTAGATTGAGCATCAAAATCGTTATTGAGTTGTGTTAGTGTTGCGCCATTTGACTCTGCATAAGTTGGGGTTGTACCCATCGTTAAATGTAAATCAGAAGTAGGGTCAACAAATGTTACAGGACCGCTTGCAAAACTGTTTGCATCACACAACGAAGAATCTCTCCAACGTTGTAAATTGCCTCCACGCGTCCAGTATCCTACACTGTCAGGGTTCGAAGCAAGTAAAATATTGTTGTTACTTGCATTTGCAGGCCATCCAGTGCGTGAGGCAGGGCCCGTTGCCAAAAAATTATTTGCTATTGCATAGTGACGATTACTTCCTCCTGTTCGTTGGTTTGAGAAAATATTGTTTCGCAACAAAACAGTGGTTGTTCTTGCCGTAGTTACCGATAAATCGCCTCTCAAAAATGCAAAGGTCGGCTGTGAACCACTTGTCGCTGCGCCTGTAATATGAACTGTATTGTTTAATACATTAAAATTTGGATTTGGGCTCGATCCATTTTGGCAATAGATGCCAACAAAAGAGGTATTGGTTGTTTGTCCACTTCCAAGCGCAATCATATTGTTAAACACATTCAGGTCTGAAGCGGCACTTCTCAAAGCAATACCAGCAGCAATTCCTGGTGAGGTTGCAGAGGTTCCAGTAGCAGCATTCGATAGGTTGTAAATGCGGTTATTGAAGATGGATGTATTGGTAGCATTTGCATGGCCAATACCAGTCACAATAATATGTGTCGTTCCGGTATTCATTCCAAATAAGTTGTAAATGGTATTGTTTGAAATGATTGAATTGATTCCTGGTGAAAAATGAATCCCTTGAACGGCAGCCAATCCGCTTGCAAGGCCAGTTAAGGCACCATAACCTGTTAAGTTAAAAATGGTATTGCTGTCAATCCGAGAAGTTGAAGTGGTGCTTGCACTAGTATTGGTGAAAATTCCACGCACATACGTTCCGGTGCTGTTTGAAAAAGATGCAAGGTTTTGGATAGTATTGCTCGCAATTACGACCGAAGTTGAAGTTGAAGGGGTTTGGATGCCATTTACCAAGGTATTCCCTGTGGTATTACCTAGTATTCCAGCCCGCATATTATCGGCAGTTCCATTACCAATCGTATTTTGACGAATAAGCAATGACGTAGCAACTCCAGAAATATTTATTCCATGCAACGCACTGGCTATTGTAGCGCCAGATCCTACAATCCTTAAGGCTCCAAGTTGGTTGCCTTGCATTAATACCGCGGAATTGCTTGAAGAGTGGATGCCAATTAAAGCTCCAGCAGCACCTGTTGTAACATTAATTGAACTTGTGTCGCTCAAGGCACCAATAAGATTACTGAGAATATTTACATTTCCAGAGGTGACTGAAATACCTGCGAATACTCCAGCACCTGTTGCAACAGTTGCAGTTGTTGATAAGGTGATTTCGGTGACTGAATTATTTGATATCGTATTGTCACCAGTGGTGGCAAATGTTCCTAAAATGCCGACAAAAGTTGTTGCAACAGCACCGGTCATAATATATTTCCCAGTGCCTGAGTTATTGGCAAAACCAATAGTATTATTATTAATCAGATGATTGGTTCCAGTAACAACAGCAATTCCTCTATGAGCATTGGCATTCGTATATGCGCGAGGAAAAGATTGGTAAAATCGATTGCCAATAATTTGAATGGCATTGGCTCCTGCTGACACAAAAATACCATTGGAGGCTGCAGTTGCACTAAAATAATTTCCAATATTATTATTCGAAATAATATTGGTATCATTTTCGAAACCTACAGACCCGGAAATTAAAATACCGTTAGTAGGTAAGGTTGCAGAAGCAGAGTCCAAGGTGTTGTTCGATATGGTATTGCGATCATTACCTGTTGCGCTTCCTGAAGAGAGTAAGATTATACCCGAAGTAGGTCCTGTTGTTGATCCGAATATTCTACAATTGGTAACTGTGTTGTCAGACGCATCATTTATAAAGCGAATGGTAGCGGCTGTTGTGCTATTATTGGTATTGGTAATTGTTAACCCATTACCACCCGAATTTAATCCATTAATGGATACATTATCGGCCCCATTAAAATCTAGTAAAGGTCCAGCGATGTTTCCGCTAATTGTTCGAATGGCTCCACCTGATGGCTGAATGCTGATTGATGTATAACTCGTAAGTCCTGAGCCACTGGCGTTTAATTGAGCGGAGGCAATTTCAACTGTATTCGCGATTACGGTAGCAGTTATAACTCCTTGGTGACTACCATTGTTAATGGCATCAAACGCATCTTTTAATGTAGCATACGAACCGGTTAAGGTACCAGCAGTTGCGGTCACATTCACATTTTGTGCTTGCGCTGTTTTTGCAATAACGAAAAGGAAACTGAGGGTTAGGAGGGTTTTGTAAAACTGGGTTAACATTACTTTTGGTAATGATTTATTCATATTTAGTTTAGTTTAAAGTTGATTAGCACTGTAAAACTAATTAAATATCATTCATTTCCAAACAAGCGAAACCTGTTTTTGGTATTGTGACAATTTGATTAAAAAAGAGTGGGGTTTTGTTAATCAAACGCGCCTCTGAGTTCATTTTGTCTATTGGCATCCAAGCGAATAAAAATGAACAGCAGTATGGTAAAACTAAGTAACGCAGAACCTCCATAACTAAAAAACGGAAGCGGAATTCCGATAACAGGAACAAGGCCAATGGTCATTCCAATATTGATGGCGAAATGGAAAAACAAAATTGCAGCAACACAATACCCATAAATACGGTTAAACTTTTGCCGCTGCCGCTCGGCCATTACCAGTATGCGCCATAACAACAGCATGTATAATCCAATAAAGACAACGGATCCTACAAACCCATATTCTTCCCCAATGGTGCAAAAAATGAAGTCGGTGCTCTGCTCTGGAACAAACCGAAACTTATTCTGAGTTCCCTCTAAAAATCCTTTACCTAATAAACCACCTGAACCAATTGCAATTTTGGATTGCTGCACATTGTAGCCAGCGCCTTTTAAATCCACTTCTTTTCCCAACAACACATTGATACGGGTTTTTTGATGAGGTTGCAATACATTTTCAAATGCATACCCGATTGAACTTACATAAGCCATGGCAAACAATGTTACCGCCAACACAATCAACAAATTTTGCCTGTTTCTTCGGATTACCAATGTGAATAATCCTGCAAATACACCAATAGCAATGATTAGATAAAGTGATGGGATAACAAGTGCAAGCACGGCCAACACGGCCATCATTAAACCAATAAATAAAAAGTAACCAGGTAACCCTTCGCGGTAAAACATCAATACAAACGAAGCAAATACTAAAGCACTTCCTGTTTCATTTTGCAATAAGATAATGAGCATGGGCAACAAAATCATTCCCGCGGTAACCAATTGTACCTTACGGTCACTGTACTTAATGTTAAATCCACTCATGTAGCGAGCTAAAGCGAGTGCAGTACCAAATTTGGCAAACTCTGCCGGTTGCATTCTAAATCCACCAATCTCTATCCATGAACTCGATCCTTTTACTGTGGTTGCAAAAGCAAGTACTGCCAATAAAAGCACAATGGTAATAATGTAAATAGGATACGCAAATGCGTAAAAGAACTTTTCATCAACCAGTAAAATTAAAAGGCCAATGAATGATGATGCGCCAATCCAAATTAATTGCTTGCCATAATTTTGAGTTGCATCATAAATCATCGGGTTGCTTTCGCGGTACACCGAGGCATAAATGCATAACAATCCAGCAATCACAAATGTGTAATACAACACAAGCGTGAGCCAATCAATGTTTGATGGTTTGGGTTGTGATTGTTGTATCATTTTTGTGAATTAAATTTCCTTTCAGCATGCGTTCAAGCAAGGCTTTGCGTGTATCATGTTTTCCTGTTAAGTACTGCTCCATCATAAGACTTGCAATTGGGGCAGCCCAAGTAGCACCAAAGCCTGCGTTTTCAACAATAACAGCAATGGCAATTTTTGGATTGTGTTTGGGCGCAAATGCGAAAAAAACAGAGTGATCTTTGCCATGCGGGTTTTGAGCCGTTCCAGTTTTACCACAAATTTCAATGCCAGGAATTTGTGCAATGCGGGCCGTTCCAGCCGTTACCACATCTTGCATCCCATCAATAACAACTGGGAAATAAGTAGTATCAATTGTTGTCCAATGTTTGTTTTGGTATTCTGGATTAGGGTTTGGTTTGCCATCAATTTTTTTAACCACATGTGGTGTAATCCAATAACCTCTGTTCGCAACTGCTGCAGTAGCATTCGCCATTTGCAGAGGCGTAATACCCAATTCACCTTGGCCAATTCCAAGTGAAATAGTAGTAGTTGCTTGCCATCTATACCTACCGTAAATCTTATCATAATATTCTGATGTTGGTAAAAGACCTCCACCTTCTCCAAACAAATCAACACCCAATCGTTTACCCAATCCAAAACTAGCCATGTGTTTATGAAAACTTTGGTAAGCTTTTTCAGCTTTGGGGTATGCAAGGTTATTTACTACGCTTCGGTATACTTGGCAAAAGTAAGCATTACACGAAACTGCAATTGCTCCTCTCAATGCAAGTGGTGAACTATGTGGATGGCATCCAACAAACATATAGCCATTTCTGCAACCATAAGTGGTATTGGCATTAAGCACGCCTTCTTGCTGACCTGTAAGTGCCATCAGAACTTTAAAGATTGAGCCTGGGGGGTAAGGAGCGGCAAGTGGGCGGTTAAACAAAGGTTTGCTAGGGTCGCGCAACAGTTTCATGTAATTATTGCCGCGCTCACGTCCAACAAATAAGTTAGGGTCATACGTAGGGCTCGCAACCAATGCCAAAATTTCGCCAGTTGATGGTTCGATGGCCACAACACTCCCAACTTTGTTTTGAAGTAATTGTTCGCCTAGTTGCTGTAATTGATGGTCAATGCTTAATTCGATATTGTAGCCTGCTACTGCAGGGGTATCAAATTGGCCTTCTTTGTAACGTCCTTGTGTTCTGTTTTTAGAATCTACAAGCACAAACTGTACTCCTTTTTTTCCTCTCAATACTTCTTCATATGATTTTTCTACTCCACTAATTCCAATAAAATCACCCATTCTGTAGTACCCTTCGCTTTTTTCTATATCTTTTTCAGTAACCTCACCAATATATCCCATCACATGCGCTGCATCGCTGAATTTGTACTTTCGGTCTGTTCGCACCACTGTATTAAATCCTAAAAAGTCGAACATTTTTTCTTGAAAGGCTGCATAGGTCTGGATGCTGAGTTGTTTTTCGAAAAGCTGCTCTCGGTAGGGGGCATAGCCTTTGCTCTTTTTCATTTTTTCAAAGCGCTGTACAAAACCTTCCAAAGTGATACCAAGCACTCTGCAAAATTCGGCTGTGTCTAAATCTTTTACCTGATCAGGTGTTACAAATAAATCGTAAATCGCGTCATTGTACACAAGCAACTCACCATTGCGGTCATATACCAAGCCTCTCGCTGGGTAAATGGTTTGTTCTTGTAATACATTTTGCTGGGCATATCGTAAATAGGAATCATCAAACAATTGTAAAAAAGCCAACCGTACAATATACACCAGTGCAAACGAGAAGAAGATTGCAATTAATATGTTTCGTTTGGCTGAATTATCCATTTGTTTTGGCGCTGCGGAAAAACAATAACTGACCTATAACGATAAGCAGCAATGAAACCAATGTGCTTAACAATACCCTAAGTAAGGTGGTGAAAAACTCGTGAAAGCCATAAATTTCCAAAAAAAACAAAACCAAGTGGTGTATGAAAATCATCGAAAAGCCATAAACGGTGAACCATACAATTCCTTTTTGGGAGATGGATGGAATCATTCGGCCTTCTTGGTCTTCTTTATTGGTTGTGGCTCTGAGGTAATAGATGCGCAAAAAGCCCATGGCATTACAAGCGGCCATATGCAACCCAGGTGTACTTGAAAACGAGTCCATGATGGCGCCAGTTAAAAACGAAATCAGAACCATTTGCCATGGCTTTACCGATACGGGTAGTGAAAGCAAAAAAGCAACATACACAAACGGATTAATATAACCGCTGAGTTCAATATTGTTCACTACTAGCAGTTGTACCAATAGCAAGCCAATAAGCTTAAGCAAGTATGTTAAAAAATCAAGTATCATTTTTGATTAATGGTTGCTTCAATGCCTTGTTGCTCTTGTTTAAATAAATTCCGAATCACATACACAGTTGATACAGTTGAAAAGTTTGTATTCAACTCCACTTTAATTTTGTGAAAGTTATCACCTGCATCAAGGCTATGCGCGTATATTTTTCCAATTGGAATTCCTTCCGGAAAAATCGTTGAAAAATTACTTGTTACAATTACATCGTTAGTCATCAACGGAACATGCTTGTTTACATCACGTAGGTAGGCAAATTTGGGATCCATCCCATCCCAAACCAACGATCCAAAGGCTCCATTTTTAAGAATTTTGGCACTGATTTTACAGTTGTTGTTTAACAACGATAATACTGTACAATAATGATTGGAAGCATTCATCACAATACCTACGATACCATTTTCACTTATTACGCCCATTTCGGGTTCGATACCGTGTAAGCGCCCTTTGTTTAGGGTGATGTAATTGTTGCGTTTGGTAACAGAATTGTTTACTACCTGTGCTGCAATGTATTCGTATTGCTGCCTATAAAGGGTATCGTTTACTTGAGTAAGGTTAAACTTGTTGTTGTAGTATGAAGAAAAAAGTTCTGTGCGTAATCGGGCATTTTCCATTTGCAAGCTGTCGTTGATGCTACGTAAGTAAAAATATTCTTGTGTATTGCTCACTGCGGTGTAAAATGCACTTGTAACCCCCACAGTGTAATTGACGAAACTAGCTTTTTGGTAATGGTTGAAGCGGTAAATAAATACGAACGATACAATCTCCAGTATTAAAAACAGGAAGAATACATAGTACTTATAAATAAAAAATATCAGGTTACGCATTTTGTAGCAATTAATAATTGGTAATTAATAATTAGCAATTACGGTTTAAGTAACCCTTATTATTTTCTTTGGCCAACTATTAATTTATAGTTGTTAATGATTAACTTTCAATTACTGATTATTAATTTACCCTTACGTCATTAAGAATTTAAAATTCTTAAGGTTTTTAAGAGCCATACCTGTTCCCCTTACTACCGCACGTAGCGGGTCATCTGCAACATGAACAGGCAACTTGGTTTTTTGCGAAATCCGTTTGTCAAGCCCGCGAAGCAATGCCCCTCCTCCCGTTAAGTATAAACCAGTTGAGTAAATATCGGCCGAAAGTTCAGGTGGTGTTAACTCCAAGGCGCGCAAAACGGCTTCTTCTATTTTAGAAATGGATTTATCCAAGGCAGCGGCAATTTCGCTGTACGATACGGTTATTTGTTTCGGAATACCAGTCATTAAGTCGCGGCCATTCACAGCAAAATCTGGAGGCGCGTTTTCAAGTTCAGTAAGGGCTGATCCAACTTCAATTTTAATACGTTCAGCAGTACGCTCTCCAACAAGCAAGTTGTGTTGCCTGCGCATATAGTCTAAAATATCTTCTGTAAATTCATCACCTGCTACACGAATCGATTGATCGCAAACAATACCCGCAAGGGCGATTACTGCAATTTCTGTAGTTCCACCACCAATATCAATGATCATATTGCCCATTGGTTCGAACACATCAATACCGATACCAATTGCAGCAGCCATAGGTTCGTGTATCAGGTAAACTTCCTTGGCTCCAGCACGTTCAGCACTGTCTTTCACCGCACGTTTTTCTACTTCAGTGATTCCAGAAGGAATACAAATCACCATGCGTTGTTGTGGCTTAATTAGCTTGCTGCCTTGCTGAATCATTTGAATCATACCCCGAATCATGTGTTCAGCGGCATTAAAATCGGCAATTACCCCATCTTTCAACGGTCGAATGGTTTTAATATCCTCGTGCGCCTTGCCATGCATTTGCTGCGCTTGGCTACCAACTGCAATTACATTCCCGGTTCTTCGGTTAATGGCAATAATGGATGGCTCGTCCACCACCACTTGGTCTTTATGTATAATCAGCGTATTGGCTGTTCCTAAATCGATGGCTAAATCCTGTGTAAGGAAGCTAAACATTCCCATTTTTTTGGCTCTCTTTTTTTAAGTGTTTTTACTACCTGCAAATTATAGCATAAATATTTAAATATTCGTTGTGCTTTTTTTCGCAGGATGTGGGTAAGGTGAAGAGATGTTTTGCAAAGTAATTTTTCAAGATATAGGCTTTAGGATACTAGATACAATTTACTAGATTTTGAATATATGCTTAATAAAAACTTGTATAGGATTAGATACGGATTTACAAATACCTTATTAACCAATCCCCTTATCAACCAATATCCTAACAATTAATGCTTAAAATGTCTTGTACCTGTAAAGTACATGGCTATTCCATTGGCGTTACAATAAGTGATGCTTGCATCATCCTTAATGGAACCACCCGGTTGAATCACGTATTTGATTCCTGCTTTATCTGCAATTTCTACACAATCAGGAAATGGGAAAAACGCATCACTGCTCATCACTGCACCATTCAAATCAAATTCAAAACTTTGCGCTTTGGCAATGGCTTGTTTTAACGCATCCACACGCGATGTTTGTCCGCATCCAATGCCCAATAATTGCCCATTTTTTGCCAATACAATTGTGTTTGATTTGGTGTGTTTTACAATTTTATCAGCAAATAACAAATCATGAATCATAGCGTCTGGAGCGCTTGTTTGGGTAACTAAAGTAAGGTTCTCTTTGGTTAACACAACTGCATCTTTATCTTGTTCAACAACACCATTCAAGATGCTGCGGTATTGTTTACCAGTAGGCAATTGCCCATTAAGTTGAAGCAAAACACGGTTCTTTTTGGATTGCAAAATACCAAGCGCGTTACCTTCATAGCCAGGAGCAATTAATACTTCCATGAATATTTTATCGATTTCAGTTGCAGTAGCTTCATCAATTGTTCTGTTGGCCACAATTACCCCGCCAAAAGCCGAAACTGGATCACCTGCTAATGCATCTTTCCAGGCTTCGAGCAAAGTTGATCTCGAAGCAACTCCACACGGATTGTTGTGTTTGATAATAGCAACAGTTGGGGCATCAAAATCACCTATTAAATTCAGCGCTGCATCAATATCGAGCAGGTTGTTGTATGATAATTCTTTGCCATGTTTTTGAGTGAACAACTCATCCAATTTGCCATAAAAAACACCTTGTTGGTGAGGATTTTCGCCATAACGTAAAGCCTTTGCTGGGCTCACGCTGGCTTTAAAGGCAGTAGTGGTTTGCGCGTCAAAATATTGAAAAATTTTGCCATCGTAATCTGACGTTACGTGAAAGGCCTTGGTTGCAAATACCCTTCGTTGTTCAATGGATGTTGCGCCATTTTGAGCCAACAAGGTCTCTGCCAATTGTGGGCAATCATTTTTATCACAAACAATTACCGTATCGTTATAATTTTTAGCAGCAGCTCTAATCAACGAAACCCCTCCAATATCAATCTTTTCTATGATTTTGGCTTCTTCGCTTGTGCTTTTTACGGTTTCTTCAAAAGGATACAAGTCAACCACCACTAAATCAAAAAAGGGAATGGCAAATTCTTTCACCTCTTGCTGGTCTTGTTCGTTGCTACGTCTGGCTAAGATGCCTCCAAATACTTTTGGGTGCAGCGTTTTTACCCTGCCACCCAAAATGCTTGGATAGCCTGTTAAGTCTTCAACCGCGTGTACCTTAATTCCTAATTTTTCAATAAATTCTTGGGTTCCTCCTGTTGAGTAAATGTTCACCCCTAACTGATTTAGGGCTTTGGCAAGTGGCTCTAAGCCATCTTTGTAAAATACAGAAATTAAGGCATTTGAAATGGTACGTGGTTGCTGCATGAGAATGTAAATGTTAAAAGTGGCGCGAAAATAAACCAACGAAATGGGATTATGTAATCTGTTTAATAGATTTTTATATGATAAATAGCTCATTGATATTCATGCAATTGCTTAGCTGAATAAAAAGATGTAAGTTGCTTTGTGCTTGGATAATTAATGAAAGTATGAAATACATAAAACGAATAGCAACTTGGGTTGTACTTGTGGTTGTGGCATTTGAATTGGGCTTGCTTATCACGGATAATTTATTTGTAAACAAAGTTTTGGCAATGACCATCTTTAGTGGCAAATCAGGTCCTGATATTGACGAGTTAAACTTGTTTCCTTACCACCAAGTGGCAGCTGCTGCGCCCCAGCCTTGGCCCAAAAGCATAAACTACAACCGCCAGCAATTGGATTCTAACTTGTTGGCCGATTTCGTAAAATACCAAACCGTAGGGTATGTGGTCATGCAACACGATAGTGTATTGCATGAGCAGTATTGGGAAGGATATGATGAGCAATCAGTTACCAATTCTTTTTCAATGGCCAAATCGATTAATGCAATCTTAATTGGGATTGCTTTAAAGGAGGGGCTTATCAAGCACGTAAATGAACCCGTAGGAAATTATATCCCTGAATTTACCAGAGGTGAAAAAGCAAAAATTACCATTGCGCATCTGCTTACCATGGGCAGTGGAATTGATTTTGTGGAAGGGTATGGAAGTCCGTTTGATTGGCCTGCCGAAGCTTATTATGGTAAAGATGTGAACAAGCTAACGTTATCTGCTGACGTGAAAGAGGCTCCTGGAAAAACATGGAACTACAAGGGAGGTGATTCGCAATTGTTGGGGATAATATTGAAAAAGGTAACCGGAAAAACTGTTGCCGAATATGCATCCGAAAAATTGTGGCAACCTATTGGTGCAGAGACCAAGGCCTTTTGGAGCACCGATGAACAAGGAATGGAAAAGGTGAGTTGCTGTTTTTATTCAACAGCAAAAGATTTTGCGCGGTTGGCACGGTTATACATGGATTCTGGCAATTGGCAAGGCAAACAGTTGGTTGACACAAGTTATGTGCGCGCATCACTCACTGCTGCTCATTTGGTTGATATTGCCGATGGAGAACAAATTGATCAATATGGTTACCAATGGTGGTTAATGAACTATCAAAACCATGATATTTTTTACATGCGAGGCATACGCGGACAGTATGTTTTTGCTATCCCTGATTTGGATATGATTATAGTGCGTGTTGGGCATAAACGTGGACCCAAAAATGCAGATGATTTGCCAGAGGATATGTTTACCTATTTGGATGCTGGAATTGAGATGGCGAAAAACTAAAAAACTGTATATTTGAGTGTCAATTTAAAGTGTATGTCAACCACAGAACTTAAGCAACAAATTATCGAGTCGCTTCAACAAGCAAATGATATTGAAGCCATGCAACATGTTCAACATTTATTGGATGAGCTTAAGGCAGAGTTGTATAAAGATACGATGAAACCTTTGAGTGTTGAGGAATATGAGGCAAGAATACAAGCAGGTTTAGATAGTGTTGCACAGGGAAGAGTACATACACAAGAAGAAGTTAATAAAAGATTGAATATCATCATGGGTAGGTAAATGAAACTTACCATTGTTTACTCAAATGAAGCATTAACGGACTTTGAAGCAATACTTTCATACTATCTAAGTTCTTATGCCTATACCATTGCTGAAAATATCGAACAAGGTATTCTCGCTCATATTGAATTATTAAGCACTAATCCAACAATTGGACATAAGGATTTATTCTTTGAATCGAAACGATTATCTGGTTTCCGTTTCAGTAAATTACAAACTTTTTTATAGAGTTGAAGGAAGTAACCTCGTTATCATTCGTATCTTCGACTCTCGCCAAAACCCTTCCAAACTCAATCCATAGATTTCATTTTCCTTTGTGTATTTTCGCTGCTTTGGCAACGTCTTGTTCAATTAGATTCATTGCGGAATGACCAATGCCCGATGACTAATGTCCAATTACCATTGCCCAATAACCAACAATCAATAACGAATGGCAGCAAACAAACCAACAATTCCCAAAGGTACCCGCGATTTTGGCCCAGCCGAAGTGCAAAAGCGCAAGTATATTTTAAATACCATTGAAGGTGTGTTTAAAAAGTATGGCTTTATGCCCATTGAAACACCAACCATGGAAAACCTTACCACACTCGAAGGAAAGTATGGCGATGAAGGGGATAAATTGTTGTTTAGGATATTAGATTCTGGTAGTTTTGATCATAGAAGGAACTTACTGATTAGCTATACTGTCGAAATTATTAGAAAAATAATTAGTGATACGTTAAAAGATGTTAGTAGTGATTACAAAAATGCTTTTAATGCTAATATTAGGGGAATTGATGGGCATTTTATTAGCTATAATCAACAAATTACACCTTCTGATAAAAAGACAATAGCACAAATAATTCTTGAAGTTTCGAATGAGTTGTTTTCAAACCTGAATGATATTAAATCTAACTCGGATCATGTGATAGATAAGTTAATATCTATTGTTAAACCAACTATTGAGAGTTATTTTAATCTTGTTGGAAATGTTAATCCTACAAATACTGAAAAAGGCCTTCGCTACGATTTAACTGTTCCTTTTGCACGTTATGTGGTAATGAACCGCAATGAAATTACGTTTCCGTTTAAGCGCTACCAAATGCAACCGGTATGGCGTGCCGATAGGCCGCAAAAAGGACGTTACCGCGAGTTTTGGCAATGTGATGCTGATGTGGTAGGAAGCGATAGTTTGTTAAACGAGGTAGATTTGATTCAGATATACGATGAAGCATTTACCAAATTGGGAATAACGCACTACGAATTGCGAATGAATAACCGAAAGGTATTAGCTGGAATTGCGGAAGTGGTAAAGTCTGTTGAATACATGAACACCATCGCAGTTGCAATTGATAAGTTGGATAAAATTGGTGAAGAAGGGGTTCGCAAAGAATTAAGCGAACAAAAGTTTTCGGAATCAGAACTCGATAAGTTGTTTGAAATAATCTCCATCAAAGGAGAAAATGAAGTTGTTTTAAATACACTCAAAACTAAATTACAGCATTCAGCAGAAGGGATAAAAGGAATTAATGAATTGGAGTTTATCATAGCGGCTATTCAACCAATCACTCAAACAACCAGTCAACAAATCAATTTAAAATTAGACTTTAGTCTCGCCCGCGGTTTAAGTTATTATACAGGAGCTATTTTTGAAGTGGTATCAACCGAAGGTTCACTTAAATCAAGCATTGGCGGTGGAGGTCGATACGATAACCTTACGGGTATTTTTGGATTACCCAATGTAAGTGGCGTTGGAATTAGTTTTGGATTGGATCGCATTTATGATGTGATGGAAGAACTCAAATTGTTTCCAAATGGTTTAAATACTACAAGTACCAGGGTATTGATTTGTACCTTTGATCAAGCAACCCAAGCATATGCACTTGCGCCACTTCGCCAATTGCGTGATGCGGGTATTGCCGCTGAGTTGTATCCCGATTTAAAAAAGTTGGGCAAACAATTGGATTATGCCAATGCCTTGCATATTCCATATGCAATGATTATTGGAGATACTGAAATGCAATCGGGAAAACTGGTGCTGAAAGATTTAACCAAAGGTACACAGCAAGAATTAAGTATAAACGAAATAGTAGATAATCTGAAATAAAAAAGCAGCCTCAGATTACACAGATTAGGTTAAAACTCAATTTAACGCAGATAATATTTGCACATAATTAGCTAAAATAAATTTGCGTAATCTGCGGCTTGATTGCCTTGTCAATTTAATCTGCGCTAATCAGTGGCAAAAAATAATATCATTGTAAAACATGAATCACCTATTTGAAATAAACTCAACACTTACGTTAAAAGATATTGCCTCTATTATACAGGAGCAAAAGCAGCTTGTGCTTTCATCAGATGCAAAACAACGTATCGTGAGTTGCCGCGAGTATTTGAATAAAAAAATGCAGGACCCGAATGCTGTTTTTTATGGTATTAATACAGGTTTTGGTTCTTTGTGCAATACACAAATTTCAAACGATGAATTGGAGCAACTGCAATACAATTTACTACGTTCGCATGCTTGCGGTTTTGGCGATACCGTGCCGCAAGAAATTGTGAAGTTGATGTTGTTGCTTAAAATTCAATCGTTGAGTTATGGACACAGTGGGGTGCAGGTTGAAACAGTTGAACGTTTGGTGTATTTTTTTAACCACAATATTTTGCCTGTTGTTTACGAACAAGGATCACTAGGCGCCTCAGGCGATTTGGCGCCATTGGCACATTTGTGTTTACCACTTTTTGGCGAGGGTCTATTTTGGATGCATACCCCAAACGGGTATCAGCAGCATGAAGCCAAAGTACTACAAGCGGAGTATAATTTACCACCTATTGCATTGCAATCAAAGGAAGGATTGGCATTAATCAATGGAACACAATTCATGCTGGCTTACGCGGTTCATTGCATCTTAACCTCACAACGTTTGTCAAAACAGGCAGATCATATTGCAGCACTTTCCATTGATGCTTTTGATGCCAAGTTAGAACCATTTACAAAGCAGTTACACGCTGT
Organism: Bacteroidia bacterium; assembly: GCA_025454875.1. Lineage (GTDB taxonomy): Bacteria > Bacteroidota > Bacteroidia > UKL13-3 > UKL13-3 > UKL13-3. Next base: position 131,042 of record JALONP010000008.1, on the reverse strand, counting down.
ACGAGCGCATAAAGGTCAAGTTGAAACAGCGGCTACCATTAGGCAATTACTGGAAGGCAGTGCGATTGCCAATCGTGCCAAAGAGCAAGTGCAAGATCCATATGCATTCAGGTGTATTCCGCAAGTGCATGGAGCAAGCAAAGACACGTTTGCGTATGTGGCATCTGTAATTGAAACCGAAATCAATTCTGTAACCGATAATCCGAATGTATTTGTTGAAGATGATTTAATTGTATCAGGGGGAAATTTTCATGGACAACCACTTGCCTTGGTATTGGATTTTTTGGCTATTGCATTGGCAGAGTTGGGAAGCATATCGGAGCGTAGAACCTATCAGTTAATTTCCGGACAAAGAGGGTTGCCACCATTTCTTGCCACTAATCCTGGCTTGCATTCAGGCATGATGATTCCACAATATACTGCAGCGTCTATTGTTAGTCAGAGTAAACAATTATGTACACCAGCCTCAGTAGATAGCATTGTAAGCAGCAACGGGCAAGAAGACCATGTGAGTATGGGGGCAAATGCAGCAACAAAATGTTTGCGAGTAGTAAATAATACTGAGCGGGTATTGGCCATTGAATTGCTCAATGCAGCGCAAGCGTTGGAGTATAGGCGGCCATTAAAAAGTTCCATATCAGTAGAACAATTCGCGGGTGAATTTAGAAAACAAGTTCCGTTTATGGATGCCGACCGCATTATTCATGTAGACATGGAGAAGGCGGTTGCTTTTTTAAAGGGGTTATAGTATAATTGAGTAAGTATTACCTTATGCACTCACATCGGCTGTTCTTGTACATTTTTGGAACAATGATGTTTTTTTCTTGCCAAAAAGACCCACTTCCTAGAAGTGTTGATGAGGTTCCTACTTTTCCTTTTAGAGCAACCGGGTTATTCGGTTTTGGCAATACACCCTGCGATGGAAGTATTCAATACAATGCAGCTTGTCAAAGTTGGAAAGATACATCGGGCACTTTGCATCAAACAGCCTATTATTTAGGTGATGCCACTTTTTACGATAATCCTTTAACCCGAGGGTTAAATGTGGGCAATGTGAGTTGGGGTAGCATTTCTTTGCCACCAGATTCTACAAAACTTGGTAGGTGGACATATTATTTTGAAAGATCGCAAGCAAACGACCCTGTTAATGCAGGTCAGTTTGGCAGCAATGTAATATTTGAAGTTGGCGGTGGTTCTGGTTATGCGCCTAGTTCACTGACCATGTATGTTCCTGAAGAGATTTATATGGTACCAGAACCTTGGTCTGCCTCTACGCCCATCATTCGGTCAACAAGCCTACCTAAAACCATTTATTGGAATCAAGACATAAACAATCAAGAAGATGTAGTAATAATGGTAGAGTACAATGGCCTCCGATCAAACCTCAAAAATCCTACGTATCCACTAGCGTCTTTTTTTAATGATCCAGTTTATGTAACGGATAACGGTCAACATGATATTACAGCTTCTATGTTAGTTGGTATTCCTTATGGTGCCATCATTACCATTCATGTTGGGCGGGCAAATCAAGAGCAAGTTACAGATGCCAATGGTAAAGTAATTGTTGTTTCAGCAATGACTTATACAAGCCAAGATTATGTTTATGAACAATAATTTTATTGGTTTTATCTGGTAAGTCAATTGTTAAGAAAAGTAACCTCTATTTTTTGATTCATCTTTCTTTTGTAAGTTGGCAGTATGAATCCAACTACAAGAAATCTTTTATACAGTTTAAGTCTATTGCCAGGGATATTGGTTGTATACGGAAACCTGCATAGTGGCACTTGGTATGCGGCAGCAAACCTTATTTTTTCGCTTATTGTATTGGGAATGATTGATTGGATGAGTAAACCGCTTTTGAGCGATCAGCATAGCGGTGAGCATGACACAACTCCCAATCTTATATTAGGATTACATGTTCCATTGCAAATAGCATGTATTGCTTCGTTTGTATTTGCTGCACGTAACCATATTCATGCGGATGGTGATTTGTTTTTATGTGCGCTAAGTATGGGCGTGTACAGCGGGAGTGGAGCCATTGTTGTTGCGCATGAGTTCATTCATCGAAAAGCAAAAGCAGCACAATGGGCGGGAAAGTTTTTATTATTTACCGCTGGTAACTTTTACTTTTTTATTGAGCATTTGCGTGTGCATCACAAATGGGTTGGTACCGAAAAAGATTCGGCATCGGCAAAACGTGGGCAATCATTGTATGGTTTTTTTGTAAGCAGTGGCTTGGGGCAAATACAAAGTGCATGGAAATTGGAAAAAGAACGATTAGAAAAGATTGGTAAATCAGTATTTAGTTGGAATAATTACATGGTGCGCCAATTTGTATACCACTTTCTATTTGATACCTGCATGGTTTTGCTGGCAGGTTGGATTGCTTTAGCCGCTTGGTTTGTGCAATGCATACTCGCTAATTTTTTATTGGAGTATGTAAATTATATTGAGCATTATGGATTAAGCAGAAGTGAAAATGAGCGTGTGACCGAATTGCACAGTTGGCAAAGCGATTTGTTTGTGAGCCGGTTTTTTTTGGTGGATTTAAGCCGACATGCAGATCACCATTATTATGCCTCCAAACCGTTTCACACATTGCAATCTTATCCAAAAAGCCCGGTATTGCCTGCTGGTTATCCAAGCTTAATTCTTCCGGCACTTATTCCACCATTGTGGCGCAAAATCATTCATCCGATTTTGGATCGGAGGTAAATGTGTTTGATAAATATCACATTAATTTAATTTAGACTAATTATAAATAATATATTTTTGCCGCATCAATTCCGCAAAGAGATGCACTCAAAATATGTATTATGGATGGCGTTATGGCTTACTTCAGTTGGGGTTTCAGCCGCTCAATTAAAAGGTGTTTTATATGCAGAGTCGGGCCAACCGCTGTTACTCAAGGAAGTTTATTTATCGAATGGGTTAACTGCAACCACCGACCAACTCGGTGAGTTTGTGTTTGCTGGATTGCTAAAAGGCAGTTATGAATTAACAACGGTTGTAAATGGCCAAAACGTTTGGCTAACCACATTTACCATTCAACAAGAAGATGAACAATTGGTATTGCCAAAACTAATTGTTGCCAAAACCATTCAATTGCAAGAGGCTTCTGTTACCGCTCAAATTAACAGAGGTATTGAACGCATGCCCGATGTAAAAGACAATGTTATTTACGCGGGTAAAAAAAATGAAGTCGTACGTCTTTCAACTGCCACAGCCAATCTTGCCCAAAACAATACCAGGCAGGTTTTTGCAAAGGTTCCCGGAATTCATGTTTGGGAAAACGATGGTAGTGGAGTACAAATGGGTATTGCCTCGCGCGGTTTGAGTCCGAATAGAATGTGGGAATTTAATACGCGTCAAAACGGCTATGATATTGCGGCCGATCCGTTTGGTTATCCAGAAGCATATTACACTCCATCGGTGGAATCGCTTGATCGAATTGAAGTGATCCGTGGAGCAGCATCATTGCAGTATGGACCTCAGTTTGGCGGAGTTGTTAATTATGTTAAAAAGCGCTCGGTAAGTGGCAAAAAAGTGGGTGTTGAGTCGATGCAAACCGTTGGCGCGTATGGAATGTTCAGCACATTTAATGCAGTGGGTGGCACCTTAGGCAAGTTTTCATATTATGCCAATATCAACTACCGCAGAAGTGATGGATGGCGCCAAAACAATGGCTATGATACTTGGAACGGTTTTGTAAATGTTGGGTACCAATTTACCAAAAAGTTAAACATCAATTTCGAATACACACGCATGGATCAATTGGTACAACAACCTGGCGGACTTACTGATTCGATGTTTGCAATCAGTGCACGTCAATCTGTTCGCGGTCGCAATTGGTTTGATTTGAAATGGAATATTGCTGCAGCAACAATCGTTTATCAATTCAACCTTCGCCATCAGTTGCAGGTAAAAGCGTTTGCATTAACAGGTAACCGTTCCAGTATTGGTTATATGAGTGCAATCAACACACCTGATTTGATTAGTGCAGTTACAGGACAATACAACAAAAGAACAATTGATCGTGATTTATACACCAATTTTGGTGTGGAAGCAAGGCATTTATTTACCTATTCATTGGGGCAACAAAAAAGCCATTTGGCCATCGGGTTTCGTGCCTACAAAGGCAATACAGATCGTATTCAAAACATCAACGGAAACAGGGGAACTGAATTTGACATGAGTGCTGAGTCGACCGTTTTAAAGCGTGATTTGGATTTTGGTGCACGAAATATTGCATTGTTTGCAGAAAACATGTTTGCTATTGGTTCACGTTGGAGCATCACTCCAGGCATGCGTTTAGAGTATTTGCAAAATGCTTCGGCAGGAACTTTTGATGGCCGCACGTCAAATCAAACCAGTGCGAGAAATTTTGCATTGTTCGGAGTTGGTACACAGTATGCTGTTACAGGCAATACCAATGTTTATGCAAACTACACCCAAGCGTACCGGCCAGTTCAGTTTACAGATATTACTCCAGCTACCAATGATTCGATTGATGAAAATCTAAGAGATGCAAAAGGATACAATATAGATTTAGGATACAGAGGCTCTGTAGGCAACTTGATAAGTTTTGATGTAAGTGCATTTTACTTGCATTACGGCAATAGAGTAGGAACGTATTTAGTAAATGGTAAAAACTTCCGTACCAATATTGGGGCATCACAAAGTAGGGGGATTGAAAGTTATATAGAATGCACGCCTACAGCGTTGTTCAAACAATTTAAGGGAGGTCAAATTAGTTTATTTGCATCCATGGCGTTTGTGAATGCAACGTATACAGAATGGAATAATCCTGATGTGACAAAAAGCCAAAAAGGGAAAAAGGTGGAGAATGCTCCCGGTTATGTTCACCGATTTGGTCTCACTTATCGTTACAAATCTTTTGCTACAACTTTTCAATACAGTATGGTGGATCAAGTATACAGCGATGCACTTAATACGCGTACATCAAATGCGGCAGCAACTGTTGGTTTAATTCCATCATATGAAGTTGCGGATTGGAGTGCTAGTTATACATTTTACAAACGATACAATATTAATGCAGGTATTAACAATGTATTCAATGCATCTTATTTTACACGCAGAGCGAATGGGTATCCAGGCCCGGGTTTATTGCCTGCAGATGGTAGAACTTGGTATGTAGGAATTGGTGTGAAGTTGTAGGATTTTAAAAAAGGTTTGGCTCCTTCGGTGTCAATGTAGGTCCAATTCTCCAACCTCGTAGAGGTTGCTCATTTACAATAGTAGCATAAATGAGAGCAACCCAATCCAGCGGAGTCGCATCATCTCTCGCATCAAATCTTCATTAGCTTAACAAATAACTCCCGTCCTTCTCTTGGTTTAATCGAATTATAACATGCTTCTAATTTTTGGATTTCAAAATAAGGACCGAAATAACGTTCATACTCTTCAACACTACCGCCAAACGGTGGCCCTTCATCTGTTAACGGAAAGCAGAAAAGTAAACCAGCTAGAGTTCCTTTTGGTGCTAAAAGTGAATACATGTGACTTGCGTAGTTCTGTCGCATGGTTGGAGGCAGAGCGCAAAAAAAAGTTTGTTCCAAAATGGTATCAAATGTTTCATTTAACTCAAAGAAATCTCCTAATAATACCCGTAATCGCCCTTCATTGATGTATTGCTTTAATTTTTGTTTTAATTCATTTACAACCAATGGAGCAATGTCAATAAGGGTAACTTGGTTAAAGCCATGTTGCAATAAATATTCGGCTTCGTAAGCATTTCCACAGCCCGGAATGAGTATTCGTTGATTTTTGTCACGCAACCCATCAACAAACTTGGTTAAGGCGGGTGATGGATAGCCGATGTCCCAGCCAGTTTGGGCTTCTGCATATCTTTGGTTCCAATAAGATTGATCTAAACTTTTTTCCATGTTGATTGAATGTGGAATGCTTTGGTGAAAATAAAGTAAACTTGCGGCAAATAAACAGCAACATGAAATTCTTTTTAGATACAGCAAACCTCGCCCAAATTAAAGAAGCAAATGATTTGGGAATTTTAGACGGGGTAACAACCAACCCATCTTTAATGGCCAAAGAAGGTATTAAAGGTCAGGATAATGTAATGAAACATTACAAAACCATTTGTGATATTGTGAAAGGTGATGTAAGTGCCGAGGTTATTTCGACTGATTTTGATGGAATGATTAGAGAAGGTGAAAACCTAGCCGCTCTTGATGAGAATATTGTTGTGAAAATTCCAATGATTAAAGACGGTGTTAAAGCGATTAAACATTTAACATCAATGGGAATAAAAACGAATTGCACGTTGGTGTTTTCAGCTGGTCAAGCGCTGCTAGCGGCAAAAGCTGGTGCAACTTATGTTTCCCCGTTTATTGGCCGCTTGGATGATATTTCGCATGATGGAATGGTATTGATAGCAGAAATTGCTCAGATTTACGGTGTACAAGGTTTTCAAACACAAATTTTGGCAGCATCAATTCGCAATCCATTGCATATTATTAAGTCGGCACAAATGGGTGCTCAAGTAGCTACTTGCGGCTTGGATACAATTTTAGCATTGCTTAAACATCCGCTTACTGATATTGGATTGGAGAAGTTTTTGGCTGATCATAAAAAAGCGAATGGATAAAATATAAAAGCCGGTGAAGTTGCATCGGCTTTTTTGTTGAAATATAATGCGATGAGCACTCGGCCAATCATTTCTTTGTTTTTAATTGACGACCATCAAATGCTGATTGATGGTATCAAAGCTCTTTTGGAACACGAAAGCGAATACCAAATAGTAGGTACTGCATTAAATGCGAATGATGCCTTGGAGCATTTGAAGAGAAAGCAGGTAGACATTGTGATTTCTGATATCAATATGCCTGATATGAACGGGATTGATTTTGCACGAAAAATAAGGTTAATAAAACCTGATTTGAAAATTCTTGCGTTATCAATGTTTGGTGAGAAGAGTACCATACACGATATGGTTGATGCTGGTGTAAAAGGGTATATCCTAAAAAATACAGGTAAGCAAGAGTTAATTACAGCACTGCAAAAAATTGCCTCAGGAGGCACATACTTTAGCGAGGCAGTAGATGCCGAATTAAATAGGGTAGATGATACGATAGACCGTAGGTTTGTATTAACCGTGCGTGAGCGAGAGATTGTTAAATACATTGCTAAGGGGATGTCGCATACAGAAATTGGTGAAGTGTTATGTATCAGTCCTCGCACGGTCGATACACATCGAACCAATTTAATGCGGAAACTTGAGGTAAACAGTATCGCAGAACTTATTAAACTGGCGATACAATTAAAGCTTATTGATTAGCAATGGATATCATTTATTGCTAATACCCTTTCGCCCATTTTCGCTATCATTGCAGCACTATTTTGGAATCTGACTTTATGCAATTCAATAAAAAATTTTATAGCAACGAACAATTACTTGATTTATACAAGGCAATGCTTAAGCCTCGTATGATTGAAGAAAAAATGTTGATTTTACTTCGTCAAGGGCAGGTAAGCAAGTGGTTTTCAGGAATAGGTCAAGAGGCTATAAGCGTTGGCGTTACCAAGGCATTGGATACCGATGAATACATTTTACCCTTACACCGTAATTTGGGGGTTTGGACAACGCGCGAGATGCCATTTGCGCGTTTGTTTTCACAATGGCAGGGTAAATTGAATGGTTATTCAAAAGGGAGAGAACGTTCGTTTCATTTTGGAACAAATGAGCACCATATTGTTGGCATGATTTCGCATTTGGGAGCCATGCTTGGTGTTGCTGATGGAATTGCGTTAGCACACAAACTCAAAAAGGAAGAAAAAATTTCAGTTGTATTCAGTGGAGATGGAGGAGCCAGTGAAGGCGATTTTCACGAAGCATTGAACACAGCAGCCGTATGGGATTTACCTGTGATATTTGTAATTGAAAATAATGGATACGGGTTATCTACACCAAGTAACGAACAATTTAGGTGCAAGCAATTTATTGATAAAGGCATTGGATACGGCATGCAAGCCATTAAGGTAGATGGGAATAATATTTTGGAGGTATACGATACAGTTCGCAACTTGGCTATTAGCATGCGCACCAACCCAAGGCCAGTATTGTTAGAGTGTATTACCTTTAGAATGCGCGGACATGAGGAGGCTTCGGGAACAAAGTATGTACCACAAGAGCTCTTTGAAGAATGGGGAAAGAAAGATCCTATTGCTAATTATGAAGCTTATTTAAAGGAGCAGCAAATTTTAACAGACGAACTCATTAAACAATACCGTGACTTGTTTAAACAAGAGATTGATGCGGGTGTTGAAGCAGTATTGGCGGAGCCAGAGATAGCGCCTAATACGCATCAAGAATTAGTGGATGTGTATGCTCCAGCCATTCAGCAACAAGCTATAAATTATGGAGCGCTTCAACATGTAACGGTTTCTCCTTCATTACCCAACATGTCGCGTAAGCGTTTGGTTGATGCCATTAGCGATGGGCTTCGCCAAAGCATGGAGAAGCATGATAACTTGGTATTAATGGGCCAAGATATTGGCGAATATGGCGGGGTGTTTAAAATTACACAAGGTTTTATAGATCAATTTGGTAAGGAACGCGTTCGCAATACACCACTTTGTGAGAGTGCCATAATTGGTGCTGGTTATGGCTTATCCATTAAAGGAATGAAAGCCATGGTGGAAATGCAATTTGCCGATTTTGTGAGTGTAGGATTTAATCAAATAGTAAACAATTTAGCTAAATCATATTACCGTTGGGGGCAACAAGCAGATGTGGTGATTCGCATGCCAACAGGTGCAGGTGTTGGAGCCGGACCATTTCACTCACAAAGCAATGAGGCTTGGTTTTTTCATGTACCAGGTTTAAAGATTGTGTATCCAAGTACACCAGGAGATGCTAAAGGATTGTTAGCAGCATCTTTTAGTGATCCAAATCCGGTACTATTTTTTGAACACAAAGCATTGTACCGCGCAGTTGATATAGAGGAAGATGTTTATGACGATTACTATGAACTGGAATTAGGAAAGGCGCGCATTGTAAGAGCAGGTGATGAAGTAAGCATTATCACGTATGGTGCAGGAGTGCATTGGGCAAGTCAATATTGCAAGCAAGCAGGTATTGATGCAGATATTATTGATTTGCGTTCGTTACTGCCCTGGGATAAAGAAGCTGTGGAAGCAAGCGTGCGTAAAACAGGTAAGGCATTTATTTTGCATGAAGACACCTTAACAGGAGGTATTGGTGCTGAAATAGCAGCACATATTGCCGAGCATTGTTTTACGTATTTGGATGCTCCTGTAAAACGTAGTGCTAGTTTAGATTCTCCTGTTCCATTTAATATTGATTTGGAACAAAACTTTTTGCCCAAAGAACGATTTAAACAGGAGTTGCAATCATTACTTGATTACTAAGTAGCGGTTGAATAAAGCAGTGCTTCGAGTTCAGGTTGTAATTCAAAACCGCCATCTGCCGTAATTAGTTTATATTGAGGATTGGGCACGTAACTTTCGTGAAGCAGTTCACCATTTTTAATTTCAAAGGAGCCAATAATATCTTCTGCTTGTTCTTTATTTTTGTTACGCTTGTCTCGGATGTAAATGAGTCCGTTTTGTTCACGTTCGGCTAGCAAAACAATTCCATCATTATACCTTGCGAAAAAAACAATTGTTTTGTGAAAGTGATCTAAGAATTGAGGGTTGATGCGAACATTTGTTTCATCAATTGGTTTATTTGAGTCAATAATAAATCCGATGATTGCTTTTGATGTTAACTTGGCTGACTTATCTAATTCTGGATTTACAATTGAAAGCAATAAAGTTTCTTTTTGGTCTATTTGAGTATTAAGTAAATAGATGTTCATGTAATTTAGTGGCTGAATTAATAGGCGTTTTAATCAATATTTTCACGAAATATGCTATTTTTTTTGATAATACTTAGTTTACTTACATGAATAAAAATATCGAATACCTTAAACAATGCATTGGACAAAGCACCAACCAGCACGGTTTAGGCGCAGTAAGCCGTTGGATTAATGGTACACTCCTATTTGCTGAAGAAGGTCATTTGCAAGTGAAGTTTACAATTGAAGAGGCATGGCTTAATCCTGCAAGAACCTTTCATGGAGGCATGATTGCAACATTAATAGATGATGTAATGGGCATGACTATTTATAGTTTGGGTAACGAAACTTTTTTTACAACCATCAATTTACATCTCGATTATTTGTCATTTGCCTTGGCAGGTGATGAGGTAATAGTAGAGGCTAAGGTAATACGAAAGGGAGTTAATGTAATTCATGTAGAAGCAACAATGCATAAGCGCAACAAGTTATTGGTAAAGGCTTCGGCAAACGTAATTAACAGCGGGAAAAAGGTATTTTAAGAGGCTCTTCAATTATGAGCAAATTCTCCTACATTTGACGCACTTTTTTATAATTTTAATATGTCGACAGAAACGATTTTAATTATGGGTGCCAATGGCCAAATTGGTCTTGAGCTTGCCGAAAACCTTAGGAATATTTATGGTGAAAACAATGTGATTTCAGCAGATATCAAAGACCTTAAGAATCCAATAGGTATTTATGAGCAATTGGATGTGATGGATAAAGATCGCATGTATGAAGTGATTAAAAAGTACAATGTAACACAAGTGTATCTTTTGGCGGCATTGCTTTCTGCTACGGCCGAACAAAAGCCTAAATCGGCATGGAACCTAAATATGGAAGGCTTGTTTAACGTGCTTGATGCCGCTAAGGAAGGCTTGATTAAAAAAGTATACTGGCCAAGTTCAATTGCAGTTTTTGGCCCAACAACACCCCGAGACAACACACCTCAATACACGGTGATGGAACCCAATACCATTTATGGAATTAGCAAACAAGCAGGTGAACGTTTTTGTGAATACTACCATCAAAAATATGGAGTTGATGTGCGCAGCATTCGCTACCCAGGTTTGATTGGTTACAAATCGGCACCAGGCGGAGGAACCACAGATTATGCTGTACACATTTACCATGAAGCATTAAAGAATAAAACCTACGAATGCTTTTTGAGCGAGCATACTGCTTTACCAATGATGTACATGCCCGATGCGATACGCGCTACATTAGAATTGATGGATGCTCCAGCCGATAAGGTTAAAATTAGAAGCAGTTATAATTTAGGTGGTATTAGTTTTACTCCTGAGCAAATTGCAGCTGAGATTAAAAAGCATATTCCTGAATTCACCATAACCTATAAGCCTGATTTTAGGCAAGCCATTGCTGATAGTTGGCCTCGAAGTATTGATGACGCCAGAGCAATGCAGGATTGGGGCTGGAGTCCTACCTATGATTTGGCAAGCATGACCAAAGATATGTTGGAGAATATTAAATAGAATTCAGAATTGGGAGTTTGAGACTTCGAAGTATACTTTCTCAAAGGAGTTCTGTTGAGTTTATCGAAGCAAGGTAAAACGCAAATAGTTGCATGAAATTTTTGATTGTTGGTTTAGGAAATATAGGAAGCGAGTATGCACATACGCGTCATAATATTGGATTTGATGTAGTGGATGCTTTGGTGCAAAAGCACAAGGGAAGTTTTGTATCGGAGCGTTATGCAGATTATGCACAACTTTCGGTTAAAGGGAAACAATTGCATATCATTAAGCCAACTACTTACATGAATTTAAGTGGCAAAGCGGTACGTTACTGGATGCAACAACTAAAGATTGAGGCAACGAATATTTTTATTGTAGTAGATGAGTTGGCTATTGATTTAGGTAAAATACGTATCCGCGCAAATGGAAGTGATGCAGGACATAATGGTTTAAAAAACATCAACGAGACTTTGGGATCACAACAGTATCCACGTTTGCGTTTTGGTATTGGAAACAACTTTCCTAAAGGGCGACAAGTAGAATATGTTCTTGGTCAGTTTACTGCTGAAGAACAAAAGCAACTGCCCGAATTAATTGACCACAGCGTACAAGCCATTGAAGCATTTGCAACAATAGGCTTAGAGAGGACGATGAATTTTTTTAACAAGTAGAACCGGCTTAGCGATTGCAGCAAGGTGCCGTGCACCGCGAAAAGCGCGCAGCAGTGTCAACTGCTGAAGCCCAAATTCGAAACAATACTTGGTTATTGAGTACAGATTGTTAACCTTTGCAGCGCATTAATTGCGTGTGTAATGAAACATCATTATCAAACAATGCAGGCTCCACATTTAATCATTATTGGTGGAGGTTTTGCAGGATTGGAGTTAATCAAAAAACTCAACAACAAGCCCATTAAGGTTACTGTTTTCGACAAACACAATTACTTTAATTTTCAACCTTTAATGTACCAAGTTGCTTCGGGCGGTTTAGGACCTGATGCAATAGCATATCCGTTGCGTAAAATTATTAGTGGTATGCCCAATATTGCTTTTAGGATGGCTGAGGTTCAACGCGTACAAACGGAGCGCAATGAAGTGATGACCAGTATTGGTACATTTTCATATGATTATTTATGTATTGCTACGGGTGCACAAACGAATTTTTTTGGAAATGCCGAATTGGAGAAATACAGCATGCAACTGAAATCAATTCCGGATGCGTTGGATTTGCGAAGCGATATTTTGCAAGAGTTTGAAAAGGCATTAAACGAGCCTAATTCTCAAACTATTGAGCGGGCACTTAATTTCGTAGTAGTGGGTGGAGGCCCTACAGGAGTGGAAACTGCGGGCGCATTGGCTGAAATGAAAAAGAATGTATTGCCAGCAGACTATACGGAATTGGATGCATCAAAAATGCAAGTACATTTGGTTGAAGCTGCTCCTCTTGTATTGGCTGCAATGAGCGAAGTTTCGTCACGCAAGGCAAAGCAGTTTTTAGAAGATCTTGGGGTGCATGTGCAAGTGAATACCTCAGTTCAAAAATATGATGCAGTTACAGGGGAACTTTTTTTAAGTAACGGAACGGTTTTGAAAACAGATACAGTTATTTGGAGCGCAGGTGTAAAAGGAAAAACGATTGATGGAATTTCGGCTGATGTGATTACACGTGGCAACCGTTACAAGGTGGATGCCTATAATAAAATTGAAGGCTTATCGAATGTGTTTGCCATTGGAGATATTGCTTATATGGAAACAGATGGGGCATTTCCAAATGGGCACCCAATGGTGGCCACAGTAGCGCAACAACAGGGGCGCTTGCTTGGGAAAAACATTTTGAATATGGTTTCAAATAAGCCCTTAAAACCATATACCTACCTTAATTTGGGAAGCATGGCAACTGTAGGTAGGCATAAAGCAGTGCTTGAAGTTTTTGGCATCAAAATGCAAGGTTATATTGCTTGGTTGGGGTGGATGTTTTTACATTTGATGTTGTTGGTTGGATTTAGAAATAGGGTGGTTGTGTTTTTAAATTGGGTATGGAATTACGTGAGTTACCAACGTGCCATTCGAATTATTACAAGACCATTTGTACAAAAGCAATAACTTTATGCAGATTGACATTCATTTATTATTGGCTTGGGGTGCGGTAACTAAGCGTTATCGAAAGAATGAGATTATTTTTAATGAAGATGAACGACCTGTTTGTTATTACCAAATACAAGAGGGTAAAGTTCGCATGGTTAATGTCAATAATGATGGAAAAGAATTTGTTCAAGGTGTTTTCGAATCAGGTCAAAGTTTTGGTGAACCTCCTCTTTTTATCAACCAACCTTATCCAGCAACTGCAGTTACTATGGAGTCTACTATTGTTATTAAATTGGCAAAAGATAAATTCTTCAAATTGCTTCAAGACAATCAAGATTTACAATTTAAAATGATTGAAATACTTGCACAGCGAGTTTATAATAAAGCAATTACTGCTCGAGAAATTATAAATAACGACCCCGAAGGTAGAATTCTAGGATTTTTGAAGTCAACCAAAACTAGGATAACCTCAGCCAAGCAACCGATTCAAATACCTCACACTAGGCAAGAAATAGCAAACTTTACAGGTCTTCGTGTAGAAACGGTTATCCGAACACTAAAGCAAATGGAGGCAAAACAATTAGTATCAATTATTAATCGAAAACTTTGGTTTTAATGATAAGGATTAGCAACGCATGACCAGTGTATTCATACGAATAGATTTTTTTAGCTCTTATTTCGAATTGTGAAATCGTTATTCAGTTTATTACTCATTCTGGCTATTTGTTTTCAGCTTTCAAGTAATTCGATTGTAATATGTTGGTTCTTGCTTAATAGAGTTCAGTTAACTAAGTTGTTTGTTATAAATAGTGTTCCCTAATTTATACTTTATACGCAAGAAATTTACTTGTAGTTATTTAACTAAGCAGTCAAAAATCACCCTTTGCTTATGATTGCACGCATAAAATGAATGAGTATTCTATATAATCTTTGTTAACATAAAACAAATTATTATGAAAAAAGTACTCTTATTTTGTATTCCGGTTTTATTATTGGTATTAGCTACTAGCTGTGGTTCGTCAACCGAAAAAGCTTCAAAACCAACCACTGAATCCTCTGCTGACGCAACTCCGATGACAGGCCAATCTGGAGTAGTTGATGCCACATCAGCACCTAATATTGTTCAAGTTGCAGTTGGTAGTAAAGACCATACGACATTAGTAGCGGCAGTTAAAGCGGCAGCATTGGTTGATGCATTAAGTAATGCTGGACCATTCACCGTATTTGCACCTACCAATGCAGCTTTTGATAAATTACCAACGGGCACGGTTGAAGATTTGATGAAACCAGAAAATAAAGAGAAACTCACCGATATTTTAGGCTATCATACTTATGTAGGAGTTATAGACGGTGTATTGTTGATGGATGGCGCAGAATATGATATGGTATTTGGAGGCAAGGCGAAAATAACAAAACAAGGCGATAAGACTTTTGTGAATGGCTCAGAAATAGTTGGGACAATCAAAACTTCTAATGGAGTTGTTCACGTAATAAACGATGTGTTATTACCAAAATAGCATGGATTCTTTTATTGGTTAGAGTTCAAAGAAATGCCAACAGTTTTAGTTTTCTGTTGGCTTTCTTTTATTAAATGCCACCAAATCTTATAGAACTCCCAAGAACAAGCATTGATACCGATAACAAAGTAACCAAAACAATATGCCATCCAAGTTTATACATATTCTCAATTGTTAGTTTAGGAATTAGTATAAACCTGGCATGTAGTGCTAGCATAAAAATGATAAGGAGTAATATAAGTTTGTAGCTTATCACCATTTCTATGGATTGTGTAAATGTAAACCATTTTGAGATGGTAATATCATATTGTAGTGATAGCAGGATGCCACTAATAACCAAAAGCAATAATGCGGGTATACCGATAGGTTCAAATTGTTTCTCAAATTGAAGAATAATATTTGGATTGTCGGTTTTAATTGCACGTGGCAAAATGCCTAGGCATAATATAAGATGACCTCCAATCCAAATTGTTGCAGCAACTAGATGTATGATTAAAAGTAGCTGATGCATTAGCTGATTAGTTTTGATAGCATTATTTTAGAGATGTTGGCAGCTCTCAATATGAGCAAAGTTGCATTTGGGCCTTCAAATAGTTCATTCATGTTTTGCGTATAAAGTTCCATCCATCGTTCAAAGTGCATAGTTGAGATTGGATGAATCTGATGTAAGTGTTGGTGTTTTTCCATAGGATTACCAGAATATTCGGATGATGAGAATGCAATATTTTCCCAAAAAGAATACATAATAGGAAGGTGTTTTTCCCAATTGGTGTTTTTAAAGTAAACGTTCAAAAGGTTATCCTTTTTTACTTTGAAGTAAAAATTATTCACCATTCGTTCGATATCCTTTTTCGTTTTTAAATCCTTTTTCTTTTTCATGGCGCAATTGTTACTTGGCCCAATTCAATTTATCTTCCTCCGACCATAACTCAGGAAAAAATTTGCGCTGTTGGAATTGGGGATGTAAATACTTTTTCCATTCAGATCCTCCTGTTGCTTGTTGACTTTCGTTTTTGCTTTCAAGGTAGTGTTTAGCTGTATTAAGATGAACTAGCGGCCAAGCAACATTGTACAAATAGTCAAATTTCTTTAACATATCTATAAGTTCAGCAGATGGGTTGTTTAAGTCATTAATTTGGTTTGCTATTGTTTTGCCTTCTACCTTGTTTGCTAATTGAATAAAACTTTCAAGGTATTTTTCTTCAAACTCAATAAGTGTTAAAGTTTTGGAGCCCGTTTTTCGGTTATGTCCGGCATCTTTCCAATAGAGATGCTCAAATAATTCTTCAATACTGGGGTTGTTAGGTATTCTCTTTTTTTCATCCTCATTAATTAAATTAATTAGTGGAGTACAATAAATTTCAATGTATCTAAATTGAGCACTTTGGAATCCACTAGCAGGTGCTAATGCAGTTCTAAATGTATTATAGTCATTATATTCCATTCCATCTCGCATAATATCGAAAGAAGAGATTAGCATTTCTGTATACCTAATTATTCGCGTAAATTTATTAAGCAAAAACGGTTCAGTTGTTACAGGTTTAGTTTGTATTTGTTTCACCTCATGTAAAATTAGTTTCAGAAACAACTCGGTTATTTGATGGTACATGATAAACACCTCTTCATCTTTAAAATTTGTTCTTGGCTTTTGCAATGACAATAAGGTTTCAACTTCTACATAATCCCAATAATTTAAAGATTTAGCTTGCAGTAAACCTTTAAAATATGTTTCAGGATTTTCACCCAATTTTTTGTATTTCGTTTCAATATCGTTGATAATTGTATTCATATTATAGATCGCGTTTGGTAAATATTTTAAGAGAAAGTAAAAATGGAATAACTGCCCATAAGAGTAAAACTATAGCAGATATTATTGTGCCTAATTTAGTGCCAAAAAAAAGTTGGAAAATGGCTCCCGTGTAGCCGAGCAAAGAAGCTACATCAAGTTGAATAAGCACAAGTATTCGGGCTAAATCTAAAGGACTAAACATTGAAACCACAATCATGGCTTTTTCAATAGGATATGCTGAAAACTGAAAAATCAAAAGCAAAATGATACCATCAAATAGTATTGCAAAAAATAGCCATAGTAAAATTGAAACCCCAATTCCCTTAGCCTTATCTCTGAAAGCAGATGCTACTAAAAATCCGAAAGAGGAAAATGTTGCAGTTATGGCTATTCCAACAGATATGAGGTAAAGTGCAATGGAAAGCGGTAAATAGAGTAACGCAGGTATACCAAGACCAATAAATAGCGCAACAATTAATGCACTAACAGAACCCAAGTATAAACTAATCCAAATAGTTTTACGTGAAACAGGTTGGCTAACCAATAAATAAATAAACTCTGAAGAATTGTAAATATATATTGATGAAAAAATAATACTTACTAAAGGAATCATCAAGAGCATAAGATTTAATAAGGTTAAGGTCCCTTTAGTTGAGCTGTCTTCTAAAAAAAAGACACTCCAACTTAATGTTGAGAGTAGCAGTAAATAGGCAAGAACTGTTCTGTTCTTAACTACATCAAGCATGACTAATTGAATCATTTTAATCATGTGAATCTGCTTTTAACAAGTTTGCAATTGCTTTTGAAAATGATTGGGATTGTGTATCTGTTTTTAAATTTTCGATTGATTTATATAAGCGTATTTTACCTTCTTGCATGTAAATTACATGTGTTACAATATCATCTAACTCGCTTAATAAATGGGATGTAATTAGAATAAGTTTCCCATTGTTTTTTTCTTTAAGGATTTTATCCTTTAATATCTCAGATGCTAAAGGATCTAAGCCTGCAGTAGGTTCATCTAAAATGAGAATATTGGGGTTAAACAAAAAAGCCAGCGAAGCACTTACTTTTTGAGTTGTTCCTCCAGAGAGGGTTCTCATTTTTTTTTCGCCAATTTCATTTAACTTGTAAGCTGTAAAAAGCTCTTCATCTATATTATTTCCAGATGTTCGCAGTTTGGTTATCATTTCAAAAATTTGTTCAATTTTCATCTGCTCTGGATACCGCCCAATTTGTGGCATATAACCAATTTGAGCTCTATACATATCGTCTTTGTTAATTGATTTTCCATTAATATGAATAAGGCCATTTGTTGGGAACACCATTCCTAACAATATTTTGATAAGTGTAGTTTTACCGCACCCGTTTGGTCCAATTAAGGCAATGCAAGCTCCTTTAGGTAAGTCAATATTAATATCTTGTAGTACCTTAAGTTTGCCAAATGATTTTGAGATTTGTTGTATTTCAATCATAATACAATTTTTAGCATACGTGGCGATTCGTCTATGAAATTATCAGGCGTTAAACTGGGAATGAGTTTTTCAGATTTATCTAGCAATACCGTAAATAAACTTTGGTATAGAAGCATTACCGGATTGTTTTGCTCAACCAAAACCGCAAATAAACTGAGCGGGTGAAATGGTATATCTCCAATTTTATCCTTGTTTAAATCATAACCATTGTATTTGTCCCAATAATTATTCGAAAATGTATTTAATACTAAACTTCCATTTGTGCTCACATCAAATGTATTACTCAAAAAGTTGTTTAATTCAATTGAGTTATCCATGCAACTTGCCTGTATTTTTAGCCCCCAACCATTGTTCTGGAATACGCATTTATATATTTTTATTCTGTTCGTACCCTCCATATAAACTGCGATTGTATTGCTAGTAAACCTATTTCCTTGCATTACGCAATCTGATATTTCTTTCAATAAAATACCATATGCGGCATCTCCCCAATTATTGCTAAAAGTGTTATTAAACATATTTACCTTATGGCTAAACATTACTGCCACTCCAGCACCATTATTATTAAAGGTATTGGTAACGTATGTATCATTATTTGAGAACATAAAGTGTAATCCATATCTGATATTCTTTTCAGATTGATTTCGCCATATGAGTGAATGTGTAACAAACTCAAAGTAAATACCATCTCGATGACCTTGAATTTTGTTTCCTATTATGAGTAGGCTATCACTTTTCCAACAATGTATTCCATTCCCAATGGCTTGCTCATCTTTACCCAGCGACTTTATTTTGTTATTTTGAATGCGGCAATGTTTTCCATATTGAATATAAATGCCAAAAAAATTATCATATAAATCATTGTTAATGATGGCAACATTATTGGAATTATATACTTTAATTCCACCAGGATCGTCAAGCGTAGCATATCCTGACCGTTGTACTCTAAACCCATTAAACACTACAGAATCATGTTTAATAGAAACCACTTCTGCTTTTTTTTCACCATCTAAAACGGGATAATTTATTCCAATTAATACCAGTTTTTTATTGATGGTTAAAGTCCCTTCAGTATACAATCCTGATTGAACTATTATAGTATCTCCACTTTGAGCTAATTCTAAAGCAGCATGAACTTTTTTTAGTTTATAAGTGGTTCCTACATTCCAAATGGTAGCAAATAAACTCAATGGAGTTAATATTACTATACAAACATATGCAGCTCTGCAAGGCATCAATGTATAAATTAGTAGTTCAGGTTTTCCCAGCGAAGTAATTCAGATTGGTAGCTTGTTGCATATTTTAATGCAGAGTCTTTATTCTCAAATGCAATTGTTTTACCACCCATTGGACTTTTAATCGCATCTGACTTTACGAAATGCATATCAATTGAATTCACCATTGTTTGTGGGTTCAAATAGTCGCTTATCCAAACAGAATATTTGCTTTGGGTTTCATTCTCTTTCAAATAGGTCCAAGTGCAAACTATATCATCGAATTTGTAAATCCTGTTTTTATCAGTAATAATTTCAGTGGCAAATTTTAAATCTGTAATGGTCATTTTACAATGTGCGCACTCATCTTTGTTTAATTGAATTGGCACTGGTCCTTTCTGCCCGCAACTTGATATTATAAGCATTGAGGCGCAAAAAATAATTGCAGTTACGTTTTGTTTTTTCATTTTTGAAAGCCAATTGTTTTCAATTGTTACTGCGATTATCAGTAGTATTCCACAAACAATAAAAAGCCATCCGCCAATATCAGGAATTGAATATGCTCCAAAATTCAACAATTGTTTAAAACCGATTAACGGAGGTTGATACGTCATTCCTGGAACTTTAATTGCAGCATCAGGGTCAAGATTATGCCCATAATTATATTCCCATCGCCAAAAATCAACCATTGCAACTATTCCGAATAGTACAAAAGCAATTGTTACACCATTTAGTAATTTCCTCTTACCTAAAATGGCAATTAATAGCATGAGCAAAGCATACAAGCCGATGATATATGGCAAGAGCGTAAATTCAATAAATTTTTCGGCATGCAAGGTTTGCATTCCAATGTAATGGTTTAATCCATTGATAATGTCAACATCACCTTTAATCGCATTTGGATAAATAAGCAAAGCCAGTCCTTCAGGATATTGAGGTGCATCAAGTTCAATACGCCATAGTGGAACAAATAAAGAAATGAAAAGTACTAATGCACATACAAAAGCAAGTACTTTTGAAAGTTTTGAAATTTTCATTTGGTTATGAAATTAAAAGGGAACAGTTGCCTATCCCCTTTATATTTATTTTGTTATTTGTTTTCAGCTTTAGGAATGTTTGTTCCTATGCTGAATGTAAGTGGAACAGTACTATTTGCTGGCGATACGCGAACATATCCTTGCATTTCTTGATGCAATGCGCTGCAAAAATCTGTACAGTACATTGGAAATATTCCTGTTCTATCAGGAACCCATTTTAATGTAGTAGTTTCTCCTGGCATAATTAATAATTCTGCATTGTTTGCACCCTTTATTCCAAATCCATGTGGTACATCCCAATCTTGTTCTAAGTTAGTGATGTGGAAATATACTTCATCACCTAACTTAATTCCTTCAATATTATCAGGAGCAAAATGTGAACGAATAGATGTCATATTCACATGCACTGTTTTCCCATTTCGAATCACTTTAGCTTCACCTTCTCCTTTTGATACATATGGATGCTTGTTTTCACCTATTTTGTAAATTTTGAGTTGCCCATTGTTTCTAATAACATCTGCAGGAGCGGCTTGCGCATAGTGAGGTTCACCAATGGTAGGAAAATCAAGTATGAGTTGCATCTTCTCGCCACTAATATCATATATCTGTGCACTTTGGGTTAGTTCAGGCCCAGTAGGTAAGTAACGATCTTTTGTGATTTTATTGTAGGCAATTAAATATTTAGGTGAAGGTTTGCGTGTGTTACCACCTGGTATGCAAAGGTGACCAACAGAATAAAAGGTAGGTACGCGATCAATTACTGCAAGATCTTTAATATTCCATTTTACAACTTCTGAAGAAACAAAGAATGAAGTATATGCATTTCCTTTTCCATCAAATTCTGTATGCAATGGGCCTAAGCCAGGTTTTTTAACTTCACCATAGAGAGCAGCTTCATATTTTACAACAGGAATTCCTTGATAATCTCCGTCAAATGCTTTTTCACTAATTGCTTTTTGCAATTTATCAAAACTAAATACGGGTATTACTGCAGCTAACTTACCACTGCCTACTATAAATTCGCCCGTTGGGTCAACATCACAACCATGAGGTGATTTTGGGCAAGGAATAAAGTAACAAATATCTTTTAGTTCAGCTACATCTAACACCAATACTTCCTTTTCTATTGTTGATGTGGCAGTATGAGTCTCCTCGTTCCAAACATTGTGGGCATATTTAACTGATTTCTTAACGCCTTTGCCTTGTTTAATATATTCCTCTGCTTTTTTCCAATTTACAGCCATTATAAAGTCTTTATCTTTTTGGGATGCATTTACTTCCAACAAGGTATTTGCTTGCTCTGTATTGTAGCAGCTAAAAAAGAACCATCCATGTGACTTTGCTCTACCGCAGCGTGCCAAATCAAAATTTACACCTGGAGTTTTTAATTGAAATGCAATCTTCATTCTTCCACTTTCTTTATCTACACTTACAAAACTTATATGACCTTTAAAATTTTTCTTGTAAGTATTTATTGGAACATCTCCTGCTCCATCTTCAGGTACACTAAAGCGTGTGCCCGCTACAATGTATTCGGTATTTTCAGTTCCAAAAGGCGAACTATGATTTCCTCCGCTATTAGGTAACTCAATAATTTCGGCAGTTTTAAAAGTTTTTAAATCAATTCGTGCCAACCTTGGTGTGTTGTTTGCATTTCCAAATACCCACTTGCCATCAATTTCTCCATTTGTTTGCGAAAGTTCTGGATGATGCAAATCGTCCCAAGGAACAAAGCCATGTGAAGTATTTAGCATTGGTTTTGTTTCTTCACTGTATCCCCAACCTTTTTCAGGATCAACAGAAAAAACGGGTATCACTCTAAAAAGTCTTCCACTTGGTAGGCCATACACAGCTAACTGTCCGCTAAATCCACCGGAAACAAAATTGTAATATTCATCATATTTTCCTGGAGCTACAAATGATTTTTGCGCTGCATCTCCACTTACAGCATTTCCTGCATTTTTAGGTTTGCACGAAACCATTGTTGCTAAAACAATACCTGTTGCAGCAACCGCTATTATATTTTTTTTCATCTTGAATGATATTATTTGACTCCGTCATTTTTACGCATAAACTCATAAATGTTTCGTGCTTCATCTTCTGTTAAACTTTGGTTGGGCATTCGTACCAAACATAATTCCAACTGAGCTTGCACAGCAGGGTCTTTATCAATCATTGGTTCAGGGTTGGTAATGAAGTTCATTATCCACTCTGGTTTGCGTCTTTGGGTTACACCTTTCCATCCGGGGCCAACAAGTTTTTCTTCCGTTAATCTATGGCATGAGGAGCATTTAACCCCTTGAATTTCTTCTCCAGCTTTAGCTAACTTGGTATCAAGTGTTGCGCCAATAGTAATATTTTCAGAAGTAAATTTTCCCTCACCACGGGTAGCGTCATAATCATCCGATTTTGATTCCGGTGTTGTGCTTTCTGTTTGTGTAGCTTGGTTTGTTGAACCTTGATTTGATTTGTTTGATGATGAACCACCGCATGCGTAGATGAGCGCAGTTGAACTCAAAAGAATAAGTACTTTTTTCATAAATGGTTAAAATTGTTATACAAAGGTTGTAACTAATCTTAGCCTAAATTTATGAGTGCAATCATAAATAATATCTGATTTATAATGGGTTTACTCGCCAATTACGATTTTTAGCATAATCCGACTTTCTTACAAATTCCAAAAAGTATTAAGTATCAAACCTTGGTTAAATTGAAATACATTTTGGTTATTTACCCTGCGTGGCAGTTGAAGTATTTGGTTAAAATAGCCACCTTCGATGCGAAAGTACTTGTTAAATCTCCAACCCAATAAAACTCCCAAGCGGTTTTGGTCGAACACGTTTTGATTTAGGTTTTTGCCAAAGCCAATAAATACTTCATCATAAATGGCAGCATAAGGAGTTTGGTCAGCAATAGTTGTTCCCTTTAAAGCAGTTTGCACTCTGCCCATATACCGCAGGCGGTTAACGTAGGTCCATTTATCTGGTTCGGTAGAGGAGGCTTTAGTATAAGTAGCAAGCCATCGTTGTTCGAGCATATAACGATTGCTTAAATCAAAGCGGCCAATTTTTTGGGTGGTTGTAATCACTTGGTATAATCGGTGTTCAGTAAATTGTTTGCCAAACGAGTTTATTGGATAATCACCATATGGAAACGTTTCAATCCAGCCATAACCAACTCTTACAATGGCATTTTCATGCAATTTGTAATTGACACCCGTGCGCAACAAACTTTGTTGCCAGTTAGTTATATAATCATCTCTTCGCCACTGATACTCTAAATGAATGCTCCATTTGGATGCAAATTGAATGGTTCCAGTTGTAGTGTACCAGCCAATATTATTATTGTCGCGTAAGCGAGGTTGTGCTACGCAAATGCCAAAGTTTAGGATGAAGCAGAAGAAAATCGTATGTCGCATAAGTACAAATTAGCCTATATTTGCCAGCTTTTGAAGCACTCAGCCAATGCAAAATATATACAACAAGTATAAACCCTATTTTTTTACCATCACAAAACTAAGCATGCCCATTATTATTGGACAAATTGGGATTGTACTGATGGGTGTGGCAGATATTGTGATGATAGGTAAATTAGATGCTACCAACTTGGCCGCTGCGGGACTCGCCAATTCGGTATATTTTTTAATTACCATTTTAGGTATTGGAACCTTAACTGCGGTATCTCCTTTAGTAGCTAAAGCAAAAGGTGCGGGTCATGTAAATGATGCAGCTTTATTGTTTCGTCAAGGATTGTGGGCATCGTTGGTGTTAAGCCTGTTTATAGGTATTGTAGTGTTTGTTTTAACATGGAACTTGGAATGGTTTGGTCAAGCTCAAGAGGTAACTGTATTAACGAAATCGTACTTGCATATTTTAAATGGTGGTACCATTTTTATGCTGTTGTTTTTGGCCGCTAAACAATTTAGTGATGGATTATCGATTACTAAACCTTCTGCAGTGATTACCATATTGGGTTTGTTATTTAATATTTTTTGGAATTGGGTATTGATTTACGGGAAATTCGGATTTCCTCGCTTAGAGTTAGATGGCGCTGGTTATGCTACTTCGTTAACGCGCGTTTTAATGGCTGTTTCTATGATTGCCTATGTGTTACGCAGGCCAATGTATAAGCAATGGCTTCATGTCAAAGATAAAACACAAGGCTTCGTATTGTTTAAACAGATTTTTACTGTTGGATTGCCCTCTGGTATGCAATACTTTTTTGAAGTGGGTGCTTTTGCTTCTGCCGCAATTATGATTGGTTGGTTTGGAAAAGAGCAATTGGCCGCTCACCAAATTGCCATCAACCTTGCCTCAGTAACCTATATGGTAGCCACTGGCATTTCGGCTGGGGGTAGTATTGCTGTAGGAGATGCTTGGGGACGAAAACATAAACACGATTTAATGTTATCGGGTAGAGCCGCATTGATTATGAGTGTTGTGTTTATGGGAGTAACGGCATTGTTGTTTGCAGTATGGAATCATTTTTTTGTAGGGCTGTATATAAGCGATGAATATGTTGGTGGCATGGCTGCTAATTTATTGTTAATCGCTGCTCTGTTCCAGTTAAGTGACGGTATTCAATGTGTAAGTTTAGGCGTATTGCGTGGAATTGCCGATACCAAAATGCCTACTGTAATTACCATTATAGCTTATTGGATTATTGGCATTCCAATAGGTTGGATATTGGCTAAGTACTTTGATTTAACATTATATGGTATTTGGTTTGGGTTAAGTATTGGACTCACATTTTCGGCTGTCTTTTTAACGATACGATTTCTAAAAGAATCTCGCGAGTTTGATTTTGTTGAAGAAGCTAAGAAACAATATGAAACATTAGTGCATTAATGAAATCTCCACTTAAAGTACATCTTGCTTTATTTACGGTATCGCTTATTTATGGAGCTACATTTACCATAGCCAAACAGGTAATGCCTCAATATGTGCAGCCGTTTGCATTTATTTTAATGAGGGTATCGGTTGCGGCTGTATGCATCTTTATTTTTCATTCCATATTTGTTAAAAGGCGCATTACAGATAAAAAAGATTTTTTACAGCTTGGTATCAGTGCGTTGTTCGGTGTTGCGTTTAACATGCTTTTGTTTTTTAAAGGACTCTCCATTACGACTCCTATCAATGGAGCAGTGCTCATGTTGAACACGCCTATTTTTGTAGTTGTATTTGCAGCATTGTATTTAAAAGAAAAAGTAACCATTCAAAAAATGTTGGGAATTTTGATTGCCGCTTTAGGAGCTCTGCTGCTTATGGGTGGTACAGGATTCCATTTTACAGGCAATACCGTTTGGGGAGATATTATGGTTACTGCCAATGCAATTATCTACGCGTTTTATTTGGTATATGCTAAATCGCTAATGGTTAAGTACCATCCATTAACGGTTACCATGTGGAGTTTTGTATTTGGCTGGTTTGTTGTTTTACCATTTGGTGCAGTTGAATTTTCGCAAATTGATTTTGCATCTTTCCCATTTAAAATTTGGGTATTTATTGCTTTTATCACTGTTGGTTCTACGTTTTTAACTTACGTTTTAAATGCATATGCATTGCAAAAAGCGAGTTCATCTTTGGTTGGGTCTTATATTTATTTGCAGCCTGTACTTGCCGCTATGATTGCCATTTTTACAGGTAAGGATATCTTAACTATCGAAAAAACGTGTTATATCTTCATCATTTTTGCGGGTGTATTTTTGGTAAGCTGGCGTAAGCAACCTGCTTCAATCATCAGCGAATAATTCAAACGCTTCTTATTAACTAATTAACAAATTGGTTACTTTTGCCCAAAGTACATCTATATGCTAAGATCAATGACCGGCTACGGTCAGGCCGAAACAGAAAACAGCCGCTATCAAATAAAGGTAGAGTTTAAAGCGCTTAATAATAAATTTTTGGAATTAAACCTGCGCATGCCCAAAGTTTGGCAAAGCAAAGATTTGGAGGTAAGAAGGGAATTAAATAAACTAGTTGAACGTGGCAGTTGTCAGGTCAATATCAATGTTCAGTTTAAACGTGCTGAAGACAAGGTAATGCCAATCAATAAGGACGTTGCTACTTATTATTTGTCGGAGTTACGTGAAGCATGCGCACAAAGTGGTGTAGATGCCAATATGCTTGCGGCTGGATTGTTTTCGATGCCCAACCTTTTTCAAACACCTGATGATGAAAGCAACGAAGAGGATATGAAGGTATTGATGGATGTATTGAATAAAGCATTCATTGAGTTTGAAAAATTCAGAATGAAAGAAGGTGAGATGTTGGCAAATGAATTAACAAGACTTACCCATGCAATTGCTCATTTGCTTGAAGAAGTAGAAAAGTTGGACCCCGAAAGAATTGAAACTGTGCGAGCAAGAATTGAGACAGAAATAAATCAACTCAAAGAAGAGAATATCGATAAGAACAGGTTTGAGCAAGAATTGATTTATTATATTGAGAAGTTAGATATTACGGAGGAGAAAAAAAGATTAAAGCAGCATTGTTCCTATTTCTTGGAAACATTAAATACCAAATCGGCAGGAAAAAAATTAGGATTCATTGCCCAAGAGATGGGAAGAGAAATCAATACTATTGGTTCTAAAGCAAATCATTTTACCATTCAACAACGTGTGGTGGAAATGAAAGATGAACTTGAAAAAATTAAAGAACAGATTAACAATATTGTGTAGTTTATTGGTGATTTGCTGATAGAGTGCGTTTACAAACAACTTAATTAACCAATAACGTAATCAACCAACCCATGAATAAAGCCATCATTTTTTGTGCACCTTCAGGTTCGGGTAAAACTACCATTGTGAAGCATTTGCTTTCTATTGATGAGCGTTTATCATTTTCAGTTAGTGCATGCACACGTGCTCAACGTGCAAATGAAATACATGGGAAGGATTATTACTTCCTCTCTCAGGAGGTGTTTCAGCAAAAAATACAAGCGGGCGAATTTCTAGAATATGAAGAGGTGTACGGAGGAAATTTTTATGGCACCCTTAAATCTGAAATAGATCGTATTTGGGCTGAAGGGAAAGCAGTTGTATTTGATGTGGATGTGGAAGGTGGACTCAATATTAAACAGTATTTTGGTGATCAGGCTTTGGCAGTGTTTGTGAAACCACCTAGCGTAGAAGCGTTGGAACAAAGACTTAGGTACAGAAGCACAGAAACCGAAGAAACCCTTCGCATGCGTGTTTCAAAAGCGGTGCATGAGTTACAATATGAATCAAAGTTTGAACACGTACTTACCAACAATGATTTGGATAAGGCTTTGCTCGAAGCGGAGGTATTGGTTAACCAATTTTTAGCTCAATAACATGAAGATTGGATTGTTTTTTGGTTCATTTAACCCAGTTCATACCGGGCATTTATTAATCGCCAATTACTTTATTCAGTTTGCGGGGTTTGATAAAATATGGTTTGTGGTTTCGCCACAAAACCCGTTTAAAAGCAATGATGAGTTATTAGACGAAAAAGTAAGGCTCGCATTATTGCATTTGGCTATTGACGGGGATCCGCGTTTTGAGGCCTCTGATGTTGAGTTTAACCTTGAGCGGCCGTCTTACACAGTAACTACATTAGCTTATTTACGGAAAGCGTATCCTGATTATACCTTCTGCCCGATTATAGGCGGAGACAATCTACAATCATTTCACCTCTGGAAAAATTATACCGAAATCTTAAACAACCACCAGGTATATGTATACCGCAGAGCAGGGTTTCATGAGAACCCAATCTTGGCAAATCATCCACACATTAAAGTATTTGAAGTTCCCTTACTAAATATTTCATCAACTTATATACGAGAAATGATTCAGGCTGGCAAATCAATTAAATACCTCGTGCCTGAAAAAGTTGAATCTGAAATTATCGCTAAACAGTTTTACCGATAAGTTTTGTTCAAGCTATCGGTCAATATCAATTCAAGACTGTCTTCTTTCAATTCGTTTACATAATCTGCTGCTTTGAGAGTATCTAACGGGATAGCGAGTTTATAAGATTTAGAAGCAGTAACGGTTAGCGTATTTTTACGAAGCCACGGATTAAAAACTTTCAGCATTTTGTAACTTACACCTAATGATTTAGCAAAAATTGCTAAGTCGGTAATACTTGTTTCAATAGTGATTGATTTGGATTGAATGGGTTGATAGAGGTGACTTTTAGGTAAGTAAAATCCAAAAGATTGTGGGTGTTGTATGATTCTTTTAAGTGCAATAGCCCTTAACACATACCTAGATGTTTCAGAATTTAAATACAAATCATAGTAAGAGTTTACTTGTTGTTGTTGTAATTGTTTTTTAATGCCCTCTATTCCCATATTATATGAGGCAGCTACCAATGCCCAATTTTGCAATTCTCTATAGGCTTCTTTAAAGTAAGCGCATGCTGCATGCGTTGCTTTTTCAAGATGCAAACGTTCGTCTACTTCTTCTGTAATTTCAAGCCCATATCGTTGCCCTGTTTTGTCTAAAAATTGCCAATAACCATTTGCTCCCGCAGGTGATGTTACATTTTGCAGACCGCTTTCAGCAACTGCTAAATATTTAAAATCATCAGGAATGCCGTGTTGTTTTAGAATAGGTTCAATAATTGGGAAAAAGCGATTGGCGCGTTTAATTAATAAAATTGTTTGCGATTGCCAATATACGTTGGTAAGCATTTCACGATCATACCGTTCAGCAATTTCCCATTCTTGCATTGGTACAGGTTCGCCTGCAAACCATAATTTGTCTGGTTGTTTTAAGGAGTATATTCTGTAATATTCTTTAAACTCATTTGCAGCTTTGTGTTCATCGGTAGGAGTTGATTGGGTAAATAGCAACGATACAATGAAACCAACTGATAAAAGAATAAAGGATAATACAACCCGCTTTTTTTGCATGGAGCAAAGATAACCCATTTTTAGAAGTTCATTTTTATGCTTAGTTTTGGTTATAACAAATCAATATCCATTATGAAAGTGATTAAAACCATTGGATTGGTAATTGCGAGCTTGTTATTGCTTGCAGTGCTTATTTCGTTCTTCTTGCCAAGTGGCTTTTATGTTGAACGTTCAATTGTAATTCAGTCAGATGTTGCAGTTCCGTTTGGATTAGCAAAAGATTTCAGGGCTTGGGATCGATGGTCGCCTTGGCATGAAATAGATACTGCAATGGTTAAAACCTATAGTGAGGTGCAAGGCGAGGTTGGTTCTTATTATACTTGGGATAGTAAGAATCCAGACGCTGGTAAAGGAAAGGTAACCATAGTAAATATGTCGGCTAATGAATTTATAGAAAACAAACTCGAGTTCGATGGCATGGGTGTTTCAACTGCTAAATACCTATTTGAACCAGTTGAGGGAGGAACAAAAGTTACTTGGACGCTTGAAGGCAATGGTGAAGGTATGCCGTGGTTTTGGAAAATACCAGGCAAATATTTTAACCTGATGATGGATAAAATGATTGGTAAAGATTATGAGAAGGGGCTTGCGAAACTGAAAGAAATTAGTGAGTCGACTGAGCCATCAGATCGTATTATGAGTTTTGAAACAGAGATGCGTGATTTCCCAATCACACAAATTGCTTCCATTACTTCTACATTAAAACCAGCCGAATTGAGTAGCAATTCATTTGCCAAATGGTTTGGACAAATTGCCCAAGCCATTTCTTCACAAAAATTAAAACCTGCTGGAGTGCCAATGGCCATTTATCATGAATATGAACCAAGCAGGGTAACTTTGGAAACGGCTATTCCTGTTGAAAAGGCAGGCAGTAAAACTGGTAATGTTGCTTTTAGAGAGTTTGGTGGCTTTAAAGCTTTTGTTGTAAAGCACAAAGGAGGTTATGGAAACATGGAAGCTGTGTATGAAACAACCTATATCTATCTTGAGTCGAAACAATTAAAATCGCAAGCATCACCTATTGAATATTATATAACCGACCCAGAGTTGGAGCCTGATACCAATAAGTGGTTAACCGAAATTGTATTTCCGTTAACACCATAATGAGGTTGTAGTTGTTACAAACTCATCATCTCTTTAAACTTAACCGATTGTCTTCTGCTCACTTCTACTTTCTTGCCATCTTTCATGTAAATCAGAAATCCTGAATTAAAGAAGGGTTCTATTTTATCAATGTATTTGAGGTTGATGATTTGTTGTCTGTTAGCCCTAAAGAACAAACCGGGACTTAAGCGCTCATCGAGTGCGTTGAGTGTTTTGTGAATAAGTGGCTGGTTGTTTTCAAAGTGCAACTTAGCATAATTGCCAGCACTCTCGATAAGCCGAATATCTGTTAATTTAACAAACCAACACCTATCGCCATCTCTAATAAATACTTGGTCGCTCTCACCTAAAGTGTTCTTGGTTTTTTCGCTGCCAATATCAATTAGTTGTTTTTTTACCTTGGCAATGGCTTCACTTAACCGTTGTGGTTGTATTGGCTTTAGCAAATAATCAAGCGCGTTCACTTCAAATGCTTTGATAGCAAATTCGTTGTAGGCCGTTGTAAAGATTACACAAGGAGTTTCAATGAGTTCTTCCAATAAATCAAAGCCTGACTTTTCTGGCATTTCAATATCTAAAAAAAGCAATTCAGGTTTGTTTTCATCAATTACATCCAATGCTTCATCAACATTGCTTGCTTCGCCCACCAATTCAATTTCCGGAAAAGATTTGAGCAATGACTTGAGCCCTTCACGAGCTAGTTTTTCATCATCAACGATAACTGCTTTTATGGTTTGGTTCATATTGGAATAGATAAAGTCGCTTTTACATTTGTTGGGTCAATATTTTCGATGGTAAAGCTTGCTTGTTCATCGAACAAAATAGCAAGCCGTTGTTTGGTGTTTTCAATTCCTAAACCATCGTGGTTTATTTTAGGTATATATTGTCCAGAGTTAGTGATTGAAATCACAAGCCGTTCATTTACAACCATTGATTTAATACGAATGGCACCCCCTTGTTTCAACGTTGAAATTCCGTGTTTTACTGCATTTTCAACCAAGGTTTGAATCATTAATGGTGGCACTTGAAGGTTATTCGTTTCAGGTGCAATATCAAACTCAATCTGTAAACGTTCGTCAAACCGAATCTTTTCAATTGCAAGGTAATCGGTTACAGTTTGCAACTCTTGCTCCAATGTTACCGTTTTGTGTTTACCTGCTTGCAGCGAGCTTCTTAATAAACCCGACAATTTGGTAATGGCCGTTTTACTCAACTCAGGATCCATATCAATTAATGTACGAATGCTGTTTAACGAGTTGAATAAAAAGTGTGGGTTTAATTGGGTCTTTAAATTTTGGTATTGATTGTCTTTGAGCACCGCTTCGAGTTGATACCTATCTCTTTCGGCTTTGAGTGACCGTTCCCAGTATTGGAACAAATGATAGGTGAGCGACCATAATAAAATGTATTTGCTAAGGTTAAAAAAGTACCCTAAAAAAATGGGAACAGTTATAACCATCGATTCAAGTCGACTGTAAGTGTATTGATCGAGTTGGATATTGATTATGCTTAAAAGAACAGACATGAGCAATACACCTATCAATCCTCTTGGAATAATTTTGTATAATGGCAGTTGCAACCATCCCAGTTTGATAAGGAGTAGGCGATAGAAATGCGTAACCGATATGCCTAAAAAATAAAATGCAATTGCATTGTTAATCAGTTTTGGGGTTAAGCCATCGATATCTATATAGGTCGAAAGTTCGAGGATGGTAAATAAGAACCAACCACCAACTTGGCAAATCCAATACAGCTTTTCTTTTTTAATTGCATTGATCATGCTGCAGCTTTGCCTCTTGCATTTACCAATACAAAGGGCATTCCACCCAAGGCTAGTTGTTGTTTTGCATTGCAATCCAATACCGCAGAGGTCGGCTTTTCAACTGGTTTAGGTTCTTTTTTGGCAATGCTGCATTTAGTGGGTATCAATGAGCCAAAACCCAATAATAAAATAAGTGTGGTTGTTTTCATGTCATTACACTGGTTACCATTCGAATGTAAATGGAATTGACTGAAAATACCATACATGATTCCACCAATGGAAAAATAGCAGGTTGAGCGGAAAATTGCACTGAATGGTTAATTGGTCAGCCTAAACCAAATGTGGGTAATGCAGATTGGGAATACAGGTATAAAAAACGAACATTGAACAAACAATTCGCATTTTATGCAAACAGCCACACAAAAATCTCAGTTGTACTCTCTTGTAGTTGTATTTTTCTTTTGGGGCTTTATAGCCGCATCCAATGGCATCTTTATTCCTTTTTGCAAAAGTTATTTTTCGTTAAGCCAGTTTCAATCCCAATTAATCGACTTAACTTTTTATGGTGGTTATTTTATTGGTTCGCTGCTGTTGTTTTTGTATGCGAAACTTTCTGGAGCCGACTTGCTAAATCGAATTGGCTATAAAAAGGGCATTGTTTATGGATTATTGTTATCAGCATTCGGAGCTTTGGCCATCATTCCATCAGTACAAATGGGTTCTTATGCGAGTATTTTAGCCTCTTATTTTTTACTTGCACTTGGTTTTTCACTCCAACAAACCTGCGCACAACCTTATGTAATTGCGTTGGGTTCGCCCGAAACAGGAGCTACGCGGCTTAACTTAGCTGGTGGAGTTAATTCATTTGGAACCACCATTGGGCCTTTGGTTGTAAGTTATGTTTTGTTTGGAAGTGTGCATGCCTCTGTAAGTTCGACTTCATTACAAGCCATTATCGGATTGTATATTGGTGTGGCATGTTTGTTTGTGTTGATGGCTCTTTTTTTTGGCGCATCTGCGCTACCCAATATTACCAATACCGAAACAATTGAACCCGGAATGGGTGCCCTTCAATTTCCGCAATTGCGGTTGGGCATGCTTGCCATTTTGTTATACGTAGGGGTTGAAGTAACCATTCAGAGCAATTTGGGTGCACTGCTCCAGCTTCCCGAATTTGGCGGTTACCAAGAGTCGCAATTGGCTCCGTTTATTTCCCTTTTTTGGGGTAGTTTGTTAGTGGGCAGGTGGACAGGTGCCATCGGAATGTTTAACTTAACTACAACCCAAAAGCAGGCAGCGCATATAGCTGTTCCGTTGGTTGGCTTTGCATTGGTACTTGGGGTAAATGCACTCAATGGGAGCAATGTGCAAACCTTTTTGGCTTATACCATTCCTGTTGGGTTAATGGCGTTGCTTGCTTATTTGGCTGGCGATAACCAGCAACGTGGCATGTATTTGTTTTCGGCATTTGGATTGGTTTGCATGGTTATAGGTTTGGCAACCACTGGGCAAATAGCTATCTTGAGTTTAATAAGTGGAGGATTGGCATGTTCGGTACTATGGCCTTGTATTTTTAGCCTTTCCATTCAAGGTTTAGGCAAACATACCTCTCAAGGTTCAGCATTTTTAATCATGATGATTTTAGGTGGAGCCATTATACCACCATTACAAGGCTTGCTAGGCGACTCACCAAGTATTGGCATCCACCTTTCATACATTGTTACCATTCCTTGTTTTGGTTACTTGGTTTATTTTGCAGTGAGGGTGAAAAATGTGCTCACGAAACAAGGCGTTTCAATGAGTACACAATCCATTTCGCATTAAGCGCATTTACCTCTTAAACCTAAACCCAACATACACCATTCGGCCAAATACAGGTCCCCAAATCATACTTGCATCAAAGTAAGGCCCAAATGGATTGGCGCTATCCACAATGGCATTGGGTTGTTTAAAGTTGAACACATTTTCAATGCCTAGGTACACATCCCAACGCGAAGCAAAACCCTTTGTAACTTGTGTATTTACAATCCAAAATGGTTGCGAATAATCGTTGAGTCTTTTACCTTCAGGGTTCGATTGGGTATTGGGTAATCTTTTAGCACCTGTCCATTGCACCGTTGCATCAAAACTCCACTTGGTTTTGGTTTTGTATTCCAAATTTCCAAACGCACGGTGTGTTGCAATCAATGGCATTTGCAAAGCACCTTGGTTGAGTTGTTGTCGTACATCAAACCACCTGTATGCCATGCGCACATCAAACCTGCGTATAGGTTGGTAATCAAGTTGGGCCTGCAAGCTGTTTGAATACGATGCTCCGTTTAGTGCATATACATTTACTTGTTGTGCATTGGCATCACGGTCAATCACAAATTGTTTAGTAAAATCGGTATAGTAGTAATCCACGCTCAATGTTCCAGGGCGGTAATTAAGTTTGAATGTATGGGTAAGGTTTAAACCATAGTTCCATGCAATCTCGGGCGAAAGGGTGAGCGGATTGTTTAGGTGGGTGGTTGTAAAATTCCATGTACGTGAACTAATCATCAATCCAGTATTTTCGGCTAATACATTAGGTGTTCTCCAACCTTTACCTGCTGAACCGCGTAGTACCGTTTTTTCAGATAAGGCATACCGTACATGCAAACGCGGAACATGTTGCCATCCAAATAAGGAGTGGTAATCACTGCGCCACCCAGCAACCAACGTAAATAAGGCAAGGTAACTATAGGTATATTCTAGGTATGCGCCCGTTACCCACTCTGTACGGTTAAAAGTGTATGGTATTTGTTGGTTCAAAAACCGTTCATCGTAATAATCATATAAATTACTAATACCCGTTCTAATTTTATGATTGGTTGATCCAATAATGGTTTGGTAAATAAGGTTTGAATAACCTGATTGCTGGTTGCCATTATACCTATTTAAGCCAAAAATAGAGCGGTAGGTTTGGTTCACCGTTTGCAGTTGCACACCAATGCTTTTGTATTTTTTCTTCGGAAACACATAACCGGTTTTAAGCCAAGCTTCCTTTCTATTGGCTACAATTTGGGTTCCGTAAAGTGTGGGCGCAGGGTTGTCGAATACCGATTGGGTAATTTGCTCTTGTCCGCCTATTTTGCTATCACTTAATACACGTGCGCCTCCCATGAGTACCCAACCTTTTTGGTTGTTGTATCCGAAACGGTAAAGTAAATTGTATTGAGAGCCTAACGGATTATCCAAATACCCATCTTCGTTACGATCCATGCGCAAGGTATACCCACTTGCATGCATTAATACACCTTGGCTAAATTTAGAATTGACTTTATTGTTCAACACAATATTGGTTTCAAACCGGCCACCTTCACTTGCATAACCATTCAGGTATAGTTTTTCTGATTCTGTTGGCGCATGCAGGTCAACATTAATTTGCCCTGCAATACTTTCGTATCCATTTACCACCGAACCCACGCCTTTGGTAAGTTGTATTTGTTTAACCCACGTACCCGGTGTGTATACAAATCCACTTACACTTGCCAGTCCTCTAATGCCTTGAATGGCTTCTTGTGTAACTTGTGTGTATTGGGTTGCCAATCCCAATAGCTGAATTTGTTTGGTTCCGGTGAGCGCATCGGTATAACTTACATCTACTGATGGATTGGTTTCAAAACTTTCACTCAAATTGCAACATGCAGCTTTAAACAATTCTTGTTCATTCATTACTTGCGTTTTCCATGGGTCTAGGTAATTGATTTCGGTGGCTTTGCGCTCATAAGCAATGGTAACCTCACCAAGTTTGGTTTTGTTAATTAGCATCACTTTAACAAAGTTTTTTGCAGCAACTACTATGGTGTCGGTTTGGTACCCGATAGCCTGTATCACCAACAAACGAGCAGTTGGATGCGTAGCAATGGTGAATACACCAGCAGAGTCGGTGGCAGTACCTATGCTTGTTCCAGCCCAATGCACCAACGCACCTTGAACGGGTTCAATGGTTCCTTTGGCGTTTGTTTCGAGCACGAGCCCAGTGAGCATGGTTGGTTGTTGCGCAGCAATAAAGTGCATGCAAAAAACAATCAACCATGCAGTAATGGCGATTCGTTTGTACATCATTTGTAAAACTTAATCGTGGTGGGTATTCGGATTTTGCCTGTACAAGCAACAATCAGGCATCGCATAGTAGGCACTGTCGCTCGCACGCATTAATTCAGTATCGTGGCCAACTCCCGATACCAATTTGTGTATGGCTTCAGGCGTAATTTTACCGGGCACATATACTACTTTTAACATTTTGGTATCAATATCCCATACAGCCTCTTTGATACCTTTTACTTCGCAAGCGGTTTCGATTCGGTTTTTGCATTGGGTGCAGTTACCCAATACTTTCATTGTGAGCGTTTCAACTTTTTTGTTTTGAGGGGTCGTTTGTTGAGCCATTACGCTCAAGGTTGCGCAACACATTAGCATTGCAATAAAAATATTTTTCATGTTGTTACTTGGTTAAAAATGATTGATTAAAAAAAAGTGGAGAACACTTTCAAATCAAATTCGCCAAGTAGCCAATAAGGGGAGTCGCAAATATTGTGGAGGATGCCATTGACTTGTAGGTTTACTTGTTTCGTTAAACAATGGCAGTTGATGATTTGCCAAATATAAGCCCAGCGGAAGAATGGCAATTGGGTTTGGCGTTTCAGTGCTGGTTGTTATGGTTGATTGTGTTTCGAAGGAAAAATCAACCGTTGCTTCATGGCAACAATCAGATTTGGCCAATACTGCACAAGAACAAGCAGTAGCAGCTGTTTCAAACAATCCAATACGCGACACCTTGCTTCCGCAATAATGTATTTGTGCAACAGCTCCTAAACTCAGAAGCAGGTACACAAATGCAAGGCAAAAGGATATAATTGACCGAATCACAGTTTCGAAAATACAACAATGAAATTGATAATCAAGGGTGTTTGGATAGAGGAAATGGGGTAGCTTGCTGATTTTTATCAGCAGGTTTTAACAACTTCATCACCATTCTTTTATAGATGTATAAGGATTAATGCCTATTTTCGCGCCTCAATTTTTACAAGGCACCATGCAAAACATTCGCAACATCGCCATTATCGCTCACGTTGACCACGGCAAAACAACGCTAGTTGATAAAATTATTCACCAAACCCAATTGTTCAGAGAAAACCAACAAACTGGTGAACTCATTTTGGATAACAACGACTTAGAGCGTGAACGTGGCATTACCATTTTAGCCAAAAACATTTCAGTACAATATAAAGGTACCAAAATCAATATTATCGACACACCTGGTCACGCTGATTTTGGTGGCGAGGTAGAGCGTGTATTAAACATGGCTGATGGTGTACTATTGTTGGTTGATGCGTTTGAAGGGCCAATGCCTCAAACCCGTTTTGTATTGCAAAAGGCATTGGCATTGGGAAAAAAGCCAATTGTGGTTATTAATAAAGTAGATAAACCCAATTGCCGTCCTGATGAAATTCACGACCAAGTATTTGATTTGTTTTTTAACCTCGATGCAACAGAAGAGCAATTAAATTTCCATACCATTTATGGTAGTTCGAAGCAAGGTTGGATGGGGCGCGATTGGAAAACCCCAACCGAAGATTTCACTTCATTGCTCGATGATATTATTTCCGAAATTCCGGCACCTCATGTAGAAGAAGGTACGTTGCAAATGCAAATTACTTCACTCGACTACTCTTCAT
Source organism: Bacteroidia bacterium (assembly GCA_025454875.1). Classification (GTDB taxonomy): domain Bacteria; phylum Bacteroidota; class Bacteroidia; order UKL13-3; family UKL13-3; genus UKL13-3. The sequence goes on along the minus strand of JALONP010000008.1, from coordinate 93,125 downwards.
TTACAGGTCGTATTGCCATTGGCCGTATTTTGCGCGGTAGTATTAAAGTGAACCAACCTATTAGTTTGGTTAAACGAGATGGCAGCATCCAAAAATCACGTGTGAAAGAATTGTACACGTTTGAAGGATTGGGTAAAGCTAAAGTGGAAGAAATGCATGCAGGTGATATATGCGCGGTAATGGGTATTGAAGGTTTTGAAATTGGTGATACCATTGCCGATTTTGAAAATCCAGAAGGATTAACGCCAATCACCATTGATGAGCCAACCATGAACATGTTGTTCTGCATTAACAACTCTCCATTTTTTGGTAAAGAAGGAAAATTTGTAACCTCAAGGCATTTGCGCGACAGGTTGTATAAAGAGTTAGAAAAAAACTTGGCGTTAAGGGTTGAAGAAACAGATGCAGCAGATTCGTACTTGGTTTTTGGAAGAGGTATCTTGCATTTATCCGTGCTTATCGAAACCATGAGGCGTGAAGGGTACGAGTTGCAAGTTGGGCAACCGCAGGTAATTGTAAAAGAAATTGACGGGCAAAAATGTGAGCCAATCGAAATACTTACTGTTGATGTGCCGGAGCATGTTTCGGGTAAAGTAATCGAGTTGGTTAGCCAACGCAAAGGCGATATGTTGGTGATGGAACCTAAAGGCGATTTGATTCACTTAGAGTTCGAAATTCCTTCAAGAGGTATTATTGGTTTGCGTAACAACGTACTTACAGCTACTGCTGGTGAAGCTATTATGGCGCATCGCTTTAAAGCCTTTGAACCATGGCGCGGACCAATCCCGGGTCGTTTGGCGGGAGTAATGATTAGCGGTGAACAAGGAACGGCCATTGCTTACTCGATTGATAAATTGCAAGACCGCGGTAGCTTTTTTGTAGAAGCAGGTGAACAAGTATACATGGGGCAGGTAATTGGCGAGAATAACCGCCAAGATGATTTGGTGGTGAACATTACCAAAGAGAAAAAATTAACCAATATGCGTGCATCAGGATCAGATGATAAAACACGTATTGCCCCTAAAATCAATATGAGTTTAGAAGAATGCATGGAGTATATTCAAGGAGATGAGTACGTTGAAATTACACCTCAATCCCTTCGTTTACGTAAAATTTACCTCGATGAAAACGAGCGTAAGCGCCAAAAGAACATGATGGCATCTGCATAAAAGTTTGATTTATTTCTGAAAAAAAACAAAAGCCACTTCCAAAAAAAGTGGCTTTTTTAATAAAAAAGTGTAGCTTCACATAAAAATGTTCCCCTATGAAAACAATAACATTGCTCCTTTTGGCTCACATTACCTATTTAGTGCATAGCCAAGATTACTTGAAACTTACTGATGGAAAAGAACTGAATGTTAAAATAATCCAAGTTAAGGATTCCTTAATGACTTACCGACACCAAGGCAGCGATGTTACCATCAATGTTAATAAGGTAGAGCAGATAATGTACAACCAAGAGCCAAGTAAGAGGAGTAACCAATATTTAAAAGACACGCTAAAGCCCCCTTTGTTAAAGCACACGCCAGTAGTTATTACTCCTGAAGCGCATTTACAAACTGCAAGGGCATTCCAATTGGTATCAGGAGTTTTTCTTCTGGGAGGTATAACCTTAGCTGGAGTTTATGCATTCAATGAACCTCCTACCTTTGAATCCGTTTACGGGAACTATGCCTTAGATCAAATAATGTATCAAGCAGAATTAGAATCTTACGAATACTCTCAAAAGTTAATAGTTGCAGGAGCAATTACTTCCATAGGGTTAGGCTCAGTTTTTATGCTTGTGGCCCAATCCGAAATGATACAAGCCCAGCGTAAAACCAATAAATCCATTAGTTTTCGACCAAATGGTAACGGCTTGTCATTAACCTACCATATTCACTAGGTTTCTGCTTAAATGTCGTGACTCTTTTAACTTTTACCCTTACCAAAATAGGGGTGGCAAACTGTGTTTTCTATCAAAAGGATTTGAAAGAAAACCCCGGGCTCCCCCGGGGCTTCTCCTTGGTTTTTGCAAACCAATACCCACAATTATGAAATATTTACTCAAACATAAAGACGAATAAAGTTCCCCAAAAGTTTTTGTGTCATCAAAATATGACAATTGCTTCCTCAAATACTTAGACTAAATTGAATCAAATCATTCATTTCGAACGGTATATTTGAGGTATGATTAATCCTTTTAGGTCTAAAAAAGATGCCCATTTTGAGTGGATTGATGTTATCAATCCTGATGCTGCCGAACTCGAACAAATTGGCGAGCAGTTCAATATTCACCCCTCGGCCATTCAAGATTGCCTTCAGCCCGAACATTTACCCAAATACGAACAACTCGAAAAATTTCATTTCATTATTTGCAGGGCATACGATGAGCATTGCGATAAGCAAGCCGACTCCATCAGGGCGCTTACTTCTAAGCTTGCCATTTTTTACAATAAAAACGTACTCATTACCATTCACCGCAAAGAACTGCTATTGTTTAATGAGGTGGTTCAAAAATACCAAAACCACCCCAACCCAATTGATGTTGTTTGCCAACTTGTTAAGTCATGTCTTGCCACATTTGAGGCTCCCGTGGCCAAGTTAGATGATGAAATTGCCTTCTACGAATCGCGAATCTTTCTCAAAAAACGCATCCCCGATTTGCTTAAAAGCCTCTACCGCATTAAGCGTCAGGTGTATGTGGTGCGCAAGGTAGTGAACCTAACCAAAGAAATCATCGAAAAAACCACTGAAACCAATAGCAAAGGCAGTCCGTTTTCGCAAGACCTGAAAGATTATTATATCAAAACCGACACCCAAATAGAAGAAGTATACGATAGCATTGTATCACTTATGAACATTTACATTTCGGTTTCGTCACAACGCACCAACGAGGTTATGCGTACACTCACGGTATTCACTGCATTTTTTTTACCCCTAACCTTCATTGTTGGCGTATATGGGATGAACTTCGCATTTATGCCCGAACTCCAATATCCCTGGGGCTATCCGGGAGTGCTTGGTTTAATGCTGGGTATTACCATTGTGGTTTGGAGTTGGTTTAAACGCAAAGGGTGGTTATAGTGGGCGCCTCCCGCCTATGGCGGGCCTTCAGCAGAGCAAAGCTCACTTTCGCGAAGCTTCAGCAGAGCAAAGCTCGCTTTCGCGTAGCTTCAGCAGAGCAAAGCTCACTTTCGCGAAGCTTCAGCGAAGCAAAGTACTTTATCTTTTGTTGCACAAAAGGATGTCGTTTCAATCCCTGGCGCACCCCATCTGCAAGGCCCATTTTTCTTTTACAATCATTGGTTTGGAATTCACCCGCATATCGGTATTTTCGCACACCCGCTTCATTTTTTAAAAAGTATAAACCTATGAATTTTGAACTAACAGAAGAGCATTTAAATGTGCAACAAGCAGCGCGCGATTTTGCCCAAACCGAATTGCTACCGGGCGTAATTGAACGTGACGAACATCAAAAATTTCCAGCCGAACAAATTAAAAAATTAGGCGAGCTTGGATTTATGGGTATGATGGTGGACCCAAAATATGGAGGCTCGGGTATGGATTCGATTTCATACGTATTGGCAATGGAAGAATTGTCGAAAGTAGATGCCTCTGCTTCTGTGGTGGTATCGGTTAATAACTCATTGGTATGTTGGGGACTTGAAACCTATGGTACCGAAGAGCAAAAACAAAAATACCTTGTACCCATGGCAAGTGGCCAAGTGCATGGTGCATTTTTGTTAAGTGAGCCGGAAGCGGGCAGCGATGCCACTTCACAAAAAACAACTGCAATTGATGCAGGCGATCACTATATCTTAAATGGAACCAAAAACTGGATTACCAACGGCAACTCAGCAACCTATTATTTGGTAATTGCTCAAACCGATGTTGATAAAAAACACAAAGGAATCAATGCATTTATTGTTGAAAAAAGTTGGCCAGGCGTAACCGTTGGCAAAAAAGAAGATAAAATGGGAATACGCGGTAGCGATACACATTCCATCATGTTTCAAGATGTAAAAGTGCCTAAAGCAAACCGCATTGGTGAAGATGGATTTGGGTTTAAGTTTGCTATGAAAGTATTGTCAGGAGGCCGTATTGGTATTGCAGCCCAAGCATTGGGTATAGCTAGCGGAGCATATGAGTTGGCACTTAAATATTCGAAAGAGCGTAAAGCATTTGGCAAAGAAATTATGCACCACCAAGCCATTCAGTTTAAGTTAGCCGATATGGCAACACAAATTGAAGCAGCAAGGTTATTGTGTTTAAAAGCAGCCGCGCTCAAAGATGCAGGACAAAACTATGATATGGCCAGTGCCATGGCAAAAGTATACGCATCAGAAACAGCCATGTGGGTAACAACCGAAGCCGTGCAAATACACGGTGGTTACGGATACGTAAAAGAGTACCATGTAGAGCGCTTGATGCGCGATGCCAAAATCACCCAAATTTACGAAGGAACTTCAGAGGTACAGCGTATTGTCATTTCGCGTGAAGTGTTAAAATAGGAAACGTATTAAATAAAAATGTTAAAGCCCGAAACAGGAATGTTTCGGGCTTTTTTTGTTGATGGAGTCATCTAATTTTTAATTTACAAGAGTCTCATAATAACATATAATTACGTTAATTAACGTATTGCCACAGCGTGTTTGCATAGGTTATTATTGAACCAAAATAATAACATATGAATACCCGTAACGCACTTGTAATTTTGCTACTAAGCAGTATCACATTGGTTCTTTTTTCGTGCTCAAAAGAAGAAACACCAGATTCAACACCCAAAATAGAAACCCCAAGTCCTAAACCAACTGATTCTACTACCACGAACCCCGTTATAGCTAACAATACAATGATTGTTGATGGCGATACCATTAACTTACAAACTGTAACCGGCACTATTCTAACAATAGGTCAAAGTCGTTATTCGGTGCAAGGTTCAAGTGTTGACTTTACAAAAATTTTAGCGGTGAATCTTCTAGGAACAACAGCACCTGAAAACAACTCTACCTTTCCAATAGATGGAACCATTAATGATGGTTCTGCTCAAGTATTACTTACGTTAGATGGAGCGATATACGTTGGTATTACGGGAAGTGTAAAATGTACCTTGGTGAACAATAAGGTGCGTGTATCCTTTAATAACGCAACCTTCCGTTTAATTACTGACCAATCAATTACTAAAACAGCATCAGGGATGATGACTGTAAACTAACAGGAATAAGTTAAAAAAAAGCCGCTTCGAAGAAGCGGCTTTTTTTGTTCGATAGCTTTAGATTTATGCATTATTCAATTGAAAAAATACCAACTGGCATCCCTTTCTTTTCAAAACTAAACAAGAGAATCTTATTTTGAGAAATAACCATTGAATTATCAGGAGCTAGTATACGCTGTGATTCTTTTGATTTAAACAAAGGTTTCTTTTCCCACTTACCTGTTTTTGCATCCAAGGCAACCATCGCAGAGTATGACTTTTTTGAATTGTTGTAAACCTCATCAGCGTTTTTACTCTTCATATTATCGTTATGATCATTAAACACCAAATACAGTTTACCGTTTTTATAAATTGAACAATAACCTACAACACTTTCAAACTTTCTATAATAACGGTACACATTTGTGCTAATAGCTAATGGGCCAATACCAGCTACAGAAGAGTATGGAACCCTAAGAGCCTGGTTTTTATAAATCATAGTGTTCCATTCAATTTTGTTTTCAGCATCAAGTTTAACTACAATAAAATCGAGTGCATAAGTATATTTGGATACGTTACCTTGATTGTCAGTTGAAAATGTTGCGTATCTGTTTTCGAAGATTAGCAACTTTTCTTTAGAATCTTCTAGGATGATCTCTTGCAGCTTATAACCAAACCCAGGTTTGTTCTCAAACTTATTTGAAGCGGCCTTTCTGGTTTGTAAACCAGGTTTAAATTTTTGATATGACGAATTTACGACCTCTAATGAACCCTTTGAAAGTTCTGTATAAAAAACACCTTCCAAGAATTCGGCATCAGCGTTTGATGCATACATCCCAGTAATCACAATCTTATCGTTCAGTACTAAAAAGGACATAGAGGTTGCGAGTCTTTTTTCTAAAGGAAGGGCAACTTCATTCAATTCAGGTTTTTGCTTATCCATTGGTAAATGCAACAGTACAGACTTTATAACATCAAATTTTTTGCGCTTACCTTCAATTGTTAAGTTTGCTACAATGTAAACGTTGCTCGAGTTATCTATTCTAACTTTACCTATGTCGATATTATCTTCATCATACGGGAGTTCAACTTTTGCACTGTTTAATCGTTTCAATTCAGGATTAAAGGTTGAAAATACAAACCCAGTTGATTTTTTGTCTTTACCTTTTGTTTTTCGATAGCCTAATATCACTGACTCATCAGAAGATAGTTCTACACTAAAACCATCAAATTCTTTGTCTTTCGCATCTGCTCTGTCAATATTAATTTTGCCCTTAATCACTTTGCCATTTAAGTCTAAAATGCTACCGATGAGTTCCTTGTTCTTTGTGGTGCTCACTACAATGATATTGTCTTTGATGATGTATGCTCCATAAATATTGTTTGAGGCAACATCTTTTGGAAGAATTTTACCGAGTTCAATCTTCTTTTCTGAATTTAAATCATCAAGTTCAATGGCTGAAATGTAATAAGTACCTAAGTCTTTCGGCTTATCTGATTTAAGGATATAAGTTTTGCCTTCACGTATACCAAGTATTTCAGGTGAAGCACTTGTTTTGCTAATTTTATCAGATTTACCCCATTTGAAATCAACTTCTTGAGCATAAGTAGTTGTGAAGAAAAAGACTAAAATTAAAGTGTTAAGTATTTTATTTTTCATAAGGTTGTATTTTATTGCAAACAACTTGATTCGTAACCAACAATCCAAATGAAATTTACCCTAACAACCTTAATTTGTTTTTGCATTTTTACGTTAACCGCAAATGCCCAAAATAAAGACACCAAGAAACTGGTTGTTCAAGCATTTTCTGAAAAGAAAATTGAGGCCTACAATACAGAAACGGAAGAATTGATTGGAACCCTTCCAATCACATTTACAAAATCGACTTTAAAGGAAGTAAGGATTACGTTAAAGGGAGAAGGGCTTCTTGATTTAACCATTGTGCTTCCTACCAAAGAAGTGCTTGAAATTAATGTATTCGAGGTACATAAGGCCAAAATTGCCGCTGAACGTTTTATTCCATATTCGGGTATTTCAACTATTAAACCTACAGTTTGTGATGTATTTATGTTGCCTAAGGCCTCGGAATCATTACAAGATCCACTTAAGCTTATTCTGTTGCCGATTGAAAATCGCATCAAAAACGGAACGTTGATTGGGAAAGATCAATCTGGGCAAACATTTAGCACGGTTGCAGAAGGAATGGCATATGATCCAATTTTTGGTGCAAACCGAAACTTAAGAAAGCAAATGTGTAATTTATTAGGGGTAAACAACATACTCATCGTTAACTGTGATGGTTTAATTTCTAAAGACTACGGACCAAAAACAAGGCATAGGCAGTTTGTAACCGTAAAACCTGTTATTGAAGATTTTGTCTTTAAAACATTTTATTACCTCTTTAAATCGGATTACTACAAATATGGATTTTACAATCTGCGTATGCGGTATGTTTTTGATTTTGGTAATGGAAAGTCAGAGTCTGTTGATATTGTAAATTATGGTTTTTACAATGCAAGTGAACCCAATGTATTGTTTAACAAAGCAATTTTTGATAATGCAAGTATTTGTATTAGCGACTCTTCTTTAATCAGGAAGATTAATGCAGCCAATGATGCCTACAAATTGGAATATGAACAGTATCGTTTACCAATTAAAACATTGCCTGCAGTAAAGGGAATCGAACTTAAGGAACAAATACGAAGAAACATCCAATCGGTTGTAACAATAGATGGAGCTGAAAATAGTTTTGGAAGTGGTTTTTTAATCAACGACTCAGGTTATATTCTCACCAATTACCACGTTATTGAAGATGCAAACGAAATCAAGGTGCGTGTTGGTAAAGATACCACCTCTTTTATAGCCGAACTTGTGCGATACGATATCTTCAATGACTTAGCACTTATTCAGATCCCCAAATACAATACCCCTTATCTACAACTAAGCAATGAAAGTAACTATGAGGTTGGAGAGTCGGTTGTTGCCATTGGTACACCAGCTTCAAAGGATTTAGGTCAAACGGTATCAAAAGGCATTATTAGTGGTGTTAGAAAAATTGAACTTAGAGAGTTGATACAAACAGATGTCAGTATTAATCCTGGAAACAGTGGTGGGCCGCTTTTAAATGAGCAGGGAGAAGTTGTAGGCATTGTAGCTATGAAGATTTCGGGTAGGGGACTAGAAGGCTTAGGTTTCGCCATTCCTGCCTATAAAGCTATTCAGTTAATGAATATCGATTACCGTAACCAATAAAAAAAGCCCGAAACACCTTAGTTTCGGGCTTTTGGGTATCACAGAAATATACTTATTTCTTTTTCTCGTCTGCTTGAGCAGCAGCTGCGGCAGCACGTGTTGTTTTAACCGTTACAACTGGGTTGTTTGGTGAATCCAACAATGTTAAGTTTGATACTGCAACTTCACCTACTTTAATTGCTTTTCCAATCTCTAGGTTTTCGATGTTCACCTCAATATGATCAGGGAAGTTAGCAGGTAAACCTTTTGCTTTTAGCTTATGCGACTTGATAATTAATTTACCACCCGCACGCACACCTACCGAGTTTCCTACCATTTTAACAGGTACTTGCAATACGATTTCCTTATCGTCATGAATTTCTTGGAAATCAGCATGAAGAATAGAATCGTTAACTGGATGAAACTGGATGTCTTTTAAAATGGCTTTGTACGTTTTGCCATCCAAATCCAATTTTACTTTGTAGGTGTCAGGTGTGTACACCAATTTTTTAAAGTCAGCCGAGTACATTGAAAAGTTGATGTTCTCGTTACCACCATACAATACGCACGGCACTTTACCCTCGTTTCGAAGCGATTTAGCAGAAGCTTTTCCCACTCCGTCCCGCAAGTAACCAAACATGGCTATTGATTTCATTGTGTTGTTTTTTTTTGTTGCGCTACCTCAGTGCATCCGCATCACCTTGGTTTCGCATTGTTGATTTATAAATGCGGATAAATCTTTATTTGGTTGGTTAAACGCTGAACAGCGAGCTAATCGATCCAAACTCGGTTACATTTTTAATTGCATTTGCAAACAAATCTGCAACACTTAATACCTTTATCTTAGGGCTTTGGTGTTTTAACGGAATGGTATCACATACCACCAACTCGTCTATCACCGAAGCTTCCAACGTTTCGTAGGCTTTGCCCGATAGTACCGGATGTGTACACATGGCTCTCACGCTCAATGCTCCTTTATCTTTAAGCATTTGGGCCGATTTAGCTAAGGTGTTTCCTGTATCGATAATATCGTCAATCAAAATCACATCTTTTCCTGCCACATCCCCAATCAATGTCATCGATGCAATTTCGTTGGCACGCTTACGCTCTTTGTCACAGATAACCATATCCAAGTTCAAAGAGCGGGCAAATGTACGGGTTCTATTCGAACTTCCCATATCTGGAGAAGCTAAAATTAAATTATCTTCCTTTAAACCACGGATATAAGGGATAAAAATCACCGATGAGTCTAAATGGTCAACGGGTACTTCAAAAAATCCCTGAATCTGTGGGGCATGCAAATCCATGGTCATTACGCGGCTCACACCAACTGCTTTGAGCAAATCAGCTGCTACTTTGGAGCCAATCGACACCCGCGGACGGTCTTTACGATCTTGGCGAGCCATCCCAAAATAAGGGATAACAGCTGTAATATAATGTGCAGATGCGCGTTTGGCGGCATCAATCATGAGCAACAGTTCCAATAAGTTGTCGGCACTCGGGAAGGTGCTTTGAATTAAAAACACATCTGAGCCCCTTACCGATTCGTTAATGCTGGGCTGGATTTCGCCATCGCTAAATTGTGAAACGGTGATATCGCCTAATGGCTGGCCATACGAAGCAGCAATTTTTTCGGCTAAATAAAGGGAGTTGCGTCCCGAGAACAGTTTTACTTCATTGCGTGGCGTTGGCATGGCTCTGTTTTTTTATGGTTTCACATGGTAGTAAAAAAAATGTCGGATTTTGATAAAAAACCCGACACTTACCTTTCTGTTGTCCGACTAGGGCTCGAACCTAGACTCTTCTGAACCAAAATCAGACGTGTTGCCAGTTACACCATCGGACAATCTTGGGCTGCAAATGTATGAAAAGGAAACATACATGCAAATGTGATACTACAGAATTGACAAATTTTTTTGCAGTTGGTTTTAGCTTTTTAATCAGCTCCTGATTTTCAATCAGTTTTAGTTTGTATGGTCATTTAGCCCGGATAATACAAAGTGAATGTACCGACAAATTTATCTCTTGCCTGATTACCGCCCAAGGGCTGAACTTAATACTACAATCGAAATAGCATTGCTAAAATCACACGTGTTTCTTGTTTAACCAAGTCGGGTCGCCAGTTAGGGTCTAGCGGGGTAGTGGTAAATCCAGTTTGTGAGGTCACTCCTCCTTTACCAGCAAAGTATGGAACACTCGAGTTTCGGTGAACAAGTTCACAGCGAATGGTAAAGTTATCGCTTGGCATAAAATCAATGTTTGTTGAAATATCCCAACCACTAAATGCATCACCAGGGTTGGCAGTAAATGGGAAAGCACCTGCTGTTTGTGTTGGATTGTTTGGATTGGGTAATGCACTCGCTTGGCCTGTTGGCAATAACACCAAATACCTTCCTGGGTTTTCCATATAACCTCCGCCAATCGTCCAAGCCATTTTGTTTTTGGCAAACCAAATACGGTTGTAAAACATAATGCTTGCAAAATATTGTGCAGGACCTTTGTTGGCATCGGTATTAAAACCATTTACGCCTCCACCGCGTTCAAAACCTATATCGCCTGTAAGCGAAAACGCAGCTTTGGTAATGCCTTTTTTAACAGGGTTTGTAAAATATTTGAATAAGATACTGTTGTCGGAGTGAAAACGTACCCTGTTGGGAATGCCAGCAGCATCTGTTCCGTAATAGTTGTTGGTAAGTGCCTTGAACTTGCTATTGCTGCTCATGTAGGTAATATTTCCTCCTATTCCGGGCATGCTGTTAAATTTACCATAGCTTTGCCAGCCATTAATAATCCAAGGTTCGATTTTCCAGTTTTTATTTGGGAAAATCTGAATGCGAATGCCATTAAAAAACCACGGGGTATTGTCAGAAGTAAAAGATGCTTGGTATTCCCAATTTTCGGCTTGGTAAAATGAGTTGAGTCCAATATAACTCATAAATAAACCAGCATCTACGTTAATGCCATGCCACTTATTGATATGGTAACCTGCGTATGCTTCACTTAAATAACGGTATACACTGGCCAAATCATGTTGGCCTCTGTATGGACTAAAGTCGTTGCGAGGTACTACAGTTGAGCGGGTTCCAAATTGAGTCATTATACGTGCCCGTGTGTTGTTGTAAAAAAAATCGCCACCAAAATGGATTGCCGAAAGTTGCACCTCATTGTTGCGGGCCAAAGCTGTAGAACCTACAACGGTATTGTCGTTTGGGTTGTTAAACGAATAGGTATAGTTTGCATCGATCAAGATGGTAGGTGTAAAATGAGGTAAGTTTTTAAATACAGATGAATCTCTCCGGTCGCTACCATTTTGCCATGTTTGATCAATGCCTTCAAAAGGTTCTCCAACTTGTTGGGCAACCAATAAGGTATGGTAAGAAAGTACAAGAAATACGAACAGCGATTTAAGGTTTGATTGAAAATGTAATTGCATGGATTGGTTTAATTTTTCGCATGCAAAATTCGCTACAATGCTATAGGCAAGAACTAAAATGAATACGCGTTTACATAAAGAAATTATAAAGACGCCATCAAACGGTAACCTACTCCACTCTCTGTAATCAAGTATTTAGGTTGATTTGGATTTGCTTCAATCTTTTTCCGAAGGCTTCCGATAAATACTCTCAAGTATTGTGTTTCGCTTTGATACCCTACACCCCAAACCTCTTTTAAAATGTATTGATGTGTTAAAACCCTTCCTTCATTTTTGGCAAACAAAGCCAACAAATTAAATTCTGTTGCAGTTAATTTAAGCAGTTCTCCATTTTTTATTACCGTTCTTCCAGCAATATCAAGTTGCAATTCACCTAATACAAGTTTACTCGAAATAGCAACAGTCTGATGGTTTCTGAGGGCAACCCGAATACGTGCTAATAGCTCTGCGTTGCGAAATGGTTTGGTTAAATAATCCGTTGCACCATTATCAAGTGCAGTTACAATTGCCGATTCTGTATTTTGAACAGATAAAACCACAATTCCTTTGGTATACCAAGTTCTGAGTGTTTTTAGTACTTCTTGTCCGTTAATATCTGGTAATCCAATATCGAGTAAAATTAAGTCTGGAGTATGGTTTGCCGCCAATGCAATTCCCTCTTTACCATTACTTGCCAAACGCACTTTGTAATCATTGCTCTCCAAAGTAATTTGAAGCAATTTTTGAATTTGTGGTTCATCATCAATGACCAATACCTCAGTTTTGTTCATATGCTACGCTCATTACGGGTGATGGAATTTGAATGGTAAATTGAAGTCCACCCTTTGAGTTTTGCACAACGTCAATACTTCCATGATGGGCTTCAATAAATCCTTTAACAATAGACAGACCCAAACCACTACCTCCCGTTTTAGATTGATTAGCGCGGTAAAATTTATCAAATACTTTAGCAAGTGCTTCCGGTGACAATCCCTCGCCATTATCGCTGATTGTAATTTTTAATCCCTTTTTAGTTTGAGTGGTTTCTATTTCTATAACTGATTTTGGTGGTGTATATAATACCGCATTGTGTACAATATTGTAAATAGCTTGTTGTAAAAGACCAGAATCAACCAAAAACAAAGGCAATTCATCGTTGTGTTTAAATTGGGTAGAGTGTCCGGTAGTTTCAAGCTTTTGCAAAACATTGTGAATTAGTTCGTTTACATCACACCAATCTAAATGCAATGCCAACTGACCACTTTCAAGTCTACTCATATTTAACAAGTTTTCTACTTGCCTGTTCAATCGCATTGCAGCAGTATCTATTTGTTGGAGTAATTCTTCATGACTTTCTGTAGAGAGTTTATCTTGATTTTCTTTTAACACATCAACGGCACTAATAATAGCAGCAAGTGGTGTTCTAAGTTCGTGTGATAAGGAGTTAAGTAACGAATCGTATAACATCAACGTTCTTGCTTGCTCTTCTTTTTCCCTAATTTTCTCTTCTGCTCGCTTAATGTTTGCACTTAATACCGCATGCACTAGTGCAATCACAAAATAGAGTAAAAACATTAATAAATCTTCGGCATTCGAAATGTGAAACGTGAACAATGGCGGAATAAAAAAGAAGTTCCATATTAAGGCGCTTAAGGTTGCAGCTGAAATAACAGGTATCATATCAAATAAAAGCGAAAGCAATGAAACCACAACCAATAATACAAGTGCTACAATTCGATAGCCAATATAATCTGAAGCGATAAAGCATAAGCTAGTAATGAGCATTACTAAGCCTAAACTAATTATATACTGTGTGATTGGTTTAAAATGCCGAAAATGAAATGAAGAAAGCATTCGGTTGCTGTTTGGTACAAAAGTAGATATTACAGTATAAAGAAGTTGTAAAGAATGTACGAGGTGTTTGGTTGTGGGTTGGATGCTATCTTAGCTTACAATGATGACAATCTAATCGATTGTTTTTGATAGTCAATCACTGGTAGCATAAACGCAATACCAGTTGCCGTTCCGCTTCACTAGGCTGCACCTAATTTTCAATAACTTCCTTCTAATTTCATTTCTTTTTCATCTCTTTCATTAAGTCTTCAAGATAGTCAGTTTGGACCTCTTGAATTTCGAGAAGTTTTTTATTTTGATGAACCAAAAGGTGGTCTATTTTTTCACTTAATAATTTTATTTCGAGTTCTGCTTTTAAGTTGATTTTATAATCGTGTTCACCCCGTAGTCTGTCTTTTTGTTCCAGTCTATTTTGGCTCATCATAATAATAGGCGCTTGAATAGCGGCTAAACAAGAAAGTATGAGATTTAATAAGATAAAAGGGAAGGGGTCAAAAGGTTTTGTTGTGAGAAACCAAATATTAATCAACATCCAAATTAAGATGAATGAAAAAAATGTGATGATAAAAGTCCAACTACCACCAAAGGCGGCAACTTTGTCGGCAAGTTTTTGTCCAAAAGTGAGTTCGGCTTCAATTTCGTCTTGAATGTTTTCAGATAATATGGAGTTGTTTTTGATAGCTTCTATTACGTCTCTGTCAATCGCTGCTATTTCGCCTTTCTCTTGAATTATTAGTGATGTAAGGTAAAGCCGCCTGTATTTGTTAAGTTCAGCTATTGATATAAAGTGATGCTTTTCAAAGTCTGGAAAGTCGTTTTTTATAAGATTAAAGATGCCTTCTCTTATGTCTTGTCCTTTTACCTCTTCACCCTTCTGAATTTCTTTATTGGTTATCTTGCTTATTTTCATTTCGGGTGTCTATTTATATAAGAGAGAACTTACTTATACACGCGCTTCAATTTAAAATCTTTTAAAGGAGCTATCACCATTGGCACTTTTTCTACAATTACCGAACTCGTATCAAGTCCAAATGCTTTCTCTTCGCTTAAACTTAATTTATCTAACATAAAGTAAGCATCCATAATTAAGCGCTCATATAACGAGAGTTCATTCTCATTTGACAAATGGCGTTTGAGTACTACAAAACGGAAATCACCAGTAATATTTTGTTTGTTTAATGAAGCGTAGCGTGAAGTCACATCCACTTCTTTATTTTTCATTAACTCTTCAACCACTTTGCGAAAGTAAAAATTGATTTTTTGCTCAACTTTAAATCCAAGTCTAAACTCAACTTTAATTACATCTTGAGGCACCACAATATCTACTTTGTATTGCATGGTGTAAGGCTGGTCATCTACATGAATGTGAAGGAACCAATAAATATCCGCACGTTTCGGTTGTTTTTGTAAAATAGAGTAAATCACTTTGTTTTCTACTTCCATTAAATGATCGGCACTTGTTAGAAACACTAAGTGGGTTGCAAACTTCGGAACAGATTGGTCGTGGCTAAGTTCATGCAAAATAGGTAAGTACTTTTTTAGATTTACAAACTCTGTAAGCCTGTTTTTAATTTTACGGCCTTTAAACCATACCCACATTACGGCAATAAATGCCAATCCAATAACAAGCGAAACCCAACCGCCATGTTTAAACTTGCTCAAGTTCGCTATCAAGAAAGAGCCTTCAATAGCAAAATATACTAATAAAATAGAGCCTGCTGCCCAACGTGGGATGTGAATTTTACGTAGGTAGTTGGCAAGCAAAATGGTGGTCATGAGCATGGCAATGGTAATGGCCAAACCATATGCTCCCTCCATGTTTGACGATTCTTTAAAATACAATACAACACCCACGCATCCTGCCCACAGCATCCAGTTAGCACTTGGCACATACAATTGTCCTTTGGCTTCTGATGGGTATTTAATGGTAACTTTAGGCCATACATTTAACCGCAGTGCCTCTGATATTAACGTAAATGATCCGCTAATCAGGGCTTGACTCGCAATAATAGCTGCCGAAGTTGCAATCACAATTCCCGAAAGCAAGAACCAATCAGGCATTAAAGAGAAGAAGGGATTCATGGCAGTGATATCTTGCCCTTCAAATTGCAGGATATATGCACCTTGTCCGAGGTAGTTAAGAACCAATGCGATTTTAACAAAAATCCAGCTTACCCGTATATTCTTTTTGCCGCAATGGCCTAAGTCCGAATAAAGTGCCTCGGCTCCTGTTGTACAAAGAAATACAGCACCTAATATCCAAAATCCATGCGGATAATTCACCAATAAATTGTAAGCATAGTATGGGTTGAGTGCCTCAATAATGGCTGGATTCAACATGATGGAATTCACACCTAAAACAGCCAACATACCAAACCAAATAAACATGATAGGGCCAAAGGCCTTACCCACAATGCTGGTACCAACACGTTGAATGATAAAAATGGTGGTGATAATTGCCAATACAATTGGAACTGTTGGGATATCTGGGTTTAGCATGCGTAACCCTTCAATGGCAGACGATACAGAAATGGGTGGAGTAATAATCCCATCAGCCAACAACGCACAACCGCCAATAATAGCCGGTAAAATCAACTTAGGTCTGCGTCTGCGAATAAGCGCATACAATGAAAAAATTCCACCCTCACCATTGTTATCAGCGCGCAGGGTAATAATTACATATTTTAAAGTTGTTTGTAAAGTCAGGGTCCAAAACACACAAGAGAGACCACCTAGCACCAAATCTTTAGTAATAATCTTATCGGCTACAATGGCCTTCATCACGTAAAGTGGCGAAGTTCCAATATCTCCATAAATAATTCCGAGGGTTATCAATAATCCTGCAAAACTCAGTTTCGACAGGTGGCTATTGTGATGGTCTTGCACGGTTTTGGTTGGTTAGGTAAGTAGGTTTGTTTTGTTAAGCAAATGTATTTTTAATATGCAACTTCCGAAATAAAATGAATGCGTAGCAGTTGCAAATCTTCTTTTGAAAATTCGGTTCCATATTCGGCCAATGCTTCTTCAAGCGAATCGTTTTGGCTTTTTCTAAAAAAGTCCATCACTTCATCTTGAATGTCTTCATCAGCTATGTCGTTGATATAGGTTTTTAAATTAAGCTTGGTACCTGAGTACACAATGTTCTGAATCTCATCTAACAATTCTTGCATATTCATTCCAATGCTGCGTGCAATGTCTTCGAGGCTTTGCTTTTTGTCAATATTGGTGATGATGGCAATTTTTTTAGCGGATTTATTTACAACTGATTTTACAACCACATCTTCTGATCGCTCAATTTGGTTGTCTTCAACATACTTGCCAATTAGGTCAATAAATGGTTTGCCGTACTTGGTGGCCTTGCCTTTATTTACTCCCGAAATTTTACTCAACTCATCAATGGTAATCGGAAATTTAAATGCCATTTCTTCAAGTGATGGTTCTTGAAAAATTACATAGGGTGGCAAGTTTAATTGTTTACCTACCTTTTTTGTAAGGTCTTTGAGCATGCCAAACAATACTTCGTCATACACATTCTCCGTTTCTACATTCGAGTCTTCATCAGAGTCGAGCACACGTTCAAATGTTTGGTCTATGGCAATTTCAAGCTTAGTTGGTTTTTTAAGGTAGGCTTCACCTTTGGCACTGATGCTTAACAAACCATAATTTTCAATATTCTTATTTACATACCCTTGCAGCAACAATACCCTTATCAAGGATTTCCAGTAGTTTTCGTCATGCTTTTTGCCTTTGCCAAAAAAGGGCGATTTATGGTGGTCGTTTAATGTAACCTCATGTGTTTTGTTTCCAACCAAAACATCCACAACATGCTTGAGTACGTGTTTTTCAGAAATGGTTTTGATCAGTTCAAGGGCCATTACAGCCGATGCTTTTGCGTCTTCTTTTTGCTTAGGGTGGCGGCAGTTGTCGCACATTTTGTCGCAATGTTGATCATTAAACTCTTCACCAAAATAATGGAGTAAGAATTTTCTGCGGCATGCTGCGGTTTCAGCAAAAGCTTGTGTTTCAAAAATCAATAACTCGCCAATTTCGCGTTCAGCAACTGGCTTGTCTTTCATAAACTTTTCTAACTTGTCAATATCAGCTGGGTTGTAATACAAAATACAGTCGCCATCTATTCCATCTCGTCCAGCCCTACCCGTTTCTTGGTAATACCCTTCAATGCTCTTTGGAACATCGTAATGAATAACAAAGCGTACATCTGGTTTATCAATTCCCATCCCGAATGCGATAGTAGCCACAATCACATCGGTATCTTCCATCAAAAAGGCATCTTGGTGTGCAGCGCGTGTTTTGGCGTCTAAGCCTGCATGGTAAGGTAATGCTTTAATGCCATTTGCTTTAAGCACCTCGGCAATTTCTTCAACCTTTTTGCGGCTTAAACAATAGATAACACCTGATTTCCCTTTTTTGGTTTTTACATAACTCACCAAATCTTTCATTACATCGGCTTTTTTACCTTTAGGCCGAACTTCGTAGTACAGGTTGCTGCGGTTAAAGGACGATTTAAACACCAATGCATCGTTCATTTGCAAGTTCTTCTGAATATCTTGTTGAACCTTTGGTGTTGCAGTGGCAGTTAAAGCCATCATGGGTACATCCTTAATCTCTTTTACCATCAATTTGATGCGCCTGTATTCAGGTCTAAAATCATGTCCCCATTCCGAAATACAATGCGCTTCATCTACTGCTACAAATGAGATGTTGATGCTTTTTAAAAAGTCAAGCGTTTCATCCTTTTTGAGCGTTTCAGGAGCAATGTAAAGCATTTTGGTATTGCCATCTGTAACATCTTTTTTAACCTTGGTAATTTCTGTTTTGGTTAACGATGAGTTTAAAAAATGAGCAACATTATCGTGGCTAAATGAGCGAATTTGATCTACTTGATTTTTCATCAACGCAATGAGCGGAGAAATGATAATAGCAGTTCCAGGCATCATGAGCGCAGGCAATTGGTAGCATAAACTTTTACCACCACCTGTTGGCATAATCACAAACAAATCGTTGCCGTCAAGCAAGCTGTTAATGATTTGCTCTTGCTCATCTTTAAAACTATCAAAGCCAAAAAACTCTTGCAGGCTTTGTTTAGCGTTATAGCTTTTGGAGCCATTTGAAGAGGGAACTTTGGTTGCAGTTTTTTTTGCCGGTTTCGCTGCTTTCATACTTGCGTTGTTTTAGTAGCATAATGCGGTGGTGTTAAAGTTGCATTATGTTGGTTTTTAACAAAAAGGGGCACGAAGTTAAACGCTTCTGCCATTTTTTGAAAATATGGAATATAAAATCTTTCTTTGTGACATAAATCATAGCCGCAGGAAATAGGTATTTGCGGTGAACATGGTGTGAAGATAACAGTTAATGGAAAAAAATAAAAATCATTATGCCATCATTATGGCTGGTGGAATTGGCACTCGCTTTTGGCCATCAAGCAGAAGCACTTACCCCAAACAATTTTTAGATATACTTGGCATTGGCAGCAGCTTATTACAGCTTACATATAAACGGTTTTTACAACACTTTGAAAAAGACAATATTTTCATTGTAACCAACCAGCACTATTTGGGTTTGGTTAAAGAACAATTGCCTGAGATTAATGAAGCCTGCGTGTTGGGCGAACCTGCTGCAAAAAATACAGCCGCATGCATTGCCTTTGCCAGTAGTAAAATTCATGAAATCAATACACATGCTGTTTGCGTTGTAGCGCCATCGGATCACCTTATCTTGGATGAAAACAAGTTTATGGATTATATCCGTGAGGCGTTAGGTTATGCCCAAAAAAATGATGCATTGATTACGTTGGGAATTCGCCCAAATAGGCCTGATACGGGATATGGTTATATTCAGTACATCGAACACGATCAAGAAAGCAACATATACAAGGTTAAAACATTTACCGAAAAACCAACCCTCGAAATAGCGCAAACCTTTATTGAGTCTGGCGACTTTTTATGGAATGCAGGTATTTTTGTTTGGAGTGGCTCAGCTATTAGGCGTGCGTTTAAAAACCATTTACCCGAAATGCATGCGTTGTTCCAAGAAGTTTCAAAGCACTATGGTACGCCAACGGAGCTGGCTGAATTGCAAAAGGCTTATGAGCAATGCAGAAGCATTTCAATCGACTATGGAATCATGGAAAAGGCATCAAATGTGTTTGTGATTCCAAGTGATTTTGGTTGGAGCGACTTGGGTACTTGGACATCGTTGTACGAAATTTCGGATAAGGATGCGAACGGAAATGTGCTAAAGGGTAAGAATATTTTTGCGTACGATACAACCAATTCCATGATAAGCGCCAATGGCAAAGATGGCCGATTGGTTGTGGTTAAAAGTGCAAACAACCTCATCATTGTTGACACGCCAGATGTATTGATGATTTGCGACAAACAACACGAACAAGAAGTGAAGCAAATTGTAACAGATATTAAACTCAAATTTGACGAAAAGTACACCTAATGTTGCCTCCTTTTTTACAACCCGGAGATACGGTGGCAATTGCTGCAACAGCACGTAAGGTGTCGCCAGAAGAAATGCAACCTGCCATAGATCTGTTGCAGAGTTGGGGTTTTTCGGTTGTGGTTCAGCCTGAGTTGTACAGTATCCAAAACCAATTTGCTGGGTCAGATGCCAACCGCACAGCCAGTTTTCAGAGGTTGTTAGACGATAGAACCATAAAGGCTATTTTTTGTGCAAGAGGTGGTTATGGTACCGTACGCATGGTTGATGCATTAAACTGGGAAACATTTACCCAACACCCCAAATGGATTATAGGTTACAGCGATATCACGGTATTGCATTCGCATATTGCCAAGCATTGTGGTATTGCAACTTTGCATGCGCCTATGCCCATTAATATGCAAACGCATTTGCAGCATGCCGAAAGTTTACAACTGCTGCGAGATGCTGTTTTGGGCAACCTACCACTGAATGAAACCGCCCCCACTGCATTTAACCGCGTAGGTTTGGTAAGGGGCAAATTGGTTGGTGGAAATTTGTCGGTACTGTATTCATTGCTCGGATCAGCCTCTGATATGGATACCGAAGGTTGCATATTGTTTGTAGAAGATTTAGACGAATACCTTTACCATATAGACCGAATGGTGGTAAACCTCAAACGCAACGGAAAATTAAGCAAACTGGCAGGATTAATTGTTGGTGGAATGAGCGATATGAAAGACAATGCCGTTCCGTTTGGCAAATCGGCTGAAGCGATTATTGCTGAGCATGTTGCCGCATTTTCGTATCCTGTTGCAATGGGGTTTCCTGCGGGGCATGAGGCCAAAAATTGTCCATTGGTGTTTGGTGCAACCTACCAATTAGAGGTTACCACAAAATCAGCTACCTTAAAGCCCTTGCTGGCTTAACCATACTTCTTTTGTTAATTCAAATTCGATGGATGGTGTTTGAGAGCCGTTAGGCCGTTCAAAAAGAATATGCTGCACTTGAACTGCGCCTAATTTGGTAACGGCTTTTTGAGAGCGCCTGTTGGTTGAGCCAACATGAAATACCACTTTTGGCACAAACTGAAACGCATAGTCCAGCTGCAATTTTTTTACCCATAAGTTGGTTCTGTTTCCCCAATAACTTCTGCTTAAAAATGTGTAACCAATGGCGATGGATACGTTTGGTTTTTCGTCATAAAAACGCGTACTGCCAATTACGGATCCGCTTGGTTTGTGGATGATAAGCAGTGCACCATCGGCAATGGCTTTTTCAAAAAACAATGCAAATACTGCTTCTTGGTACCTGTTTGATTCGGGGTGTTGTTCCCAAATTAATTGATCGCTGGCAACAGCATACAAAACATCCCAATCCGATTGCTGCAGTGGAGTTAATTCAATGTATTCGTTTGCCAATATGGGTTGCCAATTTACCATTATATCCAACTTAATCAGCTACCATTTCAACCCAAACAATTTCACCATTTCGGTACACAAACACATCGTTGTCAAGTACAAATTCGTCTCCATCTTTGAGCTGCTTAAAAAAAACTGAGTGCTGGCTCGTATGAATGCTGCCTTTGGTGCTTTGCATTAATTGCAAGTACTGTGGATTAATCCCTTTTTTGGTTCCACACAAAATAATGTGCACGGGTTTTTTTATGCGCTTCAGCAATTTCATATCGCGCACTTCACTATCGTCAGCTATTAAAATTAAGTCACCAAAATCTCTGCGTGAGGTTATGGATTTGATAATGGCTTCCATGTCATTTTCAGGGTCATCGCCACCCTCGCCAAGCTTACGCACCTCTTCAATATCTTTCTTAAACTTTTTAAAATCCTTGGCGTCAAAGGTGTGCACGCCTCCCGTTAAGCCAATTACTTTTTTTGAATCCGGAATATTGTCGCCATCATTAAAAAGCGTATAGTATTTTACAATTTCGGTTTCAAAGTTCATTTTGTACCATACCAGCAACTGACCAATATATGGGAACATGCTCCCCGTCATATCCACCACCAGCATTGTTTTTTTCCACTGTGGGTTTCGCTTAAACACATTAAAAATGGTCGAATCTTTAATCTTGTATTCTCCACTAATAAATTTGTCAAACTTAAGGGTGGTTTCTTTGGTAGGCGACTCGTAGGTTACAAATCCTTTTTTGTCGAAATGGGAATAGGTTCCTACCAAATCGCCTTTATCAAAATTGGCTTCAGTTTGAATAAGTCCGTTTTGATCGTAACACCTTTCGTATCCTTGTTTCTTGCCCTCTTTGTAAATTTCTTCGCATTTGGTACTGCAATTTGGGTGAAACGTAACACTGGGTCCATCTAGCATTCCCTTGCGGTACGTATTCGAAAACTCAATGCAATCTTGCCCATCATAATACCGTATCTCCAATCCATCTTTTTCGCCTTGTTCGTAGAATACTTCATATTTTAAATCGCCATTGGGCCAGTAGTAACGCCAAAAGCCACTTTTAACCCCAGATGCTGATGTAAAGTTAATGGTATCGCCTTCGGCTATTTCGAACGTTTGAGCAAATATGGGGCTCAAGCAAATGAACAGGTGCAACCCTAACAGGCGTAATCTCATGGTATAATCGTTTCCAAATATAATGCCCTTGTGTCAATTGTGAAACCAAACCAAAACATTCGCACCTGTGGGCTGTTTAAAAGTATATGGAACCAACACTCATTAACGCTTATATTACCTATACGTTAGAGCACAATGCCGCTCCAGCCAACGTTTATGTATTTGCCAAATATGCCAATACCACCGAGCAAGCTTTTTATGAGCATTACTCAGGTTTAGAGGCGCTCGAAAAGGCAATTTATGCAAACTGGCTTACCCAAGCGTATGAACAATGCAGCCAAAGCGAACCTTGGCAAGGTTACTCAACGCGCGAAAAACTGCTGTCGTTGTTTTACACGTTTATTGAAACGGTGAAACCCAACCGCACCTTCGCTGTGTTCTTAAAAAACAGAGATACCGTAAAGTTACCTAAATGGCCTGCCTATTTATCGGGTTTGCATAAGCGTTTTATTGAATTGGTTAAGCCAATTGTGCAAGAGGGTATCATGAACAAAGAGTTTGCCGAGCGCAAATGGCTCGATGAGCGTTATGCCGATGGCTTGTGGCTCAACTTTTTGTTTGTGCTTACGTTTTGGCTTAACGACCAAAGTGCGGGCTTTGAAAAAACCGATGCCGCTATCGAAAAATCAGTGAACCTTGCTACCGACTTAATTGGAAAAGGGCCGCTGGATGCAGCACTTGATTTTGGTAAATTTTTGTTTCAGCAAAAAACAGGCTCGTAATACGTTACGCTCTTTCCCTTCACTTTCGCTTTCCGTTAATCTCCTTTGTTAAACATGGAACAAAACCGAATTCCCAGTTCTAAAGTTGAACGCGCCATGCGCTTTGTTAAAACAGGTGCGCAAATAGGTGGCAACTACATCAAGCATTACTCCAAAAAAATTGTAGATCCCAGTTTAAGCAAAGATGAACTGCACGAAGACAATGCAACCGATGTGTACAATGCATTAAGTGAACTTAAAGGCAGTGCCTTAAAAGTTGCCCAAATGCTAAGCATGGAAAAAAATGTATTGCCGCGTCAGTATACCAATAAATTTCAAATGGCACAGTACAGTGCACCTCCGTTATCGGGGCCACTTATTGTACAAACCTTTGTTAAATCGTTTGGCAAAACACCTCAAGCCTTGTTCGATTCATTTGAAATGAAAGCAAGCAATGCCGCTAGCATTGGCCAAGTGCACAAAGCAACACTCAATGGCCAACAGCTGGCTGTTAAAATTCAGTATCCGGGTGTGGCCGAAAGCATCAAGAGCGATTTAAAAATCGTAAAACCCATTGCATTCAGGTTGCTCGATATGAATGAAAAGGAGCTTGATAAATACATCAAAGAAGTAGAAGGCAAACTGATTGAAGAAACAGACTATGAGTTGGAGTATGAGCGCAGCTTGCATATCACCGAAGCCTGCAAGCATATTCCCAACCTTGCATTTACCCAATATTACCGCCAGTTTACCTCTAAACGTGTATTAACCATGGACTGGCTTGATGGATTGCATTTGGATGATTTCCTCAAAACCAATCCATCGCAAGAGGTGCGCAACAAAATAGGGCAGGCCATGTGGGATTTTTACGATATGCAAGTGCATGAACTCAAAGCAGTACATGCTGATCCACATCCGGGCAATTTTTTAATGCGTGCCGATGGCGTGTTGGGTGTAATTGATTTTGGTTGCGTTAAGGAAATTCCCGAAGATTTTTACCTCAATTATTTTGCCCTGCTTGTTCCAGAAATTATGAGCAGTCCCGAGCGCATTCGGTATATCATGGAGCAGCAACAAATTATCAATGCCAGCGACTCGCCACAAACACAAGCCAATATTACCGATGCGTTTGTGAAAATGACCAACCTGCTTCGCACCCCATTTGATTACGAGTACTTTGATTTTGGTAACAACCAATACATCGATGCTATTTATGCTATGGGTGAAGAAGTGAGTAAAATGGAAGAACTCAAAAAATCAAAAGAAGGCAGAGGATCGCAACATGCCTTGTATATTAACCGCACGTATTTTGGGTTGTATTCCATTTTAAATGTATTGCAAGCCAAAGTGCAAACTGGCGTGCGCAACTGGCGCAAACCCTTAATTGAATTCCACCTTGGCCGCGCATAATATTCAATAGGGTTTGCCTATTTTTGCCGCGCATGAACCATTTTCCTCATACCGATTTGTCGGATACCATTTGCGCCCTGGCCACCCCAAGTGGTGTTGGAGCAATTGGTGTTATCCGCATCAGTGGGCCACAATCCATTGCCATCGTTAACCAATTGTTTGCAGGCAAAAACCTCGAAGCAGCCGCATCACATACGGTTCATTTTGGTAAAATTAAAGATGGCAATATTCTGTTAGATGAAGTATTGGTGAGTGTGTTTCGCAACCCAACTTCGTTTACGGGCGAAGATTCGGTAGAAATTAGTTGCCACGGATCAACCTATATTTTGCAAAAAGTATTGGAGTTGCTAGTGCGCTCTGGAATGCGCTTGGCAAAGCCGGGCGAGTTTACCCTGCGTGCATTTTTAAACAAAAAAATGGACTTGGCCCAAGCCGAAGCCGTTGCCGATGTAATTGCTGCCGAGAGTGCAGCGGCACACCAAACAGCCATGCAACAGATGCGAGGCGGTTACTCTAAACAAATTGAGCACCTACGTGAGCAACTGATTAACTTTGCTTCGCTTATTGAACTCGAACTCGATTTTGCCGAAGAAGATGTTGCCTTTGCAAGTAAAACCGAACTGCATGCATTGGTAACCCAAATACACCAATTGTTAGAACAGCTGTTGCAATCGTTTCAGTACGGCAATGTGGTTAAAAATGGAGTGCCTACTGTTATTGCAGGTAAGCCCAATGCAGGTAAATCTACCTTGCTTAATGCATTGTTAAACGAGGAACGCGCCATTGTAAGCAATATTGCAGGCACCACACGCGATACCATCGAAGAAACCTTTGTGGTGAATGGCATTGTGTTTAGGTTAATTGATACAGCAGGTATACGCAAAGGAGCCGATACCATTGAGGCCATTGGCATTGAGCGTACGTACGAAGCCATTGAAAAAGCAGCACTGGTGCTGTACGTGTTTGATGCAAGCAATACCACCCAAAACCAATTAAACGAGGAGTTGGCCCAACTGCCTAAAGGCAATTACACCTTATTGTTGGTGGCCAATAAAATTGATTTAGGAAACACAGCAGCTGCAAACGGGCAGCAGGTTATTCCCATTTCATCATTGCATAAACAAGGCATGGAGCAATTGCTGCAAGCGCTCCAACAGTTTACTGCATACAACCAAAGCAGCAATAACTTGGTGGTAACCAATACGCGGCATTACGAGTCGTTTCAGTTGTCGTATCAGGCCTTAACGCAAGTACTTAATGCCATTCAGAATGGGTTTAGTGGCGAGTTACTGGCGCTCGATATCCGTAAAGCCATTTTCCACCTGGGCGAAATCACAGGGCAAATCACCACCGATGATTTGTTGGGCAATATCTTTAGTAAGTTTTGTATCGGTAAGTAAGTATCCTTCTTTTCTTAGTTCTTGTTGCCCATAGATTAAGCAACAAAAATGAATAGTAACAAAGGCTTTGGAAAAGCTGAAAGGCGCCTACTACCGAAAACCGCAACCATCTTATCTTCTTTTGTTTGTATAGCAAATGTATATTAGTATTATTCTGCCAATTCAGTCAAGCAATAGCTTTACCAAATGGTGTCTAAAGTCAAGCAATAACTAAACTACATTGACTATCGATTTGGGCAATTACAATTTGCGAATGGCCTTTACCGTTCTTAGCTAAAATACGTTTATTCATAGACTTTGTTTGCTACTCTATATGATAAGCAAAGCAAAAAATAAAGAGAAAACATTTGCAAAAGGTAGTAGTTTTCACTACCTTTCGCAAAAAATTACTCTCTTGGAAGATTCAAGGCAATATAAGAGTGCAGAAGATTGGGTAAACCACCTGCTGGCAAAGGGTAAATATGCTTTTGCCCTGCACCAGTTCCGTGCCGATTTTCCCGGGCAGTCAGATACGGCCAATAAGTTCGCCTTGAAAAGGCTGGTAGATAAAGAGCAGATCATTTCCATCCATAAAGGGTATTACCTCATTATACCGCCCCAATACAGGTCAAAGGGAATCCTTCCCCCCACCTTGTTTTTAGATGCGTTTATGAAGGAATTAGACCGGCCTTATTACCTGGCTTTACTAAACGCAGCCGCCTATCATGGAGCATCGCACCAGCAGCCACAGGAGTTTTTTGTGGTTACCGGCTTTCCCGTGCTGCGACCTATGCAGAAAAAAGGGCTGAAGCTGAACTACATCAGCAAAAAGGAAATACCTGCAACACTGTTAGACACCCGGAAAACCGAGACCGGATACTTAAAAATTTCAAACCCTGCCTTAACCGCCACCGATCTGATACAGTACGCCAAACGGGTAGGTGGCATCAACAGGGTGGCCACCGTTTTGGCTGAATTAGCCGAAAGTATTCAACCCAACGCATTTAATGCCAATCTGCTGCAGCATGTTCCGGTAACTGCCTTGCAGCGTTTGGGCTATCTGTTGGATAAAATATTTGACAACCAGCCGCTGGCTAACGCCTTATACATGGCCTTACAAAATAACAATGCCCCTTTGTTTCGGATACCGCTGAAAGCCTCAGCTCCGGCCAAAGGTTTTGCATCAGACGAAAGATGGAAAGTAATCGTAAACACTACAATTGAAATCGACCTATAGGTCGATTCATCGAGACCAATAAAAAATAAAAATGACCGAGATAACTTGACGAATGATACCACAGGCATACATAACAGAATGGGCCAGTCAGGTACCCTGGCAAACCAACGAACAGGTGGAGCAAGACCTGGTGATTTGTCGTTCCTTGGTAGAAATCTTTTCAGATGAATGGTTAGCATCAAGTTTAGCATTCAGAGGGGGGACGGCTTTGCACAAATTGTATTTACAGCCTCAACCCAGATATTCTGAGGATATTGATTTGGTTCAAATCACCGCAGAACCATTCGGCCCTGTGGTGGACCGTTTACGAGAGAGGCTGGCCTTTTTAGGTGACCCTGCCCGCAAGCAGAAAGAAAACAATTTTACCCTGCATTACCGTTTTGAATCTGAGTTCCCTCCGGTGCAAAACCTCCGCCTCAAAGTAGAAACCAATTGCCGGGAACATTTCACTGTATTGGGCTACCAGCAATTTCCCTTTCAGGTAAATTCCTCATGGTTTACCGGTGCCTGCAACATCACCACTTACCAATTGGAAGAACTGCTGGGTACAAAACTCAGGGCCTTATACCAACGCAGAAAAGGCCGTGATTTATACGACATGTACAAGGCACTGGTGCAAGTGCCAGGCATGGATAAAGACGCCCTGTTGCAATGCTATCATGCCTACATGGATTTTGTGGTAGATGAACCACCTACGCAAAAGGTTTATCTGCAAAACATGGAGGCCAAAATGCAGGACGATGAATTTATAGGAGACATAGCAGCCCTCATACGTCCAACAGAAAAATACGACCAGGCAACCGCTTTTGAATTAGTGCGAACGGAGTTGCTGGAGAAAATTGAGGAAACTTCCATTGACTTTAAAGAATTCAAAAAACAATAAAAATATCGGCATGAATATAATAGGTAAAGGCATTGAACTCGGTCACGTTTCGTTTGAAGATGATGACAAATACATAATCTATCAGGCACAGGGCAAGCGGTATCGTTTCTCTGACCCTGAAGAGCAAGTGAGAGCAGAGACTTATCTGTCCTTGATAATCGAATACGGGTATAAACCACAGCGAATCAGTTTGGAATTTATTGTACCCAAAAGAACTCCAAGCGATTTGGCGGATATTGTCGTTTTTGAGGATGATGAAAAGAAGAAGCCTTACATCGTTATAGAATGCAAAAAGCAAAAAATATCAGAAGCAGAGTTCAATCAGGCAATTGAGCAAGGCTTTGGCAATGCTGTTGCTTTGGGTGCTCGTTTCGTTCAGATAACATCTGGCATTAAAACAAAATCTTATGATGTAAAAAACTATCCGACATTAGAACGGGTACAAAACATCATTGCTGATATTCCCAGATTTGGGCAAACAGGCATTACACTTGCCAAGTTTTACAAGGGTGGTAGGGATGAAGTTGGAAATCCTGCAAGGGATATAAAGATTGTAGAGCAAAGCGATTTGACCAAAGTTTTTGAACAAGCCCATCAGGCACTTTGGGCTGGTGGAAAGCGTAATCCATCTGAAGCATTTGACGAACTTGATAAACTCATCTTTTGTAAAATTTGGGATGAACGTAAACCCCGAAAATCAGGACAGCCATACGACTTCCAGGAATACACTGGTGAACATCCCGATGAATTGTTAAAACGTATTCAGGGAATATATGAGGAGGGCAAAAAGAAAGATCCCGAAGTATTTAAAGAACCAATCAGGTTATCAGCAAATGAACTAAAAACAATAGTTGGGTATTTAGCAGAACTTAACCTGCACGATACAGACCTCGATAGCAAAGGCCGGGCTTTTGAAACATTCCTTGGTTCATTTTTCAGGGGTGATTTTGGTCAATATTTTACTCCTCGGGAAGTAGTTGATTTTATTGTGAAGGTATTGCCGATAGAAAATGACAGTCTTGTATTAGATACGTCCTGCGGCTCTGGTGGTTTCTTGCTCTATGCATTGGATAAGGTAAGAAAGCAAGCCGATAAAAAAGCAGAAGAAGGTTACTTCAAGAAGGGCTCTGTACAACACCACAAATACTGGCACGACTTTGCTGAAAACAATCTCTATGGAATAGAGATTTCTGAAGGCATAGCACGTACCGCCAAAATGAACATGATTATTCACGATGATGGTCATACGAATGTTGTGGCGATTGATGGTTTGTACGATCCTGAAGTGATTGCTGAACGTACTGGAAACAAAGGTTTTCAACGAAATAATTTTGACTTCATCATTACCAATCCGCCTTTTGGTAGCAGCATCAAGCAAACTGAACAGGCATACCTCAAAAATTATAAACTGGGTATTACCGATGTAAACTGGATTGATAAACGCCAGAAAAGTAACTACACGCTGGGTACTCGTACCAGCCAAAGTACAGAGGTGTTGTTTATTGAGCAATGCCACAGATTTTTAAAGCCGGGCGGCTTTTTGGCGGTAGTAATTCCTGATGGAATACTAACCAATAGCAGTTCCCAATATGTTAGAGATTGGATAGAAGAGCACTACCGTATTGTAGCGGTTGTATCTCTGCCCCAAACCGCTTTCACTGCAAATGGTGCTGGTGTAAAAAGTTCTGTTCTCTTCTTGAGAAAGCTGTCTGATAAGGAATCTAAAAAAATCATTGATGCAAAGGAAAAGCTGCAAGACCGCTTATTTGTTCAGCCGCAATTTGCCGATGAAATAAAAAGGCTTGATGAAGAAAAGAAACAGGTACTCAAAGAGCATAAGGGTTTTGATTACAATGCCATTAATTGGGAATTGGCCGAAAATGTTGCTGTATTGGATGGAGCTGCTCCACCCACCCAATGGGGTGCTAAGGGTAAAAAAGTAGCAGAGAAAACGGAAGAGTTTAAAGCATGGAAGGCCGACATCACACAATTGTACAATGAGCAGATAAATGAAATTAAAGAGAATCTGCAAGATGAATATCTGAAGCTAATAGCCGATGAAGTAACCAATTACCCAATACTGATGGTGATTGCTGAGAATATTGGCTATGATGCTGTCGGGAGAAAATCAGGCATTAATGAATTGGAAACTGCTGCGGACCAGTTAAAGGTTTTCATCGAGCAAGTAATTCAAGGCCAAGATCGTTTTTTCGTCTAAGCCCCGATTTGAGTGTAGATAAGTATTTCTTACTTAATCGGGGCGAGCTTGGAATTATTAGATGGGATCCCAATTACCATTTACTTTATGAGAAGTTTCTAAAAACCATTGAGAAATCGCCTTACAAGATTGAGCGTTTAGGCAAAGCAATTTTACGCCTACAATATGGCTCTTCTTCGCTTGCAAGCAAAGAAAATGGAGGCTATCCGATGCTTCGGATGCTAAACCTGCAAGATGAGGAATGGAGATTAAACGATTTGAAATACATTCAGTTTGATGAGATAGAATTTAAACGTTACAAAGTCAGAAAAGGAGATATTCTTTTCAACAGAACAAACTCTAAGGAGCTTGTTGGTAAATGTGCTGTTTTTCATGAAGATGGCGATTGGGTTTTTGCTTCATACTTTATTCGAGTAGAATTGGATAATTCAAAGTTGCTACCTGAATATGTTTCATTTTTTATAAACTCAAGTATTGGCAGAATGCAAATTGATGCAGTTAGTCGTCAAATAGCAGGAATGACTAATGTCAATGCACAGGAAGTAAGGGCTCTTAAAATCCCAGTACCACCAATTGATGAACAAGAGCGAATTGCTAAACTTTATACTGAAGCAAGAATACAAAGAAAGTCTACTGAACATCAATCGGCAAAGCTGTTAGATGGTATTGATGATTACCTTTTGAATGAGTTGGGTATTTCCTTACCACCAGAACCTGCAAATACAATTGAAAACCGAACATTCAATACCTCCTTTACCAAAGTTTCGGGTAATAGGTTTGATCCATTTTTTAATAAAACCTATTTCTACGATGTAAAGGAATCAATAGCAAAAGGGAATTATGGTGCAGTGTTTCTGAAGCAAATATTATCCGGCCTTTTAGTGAAAGGCTATTTACCAAAGCAGGAGGAAAAAGAAGGAGATAATAAAGTTGTGCAGATTAACTCCATTAATATGGATGGCACAATTGACCTTGATAATCTATTAACTGCAAAAGATGTGTTCAATGCTTATCAGGAACTAAAGCAAGATGATATTTTGGTAGTAATCACCGGAGCTACTATCGGTAAGGTGGGTTACTGGTCATATCCTGGCAAATATTATTTAGGGGGTGATATCGTAAAGTTTCTAACCGATAAAAGCAAGTTCGATCCTTATTTTGTGTATGCTTTTTTACGGTGCAAACCATCGCAAATTGAAATCAAACGTAATGTAACCGGTGCTACAAATGGGCATTTGTCTCCGGATGATGTAAAGCATTTACTTATTCCTTCCCCACCACTATCGGTTCAGCAAATGATTGCCAAGGAAGTAAGAGTGAGAACAGAAGAAGCTCATCAACTTTTGGTACAAGCGAAAATGGATTTTGAAGCTGCCAAAAAGGAAATTGAAAAACTGATTTTAAATACAGCATCATGAAAGATACCCAAACCATAACATACCAGCGAAAGTTGATAGAGGTAGAAACCCGTCTTGGGTTTATTTACGTACCGGCTCAGGTACGAGATCTCTTACCTAATGAAACTGCACAGGTGCAGGTGAAACTTTATGATGAGAAGCAAGTAGCTTCAAAAAATTACAATGCAGATCATTACCGCATATTTGGCCTTACTACATTTTACAAGCGTAACAAATTAAAGCCGGGTGATGTAGTGTCAGTAAATGTAACACAGCAGTTGATTACTATTTCAAAGACTGCTGCCCCATCAATTGAAGATGCGGAGGAAGAAGAAGACGAAACACTCGTAGATATTTCAGGTTTGTCAAGTCAGGCCAAAGGCAATATAGCTGAAGACAGAGTGAAAGAAATTATTTTGCTCAATAGCCAGGGGTTATTAAATGTGTACCGACCTGTCATAGATACTAGGGGAATAGATTTAATTATCTTGAAAGAAGGAGTTTTTCTCCCAATATACTTACAGGTAAAATCAAGGTTTCAGGTAAAAAAAGCAGACCAGCTTATTTTAAGTATAGGCAAGAACACTTTCCGGGCACATCATGCTTTTTATTTGGTAGGCATCGCCTATGATCCTGATAAGGCTGAAATTGGCGAACACATTTTGTTTATGCCTTCGGCAAAAGTTATTGAAATGTCAACAACAGTTAAGGCAAATGGTAAAGAGTACTATCGCATTAATGTTACTTACAGCAAAGCATTAGAAAGTAAATACAAAAAGTATTTCATTACCAAGCAGCAGTTTGTAGAAACATTGCTTGAGAAATTTGAAATAATGAGTGAAATCATAAAATAGCAAGTATGAGATTAGAAGGCATATTATCACAATCCTTAGGCGGTTTCACCTGCGTTCGGGGCTTTGCCCCAATGGGTGATTTAGCAAGAAGTTCTGAAGCTGATCTTAGCTATCAGCGTAACTTAATTGACGAACAACGGGAAGCAATCGTAAACTTTTTAAAAGATAAAGAGTATCTATTCTTTCCTGAGGTAATACTGTCATACAACCTCAAATATGATTTTACAAAAGGGCTTTCCGGCATTGACCCGCTAAAGAATATTCTTGACCGAAAAACATTTAAATCGAATGTGGATTCTTTTAGCATTAAATCCACTCAATCTGGGGTACACAAAGTAATTATTGACATACCAGAAGGTTGGTTGAAAACAAATAAGCCTTTTTTCAGAATAGATGGAAACCACCGACTGAGTGCAGCTCCTGAAGCGGCAGAGTTTAATGATTATATGACACCCTTTTGTTTAATTCTCTTTCCAGATACACCCCAAAGTGAAGAGTATAAAAGAGTGATTTTCCATAACATTAATAGTAAGTCTGTACCGCTTACATCGGAAGAAAATTTAAGGTTGATATTGGATGAAGTAGACATATTCACTGATGAAAAATTAAAGAATAATCCATCTTTTGGCCCTCATTTTTATTTTGCAAGAAAAGTAAAGGACAGAGTTGATTTAGAAGTATTACAGGCAATTTCTGAATCGTTCAAAACATGGAAGGATAATGGTGAAGAAGTAATTATAAAGCGTACAGTGCTTTTGGAACTGTTCAAGTTATTGCTGCAAAAGAAGATTATCCAGAACAATGATGCAGAAATAAATAAAGTAATGCAGGCTGTTAATAATGTCAATGTAATCTATCAACAACATGCTGTTTTGAAAGAATGTAATAGCCCTGCTTTATTTAGTGCATTTGTTTATTACGAGTTGAACTTACAGCATGGTGATTTCAGGAAGTCGTTCAAAAACTGGGTACTCTATAACCACATTTACACGATTGCTGATATTACAGCCAATGACTTAATTGTAGTATACGATACAATTCTAAAGGCACGGTCACGCAATGTATTTATCTCTATGCAGTTTGATGAAGCATCTAAAGAAGTAAAGCAGGCCATTGAGGAAGCAATAGCTGAGGCAAACCGTAGACACAACCTTGATTTGAAAATAAAGCATATTCGTATTGATGAGGTGAATAAAGGCCATGCCTATACCATATCAGATGAAATACTCGAATTGATTAATAATACCGGGTTGCTTATTGCTGATCTCAGTACAAAAAACATAAATGTTTATCATGAAGTGGGCTTTTTAATGGGGCTGAATAGAGCAAAGGGGTATGAGCAAGAGAATTTTATTTTACTAATGCGTAATCAGCCAGATGCAAAAACAGATGCAAGTGTAGGATTTAATCTTCGACACTGGCAACAACTTCGATTTAACAATGGATTGCAGCTTAAAGATGCATTAATTGAAAGTTTGGAAATTTATTATAAACTAAGACAACCTCAGAATGAAAGTGAACAAGCTTAAATAAAAAGCTATGCAATAACAAAAAACTATTTTTCAATATACTCACTTTTGACTTGCCTAAGCAGCTGGCAGAAGATGTTTTAGAGAAGGGGCATTGGGGTAATGGTGATTATCAAATTCAGGTGGATACAGATAAAGACCTAGAGTATATCATGAGCTTGATTAAACAATCTATAAAATAACAATGCAGCAGCTAAGGCACTTTACCATGAATTGGAGAGTGATTATTTTGCAAATTATCAGAAACTATAGCCGATTTTACTTCATGTTAGTCGCATTCCGTACCTCCACCCCCGCGGTATCCTCCTTTTGTTTCCGTAATATTGCGCCTTCACTTTAGTTAATATGTTGGCACTCGGTAAATTTCACAACCTCAAAGTTATTGGTAAAACCAAAATGCATTTGATGCTCGATGATGGTGCCGATGGTGTGCTCATTGACCAAAAATTTGCCCCTCCCAAAACCGAAGTGGGCAGTTATGTGCAAGTATTTGTATACCTCGATGCCAACCGCCAACGTACGGTAACCACCCTTAAACCCAAGGGTCAAGTGGGCGATTATGTTGCCTTAACAGTACGCGAAGTGAACCAAGATGGTGCATTTTTAGATTGGGGTTTAAAAAAAGATTTGTTTTTGCCCTTGCCCCAACAATTGTTTGATACTGAAGTGGGCGATACCGTGGTTGTTAAAATCATACACGATTTGCTTAGCGACCGCATTGCGGCAACCGAGTTAATTGATGATGATTTTTCGAACGAAACACTTACCGTAAAAGAGTTGGAAGTGGTAAAGGCAATGGTATTACGCAAAACAGATTTGGGTTATTTGTGCATCATCAATACCAAACACCTTGGCCTTTTGCATTACAATGAGGTATTTAAAAAATTGGAAATAGGGGAGCAGTTCACTGCGTTTGTGAAAAAGATAAAAGACGATCACAAAATAGATTTGATGTTGGGCAAGCCAGGTTACAAACGCACCGAAACCGAAGCTGATAAAATTGTAAACGCGCTCGAAAAAGCAAATGGCTTTTTACCTTACCACGATAAAACCGATGCCGAAACCATATACCAAGTATTTGGCATGAGCAAAAAAACCTTTAAGATGACCATAGGCATGCTTTACAAAAACAAGCAGGTTCGCCTCGCTCCCGATGGCATTTACCGTGTTTAGTACAGCGCTTTTATTTTAGATTCATCGCCCACAATCCACACCACATCATCCAACTCAAATACCCAAGTAGATTCGGGGTTTAAATACCGCTGTCCGTTGCGCTCAATGCCCACAACCAATCCTTGCGACCGTTCGCGTAGGGCACTTTCGCGTATGCTTTTACCCAAGTACACAAAACCCGGATTTACTTTAAACTGCACCAATGCCACTGCCGAAACAGCAAGCGTTTGGGTTTGAGGCACTGCAGTTGCAGCCAGGGCTTCTTTAAACTGGGTAATTTGTTCATCGGTTCCAATTAAGGCAATGCGGTCGTACGGATACAAGCGCTCCGTTTTTCCTGGAACCATCAAGGTTTGGTTTCCGCGCTCTATCATGGCAATATTAATACCGTATTGCTCGCGCAGTTGCAAGGCACCTAAAGGTTTGCCAAGCCAATCAGAGTTGGGTTCAATATCTACATAAGCCAAATGTGCATCCCAAGGCAATAAATGCGACACCACCGATTTGGGTTGCATCGACTCGCGCAAATACAAATTGTGGTAAAAACGTTTTTCGATGCGCAAGGTAAAAGCATGCAGCTTGCGCGAAAACACAAAACCAACAATGAGCATAATGCCTGCAGCAAGACTAAACGCAATGGCCGTTGAAAAAAACTGTACAAACAATACCCCAATGAGAATGATGCCAATGCTTACGCGCAAAATTTCGAGCATGATAATGGGGCCTCGGTTGTTTTTGTTAAGCCACAATTGGGTATACGAGGGCTTATTGATTTTTTTAGCTGTGAGCATCCACCAAAAAGGTGATATGGCTGCTAGTGCTAACAAGGCAACTACAAAACTGCCAACCGACCCCGATATCCAAAATACGGGTTCAATCACATTTTTAAAAATGAGAATGATGGCAACAATGAGCACACTGTTTATAACCATTACTTGGGTAAATGCAGTGAACACCACTTTCCAATCCGATTCAGCTTTTATTTGTTGGGTTCCTGCACTGTAGCGGTTTAAGGAGTTGGTCCACCTTTGCGGTAAATGTTTAACCAGCCAGTTGTAAAGAGGATCGGCAAGTTTAATCATGTACGGTGTAGCAAAAGTGGTAATTACAGAAACACCAACTGCGATGGGGTACAAAAACGAACCTGTAACACCCAAGGTAAGTCCGAGGGTAGCAATGATAAAAGAGAATTCGCCAATTTGGGCCATGCTTGTTCCTGCTTGTATGGCGTGGTTTAAAGGTTGGCCACTTAACAAAGCGCCAATGGTAACAAACAATAATTTACCCAAAACCACAGCCAATGTAATGGCAAGCACAGGACCAATATGGGCATAAAGCACCTCGGGGTTAATGAGCATTCCAACCGATACAAAGAAGATGGCCCCGAATAAATCTTTTACTGGTTTAAATACATGCTCAATGCGTTCGGCATGTGTTGTTTCGGCAAGCAAGCTGCCCATAATAAAGGCGCCTAATGCTGCTGAAAAACCAACACCCGCTGCAAGCAATACCATTCCTAAACACAAACCAATTGCAACAATTAAGGTTGTTTCGTCACTCATGAGCCTGCTTGCCTTTTTTAGGAAAGTAGGCAACAAAAAGATTCCTGAAATAAACCACAACACCAAAAAGAAAAGCAGCTTTACAATAGAACCTACCAACTCACTACCCTCAACAGTTGGACTAACCGCCACTGTTGACAAAAGCACCAACAACAATACTGCAACAAGGTCTTCTATTACCAAAACGCCAATTACCAAACTTGCAAATTTGTTGGTTTTGATATTGAGTTCGTCAAACGCTCTGAAGATGATGGTTGTAGATGAAATGGCAATGATGCCTCCTAAAAAAAGGCTGTCTATTTTGCTCCATGCCAATGCTTGGCCAACCCCAAAACCCAGTAACAACATACAGGTAATTTCGAACAAACCTGTAATGGTTGCTGTGCTGCCAACCTTAAGTAGTTTTTTAAAACTAAACTCCAAGCCCAAGCTGAACAGCATAAAAATAACACCAATCTCGGCCCAAATCTGAATGCTTTTGAGTTCGGTCACACTTGGAAACAAGGTAAAGTTCGGACTCACTAACAATCCGGCAATAATATAACCTAGCACTACCGGCTGCTTAAGCCATTTAAACAGTAAGGTTACAAACGCAGCCGCCAATAAAATGAGCGCCAAATCAGAAATAAGGTGTGGAACGTGGTTCATTTACAATAAGTTTAAACCGCTCTTGCAGCTTTGCGAATATAGTTTAGACTGTACTAGCAGCAAAACACGATTTTGAAAAAGGGTACGAATTTGAATGGGTTTCAATTTTGTGTTGGATTGATAATAATCAACTGAATTCTGTATTTTCGCTGCCCTAAATATACCGAATATGAGTACAACAGCCGAAATACATACAGCCAAGGGCGTGATGAAAATTCAGTTTTTTGAAAAAGATGCACCCAATACCGTTGCTAATTTTGTAAAGCTCGCCAAAAGTGGTTTTTACGATGGCGTGAGTTTTCACCGTGTAATTCCTGATTTTGTGATTCAGGGTGGCGACCCAACCGGAACAGGTGCTGGTGGCCCGGGTTATAAAATTGATTGCGAACTTACAGGTGATAACCAATACCACGATCGTGGGGTATTGAGCATGGCACATGCTGGAAGAAATACAGGCGGCTCACAATTTTTTATTTGCCACAACCGCCAAAATACCCAACACCTCGACCGCAACCATACGGTGTTTGGTAAAGTGGTAGAAGGCCTTGAGGTAATTGACCAAATTAGACAAGGTGATGTGATGACCAAAGTGGTGGTGAACGAAAACAACTAAGAACCAATGCTGCAACTAAATTACATAAGGGAAAATACAGCCGATGTTAAAACGCGGTTGGCTAAAAAACATGTTGCCAATGCAGCGCAGGTTATTGATGAACTGCTTGCATTAGACGAACAAAAACGTGCTGCACAGGTACAACTCGAAACAACACTTGCCGATGGGAATGTGTTGGCCAAACAAATTGGTGAGTTGATGAAAAAAGGCGATAAAGCAGGAGCTGAACAACTTAAAATGCAAACTGCAGCACTAAAAGAAAAAGGCAAACAACTCGAGGAGCAACTTACACAATTAGAACAATCTGTTTATGACGTGTTGGTTACGTTGCCCAACTTGCCGCATGCTTCGGTTCCCGAAGGACGCACTGCCGAAGAGAATATTACTGTTTTTGAAAGCGGTGCAATCCCTGTATTGCCCGATGATGCCAAACCACATTGGGAATTGGCCGCTCAATACCAACTCATCGATTTTGAGTTAGGTAATAAAATTACAGGTGCAGGTTTCCCAGTGTACAAAGGCAAAGGTGCCAGGTTACAACGTGCGTTGATTAACTTCTTTTTAGATGAAGCAATAAAGGCAGGGTACCACGAAGTAATGCCTCCGCATGTTGTAAATGCTGAGAGTGGATTTGGTACTGGGCAATTGCCCGATAAAGAAGGTCAGATGTACCATATTGGTGTAGATGATTTGTACTTGATTCCAACTGCCGAAGTGCCTATTACCAACTTGTACCGTGATGTTATTTTAAAAGAAGAAGAGCTACCGATTAAAAACGCAGGTTATACTCCTTGCTTTAGAAGAGAGGCTGGAAGCTATGGTGCACATGTAAGAGGACTTAACCGCTTGCACCAATTTGATAAAGTAGAGATTGTGCAAATAGCACATCCCGACCAATCGTATGCCATACTTGATGAAATGGTTATGCATGTAAAACAGTTACTGGAAAAACTGGAATTACCTTACCGCATTTTGCATTTGTGTGGAGGCGATATGAGTTTTGCATCTGCATTGACCTATGATTTTGAAACATACAGTGCTGCACAAAAAAGATGGCTTGAAGTGAGTTCGACCTCGAACTTTGAGAGCTTTCAAGCCAATAGGTTAAAGTGCAGGTTTAAAAACAAAGAGGGTAAAAATCAATTGGTGCACACTTTAAATGGAAGTGCCTTGGCATTGCCACGTATTGTAGCGACCTTACTTGAAAACAACCAAACACCCGAAGGCATTCGCATCCCAAAGGCGTTGGTTCCGTATACTGGATTTGAGATGATTTAATAGGTTTTTTAAGTTGACGGTGATTCTGATGTTAAAGTTATGTGTATTCCGTTACATTACTAGTAAAATGGATTTATACCGTATTTGATGTTCTCTTGGGGCTGGCCGCCCCAAACCCGCCTTACTTTTTCTCTGGGAAAGAAAAAGTAAGCGCAACCTTCATGCTACCGATGCTTTTGTTACAAACTACATCATTTATTTCCCCCGCAACCCAAGCCACTTCGTTCGTGGGTTGCTTATCGAAGGCCACCGCTAAAATAAACGCTTTGTTTGTTACACAAAACCATCTAAGGCAAAGGTTCTAGTTCGGATTATTTCTTTTGATAGACAAAGTGCGGTTGGGGTCCACCAATTGAGCGAAATCAACCCGAATTGGCCTGAGTGGCGTTGGGCATAGCATGTAATGAGGGTTGATTTGGAATTGGTGGTCTGCTTTTGGCGTTACCTTTTGCAGAACCAAAAGGTAACAAAAGAAAAGTTAAAGAACTTAAAACGTCATTTCTATATGATTTGAGTGTTAAGAGTACTATATAATATTCAACTTCATCTAATAGATTTCTGTAATGCTGACTATTTGGTAACAGGTGGTAAGGTATAATCCTTTTAATACACACCAGAAAACGAACTCCTTCGGAATTTGGAAGCAAATTCGTAAAAGGTTGAACGGCTGATTTCGTCCTTAAGCAAGCGTCAGTAAAATGCGTTTTGACGGCATAAAGAATTAGATTGAATCACAACTTATGAAGAAAAACAAGTATTAACTATTCCAGCTTTCGAATCATTTGAAATCAAATGCTACAAGTGTTAGAATGTATCAGATTAGATCTACTTTTAACTAACAAGTCAGACCAGTTTACCGAAGAGTAGTTTATGCAATACCTGCCGAGCGCAAATGCAATAAGTGTGATCGAATAGCGCTTAAAACCGTTGGAAATTCTTTATACATAATGCCAAACTCAGCACATGTTTGTTTCACAATCTTGTTGATTTCTGGATAGTGAATATGTGAAATGCGTGGGAACAAATGGTGTTCAACTTGAAAGTTCAATCCACCCAATAACCAACTCATGCTTTTGCTGCGTGTAGCAAAATTAACGGTTGTATTAATTTGGTGTTTGGCCCATTCAGTTTCAATTTTCATTGTATCACTTGTGGGAGTAACAAAGGTTGCTTCTTCAACCACATGCGCCAATTGAAACACAATAGAAATAACAATACCTGCGGTAAAGGCCATTACCAAATACCCAACAATGGTTGGTACAATACCCACAAAATAAAAAGGCAAAATCATGAAGAAAAACACATACAATACTTTCGAAATCCAGAAGTTAAAATGTTCTGGCAAATCCATTTTGCGCATTTTGGTATGGTAGGCAATTTTACCGGTAAAGTATTTGTTAAAGTCGTTCATAAAAACCCAAAACAAATACGTTAAACCATAAAGCAACAAGCTGTAATAATGTTGGAAACGGTGGAACCAATACTTTTTTTGCGTGCTGTGCACACGAATAAACGGTTTGATATCAATATCATCATCTAAACCTTCAACATTGGTATATGAGTGGTGGTTGATATTGTGTTTTTGGCTCCACAAGTAAACATTGCCACCTAAAATATTTAAGCTAAAGCCCATGAATTTATTTACCCATTCTTTTGATGAATAACTTCCGTGAGCCCCATCATGCATTACATTGAAACCAATTGCGGCTACATTTACACCCATTACAATGCATACCAAAATGGAAAGCAAGTTTGATTCAGGTGTGAAAAATACCATCCACAAATACGATAAAACCAACGTGGCCGAAAGAATAAGCGTTTTGGTGTAGAGCTTGTAATTTCCAGTTTCTTTAATGCTTTTGTCTTCGAAGTAAGCATTTACACGGCTTTTGAGGGTGTTAAAAAATTCGGGGTTGCTGTTGTTAAATTTAATTTTAGCCATTTCTTGAATTCAGAAAAACAACAATAGGGAAATTTATCTGCAATTTGGTTCTGAGAATTGTCACATTAACGTTTACATCATGTAAAAGTGTGTGGTAATATGAGCATATTACTGCAATAACCGACACTTTCGTTTTTCTGTAAATTACCTACATTCGTGAGTATATGATAACAGATATTGAAATTGCACAAAAAGCCACGTTGCAACCCATTACCCAAATTGCAAACAAACTCAATATTCCGGCTGACGATTTAATTCCCTACGGTAAATACAAGGCTAAACTTCCCTTGCATTATATTGACGAAAATAAAATAAAGCAGTGCAAATTGATTTTGGTATCTGCAATCACTCCAACTCCCGCTGGTGAAGGTAAAACAACCACATCGGTAGGGTTAAATGAAGGGCTTAATAAAATTGGACTTAAATCAACGGTTGTATTGCGTGAGCCATCATTAGGTCCTGTATTTGGGATGAAAGGTGGTGCCACTGGCGGTGGGTATGCGCAAGTGGTTCCCATGGAAGATATCAACCTACATTTTACAGGTGATTTTGCAGCTGTAGAAAAAGCCCACAACCTGTTATCAGCTTTAATTGAAAACCAACTGCAAGCCAAAAATCCCTTGGTACAACTTGATCCGCTTAGTATTGTTTGGAAACGCGTGATGGATATGAACGACCGTTCGTTACGTCACATCATGGTTGCAATGGGTGGCAAAAGCAACGGATCTCCTCGTGAAACTGGATTTGATATAACCGTTGCATCAGAGGTAATGGCCATTTTGTGTTTATCCAAAAACCTCACAGACCTTAAAGAACGATTGGGCAATATTTATATTGGTAAATCAAAAGATGGCAATGCCGTTTTTGCCAAAGATTTAAAAGCGAATGGTGCAATGGCTGCCTTGCTTAAAGATGCTATTAAGCCCAATTTGGTGCAAACACTCGAAGGCAATCCTGCAATTATTCATGGTGGACCGTTTGCCAATATTGCACAAGGAACCAATACTTTAATTGCTACCAAAACTGCAATGAGTTTAAGTGATTACGTGGTAACCGAAGCTGGGTTTGCATTTGATTTGGGTGGCGAAAAATTCCTGGATATCAAATGCCGAATGGGAGGTATTGCGCCACAATTAGTGGTACTGGTTGCAACCATTCGTGCATTAAAATCGCATGGTGGTGTTGCCAAAGAAGAACTCACTGCCGAAAATGTGGACGCACTTAAAGCTGGATTTGCCAACCTCGAAAAGCACCTTGAAAATGTAGCATCATTTGGATTAAAGGCATTGGTTGCCATTAACCAATTTCCAACAGATACGGCCGCAGAAACGGAGGCTTTATTGGAACTGTGTAAGGCAAAAAATATTCAAGTTTCGCTCAGCCAGGTTTGGGCAAAAGGAGGTGAAGGCGCAATTGATTTAGCTACCAAGGCCAAACAAATTCTTGACCAAACCAATGCAACGAATTTAAACCATGTGTATGAACTTGATTGGCCTATTAAACAAAAAATTGAAGCCATTGCTACTAAAATTTATGGAGCAGGTTCTGTAGCATACCAACCCAAAGCACTTACCGATATGAAACGCATTGAAAAGTTGGGCTACGCAAACTTGGCTGTGTGCATGGCCAAAACGCAATACTCTTTTTCTGACGATGCAAAAAAGATAAACAGGCCCTCTGGGTTTACCCTCACCATTCGTGAAATTGAATTGGCGGCTGGAGCGGGATTTATGATTCCAATGGCAGGTGAAATCATGCGTATGCCAGGTCTACCAAATAATCCTGCGGCAGAGCAAATTGATGTGGATGCTGATGGAAATATCAGCGGGCTGTTTTAAATAGGAATGTCCGCAATAATACCAGTAACACTGAAATGATAAATAGGGAGCCTTAAGTTCTTTAACTGTCCTTTTTGTTACCTTTTAAAGCAGACCACCAATTCCAAATCAACCCTCATTATATGCTATGCCCAATGCTACTTAGGCCAATTTGGGTTGATTTCGCTCAATTGGTGGATTCCGATAGCTATCGGAACGGCACTTTGTCTCTCGAAAAAAAATAATCCTAACCACTTCCTTTGCCTTAGATTGTTTTGTGTGACAAACAAAGCGTTTATTTTAGCGGTGGCCTTAGATAAGCAACCCACGAACGAAGTGGCTTGGGTTGCGGGGGAAATAAATGATGTAGTTTGTAACAAAAGTATCTGTATCATGAAGGTTGCGCTTACTTCTTCTTTCACAGAAAAAAAGTGAGGCGGTTTGGGGCGGCCAGCCCCAAGAATAGATGAGGTAGGATAAGAATTATTTTTACTTTGATATACATATAAATTTACTTAACTATGTAATCCTAACCCATATGAAAAAAATTTCTTCGTTTTTGCTATTGATTAGCTTCCTCTTGAATGTGTATGCTCAAGGTCATTTAATGAGCTCCAATGAATTTTTTTGGTGGAAATACAATTCGACTTACTTTAAACAACACCAGATTAAAGAAATAACCGAAACACAAACTAAAAAGGGCAAACAATTTATTATTGGTACGGGCAGTTACAACCGCGTGGGTCAACAAATCCAATTTACCCAATATAA
Organism: Bacteroidia bacterium; assembly: GCA_025454875.1. Taxonomy (GTDB): domain Bacteria; phylum Bacteroidota; class Bacteroidia; order UKL13-3; family UKL13-3; genus UKL13-3. The sequence goes on along the minus strand of JALONP010000008.1, from coordinate 48,994 downwards.
AAACAATAAACCCCAGCGCACAACCATTAATGAATACACAAACGACTCTACGCTCACACGTATGATCTACATTGTAAAGGGAGATACCATTCGCGATCATACTTACCAACTCAATAACAATGGCCAAATAGAGGCTGTTGTTTGTAAGGGCAAAAATGGAAAACTGTTAAACACACAGTTGTTTTCGTACAATGCGGCTGGTAAAATGATCAAAAGCGAAACCATCACGGCAAAGGGGAAGCCGAGTTTTAAAGTGGAGAGCGATTATGATTCTCTGGGAAACCGAACCGAATCGCGTTATTATAACAGAAGAAGTAAGCTTTATAGAAGATATACTTATGCTTGCAACGTAGCGGGTGAACAGATAAAATCAACAGTTGAAAACCACCAAATTTGCAAATCTTACAACCAATACCCCGATGGAAGTTTTGTTGTAGTAAGTGAAAATAGGGATCAAAAGAGCAGAGTGGTTCGTGTAGTTTCATCTTACACCGCTGATAGCTTGCTCACCAAATTGGAAAAATTTGATTACACTGGCAAATTGGAATCATTGACTACGCTTGAATATGATGATGCTAAAAACATTATACGTTATCAGTTTAAGGATAAACAGCGTTCGAAGTTTACCAAATCATATGCACGTAAATATGAGGCACAATCCAACATTGTATTGAGCACGTTACAGTACAACCAAAAAGATAAATTAGTTTTGGTAACCTCTTACCAATACCAATACCATAAATAATTAACTTTTTGCTGGCGCAAGTTGGATGATTCCCAGTTTGTGAAACAAGCGCATCACTGGATACACAGGATCTACTTCCCACCATTTGGCAGCAAAATTTGGTCGTGAACCTGCATGGTGGTGGTTATTTTGGAACAATTCGCCTAGCATCAAAAAGTCGATAATCAATGTGTTTTTAGAATGATCGCCTTCTTCAAAATTACGGTATCCGTATTTATGTCCTGCCCAGTTTACGATTGCTCCATGCACTGGTCCCATTAAAAAATGAATGGGAAGCAGCAAGTACATCCACCATTGTGTTGCAAACGCAACGTAAAATGCAACATAGGCAAGTCCGAAGCCAATACGTGTTGGCCAAGCATCAGCAATGCGGTCAATCTTAGCATACTCCGGGAAATTGCGGTCAAATTTTTCTTCAACTTGCATGGTTCCATGCAATACACCATTGTAAATTTTGCGGGTGTACAACATCATGGTAAATACTTCTTTGAAAAAAATAGGAGAGTGCGGATCCTTTTCAGTATCGCTGTAAGCATGGTGCATGCGGTGAAGAATAGCATATGCTCTTGCATTTAAATAAGAAGAACCTTGAGACACCCATGAAAAAATATACCAGAAACGCTCCCAACCTTTACTCATGGTGAACATTTTGTGAGCTGAATAACGGTGTAAGAAAAATGTTTGTCCGAATAAGGATAAATACCAGTGTAGAATAAAAAAAATAAGTATAGCCATCGTTTGTCGATATGGTAAGAAGCAAATGTAAGCCTTACACCTATTTCAACGACAATTAAATTTGTCAAATTATACAGGCAAGGTGTTTAGGTATTGTAAGCAAGTTAGTTAGGAGTATGGTGTTGTTTGGATTGTGCGCGTGTAATTTCTTTTTCGGCTTCTCTTTTTAAAACAGCATCGGCTAGCATGGGAGCAATGGCTGTTGGATTTGATTGCGCAAATGCGGCCTTAATATCACATTCACGTACATCAATTCGGTAAAGGATGGATAACAACCGTTCAAGATCATGTATCAGGAGGTACACAATTTTAGCCGTTAATGCAGCACGCAGTTTTTCGGACGAGTGTGCACCGTCAAGTTCAAACAACTCATCAATACGAGATACTTTGTTATTGCCACTCATTGGATTGCTGCAATTGGTTAAAATAAAATTGCATACTGTCGTTTGTAATAACAGTGTACGGATTGTTTTGCTGGTAATAGGTTGCTTTTTGAATACGGTTTGATAAATCAGGATGTGTACTCATCCATTCCGATACGGTTACCGTTTGTGATTGTTGCAATTTTTCAAACAACCCAATCATGCCCTTGATATCGATACGTTGTTTTTTGAGATGTGCCAATGCAAATCCATCGGCTTCCGACTCAAGTTCGCGGCTGTAACTTAAATTGCGCAACTCGTTGGCATTGCCAATAATTACTGCAGAAATTCCGCTGAAATCGCCAAACAATGCCGATACAAATAAATATCCTGATAATGTTCTAAAAATATTTCGAGTTGAATGTTTCAGTTGCACATGGGCAAACTCGTGGCACAACAATGCAGCAAGTTCTTCTGGTTTTTGCAAGGTAACCAACATCGAGTCGTACACTACAATTTGTCCACCGGGCAATGCAAATGCATTTACTACCGGACTCTTAATAACGGTGATGGCAACAGGGTAAGTTGTTTCAAGTTTAAGCTGCTCAAAAAAATGGTTAATCGCTTCCGTTCTGTTACTATCAATTGTTTTGTTTGTGGTAATTTGGCTTGCAATACTTTTGCCTAAATCAACTTCATATTCCACAGGAACTTGTTGGGCGACCTTATCAGCAATCCATGGTACACCCCATAAATACAAACCCACCATTACGGCCACAATGCCTGCCAATAGCGCCAATACCATTGTAGTGGAACTCATCTGCAACCAACGCTGCATCAATTGTCCACCGGTCCAATCTTGGTAAGCGGCAATAAAATCAATATCGGTTAACTCAACTTGTTGGTATGGATATTCTTTGCCGTATTTAAGTGCAATATGTGTAGAAGCGAGAGATACTTTTTGGATGCCCTCTTTGGGCCATTCAATCAACACAGTTTGTTCATCTGCATCTTGGTATTGAATGTTTAAAGTAGTGTTGGTAATAAAAACCGATACAACAATGGCTGTTGATTGTAGCCCATCATAATACCTACCCTTGTATGCACGTTCCATGTTAAACAATTCCTATATCTAAGAAGTCTAATAAATCTTCACCAGTGGCATCCTTGTATTCATCTTCAGTTTGTTGCACGGTATCAAAATTAACCGTTTCAGGTATTTGAATTCGGTTAATCAAATAGGTTATTCTGCGTATTTGCGCCCAAGGTGCACCAATACCTAGGGTAATGATTACGAGGAAAAAATTAGTAAATCCCAATTCGAGTAATTCAATGCCCGAAATTTCACTGCCCAATAAATGCGATTGTCCCTCTTGTTCAATGGAAGTGTACTCGATAAGGTAGTTGTAATATTCTTTTTGAAACCAAAAACTATACAACCCAAGTGTAATTGGCATTAAGAAAAATGCCTTTAAGTAGATGATGAACAACTCCGATCCTTTGCCATGGTAACGTAATCTTAGGTTACCAAAACGCATATTGCTGATTATATATACCCTTAAGTCGTTTACCATCCATGGAAAATAAATACCAAGTGTGATAATGGTGAGCAACAATCCAGTGTACGTGCGGTACAACAATTCGTTTCGATTGCCACGATACCCAAAATAAATGCCCCTCCACGAAGTTCTACCCAACCTGTACTTCATTGCACCATGCAAGGCAAATGGTATAGCAGCAATAAAACAAATGGCCAACAATGCCGCACCTGAGAGCATCAATGGAATATTCTGAGTGAGGTTTCCATAAATAAACAATACATAGAGTCCAACAAAAAGGGCAAACACCCGAATAAATCCTTTAAACAACTCGAGTCCGTTACCTTCAAATACAAATGAGGTATTGTTAAGGGATGTATTGCCATAATAAAAACGCAATAAATTTACCCTTGCCCAAGGGTAATACAACCCCAATGTTACCAACGTTAAAAGCCAGTTTAAAATCAAGATGCCAAATAAATCAAATCCTTGTCCGTCAAATTCAATTTGGTTGTTGTGTTTGTTGTTTGGTTCTTCTACTAATTCCATAGGATGTTTTTGTTAAGGTTATTTGTTGTGTGCAATCTAAATGTTTATTGTCAATTAGGCGTAATTGGTATTTCAATAAATACAGAAGTTCCTTGCTTAGGTGCTGATTCAATATCCAATACACCATTTAAAAGCCTTGTGCGTGTGCTGATATTGTGCCAACCATTTCCAGTTCCGGTGGTTACTAATTTTGTGTCAAATCCTTTACCATTATCACTTACCATTACCTTAAGTGCATTGCCCTCAATATGCAATGTTAGATGCAGTTCCGTGGCTTCGGCATACTTAACTGCATTGTTTAGCAGCTCTTGTATGATTCGAAACAAATGAATTTCTTGCTCAGGTTTTAATCCATCCAAAGGGTCGGCATAATAATCTATATGCAACTTGCTTGCTTTGCTTAGGTTGCTAATTAACTCGGCTAGGGCACCGCCAATTCCTTTGTTAATTAAAACCGCTGGCATTAATTGGTGCGAAATGGTTCGGAGTTCGTTGCAAGCATTATCTAACAAATGAATGGTTTGGTTGATATTGGTAGAAACGTTTTGTTGTTCGATAACCGAAAGGTTCATGCGCACCACCGATAAGAGTTGTCCAATACCATCGTGCAGTTCACCTGAAATACGCTTACGTTCTTCTTCTTGTGTAGCAATCATGGATTGCAATCGTTGCTGTTCTGCATAAATTTTGGTGGTAATGAGTTCTTGTTCTTTTTTGTGCTTGTATCGGCTGTAAACCAAAAAACTTGTAACCAAAACCAAGGCAAGCACACCCGCAAGCAATCCCAACTGAAACCGTTTGGTAGCAATTGCCAATTGCTGAATTTTATTCTCTTGCAACAAAACGGTATTCAAAGCCTCTTTTTTTTCTGTTTCATAAAGGGTTTCCATTTCAGCTACTTTACGCACCACTTCTTCATTTAACAAGCTATCATTAAGGGCAATTTGTTGTTGGTAATACCTACTTGCCGACTGGTAATCCTTTAATTGGTAAGCAGCATTTGCCAATTTAAGATACAATACTGCCTGCTCACGCATTCCGGGAAGTTGCTTGCTGAGCATCTTTGCTTTTTCAAGATAATATCGCTCTTCTTTGGCATTGTTCAAGAGTGCATAAGCATCGGCCATATTGATATACGAAGACACCAATGCTTTTACATCCGTATTTTTTTCGCGGATAGCAATTCCTTTAAGCAAGTTGGGTATTGCTTGTTTGGGTTTTTCCATCATCACATACGTTTCTCCTAAATTATTGTACGTAGAAGAGAGGTATTCCATATCCTTGGTATAGGTTAACATGGCCAGTGCTTTATTGTAGTATATCAATGCTTGGTCAAATTGGTGGAGTTGCCTGTAAATATTTGCCATATTCGAATAGGAGCCAGCCAATCCATTAGAGTCGTTCATTTTTTGTTTGATGGCTAAACTCCGTTCGTGGTAAAACAACGCTTTTTTATAATCACCTAAATTTTGGTTAATAATGGCGATATTGTTGTAACCATACGAAACGCCCATATTATAGCCTATCGACTCGAATAATTTTAACGCGAGTAAATTGTAGTAAAGTGCTTCAGTAAATTTTGATAACTTTTGGTACACGATGCCAAGTTTGTTGTACACTGCCGCCACATTCCGAACATTTCCAAGTTTTAGTCGGATTGCAAGTGATTGTTCATAGGCGGCTATGGCCTCATTAAAATGGCCAGCATAATAATGGGCAATTCCTAAATCGTTGTACGCTTGTGCAATATGGTTAGAGTCGTTAAGTGTTAATGCCATGCTTACCGCTTTGTTTCCATAAACAATTGCTGTATCTGTGGCAAGGGTGCAATACTGCCAACACAACTCGCTTAACAGCTTTACTTGGTTGGTATCTGCTTTTCCAGTAAGTTGTAGTTTTAAACTATCAGTAAGAGGAGTGGCATTTGTAATAAGCTGAAAGCCAATTAAACAGAGTAGCGTGCCTAATTTCAATTGTTTCATATTACAAGTATATCAAGTTTGCAATAAATTCGTTAACGGAATCGCCTTTGAAGCTAATAATCCGTATACTTGCAGTGCTTTTTCCAAAACCGCTTTACGTAATGGTAAATTGTTCAGCATTTTGGTCAATAGCTTAACATAAACCTTCTATTCAATTTTTGTATGACATTTGATTTAGACATGATTAAGGCTGTATACGCAAGCATGGCGGAGCGTATTGAAGCAGCTAGAAAAGCCACAAACAAACCATTAACCTTAGCTGAGAAAATTTTGTATAGCCACTTAAGTGCGGGTAAAGCTACTCAAGCATTTGAGCGTGGTAAAAGTTATGTTGATTTTGCACCAGATAGGGTAGCCATGCAAGATGCAACAGCTCAAATGGCGCTTTTGCAATTTATGCAAGCGGGTAGACCCAAAGTAGCAGTTCCTTCAACTGTGCACTGCGATCACTTGATTACAGCGCAAGTTGGTTCATCTACCGACTTAACCAAAGCGGTAACTGAAAACAAAGAAGTGTACGATTTTTTAGCGTCTGTTTCAAACAAGTATGGAATTGGATTTTGGAAAGCAGGTGCAGGTATTATTCACCAAGTAGTGCTCGAAAATTATGCATTCCCAGGTGGATTGATGATTGGTACCGATTCGCATACAGTAAATGCCGGGGGACTCGGAATGATTGCCATTGGTGTTGGAGGAGCAGATGCATGTGATGTAATGGCAGGCTTGCCTTGGGAACTCAAGTGGCCTAAACTGATTGGGGTGAAATTAACGGGTAAATTAAACGGCTGGACATCTCCAAAAGATGTGATTTTAAAAGTTGCCGGAATCCTTACGGTAAAAGGTGGAACAGGTGCCATTGTTGAATACTTTGGCGAAGGAGCAACTTCAATGAGTTGTACTGGAAAAGGAACCATTTGCAATATGGGTGCTGAAATTGGGGCAACTACTTCTACATTTGGTTACGACCAAAGCATGGAGCGTTACCTAAGAGCCACAGGCCGCGCAGATGTGGCTGATGCTGCCAATGCCATTAAAGAACATTTAACAGGCGATCCAGAGGTATACGCAAACCCTGAGCAATACTTTGATCAAATTATTGAAATTAACTTGAGTGAGTTGGAGCCGCATTTGAATGGTCCGTTTACACCAGACTTGGCAACTCCTATATCTAAAATGAAAGAGGAAGCTGTTAAAAACGGTTGGCCAACCAAGGTTGAAGTAGGATTGATTGGTTCATGTACCAACTCTTCATACGAAGACATAGCGCGTGCTGCATCATTGGCCAAACAAGTTGCCGCAAAAGGGTTAAAAACCAAAGCAGAATTCACCATTACTCCAGGTTCAGAGCAAGTAAGGTACACCATTGAGCGCGATGGATTTTTAGAAACATTTGATAAGATTGGTGCCAAAGTATTTGCCAATGCTTGTGGTCCATGTATTGGAATGTGGGCCCGTGTTGGTGCCGAAAAAGCTGAGAAAAACACCATCGTACACTCATTTAACCGCAACTTTGCCAAACGTGCCGATGGCAATCCAAACACGTTTGCATTTGTGGGTTCACCAGAGTTGGTAACAGCTTTGGCAATAGCAGGCGATTTAACCTTTAACCCACTTACCGATACCCTTACCAACGAAAAAGGTGAGCAAGTAACCTTGGATGCACCAACAGGTGATGAGTTGCCAACCAAAGGATTTGCTGTTGAAGACGCAGGATTTATTGCACCTGCTGTTGATGGTAGCACGGTTCAAGTAGCTGTTTCTCCAACATCTGATCGTTTGCAATTGTTAGACCCATTTGCTGCCTGGGAAGGTACAGACCTAACTGGACTTAAATTATTGATTAAGGCAAAAGGCAAGTGTACAACAGATCATATTTCGATGGCAGGCCCTTGGTTAAAATACCGTGGCCACTTAGATAATATCTCCAACAATATGCTGATTGGTGCAGTGAATTATTTCAACGAAAAAACCGACAGTGTAAAAAACCAATTAACTGGAACGTATGAGTCGGTGCCTAAAGTACAACGCCAATACAAAGCACAAGGAATTGGAAGCATAGTAGTGGGTGATGAAAATTACGGTGAAGGTTCGTCAAGGGAACATGCCGCAATGGAGCCAAGGCATTTGGGTGTGCGTGCTGTATTGGTTAAATCATTTGCACGTATTCACGAAACCAACTTGAAAAAACAAGGAATGCTTGCACTCACCTTTGCTGATAAAAACGATTACGATAAAATTAAAGAAGACGATGTAATCGATATCAAAGGACTAACATCATTTACTCCAAATAAACCTTTGGTATTGGTACTTAACCATGCGGATGGGAGTACAGATGAAATTAGTGTAAACCATACGTACAATGAACAACAAATCGAATGGTTTAAAGCAGGAGGAGCGCTCAATATTATTAGGGCAAGTATTTCTGCTTAAAGTGATTTTTTATCAAACAAAAAAGGCTGCAATTGCAGCCTTTTTTGTTTGATAGCTTTCATAAGCATATTACCAAATAGTCAAATTTATCTTTTTGCCCCAAACTGTTTTTCAGCATACAACAATGCTGAGTAAGCATTTACCACACCACCCGTATTGCACAATGCTTTCATTTTTACTTTTCGTTTTTTAGAACCCGGAACCACAACTTTACCTTTAATTGGGATGGCACTGTTAAGCAAAACCGATTTAAGTTCAACTGCTGTGAGTGATGGGTAATACGACCATACCAATGCAGCCACACCTGAAAATACCGGAGCTGCCATGCTGGTTCCACTGTTTTCGCCATAGGTATTATCTGGTAGGGTGGAGTTAATATCCACTCCAGGTGCAAAAATATCAACTGTTACAGCGCCATAGTTTGAGAAATCGGCAGGTAGGGTTGCTCCATTTTTCCATGCCGAAGCGCCAACCTCTACCCAAGTAGTAGGATAATCAATGCTGTTTTGATAATACCGATTAGGGTAACTTGGAATGCTGTCGTTGTTTTTATGATCGTTACCTGCAGCATGCACCAGCAATACATTACGCGATACTGCGTACATTACGGCTTCATCCACAACTGATTTTTGAGGCGAAATGGATTTACCAAAACTCATATTGATAATTTGGGCACCATTATCTACTGCATAGCGAATAGCGTTGGCTACATCTTTGTCGCGCTCATCACCGTTAGGTACAACCCGCACAATCATAATTTGGGCCGATGCCGATACACCTGCTATGCCAATTCCATTGTTTCGGTTAGCGGCAATAATCCCTGCAACATGTGTTCCATGGCCAGCTTCGGGTCCTTTGTAATGGTTGTTTCCATAATAACGTTCATTTGGATTATCATAATTGTCGCCAACCAAACTGCGTGTGTCGAGTGATACATTGTAATGAAAATCTACTTGCGCTTTAAAATGGTTCACGGCCTCTTTCAGTTCATTCTTTAATTCTTGAGGTGTCATTTTCGCTTTTGCTGTATTTAACAATACTTGTTGAGCAATGGCATCGCCTGTACCTGTAGGTTTGTAGGCCTTTAATTGCTCTGTGGTTGGGCTGTTTGTTCCCAAAGTTTGCAATACCTGATCTATACCTTTCTCAATTTGTACATATTGGTTGTATTGGTTTTTTGCAGTAGCCAATCGTGTTTCAAAATCTTTTTTTACTGCATTATAGGTTGCGTATGGTATGTTTAACGAATCGAGGGTATTGCTCTTATAATGTTTTTGGAGCAAAGCGTAATAGCGCGTAATTTCAAGGTTATCTTCATTTACATCACCTTTAGGGCCACCAATAAAGTTCCAACCATGTATATCATCTACATAACCGTTCTTGTCATCATCAATTCCGTTATCAGGAATCTCATCAGTGTTGGTCCACAAAACATCTTTTAAATCTTCATGAAGGTTATCAGTACCACCATCAATTACAGCAACAACTATGGTTTTTGGGTTTTTTCCTTGAAGCAATTCTTTGTAAGCGCGGTCACTGCTTACGCCCATTGTTTTTTGTTGTTTGGGGTCAAGATTAAACCAATTTTGAGGTGCTTTTTTTTGCGCAGTTGCTATAAACGCAACTGAAAAGGATACAATCAGGAGCAGCTTTGTTTTCATTTGGGAAATATTTTACGGGGTAAACTTAAGCCAATTCCGATTGAAAACAACAACCGCTCATAGAAAGCAAAAGCATATACAAACGAAAAGCCCCCTTGCGGGGGCTCTTCTAGCCTATGAAACAAATTGCACCTCTACTCATAGATGCAATATTTTAAGTCAACCAAATAACTGCTTCAAAGATACGGGATTAAGTATGTTTAACCCAACTTAGACAGATTAAAGTTTACCTACCCACTGCTGATATTTGTCAGTCAAAACGATGTCCCCCTTATTCAGGGGGATAATCGCTAGCCTATGAAACAATTGCACTTACTACTTCATGCAATACTGAACATATAACGATAATCGTTCCAAAATTGTTACAGAACCTTTTGCGTTTTTATTCTGACAGTTTGGTTACATTTTCGGTTGTTTCCACCGCATATTTGGGTTTAATACCCAATTTAAGTTTTAAGTTTTCGCTCAGGTACAACATCACCGGAACAAGCACAAGGGTAAGCAAGGTTGCAAAGCCCAATCCAAAAATCATGGTCCATGAGAGTGGTCCCCAGAACGCAACACTATCACCTCCAAAGAAAATATGTGGGTTGCCAGTTTGGAACAACAAAGCAAAGTCAATATTTAACCCTACTGCCAATGGAACCAAACCAAGCATGGTAGCTGTTGCAGTTAACAATACAGGTGTCATCCTGGTTCTTCCTGCCTCAATAATAGCTTCGCGTAGTGGCATGCCTTGGTGCAATAAAATTTCGGTAAACTCAACAAGCAAAATTCCGTTTCGAACCACAATACCTGCTAAGGCAATTATACCTACACCAGTCATGATGATGGAGATTTCCATATTGAATATTGAGAATCCTAAAAACACACCAATCAAACTCAACACTATTTCACTTAAAATGATAATTGGTTTTGAAATGGAGTTAAACTGTGTTACCAAAATCAAAAAGATTAATCCCAATGATACCATAAGTGCACTTCCTAAGAATGCACCGGTTTCTGCCTGTTCTTCTTGCTCTCCACCCATTTTTACTGTAACACCCATTGGTAATTTATAACGTTTGAGCGCGTTGTCAATTTTACCTACAATTTCATTTGCATTGTAGCCACTCAACACGTTTGATGATAAGGTAATGATTGGTTTTTCATTATACCTTTTGATACCACCAAAAGTATTTCCGTATTTTACAGTTGCAACTGATGAGAGTGGGATTTGGCGAATTTGTCCACCCATATTCATATCGCGGTAGGTGATTTTTAAGTTCATCAGCGCATCAATATTGTTGCGTTGGTTTTCGCGGTAACGCATTTGAATGGGGTACTCATCATTTGCATCTTTAAATTTACTTACCTCTTTACCAAAAATCGCACTTCGCAATTCCATTCCAATTTGACCTGTAGATATACCTTCCCTGTTAGCCCTTTCGCGGTCTACTTCTACTACAATTTCAGGTTTGTTGGCTTGCACATCCGATTTTAGTTCTTCTACTCCTGGGATAGCAAGCGAGTCGAGGTAACGTTTGATATCTTTACCCACCGTAACCAATTGTTCAATATCGTCACCTTTGATATCAACTGCAATGGGTTTTCCGGTCGGTGGTCCATTGCTCTCTTGGTCTACAATAATTTCAGCACCTGGAATACCTTTAGTGGCTTCCCTAATTTTATCTAAGTACTCGCGTGTTGAAGCTCCGTTACGTTTCGCAAATTCAACAAATGCCACTGTTACTTTTCCTAAATGTGGGGTTGGGCTAAAGTTGTATTCAAATTGCGAAGGGTCATTTGCACCAACTGCAACATTTGAAATTACAGACTCAACAATTGGGTTGCTATCACCTACAACTTTGTATACTCGTTCTTCTACAATTTGCGTAATCGAATCAGTGTACGCTGCCGATGTGCCCGTGGGCAAAGTGATATAGGTATAAATGAAGTTTGGATCAGATTTCGGGAAGAATACAACACTTGGAGATACAATGGCTGTAAGCACAAAAGTGAAGATAAACAAAACGAAAGTCCAAACCAGCATCCAACGTGGGCGTTTGTTGGTAAGCACCCATTCCATCATGCGTTTATAGGCATCTTGTACTTTTGGCCAACGCTCTTCTTGGAATTTTTTAATCCATTTCCAAAACACGAATCGGTTGAGTGAATAGAGCCCGAACATCACAATTACAAAATTGCCAAAGCCAAAGCTTCCACTGATGTAACTTAAAATGGCAACCACCCCAAATACGATAGCGGTAATGCGGTATCCTTTTTTGTTGTTACGCGCTTTGTCTTCTTCTTCATGCGTTTTCATAAAGTCGACAGCAAACACAGGGTTAATGATGTATGCAACCACCAACGAAGCTAGCAAGGTTACAATTAAGGTAATAGGTAAAAAGAACATGAATTTACCAATAACACCTTGCCAAAATGCCAATGGAATAAAAGGGGCAAGTGTGGTCATGGTACCTGAAAATACGGGTAAAAATACTTCGCCTGCTGCCAGTTTTGCGGCCTTCTTAATAGGCATTTTACCGTTGTTAAAAATTCGGTGTGTGTTTTCGACCACCACAATCGCATCATCAACCACAATACCCAATGCAAGTAGAAAGGAGAACAATACAATAAAGTTCAGTTTGAATCCGATGGCAGGAAATACAAGGAAGGCAACTGCACATGAAAGGGGTACCGACATGGCCACAAAGATGGCATTGGTGGTTCCCATAAAAAACATCAGGATTACCGTAACCAAAATAAATCCAATAATGATTGTGTTGATTAAGTCATGAAGGGTTGTGCGGGTCTCTTCCGACTGGTCTCCCGTTATGGTAATTTTTAAACCAGGAGGAAAAATTTCATTTTCATACTTCTCCGAAATAGCTTTGATTTTATCTGCTGCAGCAATTAAGTTTTCGCCACTTTTTTTAATCACGTTTAAGGTGATTACATTTTTGTGTTCGAGGCGCGCATAACTTTCTTTTTCTTTAAAGTCATCTTTAATTTCTGCAATATCTTTTAAGTAAACCGTTGCACCTGTTTGTCCGCGTATCACAATATCACCAATTTTTCTTGGGTCTTTGTATTGACCAATCACATTGATTGAGCGTTTAAGTCCATCCATATCCACGGCACCACCAGATACCGTTACATTTTCAGAAGCTACCGCCATTTGAATATCATTGAAGGTAATATTGGCAACCTCAGCTTTGTACATGTCAACATTGATTTGGATTTCGCGTTCCAGAGCACCTGCCATATCAGCACGGGTAATTTCTTTCAAACCTTCTATTTCATCCTTCAAATCATCAGCATAGGTTTTCATTTTATCCAATGGCAAATCGCCACTGATATTTACCTGCATAATCGGAAATTGAGATGCATCAATATCGGTTACTTGAGGATCGTCTGGCAGGTTGTTTGGCAAATCATTTTTTGCTTTATCAACCGCATCTTTTACACGTTGAAGAGAAAGGTCTACATCTTGGTCGGTATTAAACTCAACATTGATAACCGAAAAATCTTGAACCGAGTTGCTTTTGATTTTTTTAACACCTGAGATGGTACTTACTTGCTTTTCCAATTGTTTGGTAACAAGTTGCTCCATATCATTTGGTGAAGTACCAGGGTATACAGTTGTAATGAGGATACTTGGGAACTTTACCTCAGGAAATTGTTCTTTGGGTAAACTGTTGTATGATACCAAGCCGGCAAGTGTAATGATAATGGTAAGTATGTAAATACTTGTTTTATTATCGATGCTCCAACTTGATGGTTTAAATTCTTTGTTTGTGTCTTGCATAACAAGGAGTGTTTAGGTGTTTTTAAAATAATGATTGAACTTAAAATTTAAGGCTTTGCCCATCATTTAAGTCTTGAAAACCAGTTGTAATCAATGCATCTCCTTCATTTAAACCAGCGAGTATTTCGGCTTTACCAGCATATTGTTTGCCTACAGTTACTTTTACTTTTTTCGCAACTGCTTTTCCACCTTCAGTTGATTTTAAGAAAACCACTGTTTCACCATCCAATTGCTGAACGGTATTGATTGGTACCACAATTGATCCTGCTTTTTCGTAGTCAACAATACTCAATTCAGCTACCATATTTGGGTTTAATGATTCATCAGCTGGTAAGTTGATTTCTACTTCAAACGTTCTGGTCATTTGGTTAATGGTGCGTGAAGCATAACTTACGTTAGCACGCATGGTTTTGTTTAAATCAGGGAAGCGAATATTCACCATATCACCTGTTTTAATTAAACCCGCATACGATTCTGAAAGGCTTGTTTTAATTTTAAGTTTTGCAGGGTTAACAACAGTTACATAAGGCATACCAGGGATTACGTTTTGGCCTACTTTGAGTGCAATTTCATCCACAGTTCCGCTGTAGTCAGATTTAATTGAATACATCTCCAACTGTTGTTTCATGCTTTCGATGTTTTTGTCTAAGCTTTCTTTTTGATTTTTGGCTTGTAAATATTCGATTTCACTGCCCACTTTTTGATCCCAAAGTTGTTTGCGTTTTTCGTACAAGGTATTTACAAGTTCGGCTTGTTTTTGCATGGCAGCCAATTGCAATTGCAATGGTTTGCTGTCAATTTCGGCAAGCACTTGCCCGGCTGCAATGCGCTGGCCAACTTTTACATTGATTTTGGCAATGGTACCTGGAACTTTGGCACTGTAACTTACGTTTTCATCTCCGTCTACACGGCCTTGCACATCAATTGCATGAACAAAGTTTTGTTTGCTCACGGGGGTAATGGCAACCACTTTTGCTTTTAAATCTTCAGCTGAAGAGGTATCACCCGCTGCAACGATTTCGCCTTCGAGGGTTGCAATTTGCGAAGCGATTTCAGCTTGTTGGGCTTTGAGTTTTTCGATCTCAGCCTTTTTCGCTTCAATAGAATTTTGTTGGCCGCAGGCTGCTATAAATCCTGCTACTACTGCCATTGTAATGATTCTTGATATATTTTTCATAAGATAGATGTTGATTTACGTTGGTGTGATGTTATATTATTGACCTAATGCTTTTTTCAAATTGGCTCTAGCTACAAGCAATTCATAAATCCCATTGAGGTAATTTTTTTGTGCTTCTTTCAAGTCTTTTTCGGTGGTTACTACATCCAAACTTGAGCTTAAACCATTTTGGTATTTGATGTTTGTACGTTTGTAAATGTCATCAGCCAACTTCATGTTTTTTTCCAACAAGCTGAGTTGTTCTTTGGTACGGAAATAGGTTGTTTTGGCATTAAAAACTTCAATTTCGATTGCGTTTTCAAGTTGATTACGGGTAAGTTCTGTTTTTTCAATATTGATTTTAGCCTTTTGAATTTTTGAATGCTTATCTAGTCCGTCAAAAATGGGGAGCGAAAGGTTAAGGCCCACAAACGTACCTGGGTAAAATGGAGCCCAAACGCTGTTAAATTTGGTATCGAAAGAGTTTTGTTGGTGTTGAACGAAAGCTGCTAAACTTGGAGCATAACCGTATTGGTACCTTTTTTTATCGAGGTTATACATTTTCATTTGTTGATCCAAAATTTGATACTCAGGTCGTTTTGAGTAATCAAGTGTGGCTGCAATTTCTGGTTCATTGTTCGCCACATCATTTAGTTTTGAGAGGTCATCAGTTAAGTAAATAGAGTCTCTTACGTTCATACCCATTTGTAGTTTTAAAGAGTAGTACGCAACCAATTTCCCGTCATTTAATTGTTTTCTAAGAATGAGTAAATTGGAATAAGTCAAATCAATTCGATCGAAGTCTGTTCTTTCAATCAAACCTACTTTGCTTGCAGCCTCTAAGTCATTTCGTGTTTTTTCAATGGTTGCAATATTGGCTTCTGTTAGCTTAATGCTTTCTTCAACAACCAGTGCCATACAATAAGCTTTGATTACATCGTTTTCAACATCATATTCTGCTTTTTTTGTGCCATATTTAGAAAGCATTGAAAATTCGCGCGCAGCTTTAAGTCCCATTAAGAATGAACCATCAAACAAAAGTTGTGAGGCGTTAATTGTTCCACTGATGCTGTAGTCTATACCTTGTGGAAACTTGACAAATGGTTCTGGTCCGAAAAAACCTGGATTGGTGATTCCGATAACAGGTATTTGTGGTGTGTAGGTAAATCGAGTTGTAGCCGATACTTGGGGTAAGCCAATTGCGCGGATCTCGTTTACTTGCTGTACTGCTAGTTCTTGGTCCAATCGTGCATTTTGCAATGTTTGGTTGTACTTTTTTCCATAATCAATGGCTTCTTTTAGTGAAAAGCCTTTAATTTCTTTTTGTTGCGCAACAGCGCAAATACTCAAGAATAAGGCAAGTAATGGTAAGCTTATTTTTTTCATATGATTTATTGGGTGGTTTTTAATTTTTGCAATTGTTTCAAGCCTTTTTCGGTTAAAATACCGTGAAGGTGGTAATGGATAAGTTCATGGTGCACGGTTTGAAAATCACGAACCTCTTTTTGGTAGTTTTCAGGGTTAACCATAAACTGAATCATGTTTACATAGTATAAGGCAATTACACGTTCATTCATTTCCTTACGGTAAAGTCCTTTTGCTTTCCCGCTTTCAAGGTTTTCGAGTACTTGTTTGTAAATAAATTCTTTGCTGTATGCTTCAATTTTATCCCACGCTTCTTTAAAGTATTTGCGTAAATCGAATAAAACTGCCGTATTGATGTGTTTGGCTTCATCACCAAAATTATCACTGATGGCCAATAAAAAGGCAATGGGATCTTTTTCTGTTTCCTTCAGGCGTAAACAATATTCACGCTCAGCTTCTAAGTGGTTTTCTACCGTTTGGTTTACCAAATCGTTTTTATCCGTAAAATATTGGTAGAGGGTTTTTTTTGAGATGCCAAGTTCGCGCGCCACATCATCCATGGTAATGCTCTTAAAGCCATAACGCATGAACAAGCTTTCCGCTCCTTTTACAATTTTGAGTTTTCCTTCATCCATATTTTGAGTTGTATGCTAAAAACGGGGGCGAAGGTAAGGCAGTTTTTGAAATAGGAAACTATTTTTGTTAAAAAAGTTTCCAATGTTTCAAAAGTGTCGGTTAAATTGCTTAAACCATCGGTAAATGATAATGCTTGTGTAATTGCGTTATTAATCGCTATTTGCATGGGCGTTTTTTAGCAACAAAATGGATCATCAACTCCCTTATATAGTAGGCGTTACCGGTGGAAGTGCCAGCGGCAAAACAAGTTTTTTAAAACAAATCGGACAGTTATTTACCGCTGATCAGGTATGTATTTTATCGCAAGACAATTATTACAAACCGGCAGCCGAACAAACCCTTGATGCCAACGGCCATATCAATTACGATTTGCCCGGCTGCCTCGATTTGGATGCGTTTCACAATGATATGTTGCTGTTAAAATCAGGTAAGGATGTCAAACGCAGGGAATACCGCTTTCAGCATGAAGACCAAATGGGCGAGTGGTTGCATTTTGCATCTGCTCCCATCATCATCATTGAAGGATTATTCATCTTTTACAGAGAAGACATTTCGCAGCATTTTGATTTGAAAATTTTTGTGGAAGCCAAAGAGGAGTTGCAACTCCAGCGCAGGTTAAAGCGCGATACAGAAGAACGAAATATTCCGGCCGATTTTGTTCATTACCAATGGCAAAATCACGTTATGCCAGCGTTTCGCACCTACCTCGAACCGTATCGCCACACGGCCGATATTATTATCAATAACAACGACCATTTTAACAACAGTTTAAAAGTGATTGAAGACCATTTCAGGTGGATGCTAAATTCGGCTGATTAGTTCATATAATACTCGTTTTCAGCTACTAAAATCCATATTGATGAGGGGTTGTAAAATGGAATACCAAAACCTATATTTGCCCGCTTTGAGTGCAGGTATCATGCGCAAGCATCACTGCCATTCACTTGTTTTATAGAATACAATTTAATTAATCATAGATAACACAACGACCAATGAAAAGTAAAGGAGCAGTTAAGCTGTTTGCAATCGCACTCACCATTGTGTGCATTTTTCAGCTATCATTTACCTGGGTAACCAACAAAGTAGAAAACGATGCCAAGGCTTATGCCGAAGGCGATCAAGTGAAAGAGAGGGCCTATCTAGATTCGGTAGCGCGCTTAACAGTGTACAATTTGGGTATTGCCAAATACACTTACCTGCAATGCAAAGAGCGTGAGTTAAACCTTGGACTCGATTTGCAAGGTGGAATGAACGTAACACTCGAGGTTTCAATCGGGGATTTGGTTCGTTCATTAGCGAATGAAAGTCCAGACCCTGCATTTAACAAAGCAATTGCATTAACCAACGAGCGTATTAAAAGCACCACCAAAGATTATGTAACTGTTTTTGGTGAGAGTTATGCAGAAGTGGCGCCTGATGGAAAGCTAGCTGTATTGTTTGCCAACCAAACCAATAAAGATTTAATCAAAATAAGTTCAACCAACGAGGAGGTAATTGCCTACCTTAAAAATGAGGCCTCCCAAGCAATTGATCGATCGTTTCAAATTTTAAGGGCGCGTATTGATAAGTTTGGTGTAACACAACCCAATATCCAAAAGTTGGAAGGCAGCGGACGCATCTTGGTTGAATTGCCAGGTGTAGACAATCCAACACGTGTGCGCAAATTATTGCAAGGAACGGCTAAGCTTGAGTTTTGGGAAACGTTTGATAACCCAGAAGCATACAAGCATTTATCAACTGCAAATGATGTGTTGAAAAAAGTGCTTGCCAACGAAACAAACAACGCACCAGCTGATACAACTGCACAAGCTAGTACGGATACCACAACTGCTGCCAGCAGCGCATTGGCTGGCATTGGCGCCACCAACACTGCGCCTGCAACAGATACAACAAAGGTAGATACAGCTACTGCTAACCAAGAAAAGAGCATCGAAGAATTTACCAAAGAAAATCCATTATTCGTATTGTTACGTCCTTATGCTGACGAGCAAAACATGCTGGTTGCCAAAGGATCGATGTGCGGAACCGCACTGATTAAAGATACTGCCAAAATTAATACGTATTTGAACCGCCCAGAGGTGAAAGCCGCATTGCCTTCAAATATTCGTTTTTTATGGGCATACAAAGGTTTTGGTGATAATGGTGAAGGTGCCATTTTGCATGCTGTTAAAACTTCTAAAGAAGGAAAAGCGTCTTTAGAAGGGGATAAAATCACTGATGCGCGCAGAGATATTTCGCAAAGTGGGCAAACAGAAGTTTCGATGACCATGAATGCTGAAGGAGCATCGGTATGGCGTAAACTAACCAAAGCAAATATTGGCAAGAGCATTGCAATTGTACTTGATGATGTAGTGTACTCATCACCAAATGTGCAAAACGAAATTCCCAATGGCCGCTCATCAATTAGTGGTGGTTTTACTACAGAAGAAGCAAGCGATTTAGCAAATATTTTAAAGGCTGGTAAATTACCTGCTCCAACACGCATTGTAGAAGAAGCTGTAGTTGGTCCTACATTGGGAGCAGAAGCGATTAGCAATGGTTTAGCTTCAATGGTAATTGCCACTGTTGTGATTTTAATTTTTATGGTTGTATACTACAACAACTCTGGTTACATAGCTGATATTGCTGTATTGATTAACGTCTTTTTTATTATGGGTGTGCTTGCCTCATTGGGTGCGGCACTTACCTTGCCAGGTATTGCTGGTATCGTACTTACCATTGGTATGGCGGTTGATGCGAACGTGTTGATTAATGAACGTGTAAAAGAAGAGTTGGCAGGTGCGCGCAGTTTGAAAAATGCAGTGGCTGATGGTTATGCAGCAGCAAGCTCATCCATTATTGATGCAAACTTAACAACCTTAATCGCAGGATTTGTACTTTATGTATTTGGAACAGGGCCTGTACAAGGTTTTGCTATCACTTTAATCATTGGTATTCTTTCATCAATGTTTACAGCAGTATTGTTAACCCGTGTTATTACCGAATGGCGTTTAGACAAACAACAATTGGTTAAATATGCCAGAGGTTTCTCCGAAAAGGCATTCCAAGGTATCACTTACGATTGGGTAGGCAAACGCAAACGTTTCTATATTTTCTCTTCATTAATTATTGGTGTAGGTCTGTTCTCAATGTTCACTAAAGGATTTACATTGGGTGTTGATTTCCAAGGTGGATGGACGTATGTGGTGCAATTTGACAACCCACAAACAGCAAGTGATATTCGTGAAAAGTTAACTGTTCCATTTGCTGGAGCACCAGAGGTAAAAACGTTTGGTAGCGATAACAAATTTAAAATTACCACAACTTACTTAATTGACGACCGTTCGGAAAACGCTGGCGAAATGGTAGAGGCAAAATTGAACGAAGGCTTAAGCGCAATTGGAGGTAAAGCTGAAATATTAAGTTCATCAAAGGTTGGACCTACCATTGCAAACGATATTAAAACCGCATCGTTTTGGGCAGCAATTATTGCTTTGCTTGGCATCGGTTTTTATATTTTAGTTCGTTTCCGTAAATGGACTTATGCTCTTGGAGCAACCATTGCCTTGGCGCATGATGTGCTAATGATGCTGTCATTCTACTCTATTTTTGATGGTATTTTGCCATTTACCATGGAAGTGGATCAAGCATTTATTGCAGCTGTATTAACCATTATTGGATTTTCGATTAACGATACTGTGGTTGTATTCGACCGTATCCGCGAGTTCTTGGGAACCCATCACCACGAAACCAACAAGAAAATGGTAATTAACAACGCATTGAACAATACACTTAATAGAACCATCATTACTTCGTTAACTGTGTTTTTAGTAGCACTTATTCTATTCATTTTCGGTGGCGAGGTAATTAAAGGATTTACATTTGCCTTGTTAGTAGGTATCGTATTTGGTACATACTCTTCTATTGCAATTGCAACGCCAATTGTGGTCGACTTTGATTCAAAAAATAAAGAGCCTGAACCCAAACAGGCGCTTGCATAAACTGTGAGAAAACCCCGTGGCATTGCCACGGGGTTTTTTTATGTTTGGAAAATGAATATAGAATTGTTGCGTGAAGTTTGTCTTGCCCAAGTTGGCGTTGATGAGTCGTTTCCATTTGATAATGATACGCTGGTTTTTAAGGTGGGAGGAAAAATGTTTGCCTTAACCTCATTGCAAGAGCCTATATCTGTTAATTTAAAAGGAACACCTGAACAGAATGAACAATGGCGCCAGCAATACCATGCGGTAGCTCCCGGCTACCATATGAACAAAACACATTGGAATACGGTGCAGTTTAACCAAGACGTATCTGACTCTGAATTGATTGAAATGGTTTTAATATCATATCAATTGGTAAGAGAAAGTTTACCCAAAAAAATCAAGGAAACCCTCAAATGATTTTCAGGTTAAATGCATTGCATTTTAAAATGCTTTTGTTTATTTGCCTGCAATGAATATCCAACAACATGTTTCATTAAAGACGCTGAACACGTTTGGCATCGATGCAATAGCCAGTGAATTTGTGGACATACATACCAAAGAAGAATTGATGGTATTGTGCAGCAATTTTAATTTGGCAGAACGTAACTTGCTTGTTTTAGGAGGTGGAAGTAACGTTTTACTCACCCGCAATGTAGCTGGAATGGTAATTAAAATTTCCATTAAAGGCATTTCTATTGTGGATGAAACGAATGACCATGTATGGGTAAAGGCCAATGCCGGAGAAGTATGGCACGATTTGGTTTTATGGACAATTGCCCATGGATACGGTGGGCTCGAAAACCTATCATTGATACCTGGATGTGTGGGTGCTGCTCCAATGCAAAATATTGGTGCTTATGGTGTAGAGCTCAAAAACACTTTCCATGAACTTGAAGCCGTAGCGATTAGTGACGGAACAGTACATTCATTTACCAACGAACAATGCAGGTTTGGTTACCGCGAAAGCATATTTAAACAAGAGGCAAAGGGTAAATACATTATTACGGCAGTTGTATTTAAATTAAACAAACATCCTCAACTCAATACCAGTTATGGAGCCATACAGCAACAACTTGCTGTTTCAAATATTACACGGCCTACCATTAAAGATGTAAGTGATGCGGTAATTGCCATTCGTTCATCAAAACTACCTAATCCAAAAGTATTGGGCAACGCAGGTAGTTTTTTTAAAAATCCAGAAATTCCTACTTCACAGTTCGAGACGTTAAAACAACAGTTTCCTGAAATCGTTGGATATCCAGCGGCTGCCGGATTTACCAAAGTTGCGGCAGGCTGGTTAATTGAACAATGCGGTTGGAAGGGCAAGCGGGTAGGCAATACAGGAGCGCACAAAGACCAAGCATTGGTGCTTGTTAATTATGGGGGGGCAACCGGTGATGAAATTATCAGTTTAGCCAAAACGATTCAAGAAAGTGTGCTGCAAAAATTCGGAATCAACATTCAACCTGAGGTCAATGTGATTTAATCTAAGATGCATATCTTCGCCTTTTATTTAACCTAACGGCAAGAATGCAACCATGAGAAAACGAAAGTTCCAGCCTTATTTAATACCAGATATTTTAATTACCAATGCAGGTAGCGAAGGCAAATGTGTTGCACGTGAAGGAGAAAAAGTAGTGTTGGTTGATTTTGCGGTTCCAGGTGATAGGGCAGATATTCTTGTTACATCAACCAAGAAGAAAGTAAACTTTGGCAGGGTTGAACGCATCGTAACACCATCACCACAACGTGTTGCACCTTTTTGTTCGCATTTTGGAACATGTGGTGGATGTAAGTGGCAACAAATGGACTACTCAGCCCAACTGATGTACAAGAACCAACAAGTGCTTGATGCTTTTGAACGCATTGGTAAATTTTCGTTTCCCCCATTTTTACCCATATTGGGCTCTGCAAATACACAAGGTTACCGCAACAAACTGGAGTATTCATTTACCGACCGAAAATGGTTAACAACTTTGGATGGAAAAGAAGCCATGGAACCTAGTGCGCATTTGGGTTTGGGTTTTCATATTCCTGGACGATTTGATAAGGTATTGGATATTGAACATTGTTACCACCAACCTGAACCTTCAAACGCTATTCGGTTGGCCATTAAAAAATTTGCTGTTGATGCAGGATATTCTTTTCATAACGCCCATAGCCAAGAAGGATTTATGCGCAACATCATTATCCGCAACTCATCTATTGGAGAGTGGATGGTGGTTGTTGTATTTAAAGAAAACGACCAACCTAAGATTACTGCTTTGTTGGATTTTGTAAAAGAGCAATTTCCTCAAATAACTTCATTGCTATATGTAATCAATGGAAAGATGAATGATACCATTCACGATTTGCCTGTTCATTTGTATGCAGGTAAACCCTATTTGGTTGAACAACTTGAAGACCGTATTTTTCATATCGGGCCGAATTCCTTTTTTCAGACCAACTCAGCGCAAACACTCGTTTTATACGATGTGGCGCGTTCATTTGCAGAACTTACAGGTACTGAAAATGTGTATGATTTGTACACTGGTGTTGGAACAATTGCTTTGTATGTTGCCAAACAAGCCAAACAAGTAATTGGTATAGAGTATGTAGCCCAAGCCATTGAAGATGCCAAGCACAATGCCAACTTAAACAAGGTAACCAATTGCCATTTTTACGCAGGCGATATGAAAGATGTATTCACCGACACACTCATTGGCCAACACGGCAAACCAGATGTGGTGATTGCTGATCCACCGCGGGCAGGCATGGATGAAAAAGTGATTCAAAAAATACTGGAACACGCACCACTTAAGTTGGTGTATGTAAGTTGCAACCCTGCTACACAAGCAAGAGATATTGCATTGTTAACTGAAAAATATGATGTGACCAAAGTGCAGCCAGTTGATATGTTCCCGCATACACACCATGTAGAAAATGTGGCTTTGCTAACCTTAAAACAAAGTGATGACAGCAGAAGAGTTTAACCAAATTATTGAACAACTAAAGGTTGATTTAAAAATTTATTCGGAAATGATACAAGAAGTTTCTGAAGATATGCGTAAGGAACACTTTACCGAGTATCCTGTTTTTATTGCATCAGAGCATGAAGTAAAATTAGGGGAGTTAATTTTAGATAAAGAAGACCATGCCGCTACGTTTTCTATTTATGCAACCACAATGGAGGAGTTGCTTGAACGTAAAATTTTGCTTCCAGCCAAACAACCTGATTTTGTTAAAACCTACAAAAATCCATCGCAGTTTATGTGTGTAATGTTACTTACAGCATCAGTTGCTAGTTTTGTTTTTGTACCTTATACTGCTAAATGAAAACACATCCTAAAGTTGCAGTTGTAATTATCCATTGGAACCGAAGAGCATTGCTCGAAAAATTCTTACCATCGGTTTGCAATTCAACGTACCCCAATTTGGAAATTGTATTGGCCGATAACCAATCTACTGATGACTCAATTGCCTTTGTTCGCAAACACTTTCCTTCAGTTACCATTGTGCAAAATGACGATAATTACGGTTACGCAGGTGGATACAACAAAGCGTTAAAAAAGGTACAAGCCGACTACTATATTTTATTAAACAATGATATTGAAGTAACCCCAAATTGGATTGAGCCATTGGTTGATGTTTTTGAACAACATCCCACCTGTGGTGCTGTTCAGCCTAAACTATTGGATTACACAAACCGGCATCAGTTTGAGTATGCAGGTGCCAGCGGAGGATACATGGATTTTTTGGGTTATGTGTTTTGTAGAGGCAGGTTATTTGATCATATAGAAGCAGATCAGGGTCAATACGATTTAATGCAAAACGTATTTTGGGCAACAGGTGCTTGTTTGGCAGTTCGCGCAGCTATTTTTCATCAATCAGGTGGATTTGAAGAACATTTTTTTGCACATATGGAAGAGGTTGATTTATGCTGGCGTTTTCAGTTAATGGGTTATACTATCATGGTGCAACCCGCTTCAACTGTATACCATTTAGGCGGTGGTACATTGGATAAAATGAATGCACGAAAAACTTTCTTGAACTTTAGAAACAACCTCATTATGCTTACTAAAAATTTGCCATTTACAACGTTATTGTGGCTTATTCCAGTGAGGTCTTTTTTGGATTTGTTAAGTTCAATATTTTTTATCAGTACAGGTAATTTTAAACACAGTGCCGCAGTTCACAAGGCGCATGCCGCTTATTTTTTCAAAATAGGTAAATGGTGGAAACTGAGAACAGGTAATCGGGTTTCGTTAAGCAACAATCAACTCAAAGGGATTTATCAAAACAGTATTGTACTCAACTATTTCGCTCAAGGCAAACGTACTTTTAGCCAACTAAATCAGTCCCAGTTAAAGTAACACTTGGTAGATTATTAATACGACAGAACCGCTGATTTATCTTCGTTGCGCAAGTTTTTCCAATTAAGTTTAAACCCAAAAGGACAAGCTCCGTTTGCTGGGTTACCTGCAGCATCTACTCCAAATGTAACGGTAAGTTCACGTGCAATGCCTTTGTGAATTTTAATACCACTTATTGGGCCATTTAAACAGGTGCTGCTGTATACGATTGGCGAAGCAATCTCAGTATAAAAATTTACATCGTTTCGGTTTTTGCCCCAAACTGATATATTACCCAAGGCATTGATGGTGGTATCCCCAGAAACACGCACTTCATATACGCTGCCATTCACAGTGCTTATTCTTTTTCGTGCAACTTGCCAAGAGGCGTTACTTCCATTGTCGAACGCTACTTGCATAGAACCTCTAACTGAATGTGTAACACTTGGGCTGATAAAGCTGCGGCCCCCCGTTGTATTTGTAACCAAATATGTGCCATTCAATACAATTGATTTTCCTGAAGCGATATGAACTACTTTAAAGTTGGTATATACGATTTGCAACACTGCTTGTGCCTCCCCCCAATTATTGCCTTTGATAAGTTGGAGGCTTATGGTTCCAGTGCGAGTTCGTTTGTTATCGGCACTGTTTCCGTTATAAGTAATCACAATTTTTTTTGAGCTTATAAATGTAGAATCATCAATGGTAGCCCCAGCGATTACCCCTGCTTTGCCAAAACCACTTTGTGCTATTACAGCATTTACGTCATTAATTGAAACTTCTGATTCATTAAGCATCAATGATTCATCCGAAGCTTGTTGTTGTTGTGTAGCGCTATCATCAGCAATTGTTCCTTCTACTTCATCTTTACAAGAGTGAAGGTAAATAACCGATAAGATGATTACGAACGCGGTGTATAGATGTTTCATAATGTAAATGTAAGCTTTTGGGTGTTATTTTAAGTCCCAGCATTATTTTTTTTAACGAAGTAGTCAAGGGCAAGTGCGTAACCTTGCATGCCAAGTCCGCTGATAATGCCAACACAATTTGGTGATAACAGAGAAATATGG
Source organism: Bacteroidia bacterium (assembly GCA_025454875.1). GTDB lineage: Bacteria > Bacteroidota > Bacteroidia > UKL13-3 > UKL13-3 > UKL13-3. Next base: position 22,682 of record JALONP010000008.1, on the reverse strand, counting down.
CGGTACGTTTCTCTCGCAAAAATATTGCTGATATGCACTTCAATTACGGGAGTTGAAATAGCAGCAACTGCATCGGAAAGGGCCACTGATGTATGGGTGTAGCCACCCGCATTTAAAACAATCCCATCGTAAGAAAAACCTACTTCGTGTAATTTGTTAATTAGCTCACCCTCGATATTGTTTTGGTAGTAATCAAGAGCTATTTGCGGAAATTCACGTTTAAGGGTTGTTAGATGATCTACAAACGACTCGCTTCCGTAAATTTCGGGTTGCCTAATACCTAATAAGTTTAAGTTTGGACCATTTATAATAATTATCTTCATCAATTTTCGATATTCGCTTTTATTAATCGCAGCGTTTTGAATTGGCAAGTTTACAAAAAAGGATTTAAGGCATACCTACAACTTGAAAAATCGTTGGCCGCGCACTCAATTGAAGCATACTTACACGATCTTGATAAGTTACTTCAGTATTTCGAATTGGCATCTATCGATGTAACACCCAATCAAGTAACCCTTATTCATTTGCGCGAATGCGTAAGATGGGCAGCTGAACTGGGAATGAAGCCTGCTTCACAAGCACGCATGATTTCGGGCATCAAAGCTTTTTTCAATTATTTGTTAATGGATGATGTGATTCAAGAAAGCCCAGCCGACTTACTCGATTCGCCTAAAAATATCCGCAAACTTCCAGATACGCTTGATGTGCACGAAATAGAAAAAATAATTGAAGTGATTGATTTGAGCAAACCAGAAGGAACAAGAAACAAGGCCATTATTGAAACAATGTTTAGTTGTGGACTCCGGGTAAGTGAGTTGGTATCATTGCAGCTATCCAATATTTCAGCGAATGAAAAGTTTGTACGGGTAATTGGTAAAGGAAATAAAGAGCGGCTTGTACCAATTGGATCAATGGCACTTCAGGCGATTTCAATGTACGTGGAGCACGTACGTGTGCATATTCAACCGCAAACCGGCAGCCACGATATTGTTTTCTTAAATGCCAAAGGCAAAGCACTTACTAGGGTTATGATCTTTTATATTGTGAAGCAATTGGCAGCTAAAGCGGGCATTCGCAAAAAAATATCTCCTCATACCTTTCGGCATTCATTTGCTACTGCTTTGGTTGAAGCGGGTGCTGATTTGCGCGCTGTTCAGCAAATGCTAGGTCATGAGAGTATCACCACTACAGAAATTTACACCCATCTTGATCGGTCTTATTTAAAAGATATCATTACGCAATTTCACCCTCGAAGTTAAGGTGAATATTGGTTTAAAATACCCGATTGGAAGGGTGTCCACAAACAGGCTTTTTGACCAGCAACTTTTAATGCATTGTTTGTCCAGGTATTGCAAGTATGAAACATGTGGTAACTGCCTACTGCTTCGTAAAAAGCATCTTGTTTGCCGTATACCGCGTTGGTTTCAATAAACCGTGTATAGCCATCAGGAGTGTACTGCAAGCTTTGTTGGATATAAGCAGTCAATGCTTGGTATTGTGCTTGTGTTACATAAATGGGTTTGCAATATTCTCCCGAATCAGGCGAATGGTGAAAGGTTGCATGAACTGCTGTTGTGCTCAATCCAAACATTGCTTCAAATGCTACTTTAAAAGTTAAGTCGGCCCAAGTTGGCGTGTTTAAGTAAAATCCTTTATCGCCCCAACCTATGCCTATGTAGGTAAATGAGGTATCACCACCTACAGTATGGTTGTATGAAAATTCTTTTTCCCAGTTATGCCAGTCTGAATGAACTGGCATAACCAAATCGGTATGCACACCATTGCTTAAAATGTAAAGTTTGAGAACAGGCTTTTCACTAATATCTGTTGCTTGAACAGACCATTTTGAACAAACGGTGGCTACGGCAAAGTAACAAAGCACAAAGGCAACGATCCCAAGTAATGCGTATAAAATGGTTTTAAAGAGTCTGCGCATATTTTTTAAGTGAAGCTACACAATTGTGGAATAAAAAACACAAACTCGTTCGCAGGATGCCGTATAATTGAGTATGCAAGTAAAAAAACTCAATCTAACCGATTGCTTAATGCTCATCGTAGGGTCGATGATTGGATCGGGAATATTCATAGTGCCTTCTGCCATGAGCATGCAATTGGGTTCCCCTGGCTTGTTGCTCTTAGCTTGGTTGGTTACCGCATTCATTACCATTATTGCAGCAGTAAGTTATGGTGAACTTGCGGCAATGATGCCTAAGGCAGGTGGCCAATACGTTTACCTAAAAGAAGCGTTTGGACCATTATGGGGTTTTTTATATGGGTGGACATTGTTTATGGTTATTCAAACCGGAACCATCGCGGCAGTTGCAGTGGCATTCGCAAAATTCACGGGTGTTTTTTGGCAACAAATTCATCCAGATACAATCGTATTCAGCATTTTTGGAATTGCGATTAACACACAACAACTATTGGCTATTGGCATTATTTGGTTGCTCACTTTCACCAATTTTAGGGATGTTAAAACAGGAGCGATGGTGCAAAATGCATTTACCTTTTCCAAAGTAGGAGCCATTGTTTTAATGCTTGGAGCCGGTTTGTTTTTTGTGTTTTCACAAAGGGAGTTGTCACTCAACTTAACAGTAGAAGCAGATTGGCAAGACCCGAAACTATGGAGTGTGTTTAGTATTGCGCTTGTTGGTTCTATTTTTTCATCCGATGCTTGGAACAATATCACATTTACCGGAGGTGAAATTGAAAGGCCTGAACGCAATATACCGCTTTCACTGGTGCTTGGAACTTCATTTGTGAGTTTACTGTACATACTGATGGTACTCATGTATATTTATGTTTTGCCATTTGATGCCATCCAAAACGCACCACAAGAACGTGTAGGCACTGCGTTTATGCAACAACTCATGGGAACAGGTGGAATGTATGCCATGGCTGCGCTCATCATGGTTTCTACTTTTGGTTGTGTAAATGGACTCACCTTATCGGGTGCAAGGGTATATTTTGCGATGGCAAAAGATGGATTATTTTTTAAAAAGGCTGCTGTACTCAATGCACATGGATCACCACAAATAGCACTTATCATGCAGGCTGTTTGGGGTACACTTTTAACATTGTCTGGATCATATGGAAACTTGTTGGATTATGTTGTGATTGCGGTATTGTTTTTTTACATCTTAACCATCACTGCCATTTTTGTGTTGCGTGTAAAAAGACCTGATGCCATAAGGCCTTATAAAGTATGGGGCTATCCTTGGTTACCATTAATGTATATTTTGCTGGCATCTGTTATTTGTTACCAGTTGTTGTGGTTTAAGCCTGAGTTTACAAGGCCAGGTTTGTTGATTGTGGCGGCTGGAATTCCGGTGTATGGGATGGTTAAATTGCTGCAAAAAAAGCAACCTCAAAGCTAAGGATAGGTAGCGTTTTTATTGACCATTGTTTTTTCGAAACACTAACAAACGCTCAAACAATTCAGGAGCAAGCTTCAGCCAATAAATACCTAATGCATAACAAACGGTTGTGGTAAATCCTTTGACTATAATGGTAAACAATGGACTATCGGTATTTGGTATCAACCATGTAAACAAATAAACAAGCACGCTCAACCCAATCAATTTTAGGGTATCTATATTCAAAGGAAATAAATTGTATTTAGCTTTGATAAATAGAAGCCGGATTCCTGCGTACAGCACACTTGCCAAAGCAGTAGCGAATGCAGCGCCTTTAAGCCCCCAAATTGGAATAAACAAGATATTAAATAAGAAGGCACATAGAGCCAATGCAATTAAGAAAAAAGCCCCTATTTTATAATTGTTTGAATAAAACAACATGCCACCACTACCGCCAGCCGACATGCTCAATACCGTTCCTAAACTGATAATATGAATCACATCAATGCCTTGCGCGTATTGCATGGGTAAAAAATGAAACACATTTTCAATATTGGTATTGATGCCAATAAACAAATAAGCTCCAATGAGTAAACAATATTTTGACGATTGGTAATAAATCGTTTTGGTTTCGAGTGTATTTCCGGCTGCAATACTTTGTGCAATCTTGGGTCCTGTAATCCGATCGAGTGCGTTTAAGGGTGTTTCAATAATATTGGGGATGAACGAAGCAATTGCATAGATACCAACCATACTTAAAGAAAGGTATTTTCCAAGAACAATTGAATCAATGTATTTAATTCCGAGTGCAGAAATGGAAGCGAAAGAGAGTAACAGGCCATAACCTAACATTGCGCCAATGGGATGTTGTTCGAGCATTTTTTTTGAAAAACGATAGCTTGGTTTTTCTTCCCAATAAAGGTAACAAAGCAAAAGCACAAGTTGCATTCCATATACAGCTACAAACCCAGCTACCATTTGCCATAAGGTAATCCATTTTAAGAAGTACAGTGCAAAAATGGCAATGCTGCCTATCCGGGTAAATACATCATTTAAGAAAGAAGGAACCGTTGTTTTTAGCAGTGCAGATGCATATGCGGTAAGCACAGTTACAAGGGCAATGATGAAACTAAATGGAAATAAAAAGTAATAAAATTGAGTAAACAAAGCCGACTCTTTTGCATATTGAGATACGATAAAATCTTTTGCAACCAATAACAAAGTAGATACGAATAAAAAACCAACAATAGGGAAGAGCAAAGCAAATCCTAAAAAACCATTGTGGCGATTTTGTGGGTTGTAAAAATAAGGAAAGTATTTAACTGTAATGCTTTGTATACCTAATGGCATAAACATAGCAAGCAAAGAAGCAACCGAAAACAAAAGCCTTGTTAATCCGATTTCTTCAGCTGATAAAAAGTACGGCTGAATAACCAACAAGTTTAAAAAGCCAAGAGCTATACCAATATAAGATGTAATCGCATTTTTAATACCCTGTCGTTGTATAACTCCCATATTAATGAATCAAATCTTTGTGTTGTTTATTTAGGCATTGGTTTTGAGCCATTGGTTTAAGGTTACAAGTCGCCAAATCCAGTTGGCATTACGGTTGTCTCCATTGGCAAATTCAGCGAGTTCTTTTTGCATTACTGGCTTTTGAATCCAATCAACCAACAAGGGTTCTTGAAGCAACCATTTTAATTCGCCTCTTAACCATTTGACTTCACCTGGAGTTACAAATCCTTTTTTGTCGCTTCTATTGGCGATAGCTTCTGGTAAAATACCATGCAAAGCTTTGCGCAAAATTGTTTTGGTTTTGCCGGCAGCTATTTTGCTTTCATCTTTCAATGCAAACGCAAATTCAACGAGCCTGTGGTCTAAAAATGGTACCCGCGATTCTATTGAAAACGCCATCGAATTACGGTCTTCATAATGCAATAAAGAAGGAAGGCTGCTTGCGAATGTAAGTTGGTATAAAAAAGAATTTAGCTTTGATGCATTGGGGGTTGCTTGTAAATCAAAGGGTGTTTTGATTGGTGTGCTTAACGCATGTGGAAAGTACTTCTGGTACTCAAATGTGTACAATTGTTGCTCGTTAAATAAGGCGGTTAAAACAGATTTGGAAAACGCGTTGGCCATTTTACCATAGCCAAATTGCTGCTGTTGTTTGTGGTGTTTTAGTGCATTCCACGCTTGGTTTAACTTACCTGCTTTTAGCAAGCCTCCAGTTAACCTATAAAACGAATGCATATAGCCAGCCAAGTACTCATCAGAACCTTGTCCATCAAGAACAACTTTAATGCCGTGCTTTGCAGCAAGTTTCATTACAAGGTATTGTGAAAGGGGAGAGCTGCCTGCAATGGGAACATCAGCATAAAACAAAGTTTTGAGGTATACCTCACTTAACTCGTCTGACGAAGGTGAGTAGGTGTGATTTTCGATTTGGGGATATTGTTCGATTACTTTATTCGCCCAAGGTCTTTCATCTACACTTTGATTACCTGTGTAATAAATGGTAAATGTTTTAACAGGTGCTGTTGGGTAAGATTTACCAATCATGGAAACAATTGCTGAGCTATCAATACCCCCACTTAAACAAGCTCCAACTTCCACGTCACTCCGCATGTGTAAATCAATACTCTCTTTGAACAACTCATAAAAGGCTTCTTGATTTGAGGTATGCGAATTATTGTTTGTTTCAAACTGCGTGATATCCCAATACCGGTGAATGGAAAGCTTGCCTTGATGTATGGTTAAATAATGTGCCTGGGGCAATTGTTTAATGCTGCTGTAGTACGTCTCATTACCAAAACTCACCCAACCCAATTGCAATCCAAGTGCAACTTGATTCATATTAAGTTCACTTGAAAAAAGTGGACTCTCCTTTAGGTTTTTATATTCAGATCCAAAATAAAATCGGTTTCCATTTTGCGAATAATAAAAAGGTTTAATACCGAAGCGATCCCGCGCGCAGAACAAGGTTTGTGTTTGATGGTCCCAAAGAGCAAATGCCCACATACCAACAAATTTTTGGAGACAAGAAGTTCCCCAATGTTTGTACGCAGCCAAGATTACTTCTGTATCTGATTGGGTGGTAAAATGGTACCCTAAGCTAACGAGCTCTTTTTTGATTTCGAGGTAATTGTATACTTCACCATTAAAAACAATGGATAACTGATCGTAGTGCATGGGCTGGTTTGCACTTGCATGCAGGTCAATAATACTTAGCCGGTTATGGCCTAAATGCACATCTCCATGGTGCCATGCTCCTGTATAATCAGGGCCGCGGTGATGTGTTGCTTGCAGCATTGATGAAAGCACTTGTTGTGCATTTTCGGTCGACAAATTTGGATCTATAAACCCTGCAATTCCACACATAATCGATTACAAAATCTTTAAATTAATTCTAATACTTGTTGGGTTAATTGTTTTCGGTCATAACCTTTTATCTTACTTTTATCAGGTTGATAAGGGTAGGTACCCTCGGCAATTTGCTGTAAGTATAAGGCTATTTTATGGGTTTCGGCATAATCAAACATTTTACCCGCACGGGTTTGGTTAATAATGCTTGCTGCATTCCCATGCAACGGGCCAATTGCGGCAATAGGAACACCTGAAGCCATGTACTCAAATAATTTTCCGGTTAATATACCAGCATTGTCTGGTACATTCGGAATGGCTAAAAGCAATGCATCAGCAGCTTTCATATACCCAATTGCATCGTGGTGGGGCACATAAGGAATGTGTTCAAAATAGGTAGCAATACTGCTATTGGCAATGGTTGATAGTACTTCTTCAGGTGCAGTTCCAACCAATTGCAATTTGATTGGCTTTTGATAAGCAGATGCTAACTGTTCAATTGCATGGATGAAACTACCAAATTGGTAAACTGGGGCAATGGTACCTACATAAGTTAGCGTAAAATAAGGTTGCTTTTGTTTGGCTGGAGCCAATAGGTCGGATTCATCATATCCATTAGGAATCACTTTAATTTTATGTGGGTCAATGGCAGCAGATTTATCCTGCATCAATTGGCGTATATGATCACTCACCACCAGTACTGCATCAGATTGTTCTATTACCTTCTTTTCGTAGTTATGGTCTATTTTTTTGGCTAAAAAAGTATGTTTGAGTTCTTTGTAATAGTATATATCGGTCCAAGGATCTCGCAAATCGGCTATCCATTTAAGCCCAAATTGTTGTTTGAGTTTGAGGCCAATAAGTTGTGTTGAGTGAGGAGGACTCGTGGTAATCACTGCGTCAAATGTTTCTTGTTTAATAAGTGAAGTTGCTTGGTTGTATGCATGTTTGTTCCAGCCTTTGCGGGCATCTGGAATAAAAAAATTACCTCGAATAAATTTTGCAATACCCAATATAAAATCATTCTTTTTTTGTTGCGAAAATCCCGCTTGTGGAATTTGCCCTCCTGGGGCTATTTTTTTGTATGCACCAAATGGTTCGCTTGTGCGCGTTTGAATAATACGTACCGTTTCGGGTATTTCTTGTAACAAACTGTAGTCGGTTGCAGGATAAGTTGCTTGATCTGCATCAACTGTAATAACTGTTACCTTTACGCCCAACGCTGATAGAAACTTCACAAACTTTAGCCAACGCTGAACTCCGGCTCCTCCACTCGGTGGCCAATAGTAGGTAATTAATAATACTTTTTTCAATTTGGTAAAATGAATCCTGCAATTCCCAAAAATAATACCAAAAACGCAAACTATTACTCAAACTTTTAGCATGAAGCAAGGTTTACACTTTATGAGGTACGTTATTGGTTGTTTATTTTTTGTAATCGCAACAATAGCCGTAAAAGGCCAAGCATTATCGGAGCGCAGTTTTGGTTTTGCTGCTGAAAGAGGCTTCATCTTTGCCCATTCTCAAGACGTTCAAAATACTTCGGGTGCTAATCCACTAGGCATTCAATTAGCTTGGAACAAACAGTGGCTGGATGAGGCAACTTGGAATATCTGCGGTTGTTTTCCTCGCACCGGTTGGGTGTTGCAGTATGTTGATTATGATAACAGTATTCTTGGTCGCAGCCTTCATATAGCACCATATATTGAGCCTTATTGGGGATATGGTAATAAATTTAGTGCTTCCATTAAGGCCATTGCGGGATTGTCTTACTTAACCAATCCATACCATCCTGAAAAAAATCCGGCCAATCAATCGTACAGTTTGCCAGTAAGCGGATACGTTGCGTTGGGTTTTGGATTGCATTACCGGGTAAATCCAACAATTCAATTGAATGCCTATGGTTTTTACAACCATATATCAAATGGTGGTATCAAGGATCCGAATAAGGGAATTAACTGGCCAACCCTTCAGTTAGGCATTGATTACACGTTTGCTCCTGTAGCAGTTCCAACCTACAAACGCACTACTTTTGATAAGAAACAGGCAGAAAGGTATTGGGAAATTGGAGGGTATTGGAGCAGCCGAACCGTAAAAGCTGGCGAAAAAAACCGATGGCATATTTGGGGTGTACAAGCAAAACGAGGTTGGCAAGTAGCCTCTATTAACGACCTCACTGTTGGTGCTGAGTTATGGTATGATTATTCTTTAAAGGAAAGAATGAGAAGGCAAGGCGAATTGGATGTGTTGCCATTGCGGGTGGGTGTTTTGGGTGGACATGCATTCCGCATGGGACGGTTCGATTTTAGCCAACAGATTGGAGTTTACGTCTACAATCCAAGCGGATTTTTTCCTGCCATTTACCAACGGTATGGATTGCTATACCGCTTTAGCCAGCAATGGTATGCTGGCGTGAATGTGCTTGCCCATGGCCATGTGGCTAATTTCCTTGATTTTCGTTTAGCGCACCGTTTGCATTAATTGGTTTTATCCATAAGCAAGTGGCCACTCCAATAATTGCCACAGTTGCTAAATTATACAGGTAACTTAAATCGCTCATAAATGGACCTTGGTGCATAAAATAACGTTGGTCCGGGAAGTCTTCGTAATTGTAATCTGCATATATTTCGGGTGTGTTAATGGTGAACCAAAACTTACTTGCTATTAAGCATAACAACACAAAAACCCAAGCCCTTTTAACTGAAAGTTTGTTGAAGTTAATGGATTGAATAAGCAACAATACCAAAAAAGGAAAGCAGTGCATGAACTGGCGGGTTTCAGAGCCTAAGCTTAACAATGTAAATACAAGTAAATACAAGGTAGCACTATGCCCCCAATGCTTTGCTTTCTCAACGATTTTACCATAATATAAAACCATCAAAAAAATAGCTGGACCAAGGTAAACAGTATGAGCTATTATAAAAACAAATGGGTTATCAATTGACTGTTGCAATACATTGGTAAGAAAAATAGATAACGTAAATGCATTTTCAGGAACACTGTTGTAGTGAATATAAACTTGGGCCAAACCAAATAAGCACAATATGCTTAGCAAAGGCCAAACCATTAATCGGACATTTGGGGTTTGTGGTAAATTGAGGTTGCTGCTCCAAATTTTTACTGCTCGGTACGCGTACAATACTCCAGCAAGGATGCTTACAGGCACTACCCACGCAATTCTTCTAAGTTCATAGCGTGGATTTAGATATTGTGGGAATACCAAAATGAAAAAGATTCCGCTGAGCCAAATTATTGAAACAAGGAAGGGTAACCATCGAGGTAGTTCACTTTGTTGTAACCATTTGATGAGTTGGTTACCTTTATTGTTAAGCAGCAGAGGAATTGATAGCAAGGTAAAAAGGGGGAAACAAAAGATTCCGAAAGCAGATACCAACCATAAGCCCCATTGAGATGAGGTTGCATAAGCGCATGCCAATAAAATCCCAAATACATATACGGTTGTATCTGTAAGCACCGGGTTGTATGGCGAAAGTTTGAGTGTACTGTAATTAAAAAACAAACACGCGAAACCTATGATCAGTTGTTGCACCGATAGTTTGATAAGCATTGCGGTACGCAAGAAAACACTTGCACCAATCAAAAGGATAATTAGGTTAAACCATTCGTATACACTAACCACATTGTGCTCCGTTAAAATGATGCCAACCCACTTGCAGCCATAATGAATAATGGCAGGAGTTAAGATTCGTTGAAATTGGTAGCTGTTAATTTGTTTGGTTGTAAAAAGCGAGTCGAAATGAATGGTTAAATATGAATAATACTTGCCATCCCAACCTGTTTGGTTGTTAACGGGAATCTTCTCGCCAATAAGTCCTGCGAAAGCTAAAGAGAGCAAAAGCATCCATAAGATTATGGCATGAATTCGTTTCACTTGATTTGGGTTGTCCATTCGCTTGCATTAAATCCTACGAGATAAGTGCCTTTGTATTCAACAATGGGTCGTTTAATCATAGAGGTTTTACTCATGATTACCGGAATGGCAGTTTCAGGCGAATCAAGCGATGCTTGTGTTTCTGCATCAAGCTTTTTGTAGGTCGTGCCTTTTTTATTGATGATTGTTTCTAATCCAAGATGGTTAATCCATTCTGATAATTTTTCAGCAGTAACCTGACTCGTTTGGTAGTTGTGAAACGTATAGTTTATTCCCTTTTCTTCTAACCATGTAAAAGCTTTTTTCATGGTATCGCAGTTTTTGATGCCGTAAACAATCATGGGCGTAAAATTATACAATTAACGCACCCAAACAATATGGTGTTGGGCTGACTGAATGGTAAAACAATCGCCTGCTTTTAAATTCAGCATCTGCTTACCAATAGGTGAAGCAGGAGACACTACAGCTACTTTGGTACCATCAATTTCAATGATTCCAATTCCTATTGCAATAAAATATAGTCCGTTAGTGGTTTGCAGCAATGAGCCAGTTCGTGCCTGATTACTGGGTGTGAGTGTTATTTGTTCAAGCATAAGCAAGTCTGACTGGGCACTTATTAATTGTTTGGCATTCATTTCACTTGCCAAGTGGCCCATTGCCCGAGTGGTTTCGTATTTATCACCTGCACTGCTTTTATCTTCACCTAAAGTACTTTGTTGTGCCTCGTTCATTGCCTGTTGAGCTACACGAATACGTTCCCTTGTTTTATGCTTGCACGTTTCAAGTATGGTTGCTTTGTCGATCTCCATTTTGCAAAGGCAAAGATATGGGTACATTTGCATAACCACCGAATGAAAAAAGTTGCATACTACATACTTGCATTGCCTTTTTATGTTTTGGCATTACTGCCTTTCCCGCTGTTTTACCTTCTTTGTTCGTTTTTATACTATGTAGGATACTACCTTATTGGTTACCGTAAGAAGGTTATTTTTCAAAATTTGAGCCGTTCCTTTCCACAGTACAGTCATGAGCAAATCGTAGCTGTTGCCAAAAAGTACTATGGTTTTATGATTGATACTTCCCTTGAAGCTTTTAAAGTACTAGCCATGTCGAAAAGCACCCTTCGTAAAAGGGTAGTGGTTGAAAACTGGGACTTGATTGAGCCATTGCGCATCAAACAACAACCGTTTTTATTTGTAATGGGCCATTATGGTAATTGGGAGTGGATGGGACAGGGTTTGCAATTAAGCGAAAAGGTTCAAGTGGATACGTTATACCAGCCATTAAGCAACGGGTTTTTTGATTGGCTTATTTCATCAACGCGCAGCAAATATGGCATCCACCTTATTCCAATGAAAAGCTCATTGAAGGAAATGATAAGAAGGTCGACCTTTTTTTCAGGTACGATTTTTTTGGCTGATCAGTCGCCAAGTAATTTGGATGCATGCCATTGGATGGAATTCTTAAATCAAGACACTCCCGTGTTTTTGGGCACTGAAAGAATCGCTAAAAAATTGAACAGACCAGTTGTGTTTATCCATACATATCGAGTAAAGCGTGGTTATTACCGCGTGCGCTTTTCGCTTATAACCGATTTGCCAAACGAAACAGCGCCTAATTGGATTACCGAACAACATACACGTATGTTAGAGCAAGATATTAAACAACAACCTGAACTTTGGCTTTGGAGCCACAGGCGTTGGAAACACAAAAGAAGGATTACCGAATAATATCATCTACAATTTTTTCGGGCGCATATTGGTTAATCAGGTCTTCATACCTTCGGTATTTTTTGGGAACGTTAAACCGGTAACCTATGTATAAATGTGCATTGCCTATATTGTAGATGAGTTGGTTTTGACCAGGCAAGCGAATAATGTAATTGTCAACAATTGCTGATATACCGCAATACCAATTGGGATTATTGTAACCAATTCCAGCACGGGCGAGTCCTCTTGGATAAAAAACCGTTCCCCCACTTTTGGATTCTACTAGTGTATTGTCAGCTGTGGTGTATGATTGCAACTGGCTCATTATTCCAATTGAAGGTGAGAGTGTCAAAAAGTACCGCTCCTTAAATACAAAGGTATATGCGTAACCAGGCATTAAACTGATGCTATTAAAAACACCATCTTGGAGTTGTGCTTGGTTTGGAATAGTAGAGCGAAGATCAAACGGTACAATACCACTATCGGTATTGAGTTTGAAATAGGAAAAGGAGGCCATAAGTAAAAAGGAACCAGCTGATTTTCGTTGAATTTCGTTTCGGATAAATGTAGCTCGATAAGAATATTTGAGGTGGTTAAAAATGTAATAAGCGTTAATCCCTGCATACGTTGTTTTTAAGTCGGGCAAAATAGGATAGCTGTTGTTCTGAATAAATTGAGGTAAATCGACAATTTCTTTATTGGTAATATAATGGCCTTTAAACGTTAAATAATATAAATCAAATCCCCATTTACGTCCATAAGAATTGGCTACCAAATCGAAAAATTCTGTCCGTCCGCGTTTAGACGATTGCAAATTGGTAATACCAGCTGAGAACCCAATAGATAACCATTGATGGCTGATGCGCAAACCAATCTTCCCAGTTTCATTGGGTCTGTATCGAATGTTTTGTGTGGAACGCAATTCAAGCCCATTACCTGATGCAACGCCAAGTGCAGTTACATTAATCCGGTGCGAAAGGTCGTATACATAATTCCCACGAAGACGCAGATAGTTTTTAGTGGTGCTGTCGGGTTGCTGCGCTAAACAACAAATAGTGAGGTTTACCACCAATAGTATGCTTAAAATGAGCCTCACCAAAAACATGCTTCAATCTATTGTTTTATTTCGAAACCTATAACTGCATTTACTTATTTAAATATTTAATCATTGATTTAGAGGAATTTATATATAGCTTGAAATAAAATGTTTGCACAATAAATGTATATACATATATATTTGTTCCTGAATTGATGAGTACAATCGAACACGAAATACAGCAACAACATTTTAGCAGCCACAAACAAAAGGCGATACTCAATATTATTTTTACAGCTAATTGGTTACGTTCACAACAATTGCAGTTGTTTAAGTCTTACGGAATCTCGCCTGAACAGTTTAATGTGTTGCGTATTTTACGTGGGCAAAAGGGTAAAGCAATAGGGGTAAATGGAATTCAAGAGCGCATGCTCGACAAAAACTCTAATGCCTCACGTTTGGTTGATAAATTAATCGAAAAGCAGTTCGTGGAACGCAAAAGCTGCGCAAATGACCGTAGGCAAGTTGAAGTGTTTATTACAAACAAAGGACTCAGTTTACTTGCTGAACTTGACGAACAGATAATGGCTGCTGATGATAAATACATTCAATTGGATGCAGCTGAATCAGAATTACTCAATACACTTTTAGATAAATTAAGAACCTAAACACAAAACAAACATGAAAAAACTAACATTCATTTTAGCATTAGCAGCAACAAGTGCTGTAGCATTAGCAGGTGGACCTAAGAAACCACAATCAGAAGCATTTAAAGTAGATGGTAAAGCAAGTACCTTTAAATGGCATGCAAAAAAAGTAACGGGTGAACACTTCGGAACAATGAACATTGCTGGTGGAACTGTAGACGTTGAAAAAGGCTTGGTAGTTGGAGGAACAGTTGAAGTAGACATGACCTCAATTAATGTTACCGATTTACAAGGTGAGTACAAAGGCAAATTGGAAGGCCATTTAAAATCAGAAGATTTTTTTGCAGTAGCTAACCACAACAAAGCATCACTTACCATTAAACGTGTTGAAGCTATTAAAGGTAGTAAAACCGCAGAGAACTTTACAGTGGTTGCCGACTTAACCATCAAAGGCATTACAAAAGAAGTACGTTTCCCAGCAATTATTGTTGTAAAAGGAAATACCTTAACTGCGAATGCTGATTTTATGATTAACCGTACCCTTTGGGATATTCGTTATGGATCAAAATCGTTTATCGAAGGAATTGGAGACAAAGCCATTGATGATGAATTTAATGTAAAAGTACGCATTGTAGCAGCTCGCTAAATTGCACTACCCATTTAAAACGGGCATATTGCGTAGCGCAATGATGCCCGTTTTTGTTAGTACCAATTACCCATGAAAGTTACAATTGTTTTAGGAACAACCCGTAGAGGCCGTCAATCGGTAAAAGCCGCTGATGCTTTAATTGCATACGCAAAGGAACACACTACTTGGGAGCTCGATTTGTTAGATATTGCCGCATTTCCGTTTCCCGTTTTTGAAGAACGCGTATCAAAATTAAACAATCCGAATCCATTGTTGGTTGAATTTAGCAACAGGTTGGATGCTGCTGATGCGCTTATTTTTGTTGTACCTGAGTATAATGGAAGTATGCCAGGCGCTTTTAAAAATGCGTTCGACCATTTTTACAAAGAGTACCGCCAAAAGCCAATTGGTTTGGTTTGTGTGTCGGATGGTAAGTTTGGAGGCATACAAGCTTCATTACAATTGCAAGCACTTATCCTTCATGTTTTTGCTTTTCCAATGCCAAGAAAATGGCTTGTTCCATTCATAGACAAGGCCATTGATGAGAACGGCCAAGTATTGGATGAACAAGTGCTGAAGGGCTTGGTTGCATTTTGTAAAGATTATCAATGGTTTGCAGAAGCCATTTACCGCCAAAAACAATTGAATGGATAATTCACATGAAACGATCTGATTTTATTAAACAAACAGGTATTACCGCTATGGGAGCAATTACACTTTCGCAGTTTGGCAACGAATGGTTGTTGGGTAAATCTACCCCAACAATGCCGGTTTTGTTTATTGGCCATGGTTCACCCATGAATGCCATTGAACAAAATGGCTTCACCCAGCATTTACAACAATTGGGCAAATCAATGCCAAAGCCACAAGCCATCATGGTGGTTTCTGCACATTGGCAAACCCGCGGCACATTTGTACACGTAGCACCTTATCCTAAAACCATCCATGATTTCGGAGGCTTTCCTCAAGCTTTATTTGATGTTCAATATCCAGCTAAAGGTGCTCCCGAAATAGCAAAGGGTATTGGTGCTTTAATAGGTGGAGCTGCTATATTCCATGATACAGAGTGGGGGCTCGATCATGGAGCATGGTCTATTCTAAATCACCTTTATCCACTGGCCGATGTACCAGTGTTTCAACTTAGTTTGGACTATACGCTAAGTGCTCAAGGCCATTATGATCTGGCAAAACAACTAATGTCACTCCGCAATAAGGGGGTTCTGATTATTGGTAGCGGCAATATTGTACATAACTTAGGTATGCTTAACTGGGACAAACCCAATAATACAGGTTTTGATTGGGCAATAGAGTTTGATGACTACATTGCTAAGGCTTTGGCCCAATCAAACCACAACCAACTCATTCAATACAACCAAGCGGGAAAGTCTGCTTTGCTCTCCGTGCCTACGAACGAGCATTACCTACCCATGTTGTATGCTGCTGCTGCACAAACAACACGTTCGCAATTGGCATTTACCTATCAAGAATTGCAAATGGGGTCCATAAGCATGCGGTGTTTTCAAATTACCTAATGGTAAATTGCTTACTAAGTCTGTTGATAACAATACAAAAGTGTATAGTTTGCTATGAAAATATGGGCTAAATGGCGATTGGAAAGCCAAATACGACAATTATCGTATTTGCAAATTTCAATAATCCTGCTAAGTTCGTATTCGTAAATTAACACAATCAACTTATGAAAAAAACGATTTTATCGCTTGCAATGGTAGCTATGGGAGTAGCTGCATTTGCACAAAAACCGGCAGCTGGAGACAAAACGATTGAAACATCTTTGTTGTTTCAAACAGGAACTGCTCCAATTTCTTTGTTTACACCAAACCTTAGAGCACGTTATTTTATTGCTGATGGATTAGCAGCACGTGTAGAATTTGTATTTGAAAGTGACAAAACAACTACAAACTTTACTGAGAATGCTGATGGAACAGGAGGAAAAGGTTCAGCTGTAGCTAAATCATCTTCATTCACTTTTGCTCCAGGTATTGAGAAGCATTTTGCTGGAACAGAAAAATTCTCTCCATATGTAGGTGCAACCATTCCTTTGGTTTTTGCAGGTGCTTCTGAAGAGTGGGAAAATTCAGCAAATGGTACTACCTACACACAAGGAGTAAATGCTACAATTGATGGTGCAACATCAGGTGGAATTAGAGCTGGTTCTTCTATTGGAGTAAACTTAGTTCTTGGTGCAGACTATTATTTTACTGATGCTATTTATCTTGGTGCTGAGATTCAATGGGGTTGGGCAACTTCAACTGATAAAGAATCTACTACAACCGTTAAAGTACCAAACACACCAGATGCTAAAACAGTAACGCCAGAAGCTAAAGCAAGCGGCTTTGGAATTGCTACTTCAGGCATTCGTCTTGGTTGGAAATTCTAAGAATTCTTTTTTATTATCAAAAGCCTGGGGTTCTTTTACCTCAGGCTTTTTTTATGTTATACTTGAAGGCAACCAACTCTATTTAAAGGGAGGTTGATGCAACTATACGGCTAATTATTTTGATAGTATAATAGAAATATTTACTTTGCCAATCAAATTTACAATTACCATATGAAACGTGTAGTACTTTCGATATTGCTTTTGGGATGCTTTCAAATCGGGTTTGCCCAGCTTGCCCTTCAAGCCAATTATAATTTTTGGATTCCAACTGATAAATACAATAGTGAAGTAAAACTTGGATTTATCGGAGCCAACCTTGAATTAAAGAAAATTGTAGACGATTATATTACATTGTCTGTTGGTGCAGGATATAACCAATTAGCTTATGAGTCGGTGCGTATTAACCGTGTAGAGCGCCCTGCAGAAGGCTTTTCGGATAATGCTACATTGCAATTTATTCCAATTACCATTGGTGCAGATGTGTTTTTTAACACAGATAAAGTAAGACCGTTTTTGGATATGGACATGGGTTGTGCATTGGTACGCTCATCAGGTGATAATTTACCGGAAACAGAAATGAAAGTAAACGCTTTTTTATCGCCAGGTATAGGCGTTGCATATAAACTATCAGATGCCATTTTGTTTTCAGGTGTGGTTAAACAAAATATCGTGATTTACAATTACGACAACCGCCCCGAGTTTAAAGAAACCTTTACCGCGGTTGGAATTAACTTGGGTCTTACATTTGGATTTTAGACTATACTTCAGACTATACTTCACAAAAACGCCCGATGGTTTTCCATCGGGCGTTTTTGTGACACAATACGGTTATTAAAACTTATTCTTCCACATCATACTTTCTACCGGTTTAACACCTCGTTTGTTGTACTTAGCGTTTTTCTTGGTATTGTACATGGTTTCAATATCACCTTCTACCGCAAAATAAATTAATTGGCCAATGGGCATTCCTGCATAAATACGCACTGGTTGGGCACACGATATTTCGAGGGTCCAGGTATTGCAAAATCCTACATCACCTTTACCCGCTGTAGCATGAATATCAATTCCAAGTCGGCCAGTACTCGATTTTCCTTCCAAGAAAGGCACGTGTTTATGGGTTTCGGTGTATTCTGCAGTAACACCTAAATACAAAGTATTTGGTTGCAATACAAACCCATCGTTCGGTATCTCAAATGTTTCAATTTTATTGTGCTCACGCGCATCAAGTACGCGGTCTTTGTAAGTAGCTAAATATCTCCCTAAATGCACATCATAGGAGTTGGTACCAAGGCATTCTTTTTTAAAAGGCTCAATTAGAATGGTGCCTTGCTCAATTTCTTCTAAAATACGTTTGTCGGATAAAATCATGAATAATTACTTAATAGCCACAAAGTAAATGGCCATCGCCATTGGTTAGTCTACAATTTGTTCACATTAACCAATAGCCACTAAAATCCATTGGGGCAATTGCAGCCTTTTTTTCCTGGCTTTGAACTCGCGCAACCTTGGGTGGTGAATACTCCTGCCAACAAGGTGCTTATAAATAGTATGAATATTATTTTTTTCACACGTTCAAAGTTATGATTATTGCAATCATTTTAAAACAACCATGGAATTAATTGATTTTATCCTGCACATTGACCGCCACCTCGAAACATTTATTGCCAACTACGGAACCTTGGTATACCTGCTCCTATTTTTAATTGTGTTTTGTGAAACAGGATTGGTTGTTACCCCTTTTTTACCGGGCGACTCTTTATTATTTGCTGCAGGCGCCTTGGCTGCCAACCCCGCAAATAACTTAAATGTGGGTCTTATCATTGTATTGCTAATTGTTGCCGCACTCATTGGCGACAATACCAATTATTTTATAGGAAGGTATTTAGCCAAAAAAGGAGAAGGCGCTAAGTTATTTGGCATCTTTACCATACGTAAAGACTATCTCGATAAAACGCATGCTTTTTATGAAAAGAATGGTCCACGCACCATTATTATTGCACGTTTTGTGCCTATTGTGCGCACGTTTGCTCCTTTTGTAGCAGGTGTAGGCAGCATGACTTACAAACGCTATATTACCTATTGCGTGGCAGGCGCTATTTTGTGGGTTACCTTGCTTACATTGGTAGGATACGGTTTTGGGAATATACCTTGGGTAAAAGCCAATTTCGAACTGGTTGTATTTGGAATTATTGGCATTTCATTACTGCCTATCGTGTTTGAGTTTGTCAAAACCAAGCTGGGTAAACGTTAAAAAATAAATATCTTTGATTGACAAAAGTAGATGAAAATGAAACACACAATTACATTTGCATTTGCCTGCCTATTAGGTTTGGCAAGTAAAGCCCAGATAACTCTTGATGAATCTGATTTTGGATCTATTGGTGATGTATTGTATTACGCTACGGATACCACCTTGCCTACTAACTTTACTGTAGGTGCAAGTGGTGCCAACGTTACTTGGAATTTTGCAACTGTAGGTTCAAATTACAGCGATTCAGCAGTATTTGTTCAACCAAGCGAAGTTGTTGGGGCACCCGAAGAGGCTAACTTAGCTGTGGTGCAAGACGATTTCCCTGAGTTTTATTATATCGATAGCAATGGCATTAGCACACTGCAACCAACAGATGGATTTATTGATGGTCCTCCAGTATCCTTATCGCTCATGCGGTTTCCGTTTGGCTACGGTGATACTGAACGTGATTCTACTGAATTAAAAATTGTAACCACTCCCGCAGAATTTGGACTTGATTTGCCATTTGACTCTTTGCGAATTACCGTGAACGTAACATCAGTATCAGTAGTTGATGGTTGGGGCACTTTAACAACACCTACCGATTCATATATAACTTTACGGGTGAAAAACACATCAGATGCCGAGATTACCGTAGAAGGCAAGGTGCCATTTATCGGAACGTGGACCCCTTTGCCGTTTGATGCTGGAAACCAACGTACTGTTCAATACAGGTGGTTTGGTAACGGTGCTAAATACCATTTGGCAAGTGCCGAATTAAATGACAGTGGACGTGTGGTATCGTTCTCGTATCAAACCAATGGTATTTTAGCAAGTATACCAACCGTTCAAAACACGGTAAATATGAAGGCAAGCCCTAACCCAAGCAATACCTTTACAACGTTAAGTCAATTACCAGATTTTGGAAAACAAGCTACGGTTGCAGTATTTGATATGGCCGGAAGACAGTACCAAGTGAACTATACCATTCAACAAAACAAGTTGGTTTTAGAAACCAGCACATTGGTTAATGGCTTGTATCAAGTTTATGTTCTTGATGGAAATACACAAGGAATAACCAAGTTGGTGGTACAACATTAATCGAATTGTGGAGCAAAAGGTCACCGCCCCAACTGACTCGTCAGTTGGGGCGGTCTTGTTTAAAGCTATTTACTAAACCTTTCCCTCCATTTAGCTTCATCTACTTCGCTTGAGTTTATATCTGTTAAAAAAGGAATACTGCAACCCAAAGCTTGGGCAATTTTAACAATGGTCTTAAACTTCAAGTCACCCGCTTCGCGTTCGTAACCGCAGTAGGTTGATTGTTCAATATCCAATTTGATTGCCATTTGGTTTTGGGTAATGCCTAAAAACAGGCGAATGGATTTAATACGTCTTGCAAGCAACATAAGGTTGGGGGTTTGTAAATAAAATATGACACAATATAGGTTTAAGCCTATACAAAAACAAAATAAATAGCTAAATTATTGTATCAATTAATCAACACTAGAGCATGAAAACAACTACTATCATTTCATTAATTCAAAAGGTTGCGTTAAGCTATAGCCTTTTCTTTTTGTTAACTACTGAATTACAAGCTCAGTCACATGGAACCGATGTTGGAGCGATAAGACCTTCAATCTGGAGCAGGGTTCGTTTTTATGATGCTGGTCAGTACGGTGTCCCAAATAATAAACTATTTGTTGGAGGAAGGGATGCGAGTAATCCAATTATGTGGTCTGCTTATCCAGATGTTAATGGTCAAGCTCGGTATTATTTACAAGGAGGCAGCACAGCCCAAGTAAGTTATCATGCTTGGTCTGGAGCTCTAGTATTCAGTTTTAATGATCCTGATCAACCCATGACTCAAGGTGATATCGTTGATTGGAAAAAAAGAATGATACTCGACCAAAATGGTAATTTACAATTAACTTCTGGCTCGAATGCTACCCCTGTATTTTCTGTTGTAGATGGACATGTAAAAGCAAGAAAGGTAACCGTAACTGCGGGGGCAATACCCGATTATGTTTTTGCCAAAGAGTATTCTCTAATGCCTTTAAACCAATTGCGTGCTTATATTGAAACCAACAAACACTTGCCTGGCATTGCGAGCGAAGCCGAATTTGCGGCTAACCAAAACCAGCTTGATATTGGCGAAATGCAATTGCAATTGCTGCAAAAAATTGAGGAGCTTACTTTGTACATTTTACAACAACAAACCGAAATAGATGCGCTAAAACAACAACTTAAACCTTAACGCGTATGTTGCACAAATACCTTTTTCTGCTCTTAACCTTAAACAGTTGCAAAGACGAATGCCAAGACCCACGCAATCCTGATTGCGAAAACTACAACCCATGTATTGATGCCAAGCCAACCAGTGCCGCTTTTACCATTAAAGAGGCTACGTATTTGGATATTATTGAGCCACGATTAGCTGATTTTTTAATAAATACTGATTCCTGTTATGGAAGTAGCATTTATTTTGAAGCAATACAAGCAGATGCTGATAGTTTTATTTGGCAAATTGGTACCGAGCCAGAGCCAAGGTATGGCAAGCAGGTAAATGTGGTATTTCCGGATAATTTGAGGGGAACCAATTTTAATATTCGGCTCATTGTAAAACGCAAACCCAATACCCGCTGCTTCCCCACCGATGATGGTATTGATACGGTGATTCGCTCATTTTATTTTGTACGGTTTAATGAACCCCTGAGTTGGGAAGGCACTTATTATGGCAGCGATGACGACAAACCCGATAGCATGTATACCATTGTATTGGGGCATAGTTATGATGCGGCAGATCAAGAAGATATTTTAAAAGTGTACGGGGTGCCAAGGGGGTGCAAAGACACTGTTAATGAATGGTTTTCAACTAAAATTGTAAACTTCAATAATATTTGGTTTCAACGAGGAGGACAAGACTGTGATGGGAAAATTGTTCGTGGCATTTTTAAACAGGGTGACAAGTATACGATTAGACAAGAATATGTAACATTTGTAAATGGAATTTTCAATAGAAAAAATAGGGTATTCACTGGAATTAAAATCAATTAACCATGAAAAGATATTTATTATTACTGACTCTTTATTGTTTAGTAGCTGTAACTGCACAATCTCAAACCACCGAAGAAAACGATACATTAAACACACCTCATAATGGGACTGAACCCTGCGAACGCCCTACACAAATAGAAACCAATCCATTTGAACCTAAAAATTCGGAATGGTATACCACGCGCAACCGATTCAATTAGATGGATTATATTAAAATTCAAGATGAAAATACTTAGACACAAATACCTATTCTTACTTTTACTAGGCAGTAGCGCTGTTTTGCTAACCTTAAACAGTTGCAAAGACGAATGCCAAGACCCACGCAATCCTGATTGCGAAAACTACAACCCATGTATTGATGCCAAGCCA
>JALONP010000037.1 GCA_025454875.1 Bacteroidia bacterium | reverse complement strand
TTACCAAACAATTTACCAAAACCAACTAATCCAATCGATATTAAACCAGAGCCTCGTTGGAAATCCAACGAGGCTTTTTTATGCAAGTAACCTAGCAGCACTAACCTGGGGAAATAACTCAGCAATTAAATCAAGCGTATATTGAATTAGTTGCCAAAACTACAAACTATGAGAACCTCCTTATCGTTCGTAGGTTAAATTGACAACACCCGTTTCTAATGATTGAACTTTTTTAAGGTTCCATTTGGTATCTTCAAAACCATTAGGGAACAACGAAATCCTACCGCCAATAGTGATTGGAATAACAGTGAGTAACATTTTATCGAGCAGATTTTGGTTTGACAATTCCATATAAAATCTTAATTTGCAGCTATCAATCAGATAACTAATATGAAAAAATTTAACTTATTTACTTTGGGTGTTTTAGCAGCAATGCATGGGTTTGCTCAACTCCCGGCTTCTCGCAATCCACAAAACCAAAAAGTAGTACTTGAAGAATTTACTGGAATTAACTGTGTATGGTGCCCTGATGGACATAAACGTGCAGCTGAATTAAAGGAAGCGAAACCTACCGGAGATGTTGTTTTAGTGAATATCCACACAGGTGGATTTGCTACACCAGGAGCAGGCCAAATAGATTTGCGCACAACAGAAGGAAATTCGATTGCGGGCATGCAAGGTATGGGTATAACTGGTTATCCTTCAGGTACAGTAAATAGAACTGTGTGGACAGGCAGTGCGATGGCAATTAATAGAGGATTATGGGCTCAATATGCTGATAGTGTTTTGGCACGTCAATCATGGGTGAATGTAGCCGCACAAGCAACAATTAATGTTGCTACAAGGCAATTAACCGTTGAGGTTGAGGCTTATTATACAGGAAATAGCCCCGTGCCTACGAATGCCATCACCGTGGCATTATTGGAAAACAATATTCGCGGTTCACAAACTGGCGGGGCAGACCTAAACCCTTCGCAAGTAAATGAAGATGGAACTTACAACCACATGCACGCATTGCGTAAAATTATTACCCCAACATTTGGTGATCCTATTACAACAACTACATCTGGTACTTCATTTACCAAAACATACACTTATCCTATTCCTGCAAGCATTTTAAATGTGCCTGTTCAATTAGGAGAATTGGAAGTAGTTGTTTTTGTGGCTAAATCAAATACCGAAATTGTTACAGCCGCATACGCTCCAATCACGTTAACAGGATTCACCACAGTGAATGACGCAGCGGTTTCAAATATTGTTGCAGAAAAAGAAATTTGCGCGGGCAACCTTAACCCTAAAGTACGCATTACCAACACTGGAAGCGCAACAATTAACAGCATTGCCTTGAATGTTTCGGCTAATAATGGCACTGCATCTACATTCAATACTTCAATTAGTGCGTTAAAGCCTTTTACTTCAACCGAAATAGCCCTTGATAAAATTACATTCACTCCTGTAGCAGGCGCGAACATTGTTAATGTGACCGTAGGCACGGTGAATGGTGTTGCTGATGAAGGCGCTTCAAACAACACGACAGCTTCTGCTGCTATCCCATTAACCTCACGTGTATCAAATGCAAACGCTGTGTTCATGGAGTTTACACAAGACCAATATGGAGAAGAGTCATCGTGGGAATTAGTGAATGAAACAACTGGAGAGATTATAGCAACTGATGGCCCTTTTACAAATTTAAACACCGCAGGTACCGTGCTTCATACCCAAGTTATCACTGGACTTATTCCAAATACGTGTTATGTGTTACGTGTTAAAGACACTTATGGAGATGGTATTAATGCAGGAACAGGTGTTGGTGGATACAAATTAAAAGCTGGAAGCAATTATATTATTACTTCTAACGGACAATTTGGTGCTGAGGACTACAAAACATTTAAAACTGGTGAAAACTTAACAACTCGCGTTGATGAAGTAGCTTCAATTGCAGATGCGCATGTGTATCCAAATCCAAGCAAAACAGAATCGACCATTGCATTTACATCTTTGCAAGACCAAGTTGTAACAGTTGAAGTGTTCAACCAATTAGGCGCTTTGGTAACCCGCACCAGCAAAAAAGTTAAAGCAGGTAACCAAACCATTTCACTTGATTGCTCAGAGTGGGCAACTGGCTTTTATGGTGTAAACCTAATAACCGAACAATCTGTTCTTCAAACCAGAATTGTTGTTAGTCACTAAATTATTGATGAACCTCAAAAAGTATAAAACGATGAAATCTCTATTTTTAGCCATTGCACTGTGTGTTACAAGTGTTGTAGATGTATTTGCCCAGCAGATTACCTTCTTAAAAGACAACTTTACTGGAGGGGCTTCAAATACAAGCAATATCACCGCTACAATAGGGATTCGTAATTTATCTTCCGATTCAAACGATATTGGGTTTACATGGTCATTTATCAACTATCAAAAACCAAATGGTTGGGATATAGATGTATGTGATCCATTTGAATGCCGTTTTAATGTAGTAGATGGTGGAACCTTTGCGTTTGAATTAGCTAAAGGAGCAAGTGGTGTGTTTTATGCAAAATTTCATCCCAACAGTATTTCAGGTTCATCAAACCTTGGAATTGTGGTTAGAAGTATAACAAATAGCTTGAATGCTGATACTGTTCTAATCAATGTGAATACGTGGGCTACTTCGGTAAACGAAGCAAGTTCAGCTAAGAACATCGCACTTTATCCAAACCCAGTGAAAAACCAATTGGGAATCTCCTATCAATCAACTAACGAATTGTATATGGATATTTACAATGTATTGGGTGTAAAAGTAAAGTCGTTTACTTACACAAACACAAGTGGATTAATTGATATTAGCGATTTGCAAAACGGTGTTT
>JALONP010000026.1 GCA_025454875.1 Bacteroidia bacterium | reverse complement strand
TTACCAAACAATTTACCAAAACCAACTAATCCAATCGATATTAAACCAGAGCCTCGTTGGAAATCCAACGAGGCTTTTTTATGCAAGTAACCTAGCAGCGCTAACCTAGAAAAATAACTCAGCAATTAAATCAAGCGTATGTTGAGTTAGTTGCCAAAACTACAAACTACGAGAACCTCCTTATCGTTCGTAGGTTAAATTGACAACACCCGTTTCAAATGATTCAACCTGCGTAAGGTTCCATTTGGTATCGTTAAAACCATTTGGGAACAAGGGAATCCCATCGCCAATAGTGATTGGAATCACAGTGAGTATCATTTTGTCGAGCAGATTTTGGTTGAGAAAAGAGGCAACCAATTGCCCACCTCCAATTAGCCAGATATCTTTTTGGCACTTGCTTTTTAAACCACTCACAAACGCTGCGAGTGGAGTTGTTACGGAAAATGTATCGGGTGTTTTAGGTTTAAATACGGCATTGGATGTTACCACATAGGATGGTATATCCTTGTATGGCCAATCAACGCCAAAGCCCAAAATAGTATTATAGGTGTTTTTTCCCATTATCGTGGCTTCAATGCTTGAAAGTAACTGACTGTACCCATAATCGAGTTGGTTTGGGTTTGGTAAAGACTCAAGCCAATCGAGACTTCCATCACTTCGGGCAATTTTGCCATCAATTGTGGTTGCAATGTATAATACAATTTTACTCATATAATTAATGGTTTTCAATTCAACTGAATAGCTAAAACACTCAAACTGTGAACTAAAAAAGGCGGCCGCATGCGTTAGCATGCGGCCGCCTTTTGATGCTATAAATCAGAATTACTTCTTAATGATTTTTTGGGTGAAGGTTTCGCCATTGATGGTTGCACGTACGAAATAAATTCCGTCAGGCATATCAGCAGTTTCGAAACGAATTGTTTGCGCTCCGCTGCTTACTTCACTTGTAAATGAATGGTGAACTTTACCAACCATATCCATTACAACCACTGAAGCCGTTCCTGAAGATGCTGCCTTAATGGTTACATTCATCTCGTTTGAGAAAGGGTTAGGTGAGAGTTGCGAAATACCTGAAGTAGGAGTTGCAACGGTTATTGATACAGTTTTTGAGTACTCAAATTTACCGTCAAAATCAATTTGCTTTAAGCGGTAAAATACCGTGCCTTTGGTTACAACCTCATCTGTAAATGTATAGTTGGTTACTTTTTGGCTATTGCCCTTTCCTTTAACCACACCAATGGTTTCAAACGTACGTCCGTTGTTGCTGCGTTGCACTTCAAACTGGTTATTGTTTACCTCAGTAGCCGTGCTCCAACGCAATTGGTTACCTGTTGGTGTTTGGCTTGCTGTAAATGAGCGCCATTGAACTGGGAGTGCACCATTGTCCCATAAAGCTCCCATTCTTATACCATCAACTTGGACAGTGGCAGCGTTAGCAGCAGATCCTTGCCTGAGAGCCAATCTACCAATATTGGTTAAATCAGGTTGAGCTGAATTAAAACCAGCCGCAGTTGGAGTGGATGGTTTGGTTGTTGGTACAGATGAGCCATTGGGAATGACATAAAGATAAACAGAATCATCATTAGAACCTCCTCGAAAAACATACTCTACATAAAATAAATGTGTCACACCTATTGCAAAATCGGTTGTTGAATAAGTTGCTGCCTCATTACTTTTGTTTATAGCAACATTAAAAAAACCTGGGGTCACCGAGCTTCTAGCAAAGACGCGACAAGAAAATGTTGAGGTACTGGTATTCGGGAGCACAGCAAAAAAATAGTCGCCAGTTGCCTGAGTTGCACTAATATTAGCAATAAAACCTGCAAATGCAGATCCTGAAGTGATAGTAGAGGTTGCATCTTTATAGATATCTTGACCAGATGTTGTTAAACCCACAGCATTACCAATTCCAGATCCTGGGTAACCAGTAAAAGATAGTCCACCTGTCGTTAAATTAATGGGATTTGTAGCAGTTGTACCAATTTGGGTCCAACCGTTTGCAGTTGCTGCAGTCCCGGCTGTTCCAGTAAAATTATCTTCCAACAATACTTGTCCCTTCACTCCAAAAAGCACTGTTACTAAAACTAACGTGTAAAAAATTCTTTTCATATCTTTAAAATATGTGGCAAAAATAGGTCGAAGGTATCACTATACCAAACCAAAAGCAGCCAATACAAAAAGATAAGAATTCCTTAATAAACAGCGTTAAAACTTAACAGCAATACCAGTCATTATATGGCGTTGGGCCAAGAAACGCGCAGGGTTTGTAGGCGGTGGTCCTGAACCTCCAACTCGCGGATCACGGAAACGCGGATCTACCCAACCATCGGGTACATTATCGCCCATGGAATATGCCCTGCCTGTTACCGGATTGATAATGCTTGCATTTTCGTTATTGAAAATATTGGTAATTTGAATATTCCAGCTCAACTTGGCCTTTTTAATTTTCCACGATTTGGTAAATGTAAAGTCTGTCCAAAACCAATACTCTCCTACTTCACTCCAGCGGTCATTAGGATCGGTACTTTGCAGGTAAATTGGCCTTCCAGTATTTGGGTCATCGTACGCGTATACAAATGGAGTGTACCGAACACCTGAACGTAAAACTGTTTCAACATAAAAACTCATGTTGTTGAGCCATTTAACTCCAAACAATCCGGTTTTGGTATTTACCTTAAACAAATGGTTTGTTTTAAAATCAATAGGTACATCCCAAGGCAAATAAAACTCGCGTGTATCTTCGTTAGCTCCACTCGCCAAAATTTCTTTAACAGCCTCATTTGCACTTGCACTTTGGCCTGTGGTAACCATGTATGTGAACGAAGCTTGCCCATTGTACCAATTCCCAATACGTTTGATATAACCCAATTCAATTCCACGTGTGCGTGCATAGTCACTGTTAATGCGAATGGTGCGGTTAACTTCGCGCCCAGTTGCATCTGGAATTAAAATGGTGGTGGTGGTGATAAAATCGTATTTGTCTTTCCAGAATGCGGCAAGGGTCAGCGCATCGTTACTGGTAATTTGTGTTTTAAGTCCAATTTCGTAACTGATGTCCACCTCCGGATTCAAGTCAGGATTACCCACATTTGCAATGGTGGAACGGTCTTGGTAAAATGGGTTAAGCCCAGGGTAAATAAATGAGGGGTGTGGTAAAATGGTAGTATGACCATAGTTAAAATACAATACTTGGTTTTCGCGAATAGGAAACGAAGCAGAAATTTTTGGTAAGAAACGAAACTTATACCTGAGGTTGCCAATTTTAGTTGAGTTATCAAGGTATGATTGCCTAATTTCGTCACGGATAGGTGCACGCGGGTCAGCTACTGCATTATCAACATAAGCGCCAGGAGCCCAGTACTCGAACCTACCGCCAATATTGGCAACCAATCCTTTATACTTGATTTGATCAGTGACAAAAAAACCACCGCGTTGTGGGTTCACTTTCCATACATCACTTTGCTGGCCCAGCCTAAACGTTTGTGATTGGCCACCATTTGCCAACGGAATTGGAGCACCAATCCACGGACGAATGATATCAATCCATTGCATTTCTTGGAATTTTAATTCCATACCAAAACTCAATCGGTTTAATGAATTGGCTGAGGTAAGATTTCCTTGAATTTTGGCCGTATACTCTTCAAAATAATGATCGTGCCAAAGGGTAGCAATACCATTGTTGTTAAAAAAACCAGATGATGGCGCAACATAAGCAACACTATCGCCCGGGTTAAAATATTGAGCAGGGTACAAAATGATAGAAGCTGGATTGAGTTCTTGGTCTACTTGATCAGGACGCCAATCACGGCCATTTGCATCAGATCTTAACCTTACAAAAAAGCGTGAGAACGTAGCATCATATGAAAAACGCTTGCTAACGGATTGCTTCCAATTTACCGCGGTCATATAAGCATCATGGGTAAAGGTATTGGCATTGTCCATTTGCTCCTGAAAATTGTATTGGTAACCTGGCTGAAAAGGCAGATCATTACCAAAAATCCGGAGCATGTTTACATCTTGGTTAATGGAAATGGAGCGCAATTGCGAAACGGTGAGCACCTTGCCGCCTTTAAAATTGTAATTCATTTTAACAAAAGCACTCCACCTATTGTCTTGGTAGGGTGTCCAAAACGTACCCTTGCCATCACTTCCTGAGTATAACGAGCTGTACAATTGATTCGCAGGATTTTTATAATACTCATCGGTAAATGCGGCACGCAAAGCAACTGAAAAACGTAGCCTATTATCTAAGGTTTTGCCCAACAAAGGGCCGCTTACATTCAGTTCACCAACTTGGCTATTCCAACTGCTTTGGTAGTCTTTGTTAAACCCAAAATTATCGCGTTTGTAGCTTGCCCCAACTTCCAGCTTTTCTCCACCGCTGCGTGTTTTGGTATTAATAACACCTGCTGTTGCATCACCCACTTCGGCACCAATACCTCCCGTTGTTACCTCAATATCACTAATGGCATTGGAGCCAATATCGAGTCCAAATCCAGTTCCGCCAAGAGGGTCGGTTACTTTTACCCCATCAACATACACACCTGTTTCATATGTGCGTCCACCGCGTATGCTCACACCTGCCGGACTTTGAATAACGCCTGGTTGCGTGTTCACAATAGATTGCAATTGCCTGGCTGGAGCCAATTCAATATTTTCTTGGCTTATGGTATTTACTGTTTGAGCTTTATCAATATCAATAAGCGGCTTTTTTCCCACAATCACCACATCTTCGGTTGTTACAGAGGTTGGTATTAACTCTACTTGAAGGTCTTTTACTTCACCCGCTTTTACCTTGATACCCGTAAGTAATGTTTTATTGTAACCAACATAACTTACTTCAACCGTGTATTCGCCTGGTTTGATATTTTTAATGGTGAATTGCCCGTTCATATCAGTGGCTGCACCCAATGATGTACCCTTAATTAAAACGGTTACCCCAATTAACTCAGAGTTGTCTTTTTTATCACGAATGGTACCTGTAATGGTAGCGGTTTGTGCCATGGCCCAAGTAACCAACAACGTATTTAAAACAACCAATAATGCCTTTTTCATGTACGGTAAAAACGGGTGGCAAAATAATGCTAATTCGGGAGTATCAAAACCCGATTGGGTGAATTTGATAATTTAATAATACCCAAACCAATGATGACTTGGCAGCATGTAGCAAGATGCGAACAGATTACCGAACATTAAACTTTTTGTTACATTTGCTCCACTTTTTACCCGTATACAAAAAATTATGGCATTAGAAATTAAAGTACCTACCGTAGGCGAAAGCATTAGTGAAGTAACCATTGCCCGATGGAATAAAAAAACGGGCGATTATGTAGCGATGGATGAATTGTTGTGCGAACTGGAAAGTGACAAAGCCACATTTGAGCTTAATGCAGAGGCAGCTGGTATATTAACCACACACGGCAACGAAGGTGATACCATTAAGGTAGGTGATTTGATTGCAAGCATAGATACAAACGCAGCCAAACCAGAAGGTGTAACCGAGGCTCCTGCAAAACCTGTTGTTCCTACTACAACTGCAGCGCCTAAACAAGAACCTGTGGCACCTAAACAAGAACCTGTTGTTGGCAATAAACCCTACCCCTCGCCTGCTGCTGCAAAGATACTTGCCGAAAAAGGATTATCGGCACAAGAAGTATCAGGTAGCGGACGTGACGGGCGCATTACCAAAGCAGATGCAATGGCTGCCACACTCAAAGTGGTTTCGAACGAAAGCAAAACCCGAAATGAGCGAGTAGAAAAAATGACATCGTTGCGTAAAACAGTCTCGAAACGGTTAGTTGCTGTTAAAAATGAAACGGCCATGCTTACTACGTTTAACGAGTTAGATATGAAACCCATCATGGATCTGCGCAACCAGTACAAAAACCAATTTAAGGAAGTGCATGGAGTGAACCTTGGTTTTATGAGCTTTTTCACCAAAGCGGTTACGATTGCATTGCAACAATACCCTGCGGTAAATGCTTATATACACGGAGAAGAAATTATTTACCATGATTACTGCGATATTTCGATTGCGGTAAGCGCTCCTAAAGGATTGGTGGTTCCAGTGATTCGCAATGCAGAAAGCATGACCCTTGCCGAAATAGAAAAAGAAGTATTGGTGCTTGCAGGCAAAGCACGTGAAAACAAACTAAGTATTGAAGAAATGACTGGAGGCACATTTACCATTACCAACGGTGGTGTGTTTGGTAGTATGATGAGTACGCCAATTATTAATGCTCCGCAAAGTGCAATTTTAGGGATGCACAATATTGTTGAACGCCCAGTTGTAAAAGATGGACAAATTGTGATCCGCCCAATCATGTATGTTGCGTTGAGCTACGACCATCGCATTATTGATGGACGCGAGTCGGTTGGCTTTTTGGTAAAAGTAAAACAGATGCTCGAAAACCCAACATTGCTCCTAACTGCAGGAAACGATCCGCACAAAATGGTGCTGGGGCTGTAGGTAATTATTTACCCATTTAAATGCAAACAATAGGGGTTAACTGCTTATTGATTGTTATTTAGACTATGGGGTTAAAATCGGCATATATTTGTTGTATGCCACGTAAGGTTTATTTACTAGCTTTAGTATTGTGCTTAGGTGCATGGCTGAGCGCGCACGCCCAACAAATCACACTTAAAAGTATACGCCAACCTTTACGGGTAGCAATGACTGAACTTACAAAACAGTATGGATTAGACTTTGCTTACAGCAGCGATCAAATTAATTTAGACCAACTTGTAAATGTAAATCTACAAAAGGCAACACTTGAGCAAACCTTAAAGGCCCTCTTTAATGAAACCGATATTTTATACAACCTCAATGGCTCCCAAATTGTACTGTACCGCAATCCCAATTACAGGTACACGATTAGCGGACGCGTTCACGAAAAAGGTACTGGCGAGTTATTAATCGGAACAGTGGTTCAAACCAACCCTGTTGCCGCTGGTGCCGTTACAAATGGGTATGGCTATTACGCGCTTTCAGTGCCTGCCGGTAAATATACACTCGCTTGTTTGTACGTTGGTTTTAAACCGTATTACCTGAATATTGATGTTGGCTCGAACCAAACCATTGACATCGAAATGGAAGCATCCTCATTGCTTTCAGAAGTTGTTATCTCGGAGGCAGGCGTTCACAACCAGAGTGTCCTTAACAAGGTAGATGTGCCACTTAAAAAAATCGGTGATATTCCAATGATTTTGGGCGAAAAGGATGTGCTCAAATACATGATGTTGATGCCCGGTTTGCAGAAAGGAAATGAAGGAAACAGCTACTTATATGTGAGAGGTGGTTCGCAAGACCAAAACTTGGTATTGATGGATGATGCAACCATTTACAATGCATACCATTTATATGGATTGTCTTCATTATTTAATGGCAGCGAATTGCGCAATGCTGAACTCATTAAAGGCGGCTTCTCTTCACGTTATGGGGGGCGACTGTCATCGGTTTTAAACATGAGTTTGAAAGATGGCAATAGGGAGCGCCTTAAAGGTGAAGCATCAGCAGGACTTATCAGTTCGAGTATGGTACTCGAAGGACCTATTGTTAAAAACAAAGCATCGTTTATGGTATCGGGGCGCAGGTCTTATATTGATGCAATGAGTAGGCTTGTGGCGCAAAACAAAGAGCAAGAACTAGGCTATTACTTTTACGATGTGCACGCGAAACTTTCAGCTGATATCAACTCCAAAAACAGAATCATGTTAAGCGGTTATTATGGCAATGATGATATGGCAAACCAATCGGAGGAGTTATTACCGCGGAATAGAGATGGAATTCAATGGGGTAACCGTGTTTTATCGTTTAGATGGAACCATTATGTGAATCAAAAACTGTTTACCAATACTGCTGTAAGCTACAGCAACTATCGTTCACGTATTGCATATGGTCAAATAAACCCCACCAATCAGGCCTTGGAATCATCTGAGTTGCGTTCAGCTATTAGTGATATTACATTTAAATCTGATATTGATTATTTACTCACCAACCAGCAGCGCCTGAAGGCTGGGATTGGTTGGATCACTCACTTTGTTAATCCTTCTACATCGTTATATCGTTCGAATGCTGGCACAACACCAACGGTTTATGATTCATCTGTTGCACACAATCCGTATACCTATGTTGAATATGAAAATACATATGCAAACCAACTGTATGTATCTGCGGGCTTACGTTTTGCATACTACCAGAATGAGGCTGAATACTATCGGATAGAACCCCGACTATTGATTCGTTGGCAGCCATCTAAATATTTAGAAATTGGGAGCAGCTATGCCATGATGAACCAATTTTTGCATTTGATTTCAAGTTTTAACGGATTGGGATTGCCCAGTGATGTATGGCTCACATCCAATGCCAATCTTGTTCCCCAACAATCACAATTAATCACATTAGGTGTAACACATAACCGTGTTGGTATCGAAGGCTTGTCGGTTGCTGTAGAAGGTTATTACAAGCAACTCACCAATATTGCTGTTCTTAGAGAAGGAGGTTCTTTCTTTTTATTGCTTCCGTTGTTAGATGAAAAAGCCATTGTACAAGATTGGCGAAGTTTGCTTACCCAAGGCAATGCAAATGCGTACGGAGTTGAATTCTCGGTTCGCAAAGAAAGCAAAAAATGGAATGGCTGGGTGAGTTATACGTGGTCAAAAACCATGATGACTGTAGATGGTATTAATAATGGTAAACCTTATGCAGCCAATTACGACAGAAGACATGATTTGGGAATCTTTTTGCAATACCGAATCAATACCCATTGGAAAATAGCTTCAAGTTGGGTGTTTGGAAGTGGATATCCTTTAACCTTACCCACAAGCCAATACGTGCCAATCCAACATAACTCTGTGTATGGTGAATACATACAAAATTATTATGGAGCCAAAAACAATCTCCGAATGGAAGCATTTCACCGTTTAGATTTAAGCCTCCAATACCAACATGAGTTAGGCAAACGAATGAAAGGTTTATTAGCAGTGAGTATTTATAATGTGTACAACCGCGCAAATCCATTTTTTTACGAAATTACACAACGCGATGTAAATGCTGGCGACAACACTTATGTTTTAAAGCGAACCAGCCTATTCCCCATTATGCCATCGCTGAGTTATTCAATCCAATTTTAACATGAAATATACTTTACAAATTTGCTTTTGGCTATTGGTTACCATAGTAGGTTTGGGTTGCCAAAAATCTGTTGAGGTTGATTTGTATCCGCCCTTTCAACAAAAATTAGTACCAAGTATTTTTATTGGTGCTGGTGATACCTCAGCTACTGCTTATTTACAATACACATTACCATTATTTGGTGATACAGGAACACAAGAACGAGTAAATGTAAAAAACGCAAGAATGATTTTAACCACCCCAAGTGGCCCAATCGTGTTAAGTTATGATGAAAACAATCAGTACTATTATGCCGGACTCAACGCGTCCATTGAACCAGGACAAACATTCCGTATTGATGTAGCTGATTCGATTGAACAAACAACTGGGTCTGCTGTGGTTCCGCAACCAGTTGACGTATCTGTTTCATTAACATTTGACAGTTCGCTTTTTCTTGGCGAACTAACGAGGTACCAAGCAACGATTACTTATACCTTAAACGGAAGCCAACCAGCATATGTGCGCATCTTTCCGCAATTGTTTATGGAAGATGGATGGATGGAGAACCTAATTGATGAACAATTTATACCAATAAAACAATTATTACCTGGGCAATCTATAACCCAACAATTTAACTTAGTAAAGCCTTATGATGAGGCTGTCCCCTCATTTATGCAGGTGGTGGTTGTGAGTTGTGACTTACATTATGCACGGTATTATAACTCGGTGGCTTCATCATTCCTAGAGTTTTTCCCTGCAACAGAACCCACAATTGATTATAGCAATATGAGCAATGGAATTGGAATTATTGCTGCTTATACCATTTCGGAAACAGAAACTATTTTTATTAAACCCTAAATGGGGGTTTTGCTCACTTACATTGTTACATGTATATGAAACCAACCGAATCTGATATACTCATGGCTAAGTTTTTTGCTGGAGAAGCCACTCCGGAAGAGCAAAAAACACTGCTGCATTGGCGAGAGTCTTCACCCGACAATGAAGCCACCTTTACTACCAGTCGCCAACTATGGGAACAATCACTTGCAGCAGATTGGGAACCTGATGTAACAGCTGCTTGGAGCATGGTTCAAAAACGAACGCAACCCGTTGCTAAATTCTTGTTTTTACAACGTAAACAGTGGATGCAACTTGCAGCAGCAATGATTCTTGTTTCAAGTTTTATTTGGATTTATTCAACGGTATACAATCCAACAGTTCAAGTTACCACCGCATCAAACGAGATCAAAAAAGTTAACTTACCTGATGGAAGCCAAGTATGGCTTAACCACTCTTCACAACTATCTTACCGAAAAAAACTCTCGGGAAAACAACGTGTGGTTGACTTAAGTGGTGAAGCCTATTTTGAAGTAGCCAAAAATGCCGAAAAACCATTTGTTATTCATACAGAACAAGCCAATGTTCAGGTATTGGGAACAGCTTTTAACTTAAAAGCTATTGCCGATACCAAAGCTGCTTCACTCAATGTTACAGAGGGCAAAGTACAATTCACTTCGGCCTATTCAAACGAATCGGGTATTGTGGTAGCAGGACAAAAAGCACTGATTGATAAAGATGGAAGATTACAACCTACTGAACCAATTGCAATCAATGACATGGCATGGAAAAGTGATCAGCTGGTGTTTAACAATGTGTCCATGAAAGAAGTATGCCGCATTCTTGAGAACCATTTTAACATTACCATCTCAGTAACTGACACCAATATTTACAATTGTCATTTCACTGCCACATTTAACAAGCCTAAACTAAACAAAGTACTTACAGTTGTTTGCCAAACATTGCAACTTACCTATTCGCAAAAGGGCCAACAAATTGTTTTAGATGGAAAGGGCTGCAAGCAATGAGTACCGAGTTAAACAATGATGGAGTATTGTTGGAGCGCCTTGCCAATAATGAGCATGGAGCGCTTGAATTGTTGTTTAAACAATACTATAAACCTTTGGTAAGGTTTGCAAACGAAATTGTAAAGAGCAAAGACCAAGCTGAAGACATGGTTCAAGAGGTATTTGTGAAAATATGGGAAAAACGAAACCAAATGACACCACAAATGCAACTTAAATCTTACCTATATGTTGCAGTAAAAAACCACTGCCTAAATCAATTAAAACTCAACGACAGAAAATATTGGATGGAAGATGATATGGAAGACGATATCCGTTTATCAATACCTGACGCATCTGAACAAGTAGATGCGAAACAATTGCAATCGAAAATAGAAGATGCCATTAACGCGTTACCGCCAAAATGCAGTTTAATATTTAAAATGAGTCGCTTTGAAGAAAAAAGCTACAAAGAAATTGCTGAGGCTCTTGAACTGTCAATTAAAACAGTTGAAAATCAAATGGGAAAAGCGTTAGCACTCTTAAGGCAATCTGTTGGCAGTTATATTGGCAAAACAATAACAATGATTGCAACAGTCGTTTGGAACTACTTAAATTAAATGGAGTATTAATGAAACAAAAACAAATTGGATTGGTGTATGCTATTATTCTTGCATTCATACTCATAAATGTATCTTGTTCATATACACAAAAAATAAATTCTCCAAACGGCATTTCCAAAATACAATACCTTAATATTAATGGCACTAAACAGTATATACTAATTAGAGGCGAAAACACACATAATCCCATATTGCTGTTTTTACACGGTGGACCAGGTTCATCTGCAACACCATTGCTACGTAAGTACAACTTTGAATTAGAAAAGTATTTTACAGTAATATACTGGGATCAAAGAAATGCAGGTAAATCCTATCACAAAAACACTCCGAAGCAAACCATTCAGGTGGCGAACTACTTGCAAGATATTGACACACTCGTGTATTATTTAAAAGCACAGTTTAATAAAGAGAAAGTGTTTCTTGTTGGACATTCATGGGGAGCTAGATTGGGTCTATACGCCATAAAGAGGCATCCAGAAAACTATATTGCTTATGTAGGCATAGGGCAAGAAGTTGCAGCACACGAAGGAGAACTTATTTCTTATGATTATACGCTCAAAAAAGCGAAGGAACAAGGTAATATAAAAGCGTTACACGAGTTGGAGCAAATTGGCCCTCCTCAATCTGGTGAGTATGCACGTATGTATAAAAATGGATTTGGTGGCCTTGTAACACAAAAGCAATGGCTACTGAAGCTTGGGGGTGAACGATATGCAAAAACGAATTATGCTGACTGGATAAAATCAATCTGGCTTTCAGATGAATACTCCATTCTTGACTTGATAAATTATAGTAAAGCATCAAGATTTTCATCTGGTAACATCATCAATGATGTAGAATTCAATAATTTCAATTTCTTCGAGCAAATACCTGAAGTAAAAGTACCCGTTTTTTTTATTTCTGGATTATTCGACTATAACACACCTTGGCAACTTGTAGAAAAGTACTGTACGAATTTAAATGCCCCCTATAAAGAGTTTATTTTGTTTGATAAATCTGGACACAGTCCAGTATTTGAAGAATCAGAAAAATTTAACCGTGAAATTGTAAGAATATACAGCACCGTTTTGCAAAAGACTTAACATTAATATTCACAAAAGCAATAACTACTAAAACCATATCAAGTAGCACAACTACAAGATGATATTAACATAGCGACTAACAACACCAAGTTGCAAACAAAATCTGATAAACAAACATCACATTTGCAATTATGTTACAAACGCTAAAACCTTAAAAAAAGTAGACTAAAGTAGGGGTACTTCGTTTTGCAACTGTCTCATTGATAACCAAAGATTATCGTTATGAATGAGATTATTATTGGAATAACCGGAATCATTATTGTTTTTGGATTATCCTACTATGTAAGTTTTAAAAAACAATAACAGCAAGCTGCCAAGTGCAGCTTTTTTTATTAATGAATAGGGGGAGTTGTTTCGCTAATTGTTCTACAAACAACTAACATTTAAATTATGAGAACACTAAACACCATTATCACAATCCTTATTTGCGCACCATTAATGGCGCAAATACCAAACTCAGGTTTTGAAAACTGGGAACAAAAAACAATTTTCGGCACAACCTTCACAGATCCGCAAGGTTGGCTTTCCATTAACTATTCCAACGCGATAGAAAACATTCCAGCTGCGGCTACGGCTACAACCGATGCATACAGCGGAAACTTTGCATTAAAACTAACAAATACTGAAAGTGAAGATAAACTTGCTGCCAGTATCAGCACCATGCAGTTAAATGGGATGGAGTTTATTGATAAATTTCCATTAACCTACCGAAGTCCAGCACTTAAAGGTTATCTCAAATATGAGTATAATGATAAAGATACGTGTATTATCAGTGTAACAGTATTTAAGAATGGTTCTGTTATTGGAAGTGGTGACCTACAGATTAGCACCGAAATACCAACCTATGAATTATTCACTGTACCCATCATGTATTGGGATGCCGATACAACCATTATTCCTGATAGTGCATTCATCTTGATGCAAGCAGGCCAAAATAGCAACCGTGAAGTATTTAACGCAGGAGTGAGTTTGTATGTTGATGAACTTTCATTTGCTGGAGGGCCAACAACAGGAGTAAATGATGTTCCATCAGCTCAACTGGCAGCAAGTTTGTACCCAAATCCAACACAAGATATGGTTCTGCTTTCGCTTGAAACA
Source organism: Bacteroidia bacterium (assembly GCA_025454875.1). Classification (GTDB taxonomy): domain Bacteria; phylum Bacteroidota; class Bacteroidia; order UKL13-3; family UKL13-3; genus UKL13-3. Next base: position 54,644 of record JALONP010000026.1, on the reverse strand, counting down.
AACTTAACACCTACAATTGAAGTGTATGATATCACTGGTAAACAATACACGATTGAACATTCCGAAATATCACCTGCTAAACATGAAATTTACCTTGGTTCATTACCTAAGGGCATGTACTTTATCAAAGTAATGGCAGGTAATCAATACAGAACCTTTAGGGTATTGGTTCAATAAAAAAGCAAGTTGCATAAAAAGGTCATTCACTCGCATTTGAATAGTAACTTTTATAAAACTCCTGATTTGAAAAGCTGCTTCGGCAGCTTTTTTTTACTTTATACATAGGGGTATTGGATAATTTGATTGTCATACTCTAAGAAAATCAAATAAAATCAGCTTAAACGTTCATTCAACTTAAAAAAGAACAAGAATGGGGCAACCCATCGGTAGTTTATGGTCTAAGTGAACGAAAAACAAAAATGTTTAAATGAAAATACTATTCAATGCCATATTGCTTCTTCTTGCCTACAACATTCACGCACAAAATATTACTGTGAGTGGCAATATCATTGATGCACAAACAGGCGAATCTCTAATTGGTGTTTCTGTATCTTGCCCAGAAGAATTAAAAGGTACACTTACAGATGCCTTTGGTTATTTTTCAATAGATGTTCCAAGCGGTTGCCTATTAACATGCTCTTATATTGGCTACGAGAGCACCACTATTAAAGTATCACGTCAACTCATTATGCCCCTCAAAATTACCTTAACAGAAAAAAAGGTATCTATTCAAGAGGTTGTGGTTTACGGAAATACTGGCACTACTCCATTGGAAAAATGGGGAACAGGAATTACAAAAATAGATATGAAACAAGCCAATACATTGCCCGTACTTGGAGGGGAAAGAGATGTAGTGAAAATTTTGCAGTTGATGCCTGGGATTAAAAAGGAGCACGATGGAAGCACAGGGATGTTGGTTAGAGGTGGTGCAGGAGATCAAAATTTGGTACTATTAGATGATGCTCCGGTATACAATGCCTCACATTTAGTTGGAATATTTTCTGTATTTAACAATGATGCCATCAAGGATGTAACCATGCAAAAAGGAGGATTTACAGCCAATTACGGAGGCCGCTTGTCATCTGTTCTTGATATACGAACCAAAGATGGCAACATGCATAAACACATGGTTTCAGGCGGGGTTGGCTTATTATCGGCAAGAGCAAGTATTGAAGGACCAATTATCAAAGAGAAAGCATCTTATATTGTATCTGCAAGAAGAACCTATATTGATCAGATGTACAAATTGGTTAGGTCTGATTTGCCATTCTATTTTTATGATATAAACGCCAAATTGAGTTATAAACCTACTGCATATGACCAATTTTTTGTGAGTGGGTATTTGGGAAAAGATGTGCTTGATTATGAAAACCAAAAGCCTGATCGCATTTACCAAACAGATTTTTCGAATCGCCTTTACAACAGAACTGCAACGTTTAGGTGGAATCATAACTATGAAGGCCAGAAATTGTTTCAACACAGTTCTCTTGTGCATACACAATATCGGTTTAATTTGACCAATCGCATTAATCAATATGAATGGAAAACAACTTCGACCATTCATGATTATATGGCCAAGTTGCATTACGATTATTACATCAACAATCGCAATCACCTGCAATTTGGTGCTGAGTTTACGCACCATATTTTCAACCCAAATCAATCCGTAGGCTCCCCAGCATTTACTGATTTTATCGCAAACACACCATCAAACAGAATCACCTTAAATGAAGGAGCTGTGTTTATCCAAAACGATTATCAACCTAATGCTAAACTTTTTATTCAGTATGGGCTGCGTTTGTCGGGAGCTGATGCACATGAAAAGCTATATACCAATTGGGAGCCGAGAGCACAAGTTGGCTATTCACTCACAAGCAAACAATCTGTGAAACTTGCATATGCCCGTATGGCGCAATACATGCATTTGGTAACAGGAGCCTCTACCCTACCAAGTGATGTATGGTACCCAGTAACCGATGCGATTAAACCCAAATTAGCAGACCAATTAACAGCAGGTTACACATTGCAATTACCGGCTAATTGCCAGTTTCAAGCAGAGGCTTATTATAAATGGTTGGAACATGTTTCAGAATTTAAAGAGGGTACTATTGGCTTTTCACAAACAGACTTTGAAAAAGACATTACCCAAGGCCAATCGCGCGCATATGGTATCGAACTGTTGCTTCAACGCAAATCAGGAAAATGGAATGGTTGGGTTGGTTACACACTTGCGTATAGTAAAAGTCAGTTTGATGATTTAAATAATGGAGAGTGGTTTTACGCGCGCTTCGATAGGCGACATGATGTTTCATTTGTAGGCAACTATGCGCTCAATAATCGGATTACCTTTTCAGCAGTTTTTGCTTATGCGAGCGGTTCACGTTTTACACCCATTATTGGACAATACCTCGTACCTAATGGAAATTATACTGATGCAATTCCGCTCCCAATTTATGGCAAACGCAATGGCATTGTACTTTCACCCTCACATCGACTTGATATAAGCGTTACCATTAAAGGAAAACAGCGCGAAAAATTTGCAAGCGAATGGCAAATCGGGGTATACAATGTGTACAATCGCACGCAGCCTTATCGCATTCGAATGGATGTGCAACCCAATGGTTCCATTCAATATAAACAGGTTGGTTTATTTGGCTGCATTCCTTCTGTATCATATCACTTTAATTTTTAACAATGAAAAACTGGATTCCTCTTTTGTATGCTGTAGTTGCTTTCGTGTCGTGTAAACCCGAACCCTTAGACTTATCTGTACCACAAGCACCACAACAGATAGTTGTTGCATCGCAACTGCTTGATTCATCCAAATTGGCTATTGTGCTCACACGTACCTTTAATGCTACCGAAAGTAAAGGCATTACGTTGGCTGACTCATCACAGCCCTTTCCTGAAGAATTGCTTGTAGGTAATGCCTTGGTTTTTGTAGAATCAAATGGAATTCAAATTCAACTTGAAGAAATTTCGAAAGGTGTATATGCTACGCTAATATTGCCTGGAATAATTGGCAATACCTATACCCTTACCGTAAAAGACATAGAGAAGGGACAAGACATTGTTTCACAAACACAAATGTTCACCAAAGCCATTTTGGATACTTTTTCCATTGCCAAAACACCAGATGCAACAAACACGTACCAATTGTATTATGCATTTGATGACGTTGGTCCAGAAGAAAATTGGTATGTGGTTAATTTTTATACCCAAGACTTAGCTCGTGATACCCTACCTAAAAAACCTGGTGATCTAGATTATATCGCCAAAAGACTATTGGAACAACGCTTAGATTTTGATTTGATTTCAGACAAACAAATGGTTAATGGTCGATATTCCATTACAAAGCAATTTACAAGTAACCAATTGGATACATTTGGTATTGCCCTAACTCATATTTCGAAAGGGTACTATGATTTTTTAACTGCACAACGCAAATACAATAGCGTTGCCAATAAACTAAGAGGAGAAATTATTAACATACCCACCAATGTTCAAAAAGGTTATGGATTTTTCGCATTGCAAATACCCGATGCCTATTTTATGACCATGGAGCAATGATAAAAAGCACATTTGTTTAACTCATTACGGCTGCTACCTTTGCCAAACTTTGGCGTAATAAAAGCCAAAGTGTGAAATAAAACACCTAAAGCAGTTAGCAATGAAATACGATGTAACTATTATTGGATCGGGACCTGGAGGCTATGTTGCCGCCATTCGCTGTGCACAACTTGGTATGAAAACCGCACTGGTTGAGAAATATGCAACCCTGGGTGGAACGTGTTTGAACGTAGGATGTATTCCAAGCAAAGCAATGCTCGACTCAAGTGAACATTACCACAATGCAGTAGCCAACTTTACCACACACGGTATTGATATTAAAGGCGAAGTACAAATCAACCTTGCACAAATGATTGCACGAAAAGATGCTGTCATTAAACAAACATGTGATGGCATCGATTTTTTAATGAAGAAAAACAAAATTGATGTTTACAAGGGTGTTGGCTCTTTTGTAACGAAAAATAAAATCAGCATTAAAGGCGATCAACTTACCGAGATTGAAACTGATAAGGTCATTATTGCGACAGGCTCTAAACCAGCAACCTTACCAGGAATTGAGATTGATAAAAAAAGAGTTATTACCAGCACAGAAGCCCTAAAAATGACGGAGGTGCCAAAGCATTTGGTTATTATTGGTGGTGGGGTAATTGGATTGGAGTTAGGCTCAGTATATGCACGATTAGGAGCAAAAGTTTCGGTTATTGAGTATACCTCAAGTATTATTCCAACCATGGATGGTTCGCTTGGAAAAGAATTGCAACGTGTGCTTAAAAAACAAGGATTCGAATTTTACTTTAACCACAAAGTGAAAAGTGCGAAAACCAAAGGTAAAGAGGTACTCATTACAGCCGATAATGAAAAAGGAGAAGAAGTAACTTTTAAGGGCGATTATTGCTTGGTATCTGTAGGTCGCAAAGCATACACTGAAGGATTAGGGCTTGATCAAATTGGATTAAAAACCGATGAGCGGGGTCGTATTGAAACCGATGCTCATTTGCAAACGGCTATTGCAGGTGTTTATGCCATTGGCGATGTTGTAAAAGGAGCCATGCTTGCTCACAAAGCCGAAGAGGAAGGTGTGTTTGTTGCTGAAACCATTGCCGGTCAAAAACCACATATTAATTACAATTTGATACCGGGCGTAGTATACACATGGCCAGAAGTGGCTGGAGTGGGGGCTACTGAAGAAGAATTGAAAAAAGCAGGCATAGCGTACAAAGCAGGATCATTCCCAATGCGCGCATTGGGACGTGCGCGCGCAAGCATGGATATTGATGGCTTTGTAAAAATATTGGCTGACGCAACAACAGATGAAGTTTTAGGTGTTCATATGATTGGTCCTCGTGTTGCCGATTTAATTGCTGAAGCAGTTACAGCTATGGAATTTAGGGCCAGCGCTGAAGATATTGCACGCATGAGTCATGCTCACCCAACTTATGCAGAAGCTGTAAAGGAGGCTGCTTTGGCCGCTACAGCCAATAGACCAATTCATATGTAGTAGCAACAAGCAAAATTGTGTAAAAAATTGCATTGCGTAGCCGTAATGTGAACACAAACACTTACCTTGGTTTCAGAATTGTAACCAAGATGAAACTCATTTTGTTAAGCATATTTACCTGTTGTGGTTTTTACGGTTTTGCCCAACAAAGCACTGAAGCAGATTTAGACCCTCGCTTGCAACAAACGTATATCATTACGGATTACACAAATGTGTTTCCCCAACGTACAACACAAGTTACCCAAACCACCGGGAAACGCTTTTCGGGAGATGAAATGATGCGCTTGGCTCGAAGAGATGTAAACGGAATTGCCGCATTAACTGCCGGAGTAGACTCAAGACCTGGCACCAACGAAACACCCAATATTAGAGGAGGTGGCGCAAGCGGAACCGCTTATTTTGTAGATGGTGTACGCATTTATGGCGCCTTACCGATGGTAACTAAATAGCCTTTACTTAACCTTATTTTAATAACATAATTAGCAAATTGCGTGTACTTTGCCACGCTTATTTTAGACGTATGAGAACGATTATTTATGCCTTCGTATTGGTTGTTGGTGTTGTTACCAGCACTAAAGCCCAACTGTTAAGTGAAAATTTTAATTATGGAACAAATGCTGATACTTTGACCAACCCCTCAATAGGAGGAAATCTTTGGAAAAGACACAGTGGAACTGGTAGTCCTCTTCAATACTTAACAACATCCTTGTCATTTATTAATTATAAAGCAACGGCAAATGGGGGATCTGTATCATTTGCTAATGGCGCTGGTTCAAGAGAAGATGCAAATTTAGCGTTACCTAATTCAATTAACTCTGGAACGGTTTATACGTCATTTCTATTTCGAGTAACTAATTCAGGCGGCACTACTCCCGAATATTCAATTCACTTATCAGATGCAAGTGGAACTTCGGGGGTTACAAGTTTAAGGGGACGTATATCATTGAGAGATGGGGCAACTGCAGGCACTTTTAAAATTGGAATTAGTAAAAGTTCGGCAGCTAACTCTTCTACATTTTCTACAAACGACTTTCAAGTAAATCGCACCTACGCTGTGGTACTAAAATACCAGTTTATAGCAGGAACTAATAATGATAGTGTACACGTGTATGTTATCGACAGCATTTTCCCTACAACTGAACCAAGTATTGCTACTGCGGTTGCAACTGATATAACTCAAACTGATTTAAACAGTATCGCATCATTTTGCATAAGACAAGGAACAGGAGGAACTTCAGCAGCAATTATTGATGGGATAATGCTGAGTTCTAATTGGAACGACTTTGTACCATCCGGTGCACAGCCTCCCGCTCCTATTACAGCACTTACGTTCACAGGTAAAACTAAATCAACTGCCGATATTTCTTTTACCAAACCCACAGGTTATGTTGACAGCAGCATGTCGGTATTGGTTTTTGCCAAACCGAATGCTTCCATTAACCAAGGCTCTCCTACATTTGGGGTAAATGCATACACTGCAGATGGAGATATACAATCTAACAACGGAACCATTTACCAAAACGATACTGCTGCACGTTGTGTTTACAAAGGCGATTTAGCAGCGTTTACATTAACCGGACTCACTCAGGGTACAACATATCATTTATTGGCATTTGCAGTTACTGATGCTGATTCTTTATACTCAACAGCAAACACTACCAGCGGTCAATCATCTGCACAACCAGCAGCACCAGGCCAACTGCAACTTACGGCCTTATCACAAACAAGTATCAAGTTAAAATTTAACCGCATTGCCGGATATTCCGATACCGCGTTTACGATGTTAGCATGGATTAAAGCAGACAGTTCCATTACGACTACACCGATATTAGCAGACGGAAATTACCCAGCAAATACAGATTATGCAATCACAACTGGCCGTCTCGAAAACGACTCAAACGCTCGTTGTGTTTGGAATGCTGATGGAGATTCACTTACTGTAACTGGCTTGCAAGCACAAACAACTTATTTTGTTTCGGTATTTACTTACCGCAATGCTGATAGCACCTACTCAAACGGTACAAGTGCTAATACCACCACATTTGGCGCGACCCCTCCTCCTACTGCTGCAACTAACCTTCGTTTTCAAGTACCTGTGCAACCTACAGAACTAACAGCCTTATGGGATAAACCTGTTGGGTATGTAGACAGCACTCAAACCATTCTTGTATTTGCCAAAGCTGGCAGCGCCATTAATGCTGGTGTGAACTCAAAATTACCCAATACGTATACTGCTGCTTCGGTATTTGGCAACGGAAGTGTTTATGAAAATGATTCGCAAGCATTTTGCATTTACAATGGCGATAATAATATTGTTGATTTAACAGGGCTTTCGCCTCAAACAACTTATTACTTTAATGTTTGGGTTGTGAACGACTCTGTGCCAACGTATTCTTCGGCAGTTACCGCATTTACCCAAACAGCAGCATTACCTCCTCCCGCTGTTACCAATGTATTGATAACAGGCATTTCAGAAACTTCGGTTCGAATTAATTGGACCAAACCTGCAGGTATCCCCAATTCAACACATACCACATTGGTATACTTAAAACAAGGAGCTATCAATACGCCAATTACAGGTGTATTTGCATCAGCCGTAACAGCTTCAACTGTTTTTGGGAGTGGAAGCAGCTTGCCAAGTGATAACTTAGCATACTGCGTATTTAAAGGTGACACAACTGGGGTTACAGTTACTGGACTTTCAAGTCAAACGGCTTATGAAGCAATTGTATTTGTGCAAAGAGATCTTGATTCATCAATAACAGCAAATAGTACAATTACCAGAGGCAACGGATCTACACAAGGCCCGCCTCAATTGTATGCAATTGGGCAAATTAATACAACCAATCTAACAACTGGCAATCCAGATAGTATTGGCTTACGTGCTACAGTTGAAGGACGCGTTATTGGATTTAACCAACGGTTAAGTGGTTTGCAATTTTTGGTATCGGATAGTACCGGAGGTATCACCGCATTTAACAGCAGCCGTAATTTTGGATATACGGTAAGGGAAGGAAATCGGGTTCGCTTAACGGGTACCGTTAGTACATTTAGAGGTTTAAACCAGCTTGTATTGGATACAGTAATAGTGATTGATACAACCACTTCATTTTTGAATGCAACACAAAAAGCAGTATTGTTAAGCGAGGCAACAGAGAATAAACTGATTTGGATAGATAGCCTCAGGTTGATTACCAATCTTCCTAATGACAATTGGCCTACAAACTCAACCAATGTATTAACCTTGAATACAGCGGGTGATACCGTGGTTGTGCGGGTATTAAGCACTTCACCTTTGGCAGGCAAACCAATACCAACTACAAACTTGTTTAAAGTTGCAGGTTTAGGAATTCAATTTAGCAGCAGCACCGCTGCTCCATTTCCATTTATTGGTTACCAAATGATTCCGCGGGGCGAGTTCGATATTACACCTATTGCTGACCCAATTGATTCGATTGCTGCATTTGGGTTGCAACTACCAACCAACAACGACAGCATTGTGCTCACCAATAACAATATCAATGATAGCATACTGTTTAATTGGCAAAGAGCAATACCTTCCATAGGATTGGCATTGCCTGAGTATACATTAGAACTTGATACCGTTGACGACAGTTTTGCTGCTCCACTAATCTCCATTTCAACTACAGACACGTTTACAACCATAACCAACGCAAACCTTGTAAACTTGCTTACAAGTATTGGTGTTGGCCAGTCACAATCGTATTACGGACGTTGGAGGGTAAGCGCGCAAAGTGGCTCGGTAACCAGAGTATCAACAGATACATTTGCAATTGCAATTACCAATAGGTTGGTAAATAGTTTATCAGAGCTTGGTACAACGCAAGTAGTAGTTTACCCTAATCCTGCACAAACCTTTGTTACCGTGTATGGTATTGCCGTAAAGTCGCTGCAAGTGTTTGACATTACCGGGAAACGTGTGGCATGGGGAAGCAACCAGCAATTATCTATTGAGCATGTTGCACCGGGAGTATACACCTTAACCATTGAAACTGTTCAAGGCAGCATTGCGCGCAAATTGGTGATTCACTAATTTTTACAAGATTAAAGGCTGTTATGCAATATTCATTGCATAACAGCTTGGTATTTTCAATTCACGGAAATAATGGTATTTTGCAACCTTTACTACCGCATGAATAAATACGTTTTACTCACCATTTCACTCGCTATTAGTTGCGCCTTATTTGCCCAAACTTCAGAGAAAAAAGAAGACAAGGGAGAATTTTCAGGGAACTTTCAAACCAATGCCCAGTTTTACATGCGTGATGACCGCATTGGTGCGAACACTACCCAATACCTGCGTGAATTGTCATCGGCTGAAGCCTGGCTGTTCATGAATTATAAAATCAAAGGTTTTAACTTCTCTGTTCGATATGATTTGTTCAACAACTCACCTTTATTTAACCCACAGCAAGCATACTCAAAATCGGGTATTGGATTTTGGCAGGTAAGCAAAGATGTAGATAAGTTTAATTTTACATTGGGGTACTTTTACGACCAATTTGGAACAGGTGCCTTGTTTAGGGCATACGAAGACCGAAACATCGGAATTGACTTTGCTATTCAAGGAGCTCGGGTTATTTATAATTTTAGCGAAAACACACGCATCAAGGCATTTACTGGTCAACAAAAGTTTCGATTTGATATCCGCGAACCCATTATTAAAGGAGCCAATATTGAGCACCGTATGGTATTTTCTGATAAACTAAACGCTGAGTTGGGAGCATCAGTTGTGAACCGAACACTTGATCAAAATACCATGAGTAGCATTGCTTCTACGATTAACAGCTATCCGCTTGAACAACGTTTTGACCCTAAGTACAACGTGTTTGGATACAATGTATATAATACCCTCAACTATAAGAACTTTACTTGGTTTGTGGAGTACAACCTCAAAACACCAGAAGCTATTTTAGATTATTCGAATACCTTGATTAACAAACCAGGAAATATCTTTTACACTAGTTTATCGTATTCCACTACCGGATTTGGGGTAAATGTTCAGTTCAAAAGGCTCGAATCATTTTTGCTCAGGGTAAATCCACTTGAAATTGCACCATTACCAAACAACGGACCCATTAATTATTTACCTGCACTTACGCGGCAAAATACTTACCGCTTGTTAGCGCGATACAATGCAGTAGTGCAGGAACTTGGAGAGAATGCGGCCCAGCTTGAATTTACCTTAAAACCGACCAAAAGTTTACAAATAAATCTCAATGGTTCGATTGTAAATACGTTAGCAGGTTTAACCTTTGCAGATGGGTATGTGTGGAACAACCAAACCAAATTATTTAGAGAAGTGTATACGGACGTTGCCTATAAATTCAATAAAAAGTTTAAAGCCATGGTTGGGGTCCAATCAATAGGCTATAACCAACAATTGTTTGAAGGCAAGGCCTCAGCACCATATGTAGAAGCGTTAACTTTGTTTGGTGAAATGACTTACAAACTCAATACCAAACGCTCATTGCGCTTTGAATGGCAATACATGAATACAGAACAAGATTTGGGTAGTTTTGTCAATGCATTAGTTGAATATAATGTGGCACCTCATTGGAGTTTTTCAGCTGGTGATTTGGTTAATTTTAGAAGTGGTTTCTTGAATAAGCCATTGCCAGGAGAAAAATTTGAAATCATCCATTACTATAATTTCTTCACTTCGTATACTTATAAAACAACACGTTTAACAGCTGCTTTCTTAAAGCAACCACAAGGTGTGAACTGTACTGGGGGGGTGTGCCGTGTAGAACCTGCATTTAGTGGAGGCAGGCTTACCATTACCACTAATTTTTAAACAAAACGCAAGATGAAAAACAGGATTCTATTTTTAAGCATAGCAGCATTTGCACTTTTGTTGGGTTGCGAAGAAGAACCTCCTTTTATCAACTATGATCCGCCTAAAACCACGTTGGATACCACTTGGGTAAAACCCACCCCATCGGCACCACAAGTAAAGCAAGTACTGCTTGAAGATGTAACAGGAGTGCAATGTGTAAATTGCCCTGATGCTGCGGCTATTGCAAAAGCGCTGCAAACCGCTAATCCAGGAAGAGTGAATGTAATTGGCATTCACCCATTAAATTTATTGCCAACTTTCACCAACCCGATCAACAAAGAAGGTCATCAGAGTCGTCAAGATTTTAGAACACAGGCGGGTGCCGATTTTTGCACCAATATTTTAGGGGTTCCGAATTCATTACCCAAAGGGGCAATTGACAGGGTGAAGTTTCCTGACAAAACTGATTTGTTAATGGATCGAACCGACTGGACTGCAAAAACAAATGCGCAATTGAATGAGCCCACGCCAGTAAACATTACCTTAACACATATCAAGGAAGTAGAGGGTTACCCCATTCCAGAAAATGAATTATTGTTAGAGGTAACCGTTGAATACACTCAAGTACCGACAGATACAAATAAAAATTACTTAACATTGGTGCTTATAGAAGACAGCATTGTAGATGTTCAGGAATACATTGATTACTCTGGTCCAATACCTGCACCTGCATTTAATGACAATTACATGCACATGCATATTATGCGTGCTTGTTTAACCAATGCTACAGGCGACTTGTTAAATAAAGCTGATGCACCTATTGTAGCTGGTCGTGTATACAAAAAGCGTTATAAATACACATTTACCAATCCAGTTTGGGTTAAGAAGCAACTACATGTGATTGGTTATGTTCACCGCAACGATACGCGAAAAGATGTATACCAAAGCAACCATGTGGAATTGGATTATTAGTTGTTGTTTCATAGCTTGTGCTCTTACTTTAGGATGCAATAACGAAGAACAATACAAACGAGAAGTGCTTGCATTTCAACAAAACAGAAACAATGCATTTCTAGATCCTGCATCCTCACCTTTTACCCAAAATGAGTTAAAAACGTTTAAAGGCTTGCGATTTGCAGCGGTAAAAAAAACGTACTGTGCAAACGCACAAATAACTTGGTTGCCTTTTCCAGAATACATAGCTATTCAACAATCCGATGGAAGCACAACCACTTACATGCATACGGCCATTGTTGCATTTGAACTGTTGGATTCAACGTTTACCTTAAATGGTTACCAAACGCAACAAATGCGGGAAAAACGAATTTTATTCATCCCTTTTACAGACGCATCAAACGGAAAATCTACCTATCATGGAGGGCGATACATTGATTTGGCCTATGTAGACAACCACAAAGAAGTAGTGCTGGATTTTAACTTATGTTATGCCCCACTTTGCGCTTATGTTTCAAGGTTTTCTTGTCCAAAAGTACCGTTGGAAAACAATTTACCAATTCAAATTGAGGCAGGTGAAACAGGATTTAATTGAACTTAGAACCCGAATATTCATCATATTCGGGTTTAGTTCATAGGGCAAAAGCATTCATTTCACAATCGACTTACAGGGTTCTACGAATGCACTTTGAGCTCTTCAATTCCGTACAAGGGTTACGTTTACGCAATCGAAAATACAATCTGCATACAAGAGTGAAACCTAAAGTGAGAATTTGTAGCTAATGGCTGAGAATTTGCAATTAGCCTTTGGTTGACTGAATATATTTTGACAAAAAATCATCCTTTCTGCGGGTAGAAATTGGTAATCGGGTACCGTTAACCAAAGTAATTTCCCAGACCTTACCCTTTTCTAGTTTTGCAATCGATTTGAGGTTTACAATAAATGAATTATGCAAACGAAAGAAAAAATGTTCTTGGAAAAGTGACTCATAATATCCGATGTTTTTAGACGATAAAATGGGATTGCCCACTTTGGGGAATACGTATGTGTAGTTGTTATCGCTCTTAAAATACAATATATCATCAACAGGAATATAATGGGTCTCTGACAAAGATACTACAGCAAGCGTTTCGAACGGCTTGGCAATACCAACTGATGTATCTGACCTTGTGTTCTGAAGCTGTTTAAACCGGCTTAGCGATTCTTCCAACTCTTCAGCATCAATTGGCTTTAGCAAATAATCAGTTGCTGAATGCCTAATGGCATTAATGGCAAATTGATCAAACGCAGTTGTAAAAATAACAGAAAATGTAAATCCGGGAAGTTGACTTAATAAATCGAAGCCTGTTCCCCCTTTTAGTTGAATATCGAGGAATACAATAAATGGTTTGGGCAATGGTTGAGACAAAAACTGATATGCGGACTCAATATCTGCAAACTCAGCCGCTATTTGCACCTCTGGGTGGTTGCGAGTTAACAACGCGCGCAACGCAGTGCGGCAATTTTCTTCATCATCAATGATACAACAATTAATCATATTGGGTTAAATCAGGGATGCACACTTCAACGCGTGTTCCGCAAGGTTTATTTTGGTTGCTAAGGTCGGTAATAAAAACCATTTGTGATTGTGGTTTATTTAACAACAATTGTATACGCTCTTCGGTGAATCGAATGCCAGTAGATTCGTGTTGTATATTTTTTTCAAGATTACGTCCTATACCATTGTCTTCTATTCGACACCAAATACGGTTTTCAATTTTATAAAAATAAATTTCTATGCTTCCCGCTTGTGGCTCTTGGTCCTTAATTCCATGTTTAATAGCATTCTCTACAAAAGGCTGAACCAATAGCGATGGGATGGTTAAGTGATGAGGCTCTATATTGGAAGACCAATGAATATGGTGTTGAAAAGGATATTGAAACCTGGTTTTTTCCAACTCAATATAATTGTTTAAAAACGCAACCTCTTCGCTTAACAGCAACTGTCCCTTAACAGAGTAACCCATAATTGCGCGTATTAATTTAGAAAACTTTGCAATAAATACTTCTGCTTTGCGGTTTTGGTTTGTTAAAATAAATGATTGGAGTGACGTTAGAATATTAAATATAAAATGAGGATTCATATGAAGCCGAAGCGACTTGAGTTCACTTTCTGCAATTTTACGTTTGCTTTCCAACAGCCTTTGTTTGTTTAAAAAACGAGTCCGAATCCACAATACAACAATTACCACTGATGTACTCACCAATGACAACCAAAACCAAATTGTTTGCCAAAATGGTGGTTTAATATCAAAAACCAGTTCAGAAGATGGCATGCTCCAATTACCGTCAATATGCTGAACAGCAACAGATACTTTATACAATCCACTCGATAATGCAGATAATTGAATATTGCCCGAGCGATAATAAAGCGTATCGGTCTCGGCATTTTTCTTAATAAATACACGATACCTTTTTTGATTTGCAAAACGATAACCAGGAGATGCGACTTGAAGTAAAATATTGTTTTGGTGATAATCCAATACGTACCTATCTGTTAGCAGCCAAGGCTGATGGTTAATCTCTATCTTTTCGACAATAACGGATGGAATGAAAGCTGGAATAGTTGCTTGCTTGGGAAATAATGAAACCGAAGTTGCAGTCGCAACAAAAAGAGTATCGTTAAACAATGCGACATCTTGTACTTCGTTATCCAATAAATAATCGTTTGCAGTAAAATGTCTGATTTGCATTGATTTCAAATCGGATATTGAACTTAAACCTTGGTTGGTGCATATCCATAACTGGTTGTTAAGTACAACTGCTTTTTCAACATACATTGATAATAACCCATTTAAGCTTGTGAAATGGGTAATTTTACTTCCATTTACAATGTATAAACCTTCGTTTTGTGTGCTCACAATTAAGGCTTCTTGCCATTTACATATATGTGATATCTTACCACTTATGCGTAAATCATTCCATTTAGGTTTAATTTGTTTTGCATCCCAACTAGCTCTTATTAAGCCTTTGTCAGTTTGAAAATAGTACTCATCGTTGTCGATATAAACTGGTATAGGTTTAGCTAACGTGAAATTCTGAGCAAGAACTTCTTCTCTTAGTTGAAGTAACTGCTCATTGGTAACCAAGCACTGCTTAACCCCATTTAGCCATAATGCTCCATCATAAAAATAAACCAAACCCTTTGAATTGATTGATAAAATGGGGGGCAACCCACCAAGCAAATAGGGATCTTGATATACCTTACCTTTCTTAATTACTCCATTACTTTTGCCATGCACAAACAATGATGAATCTGGAAGCACAAATACATTCATTGCGTAATTTGTGCTGTGCTTATATGGATGAAATACGGGGAGTTTGAACGACTCAACCATCCCATTATGATACCTGTAATAAGACTTGCTTCTGCCAAAAAAACAGAGATCGTCTCCATCTATTCGAATATGTGATATCTTTTCAGCTAGCAGCCCTTCTTTGGCATTAATTTGTTTGGATTGAAAATTAGAAACAAAAACTCCAAGTTCATAAGTAGGTATCCAATACATCTGATCATGTGATTTCACAATCCCCATTACTGCATATTCGGCTAAATAAACTTCAGGTTTTGATTGGGGTGTTATTGTATCATAAAACCTAAACAATCCTCTTTGTGTAGCTACCCAATACGAACCATCAATATAACTTAAGCTAATAATTTCCTTTTCTGGGAAGGGATATACCAATTTGATTTGACATGAACTGGTATCATATAGGTACAAACCAAAATAATTTGAAATAAAAATACCGCGCGGTGTGCGGTGTAGTCTTGGAGGTATTCTGTCTAAATATGTTCGTGATGGCAAAAGCGTATGACGCTTTTTGTTCTTATAGTAGTCGATACTGCTACCAAACCCAAACAGTAAATGATTGGTATCTAGAACCAACATATTAAAAACAATATCGTTGAACGGTTTGCTTATCCGAAGCAATTGTAAAGTAGATGACAGAATACGATAAACAGAAAAACCATCTACTGAATCACGCGAAGCTGCGTATACATTACCTCGTTGGTCTTTATCAATCCAGCCTATTCGAATTGGTGTTTGTATGCGAAAAAATTTGTTGTTTGTAAATTTGTATATCTTAAAGTCAACTGTTAAAAACCATAACGCGCCTGTTTTATCTTCAATCACATGAAAAGCCCCAGCCGATTCATATCCATCTGCTTGGCTAATATACTTTACTTGACTCCCGTTGTAGTAAGCTATGCCCTTATCGGTTAAAAACCAAATGAACCCTCGTTGGTCTTCATGCACTTTGTAAACAAACGTACTAGGTAATGATGATTGTAGTTGGAATTGCCTTAATTCAAAATGTTGCCCAAAACCAGGTTGTGTTGCTAGTAATATGAGCAATAACCAACCAAAACGAATACACAACGTATAAGGATTTATGAGCATAACTAGATGTAACAATTTTCACTTATACCATTTTTATAGTGCGTATACATTCGCTTGCTTTATTTAATCTTTTTGAGCTAAACGAGATTCATAACATACAGCACTTTTGAAAAAGGGTATGCAAAACCGATGATAGAAAATAACACATTAACTCCATTAGTTTAGTTGCATATTCAAATCCAAAAACCAAGCATTACATGTTTCTTCTATACTGCCCACCTACTTCAAATAATGCGTTGGTTATTTGACCTAAGGAACAATATTTAACCGTTTCCATTAACTCGGCAAAGATGTTTTGGTTATGTACCGCCACTTGTTGCAAACGGTGAAGCATTTCAGCACCTTTGGCAGCGTTTCCTTTTTTCAATTCATTGAGCATCGCAATTTGGTACTCCTTTTCTTCTTTGGTTGAACGAATTACTTCTGCAGGAACAATGGTGGGTGAGCCTTTGCTACTTAAAAATGTATTTACCCCAATAATTGGATATTCACCCGTGTGCTTTTGCATTTCATAATACAAACTCTCTTCTTGTATTTTGGTTCGTTGGTACATGGTTTCCATGGCACCCAATACACCACCACGCTCTGTAATGCGATCAAACTCGCTAAGCACAGCCTCTTCTACTAAGTCTGTAAGTTCTTCAATAATAAACGAACCTTGCAATGGGTTTTCATTTTTAGCCAACCCAAGTTCGCGGTTAATAATTAGTTGGATGGCCATTGCCCTGCGCACACTTTCTTCAGTTGGAGTGGTAATTGCCTCATCATATGCATTGGTATGAAGTGAATTGCAATTATCATAAATGGCATAAAGCGCTTGCAAGGTGGTACGTATATCATTAAAATCAATTTCTTGGGCATGCAACGAACGGCCTGACGTTTGAATATGGTACTTGAGCATTTGACTACGTTCATTTGCTCCATACTTTAACTTCATCGCCTTTGCCCAAATTCTGCGACTCACCCTGCCAATTACAGAATACTCTGGGTCAATTCCATTTGAAAAAAAGAAAGACAAATTGGGCGCAAAATCGTCAATATTCATCCCTCGGCTGAGGTAGTATTCCACAAACGTAAATCCATTTGAAAGGGTAAGCGCCAATTGGGTAATTGGATTCGCACCTGCCTCGGCTATATGGTAACCACTTATTGAAACCGAATAGAAATTGCGTACATTGTTATTAATAAAATATTGTTGCACATCTCCCATCACACGTAGCGAAAACTCGGTTGAAAAAATACAGGTGTTCTGAGCTTGATCTTCTTTTAAGATATCTGCTTGAACGGTTCCACGTACTTGCTTAAGTGTTTCAGTTTTTATCTTTTGATATACCTCCTGCGGCAATACTTGATCGCCTGTAACACCTAATAACATTAGTCCTAATCCGTCATTGCCCTCTGGTAATTCTGATGCATTGTACCTAGGACGTTGGATTCCTTTGGCTTTGAACAATTCATCAATTTTTTGATTCACCTCTTCTTCCAAACCATTTGCCTTAATGTACAACTCGCATTGTTGGTCAATTGCAGCATTCATAAAAAATGCACAAATGATTGCGGCAGGACCATTAATTGTCATTGAAACAGAAGTTTTCGGATCAGCTAAATTAAAACCTGAATACAATTTTTTGGCGGCATCTAAACTCCATACACTCACACCAGAGTTGCCTATTTTGCCATAAATATCTGGACGGTGATCAGGGTCGTTTCCATACAAGGTTACTGAATCAAAAGCGGTACTTAAACGCTTAGCCGGCATTCCTTGTGATACATAATGAAACCGTTTGTTGGTTCGCTCTGGACCACCTTCGCCTGCAAACATGCGCGTAGGATCTTCACCTTCGCGTTTAAATGGATAAATACCCGAAGTGTATGGGAAATCGCCAGGAAAGTTCTCTTGCAATGCCCACCGTAAGATATCCCCCCAACCTTTGTATTTGGGTACAGCAACTTTAGGTATCTGTGTGTGCGAAAGAGACTCTGTATGCGTTTTAATTTTAATTTCTTTATCGCGTACCTTAAAAACATAATACTCATTTCGAAACAAATCCTTTTTGCTTTCCCATGTTTCCAATATGTTTCTGTTGCGTGGATCTAAGTCGAGCGCAATTTGGTGGTAGGTTTCATCCAATGCCTTTACCAACCTGTCCTTATCATCAAGTTTCGAAGCTTTGATGGTGTCGATAGACGTCTTTAATCCGTGCAATTTCTCTGCAATTTCACATTGTTTATTTACCCATTTATCATAGTTGCGGTTGTTCTCACTTATTTCTGATAAATAACGTACACGAGCAGGAGGAATGATGTAAATCTTTTCACTCATCTCCTCACTAATTTGATAATTGGATTGAAGTTTTGCTCCCGTTTTTTCAACTACTTTATCCATTACCGCTTTATACAAGCTATTCATTCCCGGATCATTAAACTGACTGGCAATGGTACCAAATACTGGCATTTCGTCTGGATTGCGGTCAAACAATTTGTGGTTTCGTTGGTACTGCTTTTTCACATCACGGAGGGCATCAAGTGCTCCTTTTTTATCAAACTTGTTTATAGCAATAATGTCTGCGAAATCGAGCATATCGATTTTTTCAAGTTGTGTTGCAGCACCATACTCAGGGGTCATTACGTAAAGAGCCACTTCACTATGATCCATAATTTCGGTATCGCTTTGTCCGATACCCGAAGTTTCGAGAATAATCAAATCAAACTGTGCTGCCTTTACAATATCTATAGCTTCTTGAACATGCTTTGAAAGTGCAAGGTTACTTTGGCGTGTTGCCAACGAACGCATGTATACTCTTGGGTTTTTAATGGCATTCATTCGGATGCGATCGCCCAACAAGGCACCTCCGGTTTTTTTCTTTGACGGGTCAACCGAGATAATGGCAATTGTTTTGTCTTTAAAATCAATTAAAAACCTGCGCACCAATTCATCAACCAACGAAGATTTACCTGCACCACCTGTTCCTGTAATACCCAACACGGGAGTTTTTATGGGTTGCTTAACCGTTTGGTTTATTTGTTTTAGAATGGTGGTAAAGTTCTCAGGATCATTTTCGGCTGCTGATATCAAACGCGCAATAGACTTGTAGTCTTTTTCTTGCAGGTGGGTTACTTCTCCGTTTAGATTTTGGCCTGTTGCAAAATCACATTTTTGCAGCATATCGTTAATCATTCCTTGCAAGCCCATAGCACGTCCATCATCGGGATGATAAATGCGTGTGATACCGTATGCATGCAACTCATTTATTTCTTCGGGCAAAATGGTACCTCCGCCTCCACCAAAAATTCGGATATGGCCACAACCCTTTTGTTGCAACAAATCATACATAAACTTAAAATACTCCACGTGCCCGCCTTGGTAGCTGGTCATGGCAATGGCATTTGCATCCTCTTGTATGGCACAATTCACTACTTCCTCGGCACTGCGATCATGACCCAGGTGAATAACCTCAGCCCCACTTGCTTGGATAATTCTGCGCATGATGTTGATGGCAGCATCGTGCCCGTCAAACAAACTGGCAGCAGTTACCACCCTAATTTTATGTTTTGGTTTGTATATTTCTACTGTTTCCATAACGGTACAATTGCATGTAAAGAGCGACAAATTTAACAGAATAACCTACATTTCATAAGGCTTTAAAAGCTGTAGATGATGCTACTGCGCATGCTCGAAAATGTTTGTGGCACCCCTGAAGGCGGTTTAGTATCATTAAACACAGTGGCAGCAAAGCGACACTGCAAGTGTTTGCTTACTGGAAAATCGAACCTGATTTCGCTTTGCAAACGCCTATCTGCAGGATTTAAAAGCCGAGGTTGGTACATTAAAAACAAATCAATTACCACATTGGGTATTTGGTGAAACACAACTGAAACGTAACAATTGAGGCGCTCGCTTGAGTTGGTAGATTCAGGGTCGCGTAAGGCCTCATGCTCGGCAAAAAGCGAACCGCCCAAATATATTTGAACACTGTCTTTTTCTAAAACCGTATAACGTGGACCTGCGCCCAAAATCCACCTCGGGTACAAGCGCATTTGTTTGCTGAACTGCAGTTGTGTAAATGCCTCCAATGACAGTTTGGATGAAAGCGTATACTGATACCTTACATGCTGATATCCTGCGTTTTCAAAATCGCCCTTATTGGATTGAATAAGGGATAAATCTGCTAGTAGTAACCAGTTTTGTTTGGCAGTATGGTGTATAAAATTAAGTCGGGTATTTAGGTTAGAAATTGCATTTTGGTTTTGGATGTAGGCGTAGCCGAACTCACCTTGGCCGCTCCAACCCAATACATTGGTTTGCAAACGCCTGCTTTCGATATTGACCACTTGTGCTTGGGCCTTAAAAACAAGCGTGGCAAACAAGCAAAATAACATACCTGCAATTACCACTCGCATTGTGGCGCAATGTTACATGATGGTGGCAAATTTTCAAAAAATGCTACATTTGTGGCCCTTAATATTGAACGAATGGATTTAAAAGAACTAGTTGCGATTGCCGGAATTGGCGGATTACACAAAATTATTGGTCGGAGTAAAACCGGGTTGATTTTAGAAACACTGGCTGAACCTAAAAAAAGGTTTGCAACAGGTATGCATGATAAAGTTTCGGTTTTGGAGGATATATCAATGTATACAATGGAAGGTGATGTGGCATTAACGCAAGTATTTGTGAAATTGAATGCTGCTGAGCAAGCGGGTAATGCTGCGCCTGACGCAAAAGCAGATGCTCAAACACAACGTGCCTTTGTGCATGCTGCCATTAACTTAGACAATGAGCGTGTGTACGATTCAGACATCAAGAAATTACTTACGTGGTATAATTTGTTAAAAGGTTCGTTGGATTTTGCTGCAATGGCAGCAGGTGAAACTACGGAAGCCGTGTCAGAAGAAGTAACTGAAACTGAAAAACCAAAAAAGGCCGCTGCTAAAAAAGCTGCTGCACCTAAAACACCAAAAGCTCCAAAGGTAAAAGACCAAGCAGCAAAGGTGAGTAGCAAAGGTGCAGGAACACAAAATACTTACAGGCCAAAATCTGTTTAAACGGAGTATGGATAAATGAACGAGTCGCGGGGGGGGGGGGGGGGGCCTGCTTTGCAGGCCGCGACTCGTTTGCGTTAGGGGTGGAAACGGCATCCTTTGCGTAGCAAAGATACAGTGCACAACCCGGCCCAACGGGCAACGCCCTAAGCCAAAACTGTTGCTAAAACCTTGTGTGACTGGATATCGAATAACCCATCAATATGTTGTTGGTAATACTCCATCATTGCATCCAACAATTGTGTCCGCTGGATATGGCTTAACTCGTTGTATTGCATGTTTGAAAAACCATCAGCGATAAAACGGTACAGTTTTAAACTTAATTCAGGATTCAACTGATAGGGATGCTGCAAATGGTATGTCTCGAAAACTCCTTGTTGTAAGTCGAATCCGTTTGTTTGGTTAGTATATGTTCCTTTAGGTTGAAACCCCAAATACTTTGATAATTGCACCATAAAAGCAATTGGAAAATTTGCCACAGGCTCAGTTTGCAAATCAATCCATTGAATAGCGTTGTAGGCGAAAGAAAACAATGCTGCATCAGGCTGGTTCTCTTCTTTAATTACTTTGTGCAACACTTCGGCCGTAAACATACCGATTGCACTTTTGATGGTATCGAAATGAAGTGATTGCAACTGAGGCACACACCGAATTTCTTTTACACGCTGCAAATTTTTTTGTTGCTGATGGTATACCTCCATTTCGAGCAAATTGAGTGGCATTAAATGTGATGGTTTGATGCTTCCTTTTTTAGACCGCACTCCATTAACCATGTATGATTGCAAGCCATATGCATCGGTATAACACTTTACAATAACACTGTTCTCTGAGTAGGCAATGGTTTTAATAACGATGCCTTTGCATTTAACCAACATGCTATTTTATAAAAACAATTTTTCCAACATTGGTTTCGGTGCCCTCCGCATTTGAAGAATATACAAGATATACTCCTGTAGCGGCTCGTTTATTTTGAAAGGTGAGTCCGTTCCATGTAGCAGTTCCGCCATTGGCTCTGGTTTCATGCACCAATTGGCCTTTTAAATCGGTTACTTTAACGTAGGCGTTATTTACCAAACCAGAAATGGTTATGAGTCCATCAAACGCAGGTGTGACTGGGTTTGGATAAACCAGTACATTGTTGTGCTTATCACTTGCAGTTGTGGCGTCACCCACAAATGAAATGAGCCCTTTCTCAGTGGCAAAAAATACTTCACCTGATTGTTCGTCAATTCCGATATCATATACAATATTGGATAATATGGGACTATTGCTCATGTTAAAATTATGAATGATGGTGAACCCATCTGGAGATACAAGCCAAACGCCATTAGAAGTGCCAATCCACTTTCGGTTAGCAGCGTCTACGCGAATGCAATTAATTTGGGTGGTTCCTAAAAAGTTAGAAAAAACCAGGCCCGTTTTGATTACAATTTGCCTTGCATCAAAATCTTGTCCTTGCCTAAACACATTCTGCGGGCGATCAATAATGCACAATCCTTGGTCAGTGCCGATCCACAATGCACCATCTTGGTCTTTGGTAATGCATAAAACATTGTTGCTTGGTAAAAAGCCGTTTTCTTTTTGGGTGGTGAGTAATTTTATTTGATCGTCATTATCACTTAAGATATCGGCACCTGAGTTGTATACCACAAGTCCGATACCCTTGCTATGCGTCATCCATTTCTGGCCAATATCGTCAACAGTAATAAAACCTGTATATGGTGAAATAGACGTTGGGAATGAAAATGCTCGCCACTGACCGCCAGCGGTGCGCAACACCAATGGTTTTACTGCGGCAAAATTGCTCATCCACATATTTTCGTCATTATCAAAAGCAATACCTGATACTTGAACCAAGGCATCACCACCTGCTGCTGGTTTGTCTAACTCACTGTTGGTTGTATCAAATAAATTAACCACTTGTGTTCCCGCAACCTCAATGACTCCACTTGTTAAACTTGCAACAAATGCATGCTGCGTGCTCGGCCTGATGCATACATCTATGAAATCGCGGCCATTCACAATTCGAGGGTCTGTACTCGACTTAAAATTATACCAATTGTTTTGTTCAATGGTGTAAAATTTATTGTTGTTGTATAACGGCCCCCAGCCGCCAGTAACACCAAACCCACCAATACTGCCTCCGGCAATCCATAAGCGTTTATCACCATAAGCCATGCGTGTTGCGGTGGTTGCGTAAGGACCAGAAGGGCTCAAATAATCAATGACTCCATTACTTGCGTTTATCCTAAACATGTAATTATCCGGAGCAATGCAATACAAATCGTTATTTACACCAAAAGTGGCAGCCGTAACCAACCGGTACGGAAACAGTGTAGTTGAACCTTGGTTGTTAATGGCCAGGATTTGGTTTTGTTGCACAATGAGCAATCGGTTACTCGATACCCTTAAATCGGATGTAAAAGAACGGTCTGTTCCATTAACAGGTGTCCAGTTATTACCATCAAATCGAACAATATTGGAATCGACTACCGCATACAATTGGTTGGAAAAAACTTCGAGTTGATTGCTAAAACTTGCTGGCAATATGCGGCTCCAAAAATTGTAATCACTCAGGTTTAAACTGTTTAATGATGCGCGGTAAATGCCCAAAGGAGTTGACGCATACAAACTACCTTGGTATTCCGCTACGTCTGTTATCAGTAAATTGCTTCCGTTGGCACCTAAGTTCACGTAACTATCCACTAACCGCTTGCGACCAATATCCAATACCAAAATACCAAAACTACAAGCTAGGTAAGCTTTACCACTTTGTAAACTAATATTGTTTATTTTCTTTTCGCCAATAATAATGCGGTTTTGCACATCAGCTATATTGTATACAATACCTGCCTGAACCAAATCAATATTGAGGTTGTCGTAAACGATGATGAGTGTTTCGGTTGGTTGGTGATATTTCAAAAACTGCACATTTACATCTGACAAACCCGTTACGCGAGATAAGATCTCAATACTCATATCAGACTGATTGTAGCTAAACAAGGAACTGTTGTTTCCTACATATATAAGTTCTCCCGCTTGTTCAATACAATTGTTGGTTTTATAAGCTCCATGCACACGCCAGCCACTTGTTGCAGGGCGAACCGTTTGTGCCCCAGCAGGCCAAAGGATGTTCCATGCTAAAATAATCAGTAGAAAAATTCTCATATTGTATGGTACCTTAACGCCAATTGTTTGCAAATAGGTATACCGCGAAAGTAGAAAATATTCTGATTAGCGGTTAAATTAAGCTTTACATAACTGATAATACATGAACATGCTTATTTTTGCCAGCTATGTGGCAAAAACTAGGAACGTTTATTTTACGCAACCGACTGTGGTTATTGATTGCGCTTGGGGTATTAACAGCAGCAGCCGGGTATGAGGCAACCAAGGTGCAGATGCAATATGACTTTGCAAAGGCGGTTCCTGCGGATGATCCTGATTTTGTAAACTATCTTGCGTTTAAAAAAACATTTGGCGAAGATGGGAGTGTATTGGTTGTCGGTATTCAAACGGATAGGTTGTTTGAGCAATCCTTTTTTAATGAGTGGGTAAATTTAACCAACCAAGTGAAAGCGATTGATGGTGTTGAGCAAATTTTATCATTGGGGAACTTATATGTGCTGCAGAAAAACGATTCATTGCAATCTTTTAAACTAGCTCCCATTGTAAAAGGCGCTACGCTCACCCAAACTGAAGTTGACTCGATTAAACAAATCATTTCGAATCTTCCTTTTTATCAAGGTTTATTGTACAATCCCGAATCAAATGTAACCTTACTTGCCATTACCCTCAACAAGCAAAAACTTGATTCAAAAGAACGCATCGCATTGGTGAATGAAATTGAACGTGTTTGCAACGCGTTTGGTACAAAACACCAAGTAGATATGCACTACTCTGGTTTGCCCTATGTGCGTACCATGTACTCATCAAAAGTAGCTGATGAGATTATTGTGTTCACTTACTTATCCATTGCCATCACTGCTATTTTTATCTTCATCTTTTTTAGGTTCTTATCTGCAGTTATTTTCTCCCTTATCGTAGTAGTTATTTCGGTTCTGTGCACTTCGGCCACAATGCCTTTGTTTGGCTACAAAATAACGATGCTCACAGGTATTTTACCCCCATTAATGGTTATTATTGGTATCCAAAATTGCATTTACCTGCTTAATGTGTACCACCAAGAGTTTAGGGCACATGGCAATAAAATGCTAGCCATTATTAGGCTGATTTCGAAAAACGGCTTGCCGTTGTTTTTAACAAACGTAACCACTGCTGTGGGCTTTTGCGTTTTCAGTTTCTCTGGTACTGCCATGCTCGATCAGTTTTCAATAGTATCTGGAATCAATATCATGTTGGTTTACCTGGTTTCGCTCATTTTTATACCCATTGTTTATAGCTACTTACCACCTCCTAAACTCAAACACACCAAACACTTAGACAGCACCGGATTAAACAAAGTAATGGAATGGTGTAATCGGGTAGTGTACAATCACCGCAGAAGTATTTATGCCGTTACCTTGGTTATTTGCGCACTATCTGTTTGGGGCGCTTTTAAAGTTCAAAACTTAGGATATGTGGTTGATGATTTGCCACAACATGATAAAGTGTACACTGATTTAAAGTTTTTTGAAACCCATTTAAAAGGCGTTTTGCCTTTTGAAATTCAGATTCAAACGGTAAAACAAGGTGGTGTAAAAGATTACCATACCCTTCAAAAAATTAGCAAACTTCAAAAACAACTTTTAACATATCCTGAATTCTCAAAATCTGTTAGTATAGCCGACTTGCTTAAATATGCCAATCAAGCCTACCATGATGGCGACAAGCGTTATTATATCGTACCAAGCGTTTTAGAAATCAATGATATTTTAACCTACCTTCCACAAAATGGCAGAGGACAGAGTAATTTAATAAAATCAATGGTTGATTCTACATTTAGCCAAGCTAGAATCAGCGTACAAATGGCCGATATTGGATCTGCTGCAATGAAGCCACTAACCGCTACGGTTCAAAAAGAAGTAGAAGCCTTGTTTCCTCCCGACAAATACAAAGTGAGCATTACGGGAACAAGCTTAATTTTTTTAAAAGGAAATGATTACCTGGTTGAAAATCTGTTGCAAAGCATGGTTTCTGCATTAATCATTATCTCATTGATGATGGCCTTTTTGTTTTTCAGTTGGAAAATGGTGCTCATTTCACTTATTCCCAATATTGTTCCTTTGTTGATGACACTTGGAATCATGGGCTTTTTTGGAATTCGGTTAAAGCCTTCTACAATTATTATTTTCAGTATTGCCTATGGTATTGTGGTTGATTTTACCATCCATTATTT
This sequence comes from Bacteroidia bacterium, assembly GCA_025454875.1. Lineage (GTDB taxonomy): Bacteria > Bacteroidota > Bacteroidia > UKL13-3 > UKL13-3 > UKL13-3. The sequence goes on along the minus strand of JALONP010000026.1, from coordinate 27,998 downwards.
GGCCAAATACCGCAATGCCTTAAAACGCAATAATTGGGACATGAAAATTGCCATTCCACAAAGTTTAACAGAGGCCGGTCCGAGCATTATCTATACTGCGGTAGCCTTGTTCTTCGGATTCATCATTTTTGCCGCATCCAATTTTGGCGGAACGGTTGCTTTGGGAGTACTCACTTCACTCTCGCTTTTGTTCGGCATGCTGATGAATTTGTTATTGCTACCTTCTTTGTTGTTATCACTTGAAAAACGTATTAACGCAAAAGAAGAATTTAGCAAAACGCTCGTAGAATTGGAGCCAGAGCCTACAGATGAGGATTAGTAGGTGAACATTGAATTCTGAGCACTCTGTTTTGTATACGCTCTCTTAAATAGATACGGCAATCTTACCCTTTCATTTCTAATCCCTAACTCCTATTTTCGCACACCATTTTTTAAAATGAGTGAACGTTAAAATGAGTGAATAAAAGGGTATTATTTATTCATCAAAAACTTTACTCATTCACTCATTTTTTTATAACACATGACAAAGTACAAAGAGTATAAAAAACTTGACTTCCCTGCATTTGAAGCAGAAATACTCAAATTCTGGGAGGCCAATGGCATTTTTGAAAAAAGCGTAAGCAACCGTGAAGGGGCTCCGTCTTTTGTTTTTTACGAAGGACCACCAAGTGCCAATGGTATGCCTGGCATTCACCACGTAATGGCACGTACTGTAAAAGATATTTTTTGCAGATACCAAACATTAAATGGGAAGCAAGTTAAACGCAAAGCAGGCTGGGACACACACGGGTTGCCTGTTGAATTGCAAGTAGAAAAAATGTTGGGTATTACCAAAGATGATATTGGCAAAAAAATAAGTGTGGCTGAATACAACGAGGCTTGCCGAAAGGATGTAATGAAGTACACCGATGTGTGGAATGAACTCACTCGTAAAATGGGGTATTGGGTTGATTTGAGTGATCCTTACATCACCTATGAAAACAAGTATATCGAATCATTGTGGTGGGTGTTAAAACAATTGTACAACAAAGGTTTTTTATACAAAGGGTACACCATACAACCCTACTCACCTGCTGCGGGAACTGGACTTAGTTCACATGAACTAAACCAACCCGGAACATACAAAGATGTAAAAGACATGACTGCAGTGGCCATGTTTAAAGCCATTGATACAAACATAGCTGGAGTAAACGAAGATGTATTCTTTTTAGCATGGACAACCACACCATGGACGTTGCCATCAAATACTGCATTGGCTGTTGGCGAAAAGATAACCTATGCCGTTGTCAAAACATTTAACCAATATTCTCATCAACCATGCACGATCATTTTAGCTAAAGCATTAATGGGAAAATACTTTGCTGCTGAAAACGCTGAGTTGGGTTTAAATACTTACAAAGCAGGTGATAAAAAAATCCCATTCCAGATTGTAGCAGAACTTACTGGAAAAGATCTGGCAGGAATGCGCTACGAACAATTGCTGCCTTTTGCAAAGGTTGAAAATGGCGATGCCTTTAAGGTAATTGTGGGTGATTTTGTAACCACTGAAGATGGAACAGGTATTGTGCATATTGCTCCGAGCTTTGGTGCTGACGACTTTAGGGTTGCCAAACAAAATGGTATTGGAAGTTTAACCTTGGTTGACAAGCGCGGTAAATTTTTACCCGAAGTACAAGACGGACAGTTTTTATATGGCGAAGAATATGTGAAAGAAGCCTATTTAACAGAACAAGAAAAAGCAACAGCACTCGCTAAACAAAAAGAGAAACTCACAGGCATTATTCACGATACTTCAAAGCTTAATTATTTAAGTGTAGATGAACGTATTGTGTTAAAATTGCAAACAGAAAACAAACTGTTTAAAAAAGAGAAGTACGACCATACCTACCCTCATTGCTGGCGCACAGATAAGCCTATCTTATATTACCCACTCGAAAGTTGGTTTATTAAAACCACAGCGGTAAAAGACAAACTAATTGCAAACAATAAAGCCATTAATTGGAAACCAGAACACACGGGAACAGGGCGCTTTGGTAACTGGCTGGAGAATTTAGTAGATTGGAATTTGTCACGCTCACGCTACTGGGGAACTCCGTTACCTATTTGGCGAACTGTTGACGGTAACGAACAAAAATGCATTGGCTCACAAGCCGAATTAAAAGCAGAGATAGACAAATCTATTGCTGCTGGTTTAATGGATTCGAATGCCGCTTACAAAAATGCAAAAGGAGAGATTGAATTGCATAAACCCTATGTTGACAATATCGTATTGGTATCAAGCACTGGTGCACCTATGCTGCGCGAACCTGATTTAATTGATGTTTGGTTTGATAGTGGCGCAATGCCTTATGCCCAATGGGCGTTTCCATTTGGGGAAAATGAAGTATTTTCTAAAAACTACCCTGCTGACTTCATTGCCGAAGGTGTAGACCAAACGCGCGGTTGGTTTTTTACGTTGCATGCGTTAGCTGTTTTACTAAGTGAATGCAGCGATGAAATTAAAGCGGTGAACGCCCAAGTGAACAACCCAGGCATTGCTTTTAAAAATGTAATTGCCAATGGTTTGGTGCTTGATAAAAACGGTAATAAAATGAGCAAACGCTTAGGGAATGTTGTAGATCCGTTTGAAGCAATGGCAAAGTATGGTGCAGATGCTAACAGATGGTATATGCTGAGCAACAGCGATCCCTGGGACAATCTGAAATTTGATATTGAAGGTGTTGCTGAAAGCCAACGTAAGTTTTTTGGCACACTATACAATACCTATTCCTTCTTTGCCATCTATGCCAATATTGATGGATTCGAATTTGATGCCCAAAATTTAACACCCGTTGCCGAGCGAACCGAACTCGACCGTTGGATTATGAGCAAACTGAACAGCCTTGTAAAATTGGTTCGTGAAAAGATGGACGACTACGATGCAACACCTTCTGTGCGTGCAATTGAAGAATTTACAGGCGACCATTTCTCGAATTGGTTTATCAGGTTAAGCAGAAGGCGTTTTTGGAAGGGAGAAATGAATGCGGATAAAAAAGCCGCGTACGAAACCTTGTATCAATGCCTCATCACCATTTCACAATTAAGCAGTCCGTTTGCTCCGTTTTTTAGCGATTGGATTTACCAAAATTTAAAGGGTAAAATGGTATCGGTGCATCTAACAGATCTACCAATGTATAATGAGCGATTAATAGATAGTGTGTTGGAAGAACAAATGGAATATGCTCAAAAAATATCCTCATTGGTCTTAAGCATTCGTAAAAAAGAAAACATTAAAGTAAGACAACCACTACAAAAAATGCTCATTCCAATGGTTGACCCCCGCATAAAAGACGAAATCAAACACGTTCAAAACTTGATTTTGAGTGAGGTGAATGTGAAAGAGCTTGAATTTATTGCTGAAATTGAAAAAACGGTAAAGCCAAATTTCAGGGTATTGGGTAAAAAAGTAGGGGCTAAAATGAAGGCAGTTGGAGATGCAATCACCCAACTGAATGCCTCGCAAATCCATGAATTGGAACAAAATGGGAAAATTAACCTTGATATTGAGGCTGAAAGAGTGGAAATACTTTCCACAGATGTGGAAATTTTAACAGCGGATATTGCTGGTTATAAGGTGGCTAACGATGGTAAGGTTACCGTAGCTTTGGATGTAGAAATCAGCGATTCTCTAAGGCAAGAGGGTATTGCCCGTGAACTGGTGAGCAAGCTCCAGAATTTACGCAAAGAGCAAAATTTTGAAGTAACCGACCGTATTCAAGTTCAAATACAAAAACATAATTACATCGAAAATTCCATAATTGGTTTCAAAACATATATTTGCACGGAAATTTTGGCGAGCGACTTAGAAATAGTGGAGTCCATAAATAGTGGAGCTGCGATTGAAGTAGACGAACACCAAATTGAAGTTAAGTTATTCAAAAATTAAACGAAACATAAGCTTATGGCAAAGAAGGTAGTAAAGAAAACGGCCGTTAAAGCTCCGGCTAAAAAAGCAGTAGCCAAAAAAGCCGCAGCTAAAAAACCGGTGGCTAAAAAAGTAGCTCCTAAAAAAGCGACCAAAGCGCCAGTGAAAAAGAGTGCCGCTAAAAGCGGTAAATCAACTGGAAAAAAAGTAGCTCCTAAAAAAGTAACTAAAGTTCCTATTAAGAAGGCAGCCGTTAAGAAAGTAGCTCCTAAAAAAATAGCCAAAGCACCTGCAAAAAAACCGGTTGCAAAAAAGGTGGCTCCCAAAAAGGCAACCAAAGCACCCGCAAAAAAAGTAGTGGTTAAAAAAGTCGCTCCTAAGAAAGTAACCAAAGCTCCTGTTAAAAAAGTAGTTGCGAAAAAGGCAACTCCTAAAAAAGTAACGAAAGCGCCAGTTAAAAAGGTGGCTAAAGCGCCTGCAAAAAAATCAGTGGCTCCTAAAGTAGCTCCTAAAACTGCGCCTCAAAAAACAAAAGCTCCTGTTAAACAGGCTCCTAAAGTGGTAGCAAAACCAACCGTTTCGAAACCAGCAGTGGCTGCAAAACCTGCTACACCAAAAGCAATTCCATTTACAGAAAAGAAAGAAACACCAGCAGAGCCTGTAAATGAATCATCTAAAAGATACAGTGATAAAGAATTAGCTGAATTTAAAGAGTTAATCAACCAAAAATTAGGAGTAGCTCGTGAAGAACTATCTAACCTTATTGACCAAATGCAAAACCCAGGTATGAACGCGGGTGATGATTCAGACAATTCTTATAAAACATTGGAGGATGGTTCTTCTACTGCTGAAAAAGAATATGTAAGTCAACTTGCTGCGCGTCAAAAAAAGTTTATCGAAAACTTAGAAATGGCTCTCATCCGTATTGAGAACAAAACCTATGGCATCTGCAGAGAAACAGGTAAACTCATTTCAAAAGAACGCTTACGCGCAGTTCCGCATACTACCTTAAGCATGGAAGCTAAACTTAAACAATACAGATAGTCTATATTGTAAATACATTTTAAAAAGACGCCTCAAAAGGGCGTCTTTTTTATGCAGCAGGAACTAATTTTGTTACATTTGTTCGGTATGAAAAAAATAAACTATGCTCTGCCCTTCTCAATCCTTTTAAGCATATTGGCCATCGATCAGTGGGTGAAGTATTATATTAAAACGCATTTTTATTTAGGAGAAGAAATTAACGTAATCGGAGATTGGTTCAGGCTTCATTTTACCGAAAATTACGGCATGGCGTTCGGTATGGAATTTGGCGGCAAAACTGGAAAATTATTGCTCACTTTTTTTCGAATTGCAGCCATTGGGTTTATCGTTTGGTACTTAATTTCATTAATTAAAAAACAAACAAGCATTGCTTATATTACTTCTTGGACCCTCATTTTAGCAGGTGCAATTGGCAATTTAATTGATAGCATTTTTTATGGTGTTTGGTTTGGTTACGATACTTGGTTTCACGGGAGGGTTGTAGATATGCTCTACTTCCCCATCATTCAAACAACCATTCCCGAAAATTCTCCAATATGGGCTGGCCACTATTTCGAGTTTTTTAGTCCAGTATTTAACATAGCAGATGCCTCAATTAGTATTGGTTTCTTGCTTATTTTACTTTTCCAACGCTCGTATCTTGAAAACGAGCAAGCACAAAAAGAAATTACAGCGTAACATGCAAACCATTCGTTGTGTATTCTTTTGTTTGTTGGTTGTTGTACACACACAAACGATGTCACAGTCAGTTTCATTGAACGCAGGTTTTGCAATACCCACTAGCACTTTCTCGAATGAATCGTTACGTGAAAACAACGGATTTGCCTATAGTGGCAGTGCCATTCGAATGGAAGTTAATTATCCTATTAAATCCAATATTGGCTTTACTGCAATGGCCACCCATTGCCGCTTTGGGTTTGATGTGAGTGCCTATGCAGCAGAACTAAATAGGCAAATTGTGGTTCCTGGAAGTTACTTCAATGTAAAAGCTTTAAACGATTACCAAACAACCAGCATGTTGGTTGGACCTAGTTTGCAATTGGGAAAAAAACGTATTACTGCTCATGTAAGCTTATTAGTTGGCTTTATGCATTTTCAAATGGCTCAATTGGAAACCCAAACCAATTATGTTCAAACCAGCAATACCGTTGTTTCTCCTAATCGTACGGCAATTACTGGTACTTTAGGTTGGGGAATTGCCTGCAAGGCAGCACTAACCAATCATTGGTACTTGCAGTTATCAGCTGATCAATTTTTTGCCAATCCGCAATTGGACGGAAACTACTTAAGCAACAATACCACTCCGACCAACTTAGGCGTTCAAGCATTTATAACTGCTATCGGGTTGGGTTATCAATTTCGTTAAACTAAAAAAGCCGAACTGCTGTTGCAGTTCGGCTTTAGTTTAACTTTATATGGCTTAGTACATTCCGTCCATACCACCAGGCATTCCACTTGGCATTGCTGGCGCTTTTTCTTCTTTTTCTTCAGCCAAAATACACTCCGTGGTTAACATCATTCCTGCAACAGAAGCTGCATTTTGAAGTGCCACACGGCTTACTTTAGTTGGGTCAATTACTCCTGCACCAATAAGGTTTTCATATACCTCGGTGCGTGCATTGTATCCAAAATCAGCTTTGCCCTCGCGTACTTTGTTTACAACAACAGATCCTTCACCACCTGCGTTGGCAACAATTTGACGAAGTGGCTCTTCAATTGCTCTGCGAATAATTTGAATGCCTGTATTCTCATCTTCGTTAACACCTTTAATTTTATCCAACGCTTCAATTGCACGGATATAGGCAACGCCTCCACCAGCTACAATTCCTTCTTCAACCGCAGCACGTGTTGCATGCAATGCATCATCTACACGATCTTTTTTCTCTTTCATTTCAACCTCTGTTGCAGCACCAATATACAATACTGCTACCCCACCTGCCAATTTAGCCAAGCGCTCTTGTAACTTTTCTTTATCGTAATCAGAAGTGGTGTTTTCAATTTGTGTTTTAATTTGTGCAACACGGGCTTTGATATCTTCAGCTTTGCCTGCACCATTGATGATGGTGGTATTGTCTTTATCAATGGTAATTTTTTCTGCTTTACCTAAATAAGTAAGGTCTGCATTTTCAAGTTTAAACCCACGCTCTTCACTAATTACCGTACCGCCAGTTAAGATGGCAATGTCTTCTAACATTGCTTTTCTACGGTCACCAAAACCTGGTGCTTTAACAGCAGCAATTTTTAAGGCTCCCCTAATTTTATTTACAACCAACGTAGCCAATGCTTCGCCTTCAACATCCTCGGCAATAATTACCAATGGCTTGCCAGTTTGCACCACTTGCTCCAATATTGGTAGCAACTCCTTCATATTGCTTACTTTTTTATCATAAATCAAAATAAATGGCGAGTCTAATTCTGCTTCCATTTTATCTGCATTGGTTACAAAGTATGGTGATAAATAACCACGATCGAACTGCATTCCTTCTACAGTTTTTACTTCTGTTTCGGTACCTTTTGCCTCTTCAACCGTAATCACACCCTCTTTCCCAACTTTCGCCATTGCATCAGCAATCAGTTTACCAATTACGTTATCATTGTTTGCAGAGATGGTAGCGACTTGTTCAATTTTTTTATTATCGTCCCCTACTTTTTGTGACTGAGATTTTAGGTTGTCTACAATGGTTTCAACAGCCTTGTCAATTCCACGTTTCAAATCCATTGGGTTTGCTCCAGCAGCAACGTTCTTCAAACCAGCAGTAACAATGGCTTGTGCCAAAACGGTAGCTGTTGTTGTTCCGTCTCCTGCTTGGTCAGCAGTTTTAGATGCAACTTCTTTTACCATTTGCGCGCCCATATTTTCAATTGGGTCTTTAAGTTCAATTTCTTTTGCCACCGACACACCATCTTTGGTTACAGTTGGTGAGCCAAACTTTTTATCAATTACTACATTGCGGCCTTTAGGTCCTAAGGTAACTTTTACTGCATTTGCCAACGCATCTACTCCACGTTTTAGGCCTTCACGGGCATCTACGCTATATTGAATTCTTTTTGCCATAACTTTCTATTTACTAATTTGATGATTTGTTAATTTGATACTAAATGATTGAATCGTTTTAAATGATGGCGAAAATGTCTGACTCGCGCATGATTAAATAATCTTTACCGTCTACTGTAATTTCGGTACCTGCATATTTACCATACAATACCGTATCACCTGCTTTTACGGTCATCGGCTCATCTTTTTTACCTGCTCCCGCGGCAACTACTTTCCCTCTTTGAGGTTTTTCTTTAGCGGTATCAGGAATAAAAATACCCGATGCTGTTTTTTCTTCGGCTGCAGCTGGTTCTACCAGAACCCTGTCTGCTAATGGTTTTAAGCTTACTGACATAGTTTTATATATAAATAATGATTGTATTTTTAAGTACTTTCAGGTTATCAGAATTAATGCCAGCCAATAAATTGTGACAGTTTTTCCAGTTTAGCACTCATTTTTACAGTGCCTGCTGCCAAGAAAACATTAAGCTTGTCATACAACCGAATTTTAGTGTATATTGACTTATCCTTACTAAGGTAACTGAATGGTATACGTAGAAAAAGATATTATCCAAGGTTGTGTCGAAGGAAAGCGACTGAGCCAGAAATGTTTATATGAACATTTTGCTGCAAAAATGCTCGGTGTTTGTATCCGTTATGCCAAAGACCGAGCAGAGGCTGAGGATATGCTGCAGGAAGGTTTTATCAAAGTATTTCAAAACATTACTAAATTTAAGCATGAAGGCAGTTTTGAAGGATGGGTTAGGCGGATTATGATTTTTACTGCAATTAACTGGTTTAAACATAGAAGCCGTAAATTTCAAGAAGACCTAGACGCAGAAGGATATGATGCGCCCTATGACGACAATGTAGTAGAAAAAATTGCTGCAAAAGAAATTATTGCGTTGGTGCAGCAAATGCCTGAAGGATACCGAATGATTTTTAACCTATATGCAATAGAAGGATACAACCACCGTGAAATTGCCTCATTATTAGGCATTGCTGAAGGCACTTCCAAATCGCAGTACGCTCGTGCCAAACAATTTATGCAAGCCGTACTTGCCAAACATTATCAAATACTCAATGAGCCTTTTCAAGAAACATAAATCATTTGAACAACAACTCCAACAACAATTGGCTGATGCTGAGTTTAAGCCAACTGACTCATTGTGGAATCAAATTGATAGCCGCTTGGAAGAGAACGCTTTTGAGCAAGCGGTTAGGGGAAAAGTTGACTCTTTTGAAACAATACCCAATCCAAGTACTTGGAATCGCATAGAGGATGCCTTGACTGCTGCCGAAATTAAACAACGAAAACGTATTGGATTCTTTATTGGAGGTGCCAGCGCACTGCTCTTGGCTTTGCTCACTTTTGCCTTGCTGAACAACCCCCAACCAAAACTCCAAAACCAACTTGCTTCAATGAAGAAACCTGAGGTTATTCAGCCTCAAACACCGTCAAACAACGGTAAACTTGCTTCACCAGAAATTAAACCTTTACCTAAAACCAACAGCAAGCGTAGTACAGATGAATCCAATCCTGTAACCCAAAAACAAATGCCCTATTCAAAGGAAGCGATTGTTCTATCCAACTCTAGAAACCTAACTCCTGCTCAAGGCCCTTCGGTGTTAACGGCTCCAAGTACAACTACCCCTGGTCAACAAGCACTGGTTGCCAATGATCAAACACCGTTAAACAATAACCAAAATAATCGTGAATTAGCCCCTCAAAAACAGACCTTACCTCCAATCAATATTGACTCAGCAACCCGTAGTGCTGCCGTAAATCCTACTCAACCTTCATTACAAGCTACTGCAATTTTAACAACAGCAAATACCGATTCACTATCTGCACAACAAGCAAACAATAACCAATACCTCGAAAAAAATACAATTGCGAAAATAGATTCAAGCATCAATCCTTCAGTAGCCAAAGTGCGAGAGTTAACTGGAACAGATACTTCTCTTGTGGTACCTGTTTCAACTAATGAAACAAAGCAAACCAATGAGAATGAACTTACACGGTTTTCAATTAGCATTTATGCAGGTGCCCATTATTCGTTTACAAACTATGCAAAACCACAATCTGGCCCCTTAAATTTTGATGAGAATATCGCTTTCAGAAAACAATTGGAAAGGCCTGCTATTGATTGGTCTGGCGGATTTTTAATTGATTACCATTTAACAGAACGTTGGATGGTTTCATCAGGTGTATTATTTGTTCAGTTTAACCAAAAATTCCAATTCGATACTACCCAAGCATTGGTTCCGGCAAACCCTGCTGAAATAGGTGCCCCAGTGCTCAACCCGTCTGATTCATTTATTTTTGGTAACCGTTATTCGGATCGCATACGGTATTCGTGGACCGAAATTCCTATTTGGTTTAACTATACCGCGGCTAAAGGCAAACGCTGGAATGCTGATATCCAATTTGGGATGAGTTATGGTTTTATTGGAACTATTGATGCGGGCATTGTTTCGTACGATAACAAAGGCATTTTGGTTGCGCAAGACAAAGACGCGTTTCCGCAAATTCGAAACACCTTATTCGCAACCGTTATTCCACAAGTAAGCTATACCTTCGGACAAGAAGTGTCGATTGGCATTGCTCCCTCATTTAAATACGGTTTGCAATCCATTATTGGTAATCCAAGTTGGGTGCAGCAACATCCGTACTTTGTTGGATTGAACATGTGCTTGCGTAAGCGCTTTTAAACCACACAAAATACCAAAAATGCAATTGTTCCATAGCCCATTATTGGTAAATGGAGCATATTATTTGTGAGCGAGATAGCGAATAATTATTGAGCAGCAGAATCTCCAGTTGGTTCTGCAGGTTGAGTCGAAACAGGTGCTTGTTGTTGATTCGTTGCTGCAGGCATTTCCACGTTTTCAATATCTTCTTTCAAACGTGATTCATTGCTGCTTTGGGTTTCACCAATTGGGCGGAAAAAGTTTGACAACAATGAAAAAGAAATCAATACGATTGCCAATATCCAAGTTGTTTTTTCAACCACATCAGTCGATCTGCGTGCCCCCATTAATTGGTTTGGTGCGGTAAAGTTTGATGCAATCCCTCCTCCTTTAGGATTTTGAATCAATACCACCAAGGTTAACAATACACAGGCTACAATAATGAGGATGCTAAAAAAGATAAACATATTAGTCTTTGATTTCGGTTTTAATTTTTTGAATAAGGCCAGCGAAATACGGCATTTTATGAGGATATATCAAGCACAATTTTTCGTAGGCACGAATGGCTTTTTTGTAGTGGCCTTGCTTATAATACACATTCGCTAAGGTTTCGGTTACCAACTCTTCATCTTCTTCCACGCTTTGTTTGGCCATGTTAACCGGGTTGTAAAACTCCGCCTTACCCCTGCTTATACGTGGGTTTTCGCGGATAAATTTATCCAGAATCGACTCAAAATCATTGATATTGCTTCGTTCTACTTGCTGTTGAATCTCAATGCGCATTTCCCGCTCATTGATTACCGGTGGAAGCAAAGAAACCTCATCCTCAGTTATATTTACAACAGGTACTGTTTCTGGTTGGCTTTCACTTTCAGTGATTGCTTGCTCAGTTACTGTAGGTTCCGGTGCCATTAACTCCTCTTGAGGTTCAATTGCCGTTGCCCGTAAATCCAAAGGTTTTTGAATTTGCAGTTGCAGCCACTCAGCAAAAGAATGCGTTTCACCTATTGCGGGCACCGCAGGTTCAATTGGTGCAAGTTCCTCTTCGGGTAATGGTGTTTGTAAAACAGGTACAATCTGCTCGTTCGTTTCTTCCAGCGCTGCATCAACCGTTTGCATCAAATCTTCAGCATCTTGGAATGTTTCGGGCTCTTCTGAAACTTCAACTACTGCTTGCTCATTTACTGGAACTTCTATTGTTTCCTGAGGTAATCTAAATTCAATGATCGGTGCTATTTCTGGTTGCGTTTCTTCTTTTGCACTTCCGACTGCCGTAGTTTCAACTACTTGTGGTTGCTCCACAACCACTTGCTCCTCTACAATACCGTGAATATACCTAAACAATACCGCCCTATCAGGCACCATTACTGCCGTGTGCTTGAGAATTTTTTCGTATTCATAGTGTTGCTCATTGTATAAGCCTTTGGTTAGCAATACTTGGGCCACTTGAAAGTATGGAAAATCAGAAGCTACTTGCTTTAAAACAGCGATTCTAGGCTTGGTTAACAACTCAGGCTGCTCTATTAGTGATATGAATTCCGTACGGTTCAAATTGATTTACCTTAAATGCGAAATAACAACTTTTTGTGAACTATGAAAGGCTTTACCAATTGATAAAAGCCTTGTTGAATATATCAGTAACCAATTGGTCGGTGGCAGTTTGCACCAACTGGTTTTCAACTGCCGCCAAATTTTGGTCTGCAGGGTAATTCACAAACGTACTAAATACCTGTTTGAAGTTTTGCTTCTCGTCTTTGGTATTTTCATAGGTAATTTCAACACCAATTGTAAGTTGATTCACCGCATTTTGTTGGTTGCCTTGCACACCAACCGGTGCAGTTCTGTAATCAATAATTTTACCACTAAACCTCACATCACCATTTGATTGGGCAAGTTTTAGTTGTGTTTCATTGATAAATTTCCGTTTCAACTTTTCGGTAAGCACTTGGCTAAGTGTTGGCTGAACAATGCTTGCAAGGTTTTGAATATACTCTACCGAAAACGTTTTGGCATCGGGCGAAACAGACGCTCCACTGTGCGAATAAAAGCCACAGCCGGAGAGTGTGATGCACCATCCGGCTGAAACAAGCAAAAACAATTGGATAAAAACAGCTCGCATTATGACGAAGCCTTAGCTTTGGCAATATTGGCTTTTAACCAATCAATGGTAACCGATTTAGGTCGCTCCAGTGGCAATCCCAAAACACGGTCCCAAATAAGTGAAGCCAGTACACCTAATGCGCGTGATACCCCAAACAATACGGTGTAAAAATCGTACTCTTTCATGCCGTAATGTACAAGCAATGCTCCAGAGTGTGCATCAACATTTGGCCATGGGTTTTTAATTTTTTTGTAGTTACCCAAAATGGTTGGAGCAACATCGTACACATCCCAAACAATATTTACTAACTCGTCTGTGGGCATGTGTTTTTTAGCAAACTCCATTTGTGCGGTAAATCGTGGATCTGTTTTGCGTAACACAGCATGACCGTAGCCTGGCACTACTTTACCCTCATTTATGGTTTTGTTAATATATTCTTCAATTTGTTGCTTGCTTGGTTTGCCACCACCCAAATCGGCTTGTAGGTCAAGCACCCAACGAATAACCTCTTGGTTTGCCAACCCGTGTAGTGGGCCTGCCAATCCGTTCATTGCTGCTGAAAATGCCAAGTATGGATCACTTAATGCCGAACCAACCAAATGGGTTGTATGAGCCGAAACATTGCCTCCTTCGTGGTCAGCATGAATCACCATATACAAACGCATCAATTCTTTAAATCCTTCGTTGTCACCAAAACCAAGCATATGCGCAAAATTTGCTGCCCAATCTAATTTCGGATTTGGTTCAATATGCACACCTCCTTTGTATGTTCTGCGGTAAATATAAGCTGCAACGCGTGGTAAGCGAGCAATCAAATTCATCGAATCCTCGAACGTATAATACCAATAGTCTTTTTTGTTCACCCCTTTGCGGTAAGCAGCTGCAAACTCCGACTCCGTTTGCATTGCCATAATAGCTGCCGAAAACTGGGTCATTGGATGCGTTGCGATTGGAAACGCATCAATTACATCGTATACATGCTTTGGCACCACAGCACGTTTGGTCCAATTGCTTCCTACTTCCCACATATCTTCATAGGTTGGCAGTTCGCCAACAAGCATTAAATAAAACAAACCTTCGGGCAAGGCTTCTTCTGTTCCTTCCAAGCGAGGTAATTTTTCGCGTAGTTCTGGAATGCTGTATCCTCTGAAACGGATTCCTTCTTCGGCATCTAATAAGGATGTTTCGGTAATCAACCCAATCATTCCTTTCATACCTGAAAATACTGAATCTACATTGTATGATCCCAATACATGATCAGCATTGGCTTTGATAAATTCTTTAATTTCTGCTGCTTTTGGAAGCGCTTTTTCTTCAAACGTGTTTTTTAATTTGTCCATTTCAGGTACCAGATTATAATGAGGTGAATAGATTGGTTAATGAGATTTTAAACCGCCCGAAATTACGATTTGTTTTAACAAATACAGAAAAATGACGGGAAAATTTCATGCTTGGCTCAAGCTTACTTACGAGGCTGAAAATAAGCGAATGCGTAAGCCACCATAAACACAATACCTAAAACAAAAAGCACGAGCGAATAGGGTTTATGATTAAAATCAAAAAACTCGCCAAGCATCCATATGCTGTTTGCGGTTATCCAACTCGCTACCGCCATATTGGGCCAAAACAATAATGGGCGTAACCGGGTGCGCCAAGCCAAATAATAAGCCAATACCAAAGTGGGTGCTATCATAAGTGTGCCAGCCAAGGTAAAGGTGAGCAACCAACATGTGTCTTTAATGAGCCACAGTACAATATGAAAGTTTTCGGTAACCCTTAATTTATTTTCTTCGGCCATAAATAAACTACAATGGTAAATAACGTTTCTGTCAATCGATAAATTTTTTATATTCGATGTTTCACAATGGGTTACTTACAACTGATTAATCGGTTTTTATTATGCTGCTGTATACTTGTTCCGATGGGCCTTTTCGCCCAAACGGCAGTGGTAAACGGATATATCCGCAATAACCAAAATGGTGATACCCTTTCAATGGCCTCATTAGTGGTTGACGGTAAAAAAACAGGCAAGACAGATAGTACTGGTTATTTTATGTTCACACTGGAGCCTGGTAAGCACTCGCTTACTGTTTCGTTAGTGGGTTATAAATCCGAAACCGTAACCATTCAACTTGGTTTTGAAGAACGCAAACGCATTACCATTTATTTAACTCCTAAAATAAATGAGCTTGATCGGGTTGTGGTATCGGGCAGCCGTCAAGAAAAATCAATTGCACGCGAAATCATGTCGGTTACTTCAGTTAAAAGCACACTAATCGAAAACACCAATGCCAAATCACTTTCAGAAGTGCTTAATTATGTGCCAGGAGTAAATGTAATTGAAGGGCAAGCCAATATTAGGGGACTTTCGGGTTGGAGTTATGGTGTGGGCAGCAGGGTTATGGTATTATTAGATGATATGCCATTAATGGGACCCGATTTAGGAGATGTACAATGGGACTTATTGCCCATAGAGGCAGCAGAAAATATTGAAGTAATGAAAGGTCCTTCATCTGTTTTGTACGGTGGATCGGCAAGTACAGGAACCATTAATGTGCGCACAGGTTGGCCTACGAACAAACCGGTTACCAAGGTCACTTTTTTTCAAGGAGTACAAGACAATCCTCGAAACAAAAATGCCATTTGGTGGGAACGCACCACGCAACCTTTTAACACAGGTGCCTTTTTGGTTCACAAACAAAAATTTAAACAGTTTGATATTGTTGGTAGCGCCAATGTTTTTGCCAATCGAAGCCATATTCAAGAAAACGATGAGTTTAGAGCTAGGGCATATCTTAAAACCCGGTACCGTTTTCAAAAAGTAAAAGGTCTAAGTGTGGGTATAAACGGAACTGTGATGGCAAAAAAAGCAGGACGTTTTTTCATTTGGAATGATGGCGACTCTAACATGCTCAAACCATTTGATGGCGAAGTTGGTTATGATAAGTATTCCATTTTTATGGTGGATCCGCATGTTACGTTGCTGCGTAATAAATATACTGTATCAGCTAAATACAGGTATTACCATATTAACCGTGATGGCACTTTTGGCTCCCGCACATTAACACCAACAAATGATGCTGTAGCCAGAATTAATGCGCTTGACGTATCGGTTATTTACCAACTTACAAAACGCTTAACCAGCACATCTGGCTTATATGGTACAAGCTTTAATGCGGTGGGCAATGTGTATCCAGGCGACAGAACAGGCTATTCGGGTGCTGCATTTACACAACTCGAATACCATATCAAACGGTGGAATTTTACTGCTGGTGGCCGTTATGAAGCCAATGCATTAGGAGCCATTCAACAAACACAAAGGCCATTGTTTCGTTTTGGGGTAAACTACCAAGCTGCACGCAATACATTTATCAGAGCCACCTACGGTGAAGGTTTTCGATTCCCCACCATTGCAGAACGCTACGTAGAAGACAATGCTTCGGGACTTGAAATTTTCCCAAACCCAGGTTTAAAAACAGAACGCGGTTGGTATACCGAAGTTGGCGTTAAACAAGGATTTACTCTCGGTGGATTTAATGCTTTTGCCGATGCTTGTTTTTATTGGATGGAATACCAAAACATGATTGAATTTTTGTTTAACCAGCAAGAACGTGCGAGTTATTATTTTGATACGGTTACTTTTCAGCTAGTGGTAGTGGGAAGGGACCGTGTTGGCTTTAGGGCCGAGAACAGAGACTTGAGTCGCACAGCAGGTATTGAGCTGAGTTTGGAGGGCGAAGGTAAAATTGGCCCTGTATATATTCGAACCTTGTGCGGTTACAATTATGCTTACCCAATTGATTTAAATGCGGATCCATCATTGCAAAATGCGGGTAATTACATGAAAGCTTTTAGGCAAAACTTTACCTTTATGGATAGCGGACACGTAGGCCTTAACAGTTTAATACCTTACCGCAACAGGCATTTAGGCAAAATAGATATTGAGTGCAGCTATAAAAAAATGAGCTTTGGCTACAATGCACAATACACCAGCATCTACGAAAAAATTGACGAACCTTTATATGTGATTGCTGGCTTGCGTAACTTTTTAAACCAATCACAACCGGGAGATTGGGTCCATAACATACGCGCAGCCTTCGCCTTTACCCCACAATTTACGTTGTCGTTATTGGTTAATAATTTAACCAATCATACCTACGCATCACGACCTACGCGTATTGAGCCTTTTAGGAGTGTAAACTTGCAAATGCGCATTTCGCTTTAGCGTCCATTTACCATCAGGCGGTTACTCCAAACATTGGTTCCATTTTTAAGGTATACGTAGTATAAGCCTGAAGGTTCTTTGCTGCAGTCCCAAGCAAATTCGCTCTGTCCGTCAGATGCGATTAATTGCTTCTCATACACTATTTGACCAACGGCATTCATTACCGTTAATTGTTGGGTTGTTTGGGTAAATTTTGGCAAATGTATGGTTACAACTGATTGGGCTGGATTCGGGAACATTGACAACTTTTGAACCTTACCCACTTCAGCAATTGAATTGTATTGAACCACTTTCACTAATTGGTTCTCTGATGAGTCTATTCTGGTTTGGTTACCAATTCCAGCCGCTGTAAACCAAGTCATGATATACACAGTAGCAGGATGGTCGCCAACCAAGTGGTCAGCAGTATCGATAAATCCAGTTATTTTAGCACAACCTCTTGAACCACCTAACCAAGTGCAGTTTTGCCTATTGCAAAATCCATATTGCAACCCTTTAGGCAATCCGTTAATGCCAAGCATTCGAGCCGAGTCGATGGTAACCGGAACGGTAAAACCATTTACAACAATTACCGAATCGCGTGGTATTTTAAAACTTAGCGTTACCTCATATGGATACCCTTCCATTATTGGAGGCAAAGTAGAGGGGTAAATACCATTGTAGTTAAAATCCAGTGACGGTTCACATTGTCCAAAACCTTTGAACATTGAAACCAAAAGCAGCGTAAAGAGTAGCCATTTTTTCATGTGCATTGAGATTAGTCTTCCGAAGGTAATTCTTTTTTTGGTAAATCATCTACTTCAATGGTGTTTGGATTCATATGTGTAGTTGGTGCGCACCAATCGCATGTCTCTCCCGATTCGAGAAAACCTCGTCCTTCACATTGTGGGCAAATATATCCGCATGTTGTCATAAGTATTCGCCAATAAGTTTTGCTGCATCATTTACGATAACCTCGGTAGGCCTATCTGCATCTAACCAATGAATAACCAAACCGTCTTTTTCCATCTTTCTAAAAAACGTCATTTGTCTTTTGGCAAATTGTTGAATTGCGGTGGTTAAGAGTTCGACCATTTGAGCGTAGGAATATTGATTGAGCAAATATTGGGTAACAATTTTGTATTCCAATCCGTAAAAAATAAGTTGCTCAGCCGATACATTTGTAAGCAACTGTTCTACCTCCTGAACAAGGCCTTGCTCCAACCGCTGCAACAAACGCTGGTGAATACGCTCTCTTCGTTTGACCACGGTTAATTCCAATCCAAATATAATTGGATGTTTACAAATTGGGGTATCATCTGCAAGTTGAAATTGCTGCAAATAGGTATTGATTTCAATAGCCCGAATCAATCTTTTAACCGTTCCTGTATCAGCAACGTTATTGAATGCTGTTGGTTTTAATTGTTGCCAATATTGTTGCAATTCCATTTGGCTTAATTGGTTTAACTGCGCCCTTAAAATGGTATTTACAGGAACTGCTGTATACTGAAGGTTGTTAACCAAAGCTTGCAAATACAATCCAGAGCCTCCGCATACAATGGGCATTTTACCCAGATGTTGTAAATGCTCAATCACTTTCGCTGCTGCTAATTTGTATTGGTGAATGTGGAATGCTTGACCCGGCTGAACAATATCTAGAAGATGCGCTTTAATCTTTACTCCATGCACAGTATAATCTTCATAATCTTTTCCGGTACCGATATTCATATGCGAATACACCTGCCTAGAGTCTGCACTCACCACATCCGTTTGATACAAGGCAGCAAGATGCGCTGCAAGACGAGTTTTTCCGCTTGCTGTAGGGCCAATCACAAAAATTGAATCTGGTTTCACGAGGAGGCGAAATTATGCATTACCTTTGGTATTTATAATTTGAAAAACAATGGTAGTACATATCGTGCTTTGGAAACTGAAAGATGAAGCGCATGGTCAAACAAAAGAACAAAATGCGTTGGCCATTAAACAAAAATTAGAGGCGCTAAACGGACAAATAGAAGGTTTGTTGCAAATAGAAGTTGGAATTGATTTTTTGCATTCACCTGAATCAGCTGATGTTGTTTTGTACAGCACCTTTCAAAACAAAGAAGCACTTGCCTTTTACCAACAGCATCCCTTGCATTTGGCCCTTATGCCTTTTATCGCAGAGGCTAGGGCTCAACGGGTGGTAGTTGACTACGAAAAATAGGTTATCTAATTGTTATTTTCGCCAAGTATATTTCGCATTGCCCGAGGTATAAATGGGAATATGTGTTGGATTATTTTCTACTTTCTTGCGCACATGAATTCGTTCATCACCATTCCAATAAAATTGTTCGGCAGGAGTTGTTCTGCTCAAGCTAAAACCAAGTTTTATAAAACCAGATCCTGTTCCCCAATCTCTATCTACATATGTCATAACATGGTCGGGATGAACACTCGCTTTAAACGCGGCCAACAATTTGCCCAACCCACCAGCTACAGTGGTTCCTTTTAAGCTTGCGAACCGAACACACTCATAACTCCGGTAAACATTTTCTTCATCCTTCATATTTCTGCCTTTGCTAAATAAAGCAATTGCAACCAATTCGTCTTTTACAAACAAACCAAGATGATAGTATGCATTTGCGTATCCTTGCATATGGTTTGTTTCACAAAACAATTTAGCTGTAGGTTTATCAATGCGCTTAACCAAACCCGTTCTTGCATGTATACGCTTGCGAATACCTAATAAAGCGGCAATGCGTGACACAACCAAATCAGGGTTGCGCTTATGCACATCTTCCCACACATGCACGCACTGAATTCCTTGTTGCAAAAGAGTTGTTGTAAGTATCGAAAAATAATCTGTGCTACAGCTTTTCAAAACGACTGGGTCTAAAGATACCCAATGCAAAAAAAGTTTTTGTTGTGGAAAATACGATGCGTTAAATACCGTACCAATGGGCAAATCATTATTGCGATAACCAGTAGGCAACGAATCTACAATTGGCTGATACCACCTTTTCATACTGCAATATGTTGAAGCTCGATTACATCGCCTGGTTGCATTAACCCAACTGTTAACACACCAATGCGCACACGAACAAGTCTTAATGTTGGGTAACCCACTGCAGCTGTCATTTTTCGAATCTGCCTAAATTTTCCCTCTGTAATAACAATCGATACCCAACTTGTTGGCCCATGCCGATCGCTCCTGATTTGCTTAGCACGCTCAGGCAATGGTGGTAAATGGTGTAACAATTGTGCCTTGCAGGGCAAGGTAGTGTATGATTTTCCTTTAATTGAAATCGACACGCCATTCATCAATAAATTAATGGCATGCTCATCTATTAACCCATCAACCTGCACATAATATTCCTTTTCGATGGATTTACTTCGAATTCGATTGCTTTCTTTGCCATCAGTTGTAAGCAATAAAAGTCCTTCACTATCTTCATCTAATCGGCCTATGGCCATGGTTCCGGGTGCAAAAGCATACAGTTCACCCAGCACCTTCTTTTTGCGGCTTTCAGAAACAAACTGACTGATAAATCCATATGGCTTGTAAAGCATGTAATGCATTGGATTGCAAGTATACACCGAATAGGCAAATTCGCAGTTGCCAATTGCTGTTTGCAAACAGGATATTTTGTTTATTTTGCAGCCAAAATTACCATTTACCATGAATTACGATCTTATTGTTATAGGTAGCGGACCAGGTGGTTATGTTGCCGCAATCCGTGCAAGCCAATTAGGACTTAAAACCGCAATCATTGAGCGTGAAAGCCTTGGTGGAATCTGCCTCAATTGGGGTTGTATTCCAACTAAAGCATTACTTAAATCAGCCCAAGTTTTTGAGTACATTAAACACGCAGCAGATTATGGCATACAAGTAAAAGACAGTTCGCATGATTTTGATGCTGTTGTAAAAAGAAGCCGTGGTGTTGCTGATGGTATGAGCAAAGGAATCGCTTTTTTGATGAAAAAGAATAAGATTGATGTAATTATGGGTACGGGTAAAATTGCCTCAGCATCGAAGGTTGAAGTAACGGATGCTGCTGGCGCGAAAAAAACGTACGATGCCAAACACATCATTTTAGCAACAGGAGCAAGAAGCAGAGAACTGCCGAATGTAAAAATCGATAACCAAAAAATTATTGGCTACCGCGATGCAATGGTTTTACCAAAACAACCTAAAAGCATGATTGTGATGGGAAGTGGCGCAATCGGATGTGAGTTTGCCTATTTTTATAATGCCATGGGAACCAAAGTTACCATTGTAGAGTTTATGCCAAATATTCTTCCAGTAGAAGAC
Source organism: Bacteroidia bacterium (assembly GCA_025454875.1). Classification (GTDB taxonomy): domain Bacteria; phylum Bacteroidota; class Bacteroidia; order UKL13-3; family UKL13-3; genus UKL13-3. The sequence continues at coordinate 6,723 of JALONP010000026.1, read as the reverse complement.
GAAGATGTATCAAAAGAGGTGGCTAAACAATTTAAAAAAGGTGGCATTGAAATCATGACGGAAGCATCTGTTGAATCGGTTGATACCAAAGGTGCAGGATGTAAGGTAAGTGTTAAAACAAAGACCGGTATGGTTGTATTGGAAGCAGATGTTGTACTATCGGCAGTAGGTGTTCAAACCAATTTAGAAAATTTAGGACTTGAAACAGTAGGTGTAAAAACGGATAAGGGAAAAGTTATTGTTGATGATTACTACGCAACTTCTGTAAAAGGTATTTATGCCATTGGTGATATTGTAAAAGGACCAGCACTGGCTCATGTTGCGAGCGCAGAAGGCATTATATGTGTTGAACAAATAGCAGGGCATCATCCTGAGCCTTTGAATTACAACAATATTCCTGGTTGTACTTATTGCTCTCCTGAGGTAGCATCTGTTGGATATACCGAAAAAGCTGCTAAAGAAGCTGGTTACCAAATTAAGGTTGGAAAGTTTCCTTTTAGTGCAAGCGGAAAAGCCAGTGCTGCAGGCGCAAAAGATGGATTTGTAAAAGTGATTTTTGATGCAAAATACGGTGAGTTTCTGGGTGCACACATGGTAGGTGCCAACGTTACTGAAATGATTGCCGAAGTGGTAGCTGCTCGTAAATTGGAAACTACTGGAATGGAAATTATCAAAACCGTTCATCCGCACCCTACCATGAGTGAAGCTGTAATGGAAGCTGCAGCCCAAGCTTACGGAGAGTGTATTCATTTATAAATTTAACAATACTTGTAAAAGCCGAAGGTGTCCTTCGGCTTTTTTTTGCCTCCATTCACAATGCAGTCAACCATATTTACTTCCAATCAATTTCAGTTGCTTCGTAGCGGAGCGCAATACTTTACTCGCTTAATCGAACTTATTGAAAGGGCTGCTCATACGATACATATTCAAGTGTATATTTTTGATTGGGACGAAACAGGCTATAAGGTAATTGAAGCACTTCGGAATGCAAGTGCGCGCGGAGTTGCTATTTGGTTGGTGGTAGATGCATATGCATCACCTGGATTCACCGATGGGCGTGTTGCTGAATTGCAGCAATATGGTTGGAATGTAAAGCGGTTTGCTCCTTTTCGCATTCATACTTTTAAAATTGGAAGAAGAATGCATCACAAAATTGTACTGATAGATGGGCAAACTGCCCTGATTGGTGGAATCAATATTGCCAATAAATATAGTGGATTGGCATATTCAAATACATGGTTAGATGTTGCCGCAGAGATTACAGGTCCAGTATGCAACGCAGTAGAAACGATTTGCAAAAACAGTTGGCCCCGAAGAATGCGAAAACGATTAAAACATAGCTCGCCTTCTTTTGATTTAAAGATGCCTACAAAGATTCGTTTGACACAAAACGATTGGTGGAGACGCAAAATTGAAATCTCGAGAAGTTACCGAAATGCCATACGCAAATCACAAAACGATTTGATTTTGGTTGCAAGCTACTTTTTACCATCTTACCGCAAACGCAGGCTTTTGCAAAAAGCAACTGAAAGAGGTGTATTCATTACGCTCATTGTTGGGCGGTTAAGTGACGTCCCATTTATTAGGGCTGCCCAATATTATTTATATACTATTTTACTCAAACAAGGCATCCGAATTTACGAATGGAAACAGAGTGTGCTGCACGCAAAGTTTGCAGTTGCTGATGCCAAATGGGCAACCATTGGTTCTTATAATTTAAATGCATTGAGTGATTATGGTAGTTTAGAATTAAATGTGGAAATCCTAGATGAAAAAGTAAATCAAGATACACGTGTCTTTATCCAATCCATTATTGCTGAAGGTTGTGAACCCGTGAATCCCGAATCATTTAAAGGAACTATCAATTTGTTTAAGCAAGCTTATTGGTGGTGTTGTTATCAATTGTTACGTTTTTCCCTTTTTTTGTTATTTGCATTTATGAAACGCGACCGACTAAAGTAGTTTTAAATGATTTTTACAGAAGTAAATTTATTTGCCTCAGATATGGTAATGGCCAGTGTAGCTTTGCTTGGCTATTTTAAACTCAATCCCCAACGTGAGTCGATTGGGAATTATTACAAACTATTTCTCCTTTACACTGGATGTGCAGCCGTTGTTGCCGGATTTGGTCACTTGCTTTCGTATCACACTGGTAACAATTTAAAAGCATTGGGATGGTGTTTTGCTATTGTGGCCAACACTTCGATAGGCTTAGCTTGTCTTCAATTAACTCAAAAAGAACCTTTAAGAATCATTTTGTTTGCAAAAGCAGTCGTGGTCGGCATTATTGTGTTGTACACGCAACAATTCAGGTGGGTAACTTTTGATACTATTTTCACAATGATCATACTTGTTATTCCAACTCATTTGTTTGGCAATGGGAATAAACAAACGGGAGGATGGATTGTGGGGAGCATTGCATTTACAATGCTCACTGGCATGATCTCTTTTTTCGATATCTCGTTTTCTGATGAATGGTTAACACCTAAAGATATCAACCATTTAATCATCGCTATCGGGTTATGGATGATTTATATAGGCGCTAAAAAACTAGAGTAATTGAGCTGAATGCTCTTTGGTGTTTACCTTTTCAATTACCGTAATTATTTTCCCTTTTTCGTCAATCACAAAAGTGGTGCGAATAATGCCCATGTAAGTTTTACCATACATGCTTTTTTCACCCCAAACACCAAATGCTTCTGCTATCGAATGGTCCTCATCTGCAATTAATGAAAATGGCAAGTCATGTTTTTTCTTAAAGTTCATATGTGACTTAACAGAATCAGGGCTAACGCCCAAAATTGCATATCCTTGCTTAACAAATGATGTATAGTTATCCCTCAAATCACATGCTTCTGCTGTGCATCCTGGAGTTCCATCTTTTGGGTAAAAATAAATGACTAGTTTTTTTCCTTTGTAATCTGCCAACGAAACAGCATCACCGGTTTCAATAATTCCTTTAAATGCTGGTGCTTTATCTCCTACTTTTAACATAGCTATTTTCGATTAATGGTAAATGATTTTTTTGTTTGATTGTTTCTTTTATCCCAAACAGTTAATTCACAAAGGAGTTTTCCAATTGGTGTATTTTCATCAAAATCATATCTAAGTTCGTCATTTTTTGCATCATACTCTACCAACACCCATTTGTTGTTCACCAACAATTCGTAACAACAAATTCCACTACCAAAATCGTTTACAGTAAAACGCAATGAGGCTGAATCAGTCTGTGTTTGGTTGGTTTTTACCGGTACCACAACCAAGGGCGAAACAGTATCAATTCCAATTGCAAAAACACCTAAACCAGTTGCATTGGCTGTAAGTTGCTTTCCATCCCATTCGCCACCAATGCTTCGCCATTTACCTTTTGATTGTTGCTGCAACATCATCAATTTTGGCTGTAAAAGTGAATCGACAAAAATGGTAGGTTTAATTGAGACTGAGATTGATTGTTGTAAAGGAACTTCTGCAGGGTAGATTGCGAATGAAGATGATAAAAGACCCTTTTCCATTTCTGGAAGTTTTTCAATTTTTAGATACAAGGTATCGAACAAAGATGCAGTTGAAAATTGGGCGGTAAATTCTCCCAATTGCAACTCTGTTTTTTTTCTTGGCAATACACGGGCTTTAAAATCAGGTGGTTTAAACGCTGTTTCATTACCTGTCCATTGAAAACGCAAATACACCACCTGTTCTTGTCCATCAAAATCTGCCGCAATTATTTTAGCTAAATGCACAGCCGTATCGGCACATCCATACCAACCTTTGTTTTTAACAAACGGATATACCTTAATGGAATTGCCATCATCCAAGCACAACTTTTGAATACGCTCTCCTGTTTGCTTAAAGTGTTCATAATCGATATGAACATTGATGCTTTTAGAATCAGCAAATGCAAAGCGATCAAGCTTCATTGCAAATTGCAATTTTCCGTCAATAGACAATAAGGCTTTGTAAATGCTTACTTGATTCTTGTAATCGGTTATCCAATCGGCAGCCTGAAAGCCGAAGCCAACAGTTGAAAATGGTACCTTTATCAATTGCTTTGCCATCCAGCCCGAATCAGTTGGAGTGAATAATACTGAGTCGACAGCCAATGTAAATGCCTGTTTCATTCCATAGGCTGAGTTTTGTAAAACAACGACCTTGTTGATATTGGGTTTAATTAAGTCTGTAAAGTGAATGCCAAATAACCGTGGGTTGATGATTTCTTCGGTTCGGCTATTGCGAATTTCAAAATGCAGATGAGGACCTGATGAGGTGCCGCTGTTGCCACTCCATCCAATAATGTCTCCCTTTTTCACTTGCAATTGATTTGCTGTTGGAAAATGATCGAACTCAAATCGCTTAAGCTGGTATTGGTATGTTTTGATATAAGAGGCAATTTCACCGTTTGCCCTTTGTAAATGACCATATACAGAGGTGTATCCATTTGGGTGTTGTATGTAAATGGCTTTCCCATACCCTACAGCCGAATATTTAATTCTGCTTACAAAACCATCAGCAACTGCATAAACAGGCAAACCTTCACGTTCTTGTGTTCGAATATCCATACCACTGTGAAAATGATTTTCACGCAAAGAGCCAAATGGTGCACTCGCAATAAGAGGTGTATCTAATGGATACTGAAATATATCCAACGGATACTTCGCTTGAGCAATTACTTGTGTAGCTAATCCAAAAGTAATTATTTGAAGTGCGAGGCATATGTATTTAAAAAAATTGGATTGGCTTTGAAGTAGAATACTCATGAAACTTAAATTACAACAATTAAAAGATAATCTGGATACTTATGCCGTGCAAAAATATCCAATAACATGGCAGTAAGTTGTGTTTTACCAATAACTTTCGTGTTCCACTAACTATCTTATTGATTATTACAAACATTTACTACTTAAGTGTTAAATAATTGAAATGAGCGGTTGATTATTAAAACCAATGGACCGAAGCGCAATGCTCTAACAAATTGTGTCTGATTTACACTTTCCATTTTCTTGGTATGCTAATAATTATGAATTTCTTATCCCTGTGTAATTCTTAGAGGGAATCCCCTTTTGTGACTGCATTTTAGCGTGCTTATGATTTTTAAAAATACTCAATCTAACTCCAATTTAAAACAATTGAAGCAAAAGGTGTCTATGCTGCAAGATTTACGTTGGGTGATACATTCTACCTACCTTTTCCTAAAACAATTTCGTTTAAAACCCATTATTGTAAGTATTTTTTGCTTACTATATGGCACAGTTGCGTTTGCTGATGGTAGTAGGGACCTGTATCCATCTGGGGCTACAGGGTCAAGGGCTTATCTTGGTAGTCATGTTCAAATCCAATCATACAATCCCTTCCCAACAACTGGGGCAACTTATGTTTATGCGAGGGCTGGTGACTCTATATATGTAGGTTCTAGCGTACAAGGTATTGGAATTGGTACCATACGTCTAACAGCTCCTAATGGAACAACATACTCATCGGGTAACTCAACTACAGTAGGTAGGATTTCGAATAGAGCGCAAGAGCTAGCTGGACCACGTAGAACAGGTGTTACAAACGGTTATACTCCTTATGCGAGGCTTGTAAGTGCCGCTGAAGAAGGAATTTGGCAGGTGAACTTCATTTCACAAGATACGAATGTTACAAACAACCCGACTAATATTTTGGCTGATGCAGAATGGTCGGCTGCGCCAGGATCTGGTAACATGATAGCTGCGTGGGATGCTTCCGTTGTGAGAAGTGGCGCATTGGTAACCGGCCGAGTGTTCACGTATATGTTTCACGGTGTAATGAACACAGGTGCAACGGGCGGTTTTACTGGTAAATTTTATGTTTTGACTAAAGATGGATACAATTATTTAGTAGATAATAATGGTCAAAATGGATTAAACTTCGCGTGGTTTAGTAATAATAATGGAATAAAAGACTCTACAGGTAACGCAAGTTACAGGAGCTTCAACTCAACCACCAACCCTCCTATTAAGGACCCAAGAACACCAGATGCATTCAATGATATCGTAAACAAGGTATTTTACACTATACCAGCATCAGACTTGCCCACAACTTCAATAACTCCTACTGGAAATACTTGGTTAAGGCTTTCAGCGCCAGTTGCTCCCATTGTTTCCAATTTTGGATTTGTTGGAATCGAAGGAACACCAAATGTTGCAGGAACCAATCCTGCGGGAGGAAATATTACCTTCACCGCAAGTGATGCATCGAACTATGCAATTGATATCGATGTTAATGGGAACGGGTCTTATGCTGATGCAGTGGATAGAAGACTAACAGGCTCTGCTTCATTTGGAAGTAACGCTGTTTATTGGGACGGCAAAAACGGGTTAGGAGCAAATGTTAGTGGTGCGGGCACAATTACTGTTCGTGTATTTCTTATGGGTGGTGAGGTACACTTTCCATTTTTAGATGTAGAAGAAAACCCAAATGGACTCATCATCAGCAGACTAACATCAGCCGGAGTTCCAATTACCAATGCGGATACCGTTTATTGGAATGATAATGGAATATCTGTAATTGGAACAGGTTCAAACCCAGTGAGTGCTGTTGTAATTGGCAGACGAAGCACGCCATCGGGAGGAGCAAATGTACGCAAATGGTCAGTTAACACTTGCTGCCAACTTCGACTCTGCACAAGCAATTGTACTTAATGTGCGTGCATTTGTTGATCCTGCATTCTCTGCCGATTCTGTTGTTAATGCCATCCTTGTTCAGTTA
>JALONP010000007.1 GCA_025454875.1 Bacteroidia bacterium | reverse complement strand
GTGTGCATTCACCTTTTCGTTTTGAGACACTTCAAATTTATAATATATGACAACACAAACACAAATGAAAACGCCCATAAGCTACTATGGCGGTAAACAGAAGCTGGCATCCACCATCTTAAAATTAATTCCTGATCACAATTTGTATTGTGAACCATTCCTTGGCGGAGCTGCTATATTCTTTGCAAAAGAGCAAAGCAACGTTGAGGTAATTAACGATACCAACAAGGAACAATTAATTTCTACAGAGTTGTTCAGCAGGATTTTGTCTCGCTTGAAAAGGAGATTCAAATTACCCTCCACAGTCGTGATTTATTCAGAAAGGCCTCAGTAATTTACAACAACCCTGATATGTTCTCAGAAATAAAGCGAGCATGGGCTGTTTGGACACTGGCAGCTCAAGGATTCGCATCTATGATAGACGGATCATGGGGTTATGACGTTAAAAAGTCCACAACCACTAAAAAAATCACAAATAAGCGTGAGGGGTTTACTCCTGAACTAGCCATTAGGCTACAGAATGCTCAAATAGAGTGTACTGATGCGTTAAGGATTATTAAGAGTCGAGACGCTGAAGATGCATTCTTTTATTGTGATCCACCTTATTACAATTCCGATTGTGGTCATTACGATGGTTACTCGTTAGAGGACTTTGCGCAGCTTCTCCAAACCTTGGCCAATTTAAAGGGTAAGTTTCTATTGAGTAGTTACCCTAGTCCATTGTTAAAACAATACACCAAAGCAAATGGATGGTATACCATAGAGTTGGATATGGATGTGACTGTGGCTAATGCATCACCAAAGCCTCGCAAAAAGAAAACAGAGGTACTGACAGCTAACTATCCAATTTCCCTAAATAGAACGTAAAGAAAAGGCCCGTTGAAGGGCCTTATTTTTTATAGAATGTTATTTCAATTGCTGAAGATTCAGGGCCTAAATAACCTTTTGGCCATTCAACTTGTTGAAACCCTACTTTTAGTTGATTGGATTTGGCTTTAATTCGGCTTTGGTGCGTCAGGAATACTGCTTTGGGCATTACCAACGAGTCGCCAGCCTTGCATTGAATTATAGCAATTTCTAGGTCTCTTTCAGTTTGTATTTGGAATTTCATACTCAAATATGTAGGTTTATTTCAAAAACAGCTAATTTCGGACGGTTCGATTTACAAACTCGGACATTTCGATTTTGCGATTATACTTTTAAGGAACATACTTTGATTTATTTTCATATTTTTAACAGCGCGCTTTAGCCAACATTCACTTATACATCAAATGAAAAATCAAAACTTATTTAACCTTACCAACAAGGTAGCTATTGTTACCGGTGGCGGAAACGGTATTGGAAAAGCATGTTGTTTAATGCTCGCAGATGCAGGCGCCTCAATTGCAGTTGGCGACCTCAAACTGGCAGATGCTGAAACCGTAGTTAATCAAATTAAACAATCAGGCGGTAATGCAATCGCTGTAGAGTGCAACGTTATGGACGATTCTCACTTGGTTAACTTGGTGGAGCGCACGGTGAAAGAATTAGGAGGACTTCATATCCTCGTAAACAATGCTGGCGGTGGTGGAGGTGGCCGTGAAAACCCATTTCATATCGATGTATAAAAATTCGCTTGGGTATTCCAACTCAACCTTTTTAGTGCATGGCGCCTCTCTCAGTTATGTGCTCCTTACATGAAAGCAGGAGGTTATGGCTCTATCATTAATATTACCTCAATGGGTTCAATCAATAAAAGTCCAAATATGAGTGCTTATGCTTCTTCCAAAGCTGCGTTAAACCATATGTCGGCAAACCTTGCTCACGACTATGGCCCTTTAGGTATACGTGTTAATTGTGTAGGACCTGGAGCTACTAAAACTGCAGCATTGGCGAGTGTTCTCACCCCTGAAATTGAAACTAAAATGTTGGCTGGTACTCCTATTAAACGCCTTGGCGAAGTAGAAGATATTTCAGGTGCCGTGCTCTATTTTGCTGCTCCTGTCTCAGAATGGGTGAGCGGCCAAGTATTGTTTGTAAATGGGGGTGGCGTGCAAACGCTCGATTAAATTGTTATCTAATTATTCATAAAAAACATATGACTCCAAAACAAAAAATACTTTTAGGATCAATGGTTGGTGGTATTATCAATGCAGTGATTAATGGTACCATTAATTGGTTTCAACTTAATGATGGAGAATCCATTTTGCTCACCAAAGATTCGATTACTTCAACCCAGCACACTGTTATTGGCAGCTCAGTTGGCTTAGCTGTTTCGCTTGCATTTATTCTTACCACCATTGCTTTCTTTACTACTAAAAATCCAAACAAACCAGCTTATTTTCCAAAGGTATTAACGCTTTCCATCAAACACAGCATTTATGCTTTTGGACTCATCATTATTTCAGGAGTGCTCATTCAAAACTACGTTGGTTCTATTGAAGTATCTCGTTTTGTTTCGGCAACCGTTACTGGAATTATTGCTTTGATTGTAGCTGTTGTTGTTGATTACGAGACCAAATGCCGATTATTACTCCCATAAACCAATTAGCCTATGAACAAACATCTCATTCTCTATTTATGTTGCCAAATGTTTTGCATTACATTCCTGTTTGCACAAACAACCAAACAACCCAACGTGCTTTTAACAAAAGGAATTGTGTTTTTTGGGTTAAGTGGAGGAGCGAGTATTAGGGAAACAGAAAACCAAGATTTGTTTATTTTTAGAATCAAGGAGCAGCAAAAATCCGGCTTTAATGTTTTTGTTTCGGGAGGGTATGTTTTAGGCAATGATTTTGGTGTGGGTGGTGCTTTTAGATATGACCAATCTCGGTTGACCCGAACTGCTGTAGACCAAGATGGCATTGTTTCGGACATCAAAGAAGCGGGAACCATTCTTACCTCTTCTGCTTATTTAAAATATTTTATTCCGCTTGGTGCAAGTAAAAGAATTAACTTATACAATATTGCGGGCGTTGCTTGGGTAAATGATAACAACCTAAATGAAACACTCACACAACAAGTGCTTACCCGAACGTACACTACCATTAATTCGGTTCAACTTGGTTTTAGCCCGGGTATTCAAGTATTTATCATTGATGGATTTGCAACTGAGTTGGGTGTTAACATTGCAGGAATTTCTGGTGGAGCCAAAAAGGTGTATGTGAATGGTGTTGAAGACTCCAAATCGAATCGCCTCGATATTGATTTGAAACTCGATATTCTTTCGGCTAGCATTAGCTTTTATTATTATTTCAGGGTAAATAATTAAACAATGGGCACATTTAAAGTCAACCAATTTATTGGCATTATAAGCATTGCGCTTTTTTCAGGCTGTGTGAACGAAAATTATTTTGGAGCTTCGGCTGAGAAAAAAATTCTTGCTTTTACCTTAACTAATCAAACAGGAAATACGAACATTATTGAGGCGTCCAAAACCATCCGCGTAAAGGTAAGTGCTGATGCTATGCTGGCAGCTTTAAAGCCAACACAGATTACGCTTTCCACATTTGCTAAAATTGCACCCGCGATAGATATTACCCGCGACTTTTCGAACCCGGTTGCATATACCGTTACAGCCGAAGATGGCACAACCGAAACATATATGGTTGTTGTAGAGCAAGAGGGCGCAAATCCGCAACTCGAAAATAGCTCGTTTGATCAGTGGTATACAACACCCAAGGGATATGAAGAACCTGGTGAAAATGCTAGCTCAATCTGGGCCACTGGAAATGCAGGCGTAGTAACTCTTGGCGATGCCAATGTCACTCCATTTACCATCAATGGAATCGACAGAGCAGCCAAATTGGTTACTGCCGATTTGGGTAGTTTAGCAGGATTGGTTGGGCAGCGAATGGGAGCAGGCTCCATGTTTACCGGAAAATTTGAACTGGATATTGCCAACCCTTTAAACTCTACAAAATTTGGAATCAGCTATTCGGCAAAACCTAAACAATTCTCTGTTAATTATGCATACGCTCCGGGTACACCTTACCTCGACAAAGATGGCCAAGTATTATCCAAAACAGACTCGTGTGATATTTATGTGCTTCTTGAAAACAGAGAAAGTGGGGAGGCGAAAAGAGTAGCAACGGGTTGGTTTAGGTCTGGTAAAAAAGAGATTGATGCCTTCAAAACTGTTACCGTTGATTTATGGTATGGCACTTTACCAAACGATGTACCTGCATACCAAAAACCCACGAATGGTTTGTATGCAAACTCAAATGAAAAAGCCACCCATATCACAGTTGTATTTTCTTCTAGTTACAATGGGGCTTTTTTTGAAGGTGGCACCAATAGCACCCTAGTGGTCAATAATTTTGCACTCATCTATTAACTAGTGGATTTGAAGCTTGTGAATGGAAATCCATTGTCTCACACAACAATTTTTTGACACACCTTCTTGCAATATTTCAGCCTAAAAACCTACTTTAGTTGCTCCAAAAACAAATACATAATTGTATGGCAATCAGTTTTTGATTCAGTTCTAAATTTGATTGCCTGCAATACGTAACAACATTAAACACCACTCCACCATGAAACCTGCGCAGCTTAAAATTAGTGTTGCCTTTTTATTTGCAATTGCACTCACCACTGTACAAGCCCAAACCCTTTATGTGAAAGAAAAAAGTAATACGCAAACCCCCTTTAACTTAAACGCAATTCGCAAAATTACGTTTGCATCGGGCAATGCTATTATCCAAAACACCAGCAACCAAACCAGCTCCTATGCCTTAAATAACTTGCGGTACTGGAGTGTTGATGATTTATTCATTGGTCTTACCGAAACAACTTCTTCTGCCACTTTATTTAACCTTAGTACGTACCCTAATCCTGTAACCAATATACTCAATATTGAACTGAGTCACAAAGGAACAGTTGACATATTAAGCATTGATGGAAAACTAATAGAAACAAGAACCTTCAACACAAATGGTCTACATACCATCGACTTAAGCCACCTTTCGACAGGCCTTTATTTATGTACTTTTTCAAATTACCAAGAATCCAAAGTTGTTAAATTCATTAAATACTAAATACGATGAAAAACACCACTCTTTTCACAGTATGTCTATTGATCTTTTGCCAGTTGGCAAATGCACAAAACGACACCATGTATATCATGAAAAATGGAAATGTAATCCAAAAAATTGCCATTAAGCCAAGCGACTTGGATAGCATCATTTTTTACAAACCAACTTCAACAAATAACCCCGAAACGGTTACCGATTTTGATGGAAACGTTTACAATACCGTTATCATTGGAACACAGGTTTGGATGAAAGAGAACCTCAAAACAACACACTACGCAAACGGAACACCTATTCCTCTAGTAAGTGGTAATAGCAACTGGGATGCTTTAACAACAACAAGCAAAGCATACTGTTGGTACAACGACAATATCAATAACAAAGAACCGTATGGCGCCTTGTATACTTGGGCTGCAGCTATGAATGGAGCCAACAGTTCTTCAACCAACCCTAGTGGTATTCAAGGTGCTTGCCCCAATGGCTGGCACTTGCCAAGTGATGCTGAATGGCTCCAGCTCATTACCTTTTTGGGAGGTGAGGCCTTTGCAGGAAACAAATTAAAAGAAACAGGCACAGCCCATTGGCCAAGCCCTAATGATAAAGCCACCAACGAATCTGGATTTACAGCACTTCCAAGCGGATACCGTTTTAATTATGGAGCATTTCTTGATATTGGAAATTATTCATATTGGTGGAGTTCAACCACATTCGGTTCAATGGATGCTTGGGTTCGCAATGTAGCCTATTTTAGTGAAGAAGCACGTAGATATGGCGAGAGTAAAGAAAGTGGTTTTTCCATTCGTTGTATTAAAAACTAGCTTTCACCATACAATTGAAACAACACCATTTATTCGTTGATGTAAATTAAACATTGTTATCAAGATAAAACTTCGTACATTCGAATATTGCCTATAGGAAAAGCTCTTTAACACCATCTAATTTTCTTAATACATTTACAAAACACCAATTGGTATTGGTGAAAAGATGGGTATGGTTCATAATACAAAACTAGTACAATACACCTTTTTGTTATCGGTTGCTTTGGCAATTTGTGAAGAGGCTTTGGCACAACATCGGCTATCAATTGCTTTATCACACACCTTGGTTCCAACGGCTGTTAACAGTGCGGGCAATCGCAGTTGGTTTACATTGCCCAGTTGGGGTATTGATTATGATTATGAGTTGGCCGAAAACTGGGGTGTTGGATTGCATACCGATTGGGTTGTTCAAGATTTCAAATATGAATCGAATGAAATTACCCGAGACAGAACAAAACCACTAACTTCAACCATTGTTGTTTCGCGTAAACTGAATGAGCACCTAACTCTTTTGGGTGGTGGCGGTGCCGAATTTGCCAAAGCAGAAGAAACCTTGGCAGTGATTCGCTTGGGTATCGATTATTCGCTACCGCTTGCCAACAATTGGGAATGTGCATTTAATATTATGTTTGACTACAAGCCCAATGCATACAATGCGATCCCAATGGGAGTTGGGCTTGCCAAAAAATTCTGATCTAAAACAATCATTTACTCAAATAAAACAAGCCTATGAAAACCAAAATCAAATCCACACTGGCAATCATATTGATTGCTGCAAGCACAACCACTTACACTGGTTGCAACAAATCCAAAACAGGCAACAAGCAATCAACTCAAAGCACAACATTTAATGGCGACATTCAATTGGATGTTAGAGATTCAAAAGCAGATTGGACTCCATACATTCGAAAAAAAGCGCCCGAAGGAGCACCAAATATTTTATTCATTCTTTATGATGATACCGGATTGGCTGCTTGGTCGCCATACGGTGGGCGCATTAACATGCCCACGCTGGATAAGTTGGCAGCAGATGGGTTAACCTACACACAATGGCATACTGTAGCCTTATGCTCACCAACCCGTTCTTGCATTAATACAGGAAGAAACCATAACCTTAATGGCATGGGCGCAATCACTGAAGGCGCCAACGGTTTTCCGGGATACAGTTGCCAATTGCCTCCGCAAGCTACAACCATGGCACAAATACTAAATGATAATGGTTGGAGTACTTTTTGGCTTGGGAAAAACCACAATGTACCTGAAACGGATTTATCGGCTGGAGCAAATAAAAGCCAATGGCCACTGCAACAAGGATATGATCGTTTTTATGGATTCATTGGTGGCGAAACAAATCAATTTTATCCTGACTTGGTAGAAGACAACCATGCAATCGAACAACCCTATGGCCCAGAAGAGGGTTACCACCTTTCAAAAGATTTAGCTGATCAAGCCATTAAAATGATTAGCGACCAAAAATCAGCAAACCCATCTAAACCTTGGTATATGTGGTATTGCCCTGGTGCAAACCATGCGCCACACCAAGCCCCTGAAGATTATATTGCAAAATACAAAGGCAAATTTGACGATGGATATGACGCGTACCGGAAATGGGTATTACCTCGAATGATTGAAAAAGGTATTTTGCCTAAAGGAACTACATTAACCGATTTTAATCCAATGCCAGAAGATATGGCTGCAAGTGGCGATTACGTTCGTCCATGGAACACATTATCTGCTGATGAAAAAAAATTGTTCTCGCGTTTATGTGAAGTTTATGCTGCTTTTTCTGAATATACCGATGCACAAATCGGACGGATCATTGATTACTTAAAAGCTTCTGGCCAATACGAAAACACCATCATTATGTACGCCTCTGATAATGGTGCATCAGGCGAGGGAAGTCCAAGTGGCTCAGTAAATGAAAATAAGTTCTTTAATGGATTCCCTGATGAGTTGTCAGAAAACATGAAGTTGATTAATCAATTGGGTGGACCAAATACATACGAGCACTACCCTACTGGATGGGCTGCCGCCCTTTCAACACCGTTTAAAATGTTTAAACGTTACTCAAACTACGCGGGTGGTACAGAGTGCCCGTTGGTTATTTGTTGGCCAAAAGGCATTAAAGCACGCGGAGAAGTTAGAAACCAATACCACCATGCTGTTGATATTGTTCCAACCATTCTTGAGATTTGTGGCTTGGAAATGCCTAAAGTATACCGCGGTGTTGAGCAATATCCGTTATCAGGTGTTTCAATGAAATACTCATTTGATGCTAAGCCAGAAGACCCAACACATAAAAAAGTACAGTATTATACCATGTTGGGAACAAGAGCCATTTGGAGCGAAGGATGGAAAGCAGTTGCAGTGCATGCACCACTTACAAGCAAAGGAAAATTTGACCAAGATAAGTGGGAGCTTTACCATGTTGATGTTGATCGTTCCGAATCAAAAAACCTAGCGAACGAACATCCGGAAAAGTTGGAAGCACTGAAAAAACTTTATGATGAAGAAGCACGAAAAAACTTTGCATACCCATTGGATGATCGGACCGCTACCGAAATTCTAACCGTTGAACGCCCTACCGAAGAAGCCCCAACAGATGTATACACTTATTATCCAAATACAAGCGCTGTACCAGAAGCCGTTGCCGTAAACATTCGTGGCAAGTCGTATAAAATTGTTGCAAGCATCGAAATCGCCAGTGCAAATGCCTCGGGTGTTATATTTGCTCATGGGTCAAGATTTGGCGGACATACACTCTTTATTAAAGACCATAAATTATACTATATCTATAACTTCTTAGGTATAAATAATTACCAACTTGTTGGGCCTGTGTTAAAGCCAGGCAAATACACTGTTGGAATGGAGTTTATAAAAGAAAAAGCTGGGGAACACAAAGAGTCGATAGGAACTGCAAAACTTTATGTTAATTCTAAAATGGTTGCAAGCGGACCTATGAAAGCACAAGTTGGTAAATTCACATTGGTTGGCGATGGTTTATGTGTAGGTTATGATAGCGGAGATCCTGTTACCACGCAATACAAAACACCTGGCAGGTTCACAGGTGGTACGATTCATTACGTAAAAGTAAGCACCGGTAAAGAACCATTTACTGAATTGGAAAATGCCTCTGCTCGCGCACTTAGGGTAGAATAATGATTACCTTTGGTTTATAAATTGGGTAGTTGTAACATCATGTTGCAGCTACCCAATTTTATGAATAACCCCTATTGAATCAGGATACAATGAGATAAGAAAAATGCACTCACATGTTTATTCGTATACAATCACGCTGAATCCAATATGAATATTTCCAGTTTGTTTATCTACGTATAACCGTTTCGCCCTACTGGTTCCATTGCAAGTAGTTGGCGAACAAAAAAGTGATCCACCCGCTAGGCGAACCTGATCTTCCTTCTCAATTAATGTGATATCCCAAACATTGCCTAACACATTGGTTGTAGATACGGCTTTTATTTCTGCAGCATTACCTGTTACAACAAACCGATGATCTGCTCTAATTAATTCCCAGTATTGGTCATATGTTGGGAGTGTAGTATGCGCCCAATCACAATAAGCCATCGCATCGTTATAGCTTACTTGTGTAACGGGTAAATCAGGTGAAACCACGGGGTGAATTCCGTCTGGTATACGCCAATTAGCTCCTTTCACGTACCCATCATAACTGTATACATCCTTTTGTACGATAGACCAGCCAAATTTTTCGGCATCTGTTACATACCCCGTTGCATTCACAAATGTTTCAAATTGGTTTACGGTAATTGTTTGCAAAGCAGGTTTCTTTTTGCAACCAAATACCATGCTAACAACCACAACAAATAACATCTGCAACAGCAAACTTTGATAAGGCAAACAAACAATTGGCTTCATAAACAAGTCATCAAAATCAAGTTGATTGATTCAGCACTATGATACGCAAAAAAATTGATACATACAACTGATGTTTAGGTGGCTTGGTTGCTTGGCAATACAGAGAACACCCTACAACTGCCATTGCAATGTTAACATCAATTGCCTTGGTGGACCAACAAAATACAACGGTGTGATACTTGCATTCAATTGTCCGTTTGCATCATAATTTGCAATATTGCTTGCTGCAGCCACATTGCCCCAAGCAGTATACGCACTGTTTAAAAGATTGGTTGCTTGCAACGATAACCGAACCTTGTATCCAACAAATGGTGCCAAATCTAGATTCAACCTTGCATCCAAAACAGTGTATGCATCAATTGCTGCAATTGCTTGTGAGCTGTTGTCTACAAATTGCTTGCTCACATACCGCGCATTTACATCCACAAATGCATAACGCAATGGCAATAATCGGACACCTTGGTTCACAATAACCTGAGGAGATAATGAAGGTGTTGTGTTTTGGTAATCAACTCCTACACTGGCAAATGCCGAATCGGTATAATATTGGGTAAGCCTGTTGATGGTATGTTGGCTCAGCATAGAAGAATGTGTTAACCAAATCCATTGGCCTAACTTCCAAGTTCCATCTATCTCTATTCCATTCCGCACCATTTGGTTAATATTGGTAGTAATTGGATACCCAAATGCATTAAGTGCTCCTGTATTGATAATCGGATTTGAAAAGTACATATAAAATAAATTGGCTTGCATTGTTAATTTAGAACCCACAAACCTAAAACCCAGCTCTCCGTTAGTAACACGCTCAGGCTTAATTGCCGATTGAAGGGTATTGCTCGTGGCATAATCATCTTGAAAATAATCAAACCTTGTTGGCTCGCGGCTTGTTTGCCCGAGCATTGCATAAGCGCTTGCTTTCTGTGTTATTCGGTAATGCACTCCAACTTTAGGATTTAGAAAAACCCATTCCATGTTTTCGGCTGTAAATGGTGGCGGTGTATACACTTGTTGCTGTGCTTTGTATTGAAAAAACGCTCCCCGCGCTTGAACATCTGCAAACACATTAAGTTTAGAACCAACTGTTTTACTAGCTTTTACAAATGCCGAAACTTCTTGCTTGTATCCAGTATTAAAATACGCTCGGTGATTTGGGCCAATACCTTGTGGAACAATTTGCATCCATTGTGTTTCCATAAAATGATCAGCAGTAAATGTGTTCGCATGCACACCGGTATACAATTCGAAACGAGGTGTTACATATGCATATGTCGCAAATGCCCCAGCAAATGTTTGGTTCAACCGGTATGAAACCATAGCGTCTGTTTGGGTAAATGTATCGTTGCCCAAAATAGCATCAGGCATGTTAAAAAATGCATATGGAAAATACGGTTGCGCAGCAAAATAAACCTGAAACTGTGGTGCTGTTCCTTTAACCAAATAAGCAGATGTTTGAATAGAGCTTTTGTTGTTGAGCTGATATTGGTATTGCAATTGAAAAAAATGCTGCCTAAAACGATCACGCTCTCCATTCACTAATGGATTGTAGGTACGATTGGTATCAAGTGTTTCACGAGTTACACCCACATAGGCCAATTGTGATTGGGCATCACCACCCCACATATTAAACTGCAATACAGAGCGCTCGCTTTTTTTAGAAACACTCATTAAATAAGAAGCAATAGAAGATCCTGAGTGTGTTCGGAAACCTTGGGTTGCTAAATGCGAAAGCCTTGCATACACTGCCAATCCTTTATTCAACGCACCTGTTTGCACTTCTGCTGTTATACGTGATGTTCCAAATGAGCCTATGCCTAAATTTAGTTCTGCTCCTGCAGTATCGGTAGGCTTGCGCGTTAGGATAGCAACTGCTCCTCCTAAGGCAGCTGTTCCATTTCCGGAGGTTCCCACACCACGTTGCACCTGTACAGATTGTGCACTGCTCGTTAAATCAGCAATATTGTTAAAAAATGTTCCTTGATTTTCGGGGTCGTTCATCGGTACACCATTAATTGTTACGTTAATCCGCGACTGATCAATGCCCCTTATTCTAAAATAGCTGTAACCAATTCCGGTTCCATTATCACTGTAGGCATGAACCGCTGGTGTTGTTTGCAATAAGGTCGGTAAATCAGCACCGTAATACACTTGTTTTAATTGGTTTGCTCCCAAATTGTATTGGGTAACGGGCGTGTTTGTTTTGGCACGAATGCCTGTGGTAAATACTGTTTCCAATACCTTACTGGTATCGGTTTGTGCATAGCTTGCCATTGCGGCTACCATGGTTAATGTTAAACTTAAATGCCTGCGCATTGCATATTGATTTGTTGCTGCAACTAGTACAGCATGTAAATAAAAACGACAACCAGGGTTGGTTGCCGTCAAAAATTATTTACCTACTTGGAATATGCCTAACCGTAACTGTTAGGCACTACAAAGGGCTTAAAGCCCTTCGTCTTATCCCTTCGCGGGCATTATCCCGATCAGGTTCCAAGGGTTTAATCTCAGACATGATTTGTATTGCAAATCAAGCCACCCCTAAAGACCCTGCGAAGTAATAAAACTTCATTTAAATAAAAAAGCCAACTCTTACGAATTGGCCTTTTATCAAAGATAATTAATGCAATTATTGAACGCCCATCAATTCAACATCAAAAATCAATGTTGCATTTGGGGGTATCACTCCGCCTGCGCCATTGGCTCCGTAGCCTAAATTTGGTGGAATAATTAAACGCAGTTTATCACCCACATTCATTAGTGCAATACCTTCATCCCATCCCGGAATCACTTGGCCTTGACCTAATGCGAATGGCAATGGTGTACCTCTTTCAACTGACGAATCAAAAATACGTCCGTCTGTAAGCATTCCTGTATAATGCACTTGCACCGTTTTGCCTGCTTCTGCCTTTGGTGCATCTGCCTTTTGGGTTTTTTCAACTACAATGTATTTTAATCCGCTAGCTGTTGTAAGCGTATCTTTCCCCTTTACATCAAATGGTTTTGGTGGAGCTACCACACCAACCAATTCAACTTCGAACACCAATGTTGAGTTTGCAGGAATTAACCCATTACCAACATCTTGGCTTCCGTAACCAATGCTAGGAGGAATGGTTAAAATGGCTTTGTCACCCACCTTAAGCATCGCAATACCTTCATCCCAGCCTTTAATTACGCGTCCTTGACCTAGCTTAAACGAAATCGGCTGTCCACGATCAATAGAAGAATCGAATTTTTTGCCATCTAGCAAAGTTCCAGTGTAGTGAACCATTACTGTGCTTCCGTTGGTGGCTTTTTCACCACTTCCTTCTTTAATCAATTTAATTTTGAGTCCGCTTTGAGTTGTTTGTTCCATATTTAGTTTCAATTTTTTAGGTGCAGGCTGCTTGGGTTGTTGAGCGTAAAGGCTTGTGCTAAAAAACACGACACCTACAAGCATCATTAACGTTGTTTTCATGTTATTGAATTTTTACAAGTTTTACATCGAATACTAATGAAGAAAATGGCGGAATAGGACCAGCACCTCTGTCGCCATAAGCCAATTTCCAAGGAATAATAAAGGTATACTCTTCTCCTTCACGCATTAATTGAACACCCTCGTCCCATCCCGGAATTACTTGGCCTAAACCAATAGCAAACTCTTGAGGAGGTCGGCTTCCATCCATGTTTCCATCAAATACATCGCCCGAAAGCAATCTGCCTTCATACATCACCTGTACTTTGTTTCCAGCCTTGGTTTGTTTTCCGTTTGTTTTTTTCTTCACAATATAATGCAATCCACTCGCTGTTGTTTGTACGTTTTGTTGCGTTGCTAAGAACGCTTGCAAGGCAACCGAATCTTGGGCAATCATGCCACTCATTTGTTGCATTTGTTTTTGTTGCAGTTCAGCTTGGCTAAACACATCCACAATGGTTACAACAAACTTTACACGCTCACCTTCTGCCATATTTGATGGGCGAGGAACGCCAAAACTTTTTTGAAACAGCGTGTCGGCATTTACCCAAAACTCCGCACTGTCGCCTTTGCTTAGTTCTGCAAATACTGTTTTCAAAACAGGCTCGTATGCCGGAATGTATCTTGGCCCGCCAGCACTATCACTGTATGATTCCATGATTAATGAATCTGTTTTTTCAGTTGTAATTTTGAGGTTTACCAATACAATATCTGCCGAATCAATCATCCTGCTATCGTCTTCATGTTCGATAATGGTGTATTCAATTCCTGCTTCAGTGGTTTTTGTTTTATTGCAACTGCTTGTAAACGCAAGTGCAACAGCCGCAACGCTTAATGCTAAAATGGTTTTTTTCATGGTTAATTTGAGCCCAATAAATGGGCATATTGTTTAATTGTTTCTTTAAATTGTTGTTCTACTTTTTCAATGGGATCAATGCTTTCGCCTCCTGCGGCATTAAAATGACCACCCCCGTTAAAATGGTTTCTTGCAAACTCGTTGGCGGGGAAAGCACCTTTGCTCCTAAACGACATTTTACGCAAAACAGTTCGGTCTATGATTAGCACCGAGAGCTTAATTCCTTTAATCGAAAGGCCATAATTAACGAGCCCTTCGCTATCTCCTGTAATTACATTAAACCGCTTTAGCTCTTCAGCAGTCACACAAATTAATGCAGTATTGATGTCTCTTAATATTTGCATTTTATCGTTGAGGCAATAACCAATAAAACGCATTCTGCTTTCAGAGTAATTGTCGTAAATTGCTTCTACGATGGCGTTGGGTTGCGCACCTTTTTCAAGTAAAATAGCTACTGCACGGTGTGTGCTGGGAAAAGTTGTAGGGTGGCGAAATCCCCCTGTATCAGTCATTATTCCTGCGTACAAACATGAGGCAATCGCTTCGTTAATCAATTCCGTTTTGCCGAAAATCTCAATGAGTTGAAAAACCAATTCACAGGTAGAACTCACTTGGGTTGTCCAAAGCGTATAATTTGCGAACGACTCTGGTTCTAGGTGGTGATCAATCATCACCTTTTGCGCGCGAGCTGCTAAAACAAGCTCACCTAATGCGTTGATACGTTTCAATGCATTAAAATCGAGGCAAAAAATAAGGTCTGCTCCCGCTACCAATTGAGTGGCTCCTGCTGTTTCAGCTTCAAAATTTACAACCAAGTGCTCGTCTGGCATCCACTTTAAGAAATCGCCATAATCCGTTGGCGAAACAACTGTTGACGCAATCCCTAACTGCTTCAAAAAATGATACAAACCCAATGATGATCCCAATGCATCCGCATCTGGTTTGTGGTGTGTTGTAATCACAATTTGTGGCGCCTGAGAGGCAAAAAGCAGCGGCTTTATATCAAGAATATTGTTTAACAAGGTTGAGTTTTTAAGCGGTGCAAATGTGCTTTTTTTTTATCAGATAAAATAGTGTGTGTGAAAAGAATAATTGCCATTAAAAGGCCTCGTTTAGCGTAATATAAACCGCCCTGGTTCCTTTTGAGCCCATTCCTAAATCGATGCGGGCGTTTACACGCTCTTTAGGAACCGCTTTAAGCCTTAAACCAACTCCGTAATTTGGTTGAATGTGATTAAACAAACCCAACTCCGTTCCACTCACAGTTCCTCCTCCACCAAACGCTACAATACCTACTGGCCCCCAAATCGTTTTGCGCAATTCAGCCTGAAAAGCCATCGAATGGTTGTCTCGGTAGCGTCCATTATAGTACCCCCTCATAATTGTATAACTACCCATTACGCCCATCATCCTAAACGGAATTTGTCCTTCATTAAAGTTCATTGTTCCTTGCAAGGCTAACACATTGTCTTTCCAAAGGTGAATATAGGTGCGCGCATCCAACATGATATTTACAAACTTATACTCACTGCCTAAGTAACGCTCATGAAACACATTTGATATTTCAACCAAACTACCTCTGTGAGGGAAATAAACATGATCGCGGCTATCATAATACAATGTCAATCCCAAACCTGATGCTCGGTATCCATCATAACCGTTAATTTTTGACTGTTCGAGTAAACCTCCTGGTTGTTGAACTACATTGTACATTTGCTCGAAATTGTATTGAATTCCAGCATATAAATTGGGTAAAAACCGGTAAGCTACTTTCACATTTGCATCATGCATATCAAAAGTATAAAACTCTTCGTTGGTTTGGGGGGTTTTGTATCCGATGCCATAATAAAACTCACCGAAATTAGTATAATTATAGCTTCCCCTAATATTCCATTTGTTGTTTTTGGTAAACACATCAAACATTGGCAACGTCGAGAACTGCCTGTTTTGGGAATACGAGATATTGAGTCGAATATAGGACGGCCGGGTGATGCTATCATTGGCGAGCCTAAAAATTTGTGTAATTGATGCTCCAAAAAGCCAGCGGGTTTCTGGTTTATATGCAATAATGGGTAATACAACAATCAATCGTTTGCGCGGGTGCGCAGAGTCGCCCTCAATAATACGATACGTGTAATTGATTGAGCGCTGAATAAAGTTTGGTTTTTGCGATAATGAAGGTTCAGGAATAGGTTGCGCATAAATCGTGCTCGTTGTAAAACAAAGTAGTGAAGCGGTTGCAGCAACAACCCTCAAAACGACAAACAAATTTTTTGTGACCCTCAATTGCACCTTATGGCTTTAATCGGCCATACATGCGCGGAAACGGAATGCTTTCGCGAACGTGAGGCAATTTACATATCCAAGTTACCAAGCGCTCTAGACCCAAACCAAAACCAGCATGCGGAACAGACCCAAACCTCCGTAAATCTAAATACCATTCAAAAGCATCCATTGGCAATTGGTGCTCATTAATTTTTGCAATTAACAACGTTAAATCTGTTTCACGCTCACCACCACCTACAATCTCACCATATCCTTCAGGAGCTAACACGTCAACGCCTCTTGCAAATTGGCTTTGGCCTGGATCACGTTTTAGGTAAAATGCTTTTACCTCATGTGGCCAGTTATAAACCATGATAGGCAAATCGAACAATCGAGTGATTACTGTTTCGTCACTGCCACCAAAATCATTTCCATATTCAAAATTGCGTGCACTGTTTAACCAGTTCGGAATATTGCGCTGCGCTTCTTCCAAATCACCCAACTCTTGTTTGAGCTTATCAATTTTGGCTTGGTTAAATCCGATTTCGCCTTTTTTCATTCCAGGCACCTTCATCTTTTCTTCACGCTCGGCTATTTCTGCCTCTACTTCTTTTGTGCGGGCAATCACTTGCTCCAATTCTTGCTCAAGCGAGGTGATAGCGTTTTGGCCGTTTACATCCTGCTCGCCTTTAATAATGCGCACTGCCTCATCATAAGTTAAGCGCGGAAATGGCTTTGTAACGTGTTCCAGTTTTGAAACATCACGTCCAATAGATTCGAGTTCTGATTTGCAATCAGCAATAACTGCAAGTACCACATGGCGTAAAAAGGCTTCAATTACATTCATGTTTTGAAAAATATCGTGAAAGGCCATTTCTGGCTCAATCATCCAAAACTCTGACAAATGCCTCCGTGTTTTTGACTTCTCGGCCCTAAACGTGGGGCCAAACGTGTAAATTTTACCCATGGCCATGGCCATGGCTTCTCCGTACAATTGCCCTGATTGAGATAAATAAGCTGGATCTCCATAAAAGTCGGTTTCGAACAATGTTGATGTTCCCTCAACCGCATTTGCCGTGAACAATGGCGCGTCCATTTGCACGTATCCTTGTTCTTGAAAAAATTGATGAATCGCATAAATAATGCGGTTTCTAATTTTCATGATTGCCCATTGGCGCTGGCTGCGCAACCATAAATGGCGGTGGTCCATTAAAAACTCAACACCATGTTCCTTTTTAGCAATTGGGTAATCAACCGACTGGCCAATAATGGAAACAGCTTCCGCCTGAAGTTCATATCCGCCCACTTGCCGATCATCTTTTACCACCATGCCGGTAATAGACACGGATGTTTCCAAACTAATTTGTTGTGCAGATGTAAACGTGTCTTCTGAAACTTTACTGGCGTCCACAACACATTGGCACAATCCTGTTCCGTCACGTAAAATCACAAAAACCAATCCTTTGCTTTCGCGTTTATTTGCCGCCCATCCCTTTAGGGTAACACTCTTGCCTTCATGCAAGCGCAAATCTTTAATATACATTTTGTACTTTTGTTAGCAGATAATAATGCGCGAAAATAAGAATTATAACCAACCTATACTGACTTTGGCATAATTTTTAGCCAACCCACAATAATGCTTAAACAAGGTCTACAACAAAAATTGCTACAAAAGCTGTCACCACAGCAAATTCAGTTCATCAAATTGCTGCAACTCAATACAGTCGACTTGCAACAACGCATTGATGATGAACTGATTGAAAACCCAGCTTTGGTGAAGTCCGAAGATGATGACGCAGCTCCTCCATTAAAAGAAGAAACGACCAACGAAGCCGAAACCATTGAGGTTGAACAAGAAGAAAACATTTCGGTTGAAGATTACCTAACTGACGAAACGATTGATGTAAAAGAATACGTAAACGATGATTATGACTCAGAAGGTTTCCACCTAAGTGATGAAGGCTCGCCCGAAGAAGACAAAAAAGAGATGCCACTAGCCGAAACCACAAGTTTTCACGAACTAGTAATGGAACAATTTGCTGCCATAGCCGAAAATGAAAGAGAACAACAAATCGGCAATCAAATTATTGGAACGATTGATGATGATGGATACTTGAGAAGGCCTCTTGAAGCCATCCAAAACGATTTGGCCTTTTCCCAAAACCTTGAGGCTACGCTTGATGAAATGAAACATTGCTTGCATAAGATTCAAGCGTTGGAACCAGCAGGAATTGCTGCAACCAGCCTGCAAGAATGTTTGTTGTTGCAACTTAAACGAAAAGACCACCAAAAACCAGGTGTGCAGTTAGCAGAAACCATGATGCGCGATTATTTTGATGACTTTACCAAAAAGCATTATGAAAAACTACTTCGCTCACTTAAAATAACCGACCAACAACTCAAAGACGCGATTTACGTTATCACCCATTTAAATCCGAAACCGGGCGAATCCATTTCTGATTCAAGACCTCAGTATATTACTCCTGATTTTATCTTAGTAGATAACGAAGGCAAGTTGGAGGTTGCACTCAATGCTCGCAATGCACCTGACTTGCGCATTAGTCGAAGCTATATGGAAACACTAAAAGGTTACGACAACAACCCAAAACCAAGCAAAGAGCTCAAACAAACCGTTCAATTTATTAAGCAAAAATTAGATAGTGCAAAATGGTTCATCGACTCAATTAAGCAACGCCAACACACGTTGCTGATGACCATGAACGCCATCTTAAAGCACCAAAAAGCATATTTCGAAACGGGTGATGAAACCAAGTTGAAGCCCATGATTTTAAAAGATATTGCGGAGCAAATCGGAATGGATATTTCAACGGTTTCGCGTGTTGCCAACAGCAAGTATGTTCAAACTGATTTTGGAACCATTCCCCTAAAATATTTTTTCAGCGAGGGAATTGCCACAGAAGATGGAGAAGAGGTAAGCAGCCGCGAGGTTAAAAAGATATTGAAAGATGCGATTGAAGCAGAAGATAAACGCAAACCTCTGCCGGATGAACGATTGATGGAGATTTTAAAAGAAAAAGGATACACGATTGCGCGCAGAACAGTGGCTAAATACCGCGAGCAATTAAATATTCCAGTTGCTCGATTACGAAAAGAAGTTTAGTTTTTTACCTAAGTAGATCTTTCCAACCATCTACCCGCATTTTAATGGTGTCTTGGTAAATATAATTGAAAGGTTGGTTGCCAGGAACACGCCCGCGGTTATTAGTTGCTTCTGTATCCCAGCTTCCCCTTGTTATTTTGTAATAATTGTATTTTCGGCTAAAGTCATTAATGTTTAACACATACCTCCCGTTAGGCAATTGTTTAAAACGATACTTCTCTTGGTTCATATTCCAATTGTTAAAATCACCTGCCAAATAAATCGCTGCATCTTCGGGAGTATTATCAGGAACATCAAACAACACCATCACCAGTTTTCGCCTAGGTGTATAGTCATACCACTTATCTACTTTAATGTGGATGGTATCGTCTTCAAAGCCTTCAGGAATAACTGCGTTCTCGAGCCGCTTTTGGCTGATGGTAGCCGCTTCCGTATCCCAATCTCCTCGGGTAACTTTAAATTCGTGCTGGTTAAAATCAGTTAGACGCAGCAGGATATACCTTTTGCCATTAGGTAATCTTTTAAAGATATAGTTTGCATTCCCAGGATCCCAATCGTTAAAATCGCCCGCCAAGTATACTTCTTCTTCCGAAGCCCATTCGGGTAATTTGTCAATAATTAAAAACACCTTCTTGCGTTTATCCAATTCTTTGTCGAGGGTTTTAGGAGCTGGTGTTGGAGCAGGAACTTCTATTCGTTTGGCTTCCGCTTGTGCTTCCTTTTTTGGCGCAATGAGTTCTGCTTGCTTCCGCAGTTTTACAACAGATGGTGCCATATCAGCCCATGCAGCTACTGAAATGTAAACAGTATCTTTTGATTTTGGCGTAATGAACCTGTTTTGAATTTCTCCATACGATTCATTGTTTTCTACTTTAGGCCAACCACCTCTAGTTACTTTGTATTGAAAGCCTTCTTCGCCCAAACGAACCGTTATTGCCCTTTTTCCATTCGCTAACTTTACAAACTGTTGTTTCGAGTCAAATGGGTTCCAATTGTTAGCGCTGCTTGCCAAATAAATTAAACTGTTAGCAGGCGTATTTGCTGGTAAATTTTCAATAACAATGGTTTTGGTAAATTGAGGTGCAAGTGGCAAGTCGGACCATGAGTGAATAGCAACAAATACGCTGTCTTGTTCGCCAAAACGTAATTCTCGTTGCAATGGTTCGCTACCTGCTTCATTCATTTCGGCCGACTCCCAACTTCCCCTGCAAATTTTATACTCCAACTTATCTCCATTACGTGGTATGGTTAATGTCCATTTTCCATCTTTGGTTTTGGTAAATTTAAAGCGGGCCTGGTCACATTGCCAGCCGTTAATATCTCCGCCCAAATACAATACATCCTTTTGCGGAGTGTTAGGTGGAACTGATTCTACAACAATGGTTACTTGGTTGCAATTCTCTGGATTCAAATCACTCCACCCCATAATCGTATCTGATGGAAAGGCTTCCGAATCATAACTCAATGTTCTGTTTGGCCGCTCACCTCCGCAGGCATCGGTTTCTACAGTAGTCCAATCGCCTCTGGTAAATTTGTATTCAATATTGCCAAAACCTATTGGTAATTCTACCTCATATGCTCCCGTTGCTTCGTTTAGCCGCATCACATAATTGGGGTCGCCTGGATTCCAATTGTTGAAACTTCCGGTAATGTATAATTGAGCCCCTTTGGGTGTATTGTTCGGAACCTTGCTTACTTCCAATACTGCTTTTCTGCAACTGCTTACCATCAACAATAACAAGGCAAGCCAAATAAGGGGTTGTTTATTTACTGATCTAACCATTTTATAAAATCATCAACTTTTAACCTGCTAACCAATAATGGCTCCTCTGATTGTGGAGCCAAATCAATACGCAACCGGCTGTTAAAATATTTATGTACTTTCTGAATCGCACGTATGTGAACAATGCTTCCCCTGTTGATTCTGAAAAAGACAGCAGGATTCAGCACTGTTTCCAATACCTCCATTTTGTAATCAACCAACGATTTGTTTCCATCAAAAGAATAGGCATATACCACATTATCGTCTGCCTCAAAATGGGCAATATCATCGGCCGCAATATACTTAAACTGATCACCTATTTTTACTACAAACCTTGTTTTGTATTCTTTGACAGGAGTAAACAAGCTGCTTAACTTTTGAGCTGTTAACGCTATGGAATGGCTGGTATAAGCCGCTGTAACATTGTTTAACTTGTGCATGGCTTTTGCCAATGCCTGTTCTTCGATAGGCTTTAGCAAATAATCTATGCTGTTTAATTCAAATGCTTGAATGGCAAATTCGTTGTAAGCAGTTGTAAAAATAATGGGCTTTATTACGGGCACTTGGTTAAATATGCCAAAGCTCAATCCATCGGCCAATTGAATATCTGCAAAAATCAAATCAAACGCTATATCAGACCTCAACAACATAATAGCGCTACTGACCGAATCTGCTTCGCCAACCACATTTAGGTTCGGCCACACTTTGGCGAGGAGCCGCTTTAACTCCATCCTGGCATGAGGTTCATCTTCAATAATTACTGCATTCATTCGTTGCTAATTAATGGAATTTTGACCAAAAATTGGGTAGGTGTTGGCTCAATCATTACTGGAAACTTGGTAAGATATGCATACCTGCTTTCAATCATTTTTAGGCCCAAACCACTTGAATATTCAGGGGTGGGTTTAGGTTGGTAATTGTTTGCAACCCAAATATAATCTGCATTTGTTGTAACGGTAATGGTTAAGGGTTGCTGCTGAGATAAAATATTATGCTTGATTGCGTTTTCAACCAACATTTGTAGGGTTAAAGGAATAATCTTTTGGTCTAATACATGCTCTTGAATATGAACCGACAAAAACAGCATTTTCTCGAATCTAATCTCCAATAATTCACTGTATTGTTCAAAAAACGAAAGCTCTTCGCGCAAGGTAATTTGCTCTTTGTTTCTGTACTCCAAAATGCTTCGGTATACACCCGATAATTTTCGCAAGAAAGCGGCCGCCTTATCTTGGTCGGTATAAATGAGTGCGCTTAACGTATTGAGGTTGTTAAACAAAAAGTGCGGATTGATTTGGGTGCGCAACAACTCAAGGTTAAATTGTGCCTTTTCTTTTTGAAAGGTTGCCATTTCAATTCGCGAGGTATTCCATTTTTGCAATAAATAACGACCAAATTCAATAAGCACCAATATCTCAGTTGTGATTGCAAACAAGCTAAAATCAATAAGCAACGATTGCATACTTACAAATAAAAAGCCATCAAACACCCACTGAAAATAACTCCAAGCAGTGCGAGCGAGCAATACCAATCCACAACCTACAACCGAAAACATCAATGATTGAACCGCTAATCTTTTTAAAGGGTTTTCGTGCCAAGGATTTTGAGACTCCAATCGTTTTTGAATCGGTTTATGAACTTGTTTTAAAACCCAGAACAAAACAACCGCTTCACCAAAAACCAATATGGTTGTATCAAAAAAGAACCTAAAGCCAAGCAATCCATACACCACCTCGTGCAGTGTATAATAAATGAACACTTGGCTCCAAAACAAAATTCGTTGTTGCTTTTTTGTCCAATTCATTCGCGTTATTCGGCAGTGGTTGACGTTCTTTTGATAATAGCTTTATCAACCACATAGGTACCTCTTTTGAATTGGATTTCATAGTTACCCACAGGGAGTTCGCTTAAAATGTAAGCCCGCTGGTATTTTCCTTCACCTACCATGCGGTCGCTTAATAAGGTCACTCCTTCTGCCAAAAGTTTAATTTGAACACGGTCTGCTGATTCATTTTCGAGCCAAACAAACAATGTATCACCTCCCGTATATGAAACAACAGCTTCCATTTGTGGAAGCACCAATGTGGTAACTTGCTGCTGGCTTTGTATAGAAGGACGCTCGCCTCCTGATGCTGCTGCCCCAAAAACAACAGACATTGCAATTGATAAAAGAATTGTTTTCATAATGTTTAACTGAATAACCATTCAAAGGTGTGTTACCCCTATTGCTTCTCATATACAAATTGGGTGAACTGTTAAATCAGTTGGGTGAACTGTTATATTGCCGAAGGCAACTTAGAAGGCTTGTTTTTATAGACGACCACCAACCGCCAACACTTGCTTGTATTGTTTTGATTGTCCCTGCAGGTTAAATAGTTCCAAAACGCAAACATACAAACCCATTGGTGCTTTGTTTCCATTATCGGTTAATCCATCCCAGCTAAATGCCCCGTCAGCGCCAAATAATTGATTACGTAACAATTGTTTCACCAATTGGCCGCTGCTATTGTATATGTTTAAGTTGGCTGTATAACCAGGTGTTTGCAATTGGTAGCCGAACGTTGCAAAATCATTGTATCCATCTCCATCAGGAGAAATAAGCTCTGGAGTAACAGTAAAAATACCAGCAACACTTGCATCAGCAAATTGAGAATTACTGGCTGTTGGCGTTGCATATCCTGCTGTTGATGCCGCAGATGTCCAATTGGTGATATCGAACGTGGGTCTGTTTGGGTGAATTCGTTCTAAGCTTACGCCCTCCTCATTCGCTAATAATGCAAATTGCATTTTATGGGTATAATCAAGTTGGTCCAAAATCTTTTGCTGGTTATTGCGAACAATGCATGTTCCTTCATCATCATTAAACGTTGGCAAGGTTTGCTCAACAATACATTGTGGATTTTGCACAGTGTAATGGGTAACAAGAGACGCGGCATCTGCTGTTACTACAAGGTATTGTTGTGGTAAAACCAACCACCCTTGAGGTGCTACTTGCATATTGGTTGTTACCTGCGCATTGCTTATCCATAATTCTTTTGCATCAAGCACTTTTGACGAACGATTCAAAAGTTCTACAAAATCATTTTCACCCGGCCTAGGGTTAAAAAGTATTTCATTCACAACCCAATCTCCAGAATCGGCAACTTCTGGCAAACCAAATTCAATGCGCATAGGCGCAATTCGATTCTTTACACAATCATGTCCTTGGTTAACCGTTACCCAATACTTTTCAGGTATCTTGATTGGCTTGTTTAAACCCAGCACACAATTGGTGTGCATTGGGTCTTCAAATTGAACAGAAGAGACTGAGATATTATTCGGGGTAAAAACAATTACACCCTCCTGAATAGACGTGCTATCCATTGGCTCAGAAAAATGCAGTTCTAAATGCATGGAATCAATCGGGTAAACACGAACAAGATTAGGGGCAATTTCATCCGAATGCGTTCGAGCCACGGAGTTTGCAATACCAGGAGTGCCTCCATTTTCACTTATACTTGACTCCCAATTGCTTTTTCCACTACAAGGGTTTTTGCTGTCAATCATTTCTAGGCTCCAACCTCCGGCTTTTTTTTCTTCTTTTGTATGCCAATCTGATGCATACTCGATCGCATGAATAACCTGCCCTCTATCATCACGCAAAACCAGTTTTGCACCATCATTGCTTAGTGCGGAAAGAGTGGGAAGTTTGCAAAAATTCGCCAAGGTATCATACGCACTCTCCTCATTTGAAAGAGCAACAAGC
This sequence comes from Bacteroidia bacterium, assembly GCA_025454875.1. GTDB lineage: Bacteria > Bacteroidota > Bacteroidia > UKL13-3 > UKL13-3 > UKL13-3. The sequence goes on along the minus strand of JALONP010000007.1, from coordinate 67,814 downwards.
AAATATGTTTCTGGCTTTAGGTAAATATTCGGCATGGCTGCTTTTTTATTATTGCACTCAAGCAACCAATTGTTTAATGTTATCCACCTGTTTGATTTGTTGTAAAGCTCAACATACTCTATGGCGGGTAGGCCAACTGCAGGGTCTGGATCGCTCATAATTTCGGTAATCAGAATATCAAACTGCTGGGCAGTATCAAAAACAAGTCTTGTAAAGTTATACCCAAGAACTGAGTCTATTGGATTTAACGAGCAGTCCTTCGCTTCGCAAATATGCAACGTGTTTAGTTGGTTGGGCAGCATTTCAAACGCAAGCGTCACAATCAACGTGTCTGATCCGATTGTTTCTTTTGCGCGAATATTATTGGGCGGAACCAGATCCAGTTTAGCTAAAAGCAACGATAGGCTATCCATGGACTCATTAAAAACAAGCTCCAGTTGGTTGGCGTTCAGCACACGAATGCTCTTTACTTGAGGCGATAATACATCAGGCATTTTGTTCCAACGCGAGTTCTTACTTCCGGGTGTTCCCCCAATTGCCGCATCGCTGGCTGCATAATTGCTTTTGCCTTTACACAATAACAATGGATTATCCATTTCAATAGTAAAACCACCATCAGCCTTTTGGGCATTGTTGTACCAGGTTATATCGTAGTGAAGTTCATCAATCAGCTTTCCCAACGAGTCGGTTATGGTAATGATGTCTTCACCGTTGTTTAAAGATGGCCAAGGACTGATACCTACAACGTTTCTGTTAAATAATACAACCGAAGACAATCCACATAACAATAGAAAACTATCAGGCAGCAACAATACTTCGGGTAATACTCCAACAGTATTACCATCACTTATTCGCCATCCCTTTAATTGAATAGGTTTATCGCTACGGTTATACAATTCCACAAATTCTGCCTCTGGTAAATCAACCACAGGAGTGGGGTCAGGAAAAATTTCTGAAATAAGTACATCACCTCGGTTTGCTTGGTAAAGGGAAACCAGAAAAGGCTTTTGTTCATTCTTCATTGGATTGCCTGCAATGTCGCAAACACCTTGCACAACTATCGTGTGCCTGCCATTGGCAATAGGTGTGAGGTACGATAATAGAATTTCATTTTGCTTTGCTCCTCTCAGTTGTACTTGTTGCGGTTCTCCTACTTGTTCATTTACCCAATAGTTATCTGTTGCCATTGCTGATGTGAGTAAAATTGGCTCATTAAACACAAGTCGCAATTGGGTATTCGATAACACTTCAATAGACTCAAGTTGCGGGGACACTGTGTCTAACTGAATAGGTACTGCATAAAATTCATCCCAATAAAACCCACTGCCATTGCTGCTTGTTAATTTGGCAAATACGCCCATGTGGGCACCAGTCTCTTTTTGCATATCGGAAGCTTCACCTTCTAACACATATTGAAAACCACCAGATGTATCTGCATACAATTGCCACTCATTCGTTTTGTTGTATACTACTTTTATTCTAACAATATTATCGCTTTTGCTTACAGTTGATGGCCTTCCACCAATAAGTCGTTTGTGTGTGGTACCTTCTTGTTTATACAAGGTAATTGAATCCGAACTTCCGCTAACACCTCCAAGTTGCACATAATAACCAGTTACTGCTCCAGTAACATTGTTTGTATCGCTTGCTAAATACACCCTCATAAAGTTGGATGTGCTGGGGCTAAACCGAAACCTACACCAAAAGCGCCACTCATTTGCATCAGTTGGAATTGCCGTTGTAAGACTTATTGTTTTGGAAATAGACGCCTTGCTTTGTAGTTGCAAATTTGTATTTACTATAAAAAGGCTATCATCACCAAACCATTCGGGATTGGTTGTGTGGTTTAAATCAGTAAAGGATTCGTAAAGTTGTGCACTAACCAAACGTGATAGGCATAGCAATGCTAGGGTAACAAATAGGGGTTTCATAAGGTAAAGATACCAACCTTATCTCAACTTACAAAATATTTCAGAGCCCCTTTAAATCTGCTGCATCTGCTAATAAAATAATAGCTGCTTCAATAAAACAAGAACTCTCCTTAATGCCCAATGTAAAGCTTGTAATAACCGCTGGTGTGAGATTGTTTGATTTGAAGAAAATAAACACCTGATGGAAGTTTATCGGTGAGATGTAAAATTGTATTGCTACCTGATTCTTCAATTGCTGTTCTTGTAAATCGAAGAACCATTTTACCATTTGCATTCACCAATATTGCCTCTTTTATGGCTTCCTTTTGTAGCTGTTGAACATATACTATATCTGTCGCAGGGTTGGGGAAAAGAGTGATTTGCGCATGAGGAAGCTGTATTTGTTTAAGACTTGTTGTTCCTGCCTTTTTAAGCGTTAAACTTTGGGTGTATACCAAGTCCCCTGTATTTCCATTATCCGCATTGGCTGCTACACCCGCAACGTAAAATTGAACATCACCTTCAATTGTATCTGGGGCCGTCCAAGTAAACTGCCATGTTTGTTCATTGTTTGCAAACGACCCTAACTGTGTGTGCGCAACATACTCTGTTCGATTTACAACACCACTTTGTGGGTTGGCGGTAAATGATCCAACATAGGTGCCTGAACCTGTTTGCCGAGAAGTAAACGCAAACCCAAAACGTGTTTTACCAGCATAACCAATCGTTACCTTTACCGGATACGTTTTCCCTGGCTCATAAAATCCATTAGCGCTGTCAATGGCAATGGCAATACTTCCATTAGGATCACTGTTGGTTGTGCTCGCATTGTGACAACCAGTACAGTCGCCTTCTCCTGGTGCTCCAGTTACATTAAAACCTCCATCGGATAGTGAGTATAAGTTGGCGGCCATCATGCAAATCACTGTGCCCATTACAATCTTGATGATGTTTTTTGTCATGTATACAAATATCACTAAATCAACAAATAAACAATGCTGCCTTAAGTTTTTACAGTTGCCTTAAAAAGAATGCATGTGCCCAACCGCAAATTCGCAGGCCGAAGTTTGACGTTAGGCTCGTATTGCGGAATTTCAACGCTACTATTGTCAAAAAATGAACGGTACGAAACCGATTGGGTAGCTTGTTCATGCTCCGAAAAAGAGCAAGGTCAAACCGCTTAGTAAGTTCAAACACTCGTTGCAATCCTGCCAAAATGAATAACTGTTGCCTACTCCCGTTATTGTTTTAGTGTAAAATTGCCCATTAGTATAAGATTGGACCATTCCTCCTTTTTGAAGTGCATTTAGGGCACTACCTACTCAAATACATGCTCTTCTCTTTTGTCCATTGGCGGAACAAAGGATCTTGCAAGTCTTTGATAAAACGAATAGCCTCTCCTGTTGATTTCATTTCTGGGCCCAATTCTTTGTTTACTCCTTCAAACTTATTGAACGAAAAAACGGGTTCTTTAATCGCATATCCTACAAGCTTTGGTTCAAAGGTGAAGTCTTTTAGCTTTTGGGCTCCCAACATTACCTTGGTAGCAATATTGATATACGGAATTTGATGTGTTAAATGCTCTATATATTTTAGCTAATCATTAATGAGAGAATTACGTTTAGCAAAATTAGATATTTAATTTAGTTCAAATTACTCAATTCGTTCACCAATTTGACTTGGAATTTAACGAATCCATACAGTTCTATTTAATCAAATGTGACTGTTTAAACGCTACTTTGTAAATAATAAGCTAACCCGATTATCATTACGATAAATACCAAAAAAACTGTCGTTTCTAATAAAACAACTATCAGCAGTGTACTTTAAAATCAGAATACTTTTTGAAGGTACTGCGGGTAAATCAATACTAAAGGAGTTGCTGTCTAAGGTATAAGTGCCAACCACACTGCTAAAATCAGTTAAAGCTAACCCTATTTTAGTAGCAGGATTTATTCCTCTTAACTCGACCCATTGAGAAGTATAAGCCCTTATCCAATCACCTTTTATGTCTGAATCTTTTAAATAGCCAGTTGTTGAGGCTGTTGTACTTGTTGTAGTTTTGGGGTCATCTTTTGGTGGTGCCTTTTTACAGGCTACTAATCCAATAATTAAGACAAGCGTAACTAATATATTCTTCATATAATAAAAATTGGTTAATCGTTTTTGATAAATATTCCTAATGATTTGGCTTTATCCAACTCCCAAGGATTATCAAATCTATATATGGATATAGAATCTTTAGTATTAAAAATGATCCCAATCCGATTAGAATAATAGCCAAATATTTTTTCAAAGACTATTACCTCTTCTTTGGGGGAGTTAAGGGTCTCTTCCCCATTTATTTTTAAACTAACGATAGCATACTTCATTGAAGAAATTTCCATTATTGAATTAGATTCAGGGTGAATCCATGTTCCTATTAGGCTTTCTCTTTTCATTTTTTGGTACTCGTTTTTTTAACAACAAATCTTACGTTTCCCTGTCTAAAATTGTTTAGACCCCCGTATTTAAACTTTACACCCTTTTTTGGACAGTATCGGTGTTAATCCCAGTGGCTTAGGTCGAGAGCGTTTTTAATCAATTTCAATATCCCGTATTTGCCTTTCGAGCTCTTCTTCAATTTGAAGAGAGTAATAAGTAATATGGATATTTTCAATTTTGCTTGATTCAATCGTTAAAAACTCTCCAGGTAAATTGTAATACACATTGGCATTATTATGATTGTCTTCTTTTAAGAATCTTCTTTTCACATCTCGTAAAATAATTCTATCCAGTCCTCCTTCGTTGGATAGGAGATAGTCCGCTAGTATTCCCATATAAAGTATACTCCCTTCAGAGGTATTTACTAAGACATCTACAAAGCGAAAAGAAATATTTTCTGATTTGCCTAGAACCCGAGGAAAATCTAGTATTTCGCCAGTAAATAAATAATGCCATTCATTTTGAAACCTAAACAGCTTGTATTTTCTATCTAACCTAAAGTGTCTGACAGCTAATTTGCATGCATATCCGAACATCGCAGAAAAAATTGCTAACACAAAAAAGTATAGCATAATCCGCGAACCGCTAGAGTGTATATTTGAAAATGCCTTTGTAACAAAATCAGGATTGTCGTTTCCGCTTAATAAAATTGAAATTGTTTCAATTTGAATCTCATTTCCTAAAAAATGAATGAAAGTGACCCCTATAAAATGCATTGAAAAAGAAGGAAGAAAACTAGCAAAAAATAAATCTACATAAGATTGTTTGAAATATTCTTTTGAAAACTCTTCTGTATAATAAAACCTTCTGAAAATTATCCCTGGAGATAGTATTGAAAATAGGGTAATAGTAGTTAGGGCAATATTCATGGGGTTTATTGATGAACGCTATTTTCTACTTGAAGCCCCAACCCTCACAACAACAACTTTGCCGTCTGAACTTTTGCCCGTTCCTCTCCCTCCACTTTCTCTTTCTTTGGTAATTGCTTCTAGTATGTCTCTTGTTCTTCCAATTTTTGAAAGCTTTACAACGGTTTCGCTAATTGTATGTGTTTTCATGTTGTTGATGCTAAAATAGTTGAATTTAATGCAAGGTAAGAAAATTTGGAATTATTACCTACTTAAGTACATACTCTTTTCCTTAATCCAAGTTCTAAAAATTGGATCTTGCAGGTCTTTGATAAAACGAATAGCTTCACCTGTTGATTTCATTTCTGGTCCTAATTCTTTGTTTACTCCTTCAAACTTGTTGAACGAAAAAACGGGTTCTTTAATCGCATAGCCCACAAGCTTTGGTTCAAAGGTGAAGTCCTTTAATTTATTAGCTCCCAACATTACTTTAGTAGCAATATTAATGTAAGGAATTTGGTGCGCCTTGGCAATAAAAGGAACTGTACGCGAAGCGCGTGGATTGGCTTCAATCACATACACTTTTTCGTTTTTAATAGCGAATTGAATATTGAGTAAGCCTAAAATATTCATGCTGGTTGCAAGCTTAAGCGCGTAATCTTGCATTTGTTCTTTCACAGTCGAGCTTAAGCTAAATGGTGGTAACACAGCGCTCGAATCGCCTGAGTGAATTCCGGCTGGTTCAATATGTTCCATCATGCCTACAACTTGTACATCCGTTCCATCGCATATCAAATCAATTTCTGCTTCTTCTGCTCTATCTAAAAAGTGGTCAATCAATACACGATTACCAGGTAAATCGCCCAACAACTCAATTACTGCTTTTTCCAGCTCTTCATCATTGATTACGATTTTCATTCCTTGTCCACCCAGAACGTAACTTGGCCTCACAAGCACCGGGTAACCCACTTGATTGGCAACTTTAATTGCTTCTTCAGCATCTTCGGCAACACCATACATAGGGTATGGAATGTTTAACTCCTTCAACAAATCAGAAAACGAACCACGGTCTTCTGATAGGTCCATGCTTTCATAATCAGTTCCTATGATCTTAATGCCATGTTCTTTGAGTTTTTTAGCAAGCTTTAATGCCGTTTGACCTCCCAGTTGCACGATAACCCCTTCCGGCTTTTCATGCTCTACGATATCCAATAAGTGTTCCCAAAATACCGGTTCAAAATACAATTTATCGGCTGTGGTAAAATCCGTACTTACCGTTTCTGGGTTGCAATTAATCATGATGGTTTCATAGCCACATTCTTTAGCTGCTAACAATCCATGAACACAACTGTAATCAAACTCAATCCCCTGCCCAATGCGGTTTGGACCTGAACCCAATACCACAATTTTTTTCTTGTCACTTACCTTACTTTCATTTGCGCCATCATAGGTTGAGTAAAAATAATTGGTAGGCGATGAGAACTCAGCTGCACACGTATCAACTGTTTTGTACGTGCGCACAATTCCCATTTCTTTGCGCAATGCACGTACTTCTTCTTCAGTAGTATCGGCTCCAAGCAACCAAGCAATTTGCACATCGCTGTAGCCTTTTTGCTTTAACTCAAGCATCAGCTCACGCGGCATATTTTTCAAATTAAATCTTCTGGTGTCGGTTTCTACTCGAACCATATCATTGATTTGTGTTAGAAACCAACGATCAATTTTAGTGATTTTTTCTACAGATGAAATTGGAACGCCCAAACTCAATGCGTCTTTTACTGCAAACAGCCTGTCCCAACTTGGGTATTTTAGTTTTTCTACAATCTCTTCGAGATTTCGATTTTGGTAGCCATCTGCACCCAAACCATTGCGTTTAATTTCCAAGCTCTGACAAGCTTTTTGCAACGCTTCAATAAACGTGCGGCCAATGCCCATTACTTCTCCAACCGATTTCATTTGCAAGCCCAACGTTTTGTCGGCACCTTTAAATTTATCAAAATTAAAGCGTGGAATTTTCACAATCACATAATCCAATGCCGGCTCAAAAAATGCAGAAGTAGTTTGTGTTACTGGATTTTTTAATTCATCCAGAGTATAACCAATCGCTAATTTTGAAGCAATTTTAGCAATCGGATATCCTGTAGCTTTTGATGCCAATGCGGATGAACGAGAAACGCGTGGGTTAATTTCAATGGCGATGATGTCTTCGTTTTCTGGATTTACCGAAAACTGCACATTGCACCCTCCATTAAAATTACCAATACTGCGCATCATGTGAATGGCCATATCCCTCATTTTTTGGTAGCAAGTATCACTCAACGTCATAGCTGGAGCCACCGTAATAGAGTCGCCTGTATGAATACCCATTGGGTCAAAGTTTTCAATTACACAAATAACCGTAACATTGTTATTGGCATCGCGCAACAATTCCAACTCATATTCTTTCCAGCCGAACACCGCTTTTTCAACCAACACTTCATGAGTAGGTGATGCCGAAAGCCCACGTTGAAGAGCCGCGTCTAATTCCTCCTTTTTCCAAACAAAACCACCTCCGGTTCCGCCCAATGTATAGGAAGGACGAATAACCAAGGGAAAGCCTATTTCCTGGGCAATTTCTTTTCCTTCTAAAAAAGAATTGGCTGTACGACTTGGCGCTACGCCCACCCCAATTTCAATCATTTTTTGACGAAACGCTTCACGGTTTTCAGTCGTTTCAATGGCCTTGGTGTCTACCCCAATCATACGCACTCCATATTTTTCCCAAATGCCCAGCTCTTCGCATTCAATTGCAAGGTTCAATGCCGTTTGACCACCCATGGTTGGCAATACTGCATCTATTTTGCGCTCTTGCAAGATTCTTTCAATGCTAGCCGGTTCCAATGGCCACAAATAAACATGCTCAGCAGTAACGGGGTCGGTCATAATGGTGGCTGGGTTGGAGTTAATTAACGAAACCTGTATTCCCTCCTCACGCAATGAGCGTGCTGCCTGACTCCCTGAATAGTCGAACTCGCAGGCCTGACCAATAATAATAGGACCGCTACCGATAATGAGTACTGATTTAATGCTGCTGTCTTTTGGCATATCTGATGTGATAATGAGCTAATTTGATAATGAGATGATCCAAAGCATTGCCATCAGGCAGTAGGCATTGCAACACCTAAAAATTGGGCAAATTTAAGCGAATAGATGAAAGTACCTTAGCGTGTGGAAAGTTTTTAATTGATTCTACCAATAACCTTATCCAGCCTATACGAAATATAAAGCGAATAACTAAAGTCGAGCAACGAAGCTTTTACATCATACACTGGCTCAACACGTGCCGATAAAGTAAGGCTTTTGCGCAACTCTTTGGCATACAGTAACCGCAAAAAAAACAATTGCCTATTGGCCTCAACAACTCCTGGTTTATCTATTGAAACAGATTGGTACAAAACTGTTCCACGTGGTGCCATCCATTGGCTGCCTTGCCAATAACTTCCCATAAGGGTGAAATGGTTTCGGGTAATGGCCGCATTGGCAAACAAACCATTTCCATTTCGATAGGGAAAATATCCTGAGTTTGAATTTTCTTGGTAATGCGTGTAATACAATTCTGTTTGCCATTTCCATGCATTGTTAACTTCTTGGTTTCCTATTTGCAAACCCAAAGCTGCGTTTACTTGCATTATCATGTTTGAGGTATCGGAATCAATTTGTCCGCCACGGTGAAAAGCTGTTGCTTGCAATGGTGTATTGATAAAAAGTCCTTTTGCGCTTTTGAAAAGTGTTGGCGTAAAATTCAATCCTGAAGTAAATTGTTCCTTGTAAGGCGAGCCTCGTTCAATAAATTGTTCCCAATTTATCCAAGCATCTACAAACAATTTATTGCGTTCACTTTTAAACTGAGCCCCATTTTCTATTCTGCGTTCTATTGCAGAATTAATATCCCACAATGGCTCAATAAGCCGATGAGCCAATGCTCCTTCCAATGTTCCAAAGGTGAATGATTCTGTTTGGTTTTTGCTTAAAAATTTAATGGTGAACGTTGGTAATACTTTATTGATAACGGGCGTAGCGCCAAAATCGCTTTGAACAAAAACTCCAGCTTGCAGTCTCACCCGCTCAAAAGGTTGCACGAATAATTGCGGATGCAATTGGTAGCCAAACAACGTGCGGCCCGACTCAATCACATTAAAGTATTCAGTATTGCGCAAGTAATTGAAGTTAGAAACCGAAAAACCCCATGTATTACTATCTTTTGATGTTACAACAATTTTATCACTCAAAAAAGTATTGTTGAGTTGGGCGTTGGAAACAACGGAACAACCAATGGATAGCAAAAATACGCATACAGCCTTTTTCATTGATTCCAAATCTACACTGTTTCAAAAATAAATTGATTAAATAACACAAATAGATTACCTTAAGTAAGCTCTTTCAATTGATTTCTCCCTTTAAAACGCATAGTAGCTTTTCTTTCGGGTTGTTTACGTTCACATACCAACCTGTACTTTTAGCAATAATTTTCCCAGAGTGATTGGTTACAAACCAAGTAGGACTGTTAAAGGCTCTATACCGAAACTTTAATGCGTTGCATTGATTTTTAATCAAAACTGTTCCATTTGGTTTTTTAACAACTCGCTCTTTAGTACAAAATGCCACCGAAGGTATGTATAGGGTATCTGCTTTAAAAGCAAGCCTTATCTGTGACCATATATTATTTAATGTATCTGCTGAATTGTATGCTTGAATTTGTGTGTTTGTGTTTTCTAAAAATAGTAAGTATTGTACCGTATCAATGTCTGCCTTCTGTATATCCTTTAGCATTTTGATTGTAGCAGGACAAGAGATATGTCCCATTACAAGTAATGTTGTTTTACCGATTAAATCTGAATTTGAAATCGTATCATACTTGACTGTTGTGTATGAAAATTTTTTAAATTTCTGAGGCGAGCAGCCACATAGTATCGAGTAAAATAATAGTCCAAAAAACAAAGTTGGAAACAAAATATTGGTACTGGAAAACATCTTCATTTCAACAACTAATATTGGGCTTTCCTTAAAAGTTAACTGCCGTTACCCGAGGATACAGCTTAACTATTGGTGTCTCCTTGCTTTACAAATAATTTGGCAATTATGCATCCTGGTACTCTTTCGCACATTATAGCTCCATTGCACTCGCTACTAGTTCAGCAATATCTTTCACTTCTATTTCTTGCTCTTTGTTGTGGTGTTTTACACCATCACGCAACATGGTCATGCAAAACGGGCAAGCTGCCGCAACTACATTTGGCTGCGTTTCAAGCATATCATCGGCTCGTTCCAAGTTCACCTCTTTTTTCCCTTCTTCGGCATCTTTAAACATTTGTGCACCACCTGCACCACAGCACAATCCATTGGCTTTGCTGCGTTTCATTTCAATTAATGCTGCATCTAACTTTTCAATTACTTCACGCGGTGCTTCGTAAATATTATTGGCCCTGCCTAAATAACAACTATCATGGTAGGTAATGCGTTTGCCAGCAAACGCACCTCCTTTAATGGCAATCTTGCCTTCATTGAGTAGTTGGTTAATGAGTGTCGTATGATGCAATACCTCATAATTTCCTCCCAGTTCGGGATATTCATTTTTGAGGGTGTTAAAACAGTGCGGACAACCAGTTACAATCTTTTTAACGCCATACATGTTTAGCGTAGTGATGTTTTGCATAGCCATCATTTGAAACAAAAATTCGTTCCCTGCCCGTTTAGCTGGATCACCAGTACACGCTTCTTCCGTTCCTAAAATGGCAAAGTTAATTCCTGCGGCATGCAATATTTTAGCTACTGCTTTGGTTATTTTTTGTGCCCGTTCATCAAAACTACCTGCACATCCTACCCAAAATAAAATCTCCGCTTCTTCCCCTGATGCGGCCACTTCGGCCATGGTGCGTACTTTGAATTCGCTCATATCAAAATGTTGTTTTCCTAGGCAATTTAGCAAAAACTACCTAAACAAAAAGGGCCGTACCAAATATTGATACGGCCTTATTTAATGGAGGACTTTCCTTTTTTAGAATAGAGTTTTAGCCTTTACCTTATTGGATTTGTGTCTGAATATTTCAAAATAATAGTTAACTTAAATCCTTTGTTACCGTGAAAATGGTTTGTTGTTTTATTTAATAGCCATACTTTAGTAATGCTTTGTAACTGGAATTGTTTTACCAAAAAAACGAGATACCTAAATCTAACGAGTGATATTTGGCTCCGTTTGCAGCTGCACCTGGTGGTCTCTCGGCTAGCTTATATGTTTCAATATTAGGTGTTAGTGTTATTCCCAACCACCTCAGCAACTTGCAGGTTATATTAAACTGTAGTTTAGTATTCTTTCCATAATTACCCGAATCATTATTGTTATAGAAAAAACTGTAGTGATAACGTGTATTCACAATGAACCTGTCGTTCAGATGAGTCAATATCGAAAAGCTTGCTCCCGGAAAAGTAATACCCGCACTTCTGAAACCTGCCGTTTCAAAACCTCCAATCAGACCCAATCCTATTCGTGTTTCCGATCCAAGTATTTTAATAGGTTTGCCTGGATTCACGTAAAATCCGAAGTCAATATCCGCAAGCGCACCATGAATGTCATCTGGTGGATTTACCGTACCTCCCCAATCAATGTTCGGCACTAAGGAAAAGTCACCTGTTACCCATCCAAAATCTGATGTTACCCAATCAAACTTAAGCATTGGGTTTTTTACGGTAAATGTATAGTTACTGTTAGTTGCCAAATCAGCATTCCCTTTTGAAAATTGATAGAATGCCAAATGAAACTGATCATCTTGGGCAATTGAAACTATGTAAGTACAGCAGAAACAGGCAACAAGAGCTAAGTGTTTGGCGAATTTCATCAGGTATCCTACTTCTTAATGGTAATAAAAACAACCTCGCTCTCTTTTGCCTTTTTAGTAATTTTGTGGCCAAGCATTATGAGTTTATTTTCATCTTCATATAAGAAAGGGTTGGTATAACTTATAGCCCAATCATCGTTTTCTAAATTCTGATAAGTAGAGATTTCTTTTGAGTCAAAATTATAGGTGATAACAGATAGACTGGTAATTAAAAACTTTGATTTGTTTGCGTATATCGTACCGTCTTTGAACTTATTATATTTACCAATATCATATGCAAACCAGAACATTTTTTTTCCGTCTTTTGAGAATGAAACAGACGATCCTAAATCTTCACCCTTCTTTGATAGCATCGCATCTAGAGCACCTTTCTCGTTTATAACGAATGCCTGTAAACCCACATAAGTTACACCACCCAAAGATTGTCCCATCACTGCGTATCCTGAAGGTCCTCCTTTAAATTGTCTTCCCTGATAAACAAGTTTGTTATTGACCAAGGTTAGGCTTGTACTTACCATTTTTAAACTTACTTTCGAGTTACTCTCAAAACCCTCATTGGTTTTTAGGAAACCTTGAAAATCTTTGTTTAAGATGCCATTTATGTATACCAATTTATTATTCTCGAACTTGGCTACCTGCAGATTATTGAAATCCTCTTCCACTGCTCCTTTAACATCAGAGTATTCTTTGTTGTTATTACCACAACCCCCTATTAAATAAGTTGCATTGTCCTTGTGTATTACTTGATCAATAACCCAACGCGTATTTGATGCATTAAATTTTACATGCTCCTTTATTTCATAGCTATCACCATCAATATAAAAATACTCATACTTGTTTGCTTCGGTGGTTTTTATTTTCGATTTCTTGTAATCAATTGGGATAGCGATAAAAACATAGTCAAATTTGCCAGGTGCCTTTTCTATGGATTTGGCGGTTATTAAGCACTGATGATCAAACGTAAATGTTTGCTCTTTAACCAAGTTCAAATCCTTATCAAATTTTCTGAATATGTAATGTTGTTTTTCTTCTTTTAGCACACCAACAGTACTGTAAAGTATGTTTCCACCATTGGGGATAGGGTTACTGTAAATAGGATACCACTTTTCTCCCTTTGATTGTCTGTTTGCTGCTCCATTCTCTTCGTAACGTTTTGGATATTCAGTGCAACCTTGCACCTTTAATCCAAGGTATGAAGCCACAACATCTTTACCAGCCGTAAATCCATAACTAACAGTAGTGGTGAACATGTAGGAATTATCTATTTGGTAAGGGAAGAATGGATCATAATACGTATTGTACTTTGCTCCAAAAATTAATTCGTTGTTGAGTAACGCTTCTTTCGTTGACTCATAGCTTTTATTTATTGTTTCGATATAGTTAAATTTATCATCAAAAACGAGTTTATCTACCTTATATCTAAAGCCATAATATGTGGTGTACACATAGGATGCGTCTGAGGTACTGCTCGAAACACATTGTGCTTGAACAAAGTTGATATAGGCCTTTCCGGTTATTGAGTCCATACCAGCGCCTTTTATAAACCAGTTTTTGTGCTTGTTCTGTGATTCGAGGTCAAAACTCTTAGACGTGAGTTCTACCTGAGCTTGCAATCCAATATTTAGTGAGACCAGTAAGGATGCTAAGATAATTTTTTTCATATGTAGTGTTGTTTAATTTGTGTGAGACAAAATTGGATTTGCAATGCTTGGCTGGCAATACAGCAAATGCTGTATTTTGGTAAGCATAAAAAAGCCACACAATGGTGGCTTTTCGTTTGAATTGGCAAAACTCTATCTGCTTAAATATCCTTTTGAGTAATCATTACTTCCTTTTCTTGTTTCAGCATCTTTATTACTGATTACAAATGAAGACTTAGTGAATAACACAACTTCATTAGTGTCTGGCTGTTTTCCAGTTTCTAATAAAATTAATAAATCCTTTCCATTGAGTTTTCCAATAATGTATGTTCCATTATCTGATCCAAGAGGCAAAACAGTAGAATAAGAATTATCACTACCTAATGTAAAAGTACCTTGCCCTGCTGGAACATTAAAGGTAAACTTAATTGTGTCGCTTGGAATAGCATACTCCTCAAATTTGTTGATTTGCCATGTTCCAACCGCTGCCTCTTTAGTAAACGCAACTGGTGCATTCGGATCTGGTTTTACCTCTTCCTTTTTATCTTCTTCTTTTTTGCAAGCAACCATTGCGAGCAAAAGTATTGGGATGATTAGTTTTTTCATTTGATTGTGTTTGTTAGTTTGTACGGTACAAAAATGTTTGTATTTACTCTGCCTATCAATACGACAAATGCTGTATTTTATACCATCTTGATTTACAAAGTAGGCGTCTGTGTTGGGTGTAAATCTTAGATGGCATAATGCCGCTGACGAACAGAATGGATTGAATATCTGTGCAAGTGGCACCATAAAAGTATTACATAAAAAAGCCGCATCATTTTAATGATACGGCCTTACACAAATCTAACGCTACGTTACTACTGCATTTTCATACAAGCAGTAATACAGGCTCGATTAGTTTTTGATGAATTTTTGAGTAGAGACTCCTTTGTTTGTTGTTACTTGTACAAAATATAAACCTGCAGAAAGTTCGCTTACATCAATACCGGTTGCTTCTTTTTGTTCAATTAATTTTTGACCATTACTGTTTAAAATAACGATGTTTTGAACCGATGCGTTTTCGGTAAAATTCAATTTGATAGTTGATGTGGAAGGGTTGGGGTAAATTGAAAACTGATTTCCTTTTGTAACCTCACTTAAAGAAGATGCAGGGCCGTTGCTATATAAAATAGTGCCACCGCGTTGAAATGGTTCAGTTTCAGTTTGGCGACTTTCAAGCGCCCATTGTTTCGTCTTTCCGTTTTCTTTTTGCAATACCAAAAATCTCCCATTTACTACAAATTGACCTGAAATCACATTTAATGAATTATCTAATACAGAGTCTAATCCATTCGAGTAGTAAAACGTTCTAACAGCATTCTTAGTTGAGTCTGTCCCAGTGTATCTATAGCTTACAAGGGAATCAATTCGTCCGTTGGTTAAATAATGAAACAATTTACTATCTAAAACCCAAGTATCGTTGTTTCTAAATCTATATTGCAGTATGGTATATTGATTGGGATTTGAGCCGCGCTCAATAACTACTTTTGCTGTATTTGTAAATGCCGATCCATTATTGCTTTCTTCAACTGTAACGGTAGTATCATTGGTTCCATCACTTTCAAAAGTGGCACGTTCTTTTTCTTCCCATGGGTCGTTATCTTCTTGTTCAGCCGAAATGCATACTAATTTATTACCTGTTACAGTGCTAGTAATACGAAATTTTGGAAAAGGTGCAGGGTTGGTTGTTAATCCTGCGGTTGGAACTCCTGCTTGATTATAGATGATACCGCCCATTGTGATTCCCGCTATGTTAATGGCGTTGTGCGGCATTGGATCTACATAGCGATTTAAGTTCCAAATTTGTGCTGCGTTAAATTGAGCAAATGCTCCTACTGTAAATAATAGCATACTCGTAATTGTAAGTAGTTGTTTTTTCATAATGTTTGTTTTATAGATTGTGATACGGCAAAGAACTTTTAAAATCAAAATTTGGGAAATACGTCATATGCTGTATTTTTAACCCTGCCAATGAAGTTTGTATTTACTTATCTGCTGCTTGCCTTTTCTGTTGCTTGCTTTGCGCAATTGCAGCGTAATTACACCTCATACACAGTTGATAATGGCCTTGCCCAAAATACCGTTTGGGATGTTTTTCAAGATTATAAAGGCTTTATGTGGTTTGGCACAGCCGATGGTATTGACCGATTTGATGGATATAAAATGCACCATTATAAATTTAGCCAATTTGATACGGCATCTATTTTAGGCAACTCTGCATTTCACTTCCTCGAAACTAAAAATCATCAGTTATGGATTTCGCACAATAAAGGGATAAGTGTTTACAACCGTGCAAAAAATAATTTTTACAACGTACACATTTTTCCCGACAGCTTTAATAATGGCGATAGCTATGCCACACTCATAGGCCAGGACCATGATGGCAATATGTGGTGCATTACCAATACCCAACAATTGCAATGCTTTTCTAACAATACCTTGCAATTGCTTCATACCATCAATATTTCTAAAAGCACGTTTCAAGTATCTTCTTTCCGCAAGGGTTTTATTGTAGGCAAATACATTGTTGGGTATTTTAATGATAGCACCAGCAGTTGGTTTAGGTTAAATATTGACACCAAAGAAGTGAATTTGGTTTATGGCCGAAGTAAACACACTAATAGCATCATGCTTTACAATGATAGTACTATTTGTATTTATGCAGATAAGCAAATGACCTATTACGATGTGAATTCGAATACTATAAAATATAAGCCTTTACAAGGCTCTTTATTCCCTACTGAAAAAAGTAACTTTACCTCAATGGTTTGGTGGCAAGGAAAAATTTGGATGGGAAATAATACCGGCCTTTTTGTATTTGATACCGTCACCAATCGGTTCGAAGAGCATATTGTATCATTCGATAAAAAGCAAAAAGTTGGATTTTATTATGTTCAAAATTTATACATAGACCATTCGAACAACCTGTGGATATGCACCAATGGTGATGGAGCAAAATGTTTGTCACCACAAAATAATAAGTTTAAACATTTGCCCGTAATAGCAGGAGGAAGCAGCTTGGTTAAAGCCATTAGCACCGATACTGTTGGCACTGTTTTTTCAGGCTTATATGAAGGGGGAATGGTTTGGTATCTCAACAATGGACAAACACCTCATTTTAAATTACCAAATAAAATATCCACCAATATCCTTGGGCTTATTACTTTTAATAACCATTTATATTTCGTGCAAAACGAGAATTTAATGGTGATGAACTTGCGCACCCAAAAAGTTGTTTACACCGAAAAAATTTATAAGGCCCAAAAGCAACGCGGTATTGGATACCCTGTATTGAGAATCAATAAAGGAAAAGTGTATTTGTCGGCTGATGCTTATTTATTTGAAATTCAACAAGAATTTAAATTAAAAACCATTCATCAATTTGAGTTGAGCAAACACTACCTTACTACCTTTCAAATTGCAAATGATAGTGTTTGGTGGGTAGGAACAACGCAGCATCTTCTTCAGTTCAATCCCATTACAAAGCGCATTAAACAACTTCCTTATTCGCTAACAGTAAAATCCATTTGTCTTACACACAATAAGCAATCATTATGGCTTGGTGGTAACAGTGGTTTGTATCATTTGAAACCCAATGGTTCCGTAATAAAACGCTATGAAGCACCACAAGATTTACCCGATGATTTTATTTATGGCATTTTAGAAGATAACAACGGAAAGATTTGGATGAGCCATAACAAAGGCTTATCTGTTTATAATCCATTAACCCAAACCTTTAAACACTATGGCGTTAAAGATGGGTTACAAAGCAACGAATTTAACACAGGAGCGTATTATAAAGATGAAAAGGGCTTATTGTACTTTGGGGGTGTAAACGGAATTAATGTAATTGACCCAAGCCATGTAATTGAAAATAAAAATGCCCCACAAATTTCCATCAACGAAATACTATTGGGCGACATGCCCTACAAAAGCGATACTGCTTACAATGAAATCACATCGCTCACATTGTCTTATTTAGAAAACACGCTGTCGTTCGATTTTTCGGCATTGGAATTCAGCCAACCCGAAAACAATATCTATCAATACCGACTAGCTGGTTATGATAATAACTGGATTCAAAGCGGAACAAAGCATTTTGCTCGTTACGCCAATTTGCCTCCGGGTAATTATGTATTTGAAGTGATGGCTGCCAATGCCGATGGCTTTTGGAATAAACAACCTCGCAATATTTTCATTTCAATTATCCCCCCATTTTGGAAACGTACTTGGTTTTATTGGCTAATGGGCTTGCTTGGTTTTGTAGCAGTAGGTGGCGCGTTTTATGCATACAATTTGCGCCAACAGCGCAAGTTACAGCGCGAATTAGAATTGCAACAAAAGCTGGAGCAGGAGCGTTTACGCATTTCGCGCGATTTGCATGATAATGTGGGTGCCCAATTAAGCTATTTGATTACCAATGTAGAGTGGATGTTGCAACACCCCGATAGATTAACGGAACAAGATGAACAACAACGCCTACAAGCCATGAGCGAAGCCGGACGAAATGCAATTTTAACACTACGACAAACCATTTGGGCCATTAGTAATACCAGCTTAAAGGTTGATGATTTTGCTGATCGCTTTAAGCAATTTGCACTTAAAATGTTGGAGTTTGATCGAACAATTCACGTACATTTTACGGAACAGATATTACCCAATAAGGTATTGTCTCCAGCAGTTGCGCTTAATGTGTTTCGTGTATGCCAAGAAGCGTTTAACAATTGTTTGAAACACGCCCAAAGTAAAAATGTTCATATCCACTTTCAATCCGATGAAAAAGCACTCCTTGCTTTTTCTATTAAAGATGATGGGATTGGATTTGATTGGGAACAAGCCAAACAAAAAGGCCATTATGGCTTAATAAACATGGAAGCTCGAGCAAAAGAAACAAATGCAGAGCTTATTGTAGCTTCTGAACCTGGAAAAGGGACAGTATTAACTATTGTACTAAAATAGCGCATTTGCAGTATTGATAGCCATCCAACATAACAGCACTTTTGATGGAAACAATTAAACAGATTATGCGCATTGCAATTGTTGACGATAAACAACCCAACAGGGTTTCGTTACAAGAAAAATTGAGTTTTTTAAAAGATATCGATGTGGCCTTTTTAGCTGCAAATGGTGAAGACTTTTTAAATAAAATAAAAGCAGAAAAACAATTGGTTGATGTTGTGCTGATGGATATTGACATGCCTATTATGAATGGAATAGAGGCTGTAAATATTGCCGCAAGCCTCTATCCTGAAACCAAGTTTTTAATGCTTACCGTTTTTGATGATGATGATAAAATTTTTGAAGCCATTAAGGCTGGTGCAATAGGGTATTTACTTAAAGATGAAAATGTAGATAAAATTGTAGACGCACTTTGGCAAATTGTTGAATTTGGTGGTTCGCCCATGAGTCCACGTATTGCGCGCAAAGCTTTGCAATTATTAATGAACGCCAAAGTAGAAGCAAAGCAAAAAGAAGAAACCGTTCTTTCTGCCAGGGAAATGGATATCCTTAAAGGACTAGTAGAAGGATTAGATTACAAAGGTGTTGCCGACAAGCTATTCATCAGCCCACACACCGTTCGTACACATATTACCAAAATATACCAAAAACTTCATGTAAGCAGTAAAACCCAAGCTGTGATGCTTGCTGTAAAAAACAAGTGGTTTATGATGATGTAATAACAAACACTCAATCAACCCTAGCATTAGTTTCAAACTTGGGTGCAACTTCTTATTTATAGATAAATTTGGCTACCTTAGTTTGATGAATATAACCTTTCGTTTTGCTTTTTTGGTTATACCGATTGCGTTGCTGCAATCATGCTCATCAATCTATTATGGAGTTGTTGGCATACGAAACCCAAAACCCATCACCCCACAAGAAATAAATGCCCTTGCCCAAAAATGGGGAATTCCGAACGGGTCGTCTTTTATCCTTGATACAGGATGTTACAAAAATACGTTGCGAGGAATTCAATCAGATGCACAAAAAAATAACCATGCCCAACCGCTCCAAGCCCTTTATTTTACGAACAGCAGTTATCCGGTTTCTTTTCAAATCAATTGTTATGCCGGTGGTTTTCCCAATTTAAAATGGAACCGCAATGGCAATATGGATGTGTTTCCACCACGTGAACAAGCACCAATAGATAGTGCTATCTCCTTATATGATATCAAAAATTGTATCCAGCCAGCGAACGAAAAAACATATGCAAATGCTTCAAAACCAATGGTGTTGGTCTTTTGGACCAAGTTCATGAAAAGACAAACCAAACGGTTTTTAAAAGAAGTAAACAGAAATGCACAAAGCCGTGGACAAAACCAAGTGAACATTATTTATATAAATGCCGATAATCTGTTTTTAGAATGAATAACACTGCTTGTTTCCATTACTTTCAAAAACGATGGGGTTTACTCATTCTGTTGCTAACCTTTTGCTTTTGTAAAAACACTTCTGCACAACGAGATTATTTCTTTAGAGACTCGACCTTTTATCCCATAAGCGCAAACGCCACTTATATTGCGGGTAAAAGGGTGTTGTATAAGCAAAACACAAGCTCAATCATCCCTATCAAAGACTTTACAATTATTGGAGATACAACCTATTATATACGTGATGTAGATTTTGTTAATGAACAAAAGGGTTACGTTTTAGTTGGTCGGATGTACATAGGTGGGCAAACGTATTTATATAAAACCCTCGATGCAGGAACTACCTGGACAATTGATTCTTCTTACTTTAACGCTTCCGAAAGAAAAAGCATCAACCAAATGCAGTTGTTAAACGACAGCTTATTTGTATTGTTTGATGGATACTACACTTCTTCTTTAATTCGGTCGTTTGATGGTGGTGAAACATGGACAATGTGGTTCGAAAGTTTAATTGCACATTATTTTCAACTACACAAATGTGATGATGGGCGCTGGTATCTTATTGGTTTGCCCGGAGATGGTTTTTCAAGTTACAGTTTTCCGATACCAGACTCTCTTTACTCAAAAAATAATCTCCCTTCGTTTTGGAGTGGTTGCCACAACGGAGCCCCAAGTTGTATTCGGGTGTATAGAGATGGCGACCGAGATAGAGCCACAGATTTTATTGCGAAGCAGATTGATACCCTAACAAAAGTATGTGGTATCAAAACTGCCATTGACGAAACCATACAACAACGGGCAATAACCGTTTTTCCCAATCCTGCATCTTCCTTTTGTGTTATAAAAAATGCTAAAAGCAAAAAGTATGAACTCTACAATACATTAGGAGTATTGGTTCAATCTTCCATTGCAGAAAGCAATGAAGAAGAAATTGCATTATCTGAATTTGGAAATGGAGTATATTATATAGTAATTGAATCTTCTATATACAAATTGGTTATACAACCTTAGCCAGCCCATTTTAAAATTGCACCATAACAAGTCTGCTATTTTAATAATTGGTTATGGTGCAAACCTTTTACGGTCTCACAATCGTGTAAGAAACACCAAAACCATCAACTCCGGAAAGTCTTTTTAAAGAACCATTAATACTGAACTCAATGTATTCGTTCGAATAACATTTGCAACACATGCTCTTTGATAAAGCACCTTTCGTTTTGATATTGCTGATTTTAACGCTCAGCTTTATAGAATCCTTTTCAATTTTGTATACCAATGGGTTTACATACTCGTTTTCTGAATCCAAGCCCTTACTGTTAGGTATTGTTAAGGCCATTCCTTTAAAATGGCTTGCTTTACCTGTATCGTCAATAAAATCTATTGCTTTTTGTGTATTCTTCGCAGAGTCTACTTCGATTAATGTTACTCCTATAAGATCTGATTGCCTCCAATAATTAGTGGTTGTAGTATCTGTGTTTAATTTTATCGAAATACTTGCATCGTTCTCGTCAAAACAATCACAGGTGGAATAACAACCGCATCCAGTTATTGTTGCTAAAATAGTAATGATGTATAGGCGGTTAACCAACTTCATTTACACCTCCTGTGTCCAATTAGCCCTATCCATTGGGCTAAACTGCCAAGGCGCTTGGTTGTTCTCAAGGTTGTTAAACATATTATTCAACGAACTTGGTGCTGATGATTGTTCCATCACCTTATACCTGCGCATTTCTACAATTACTTCCATCGGATTAATATTCACAGGGCATGCTTCAACGCAAGCGTTACAGGTATTACAAGCCCATAATTCTGCTTCACTGATATAGCTGTGTAGGTTCTTCCCGTCTTCAACAAAAATTCCATTGTTTGCATCAATATTTTTTCCAACCTCTTCCAACCTGTCACGTACATCCATTACAATTTTTCGCGGTGATAAGAGCTTTCCCGTAATATTTTGTGGGCAGCTGCTGGTGCATCTTCCACATTCGGTGCAAGTATATGCGTCCATTAAGTTTTTCCAAGTAAGATCTTGTATGTCTTTTACCCCAAAACTCGTAGGTGGCGTATATCCTTCGGGAGTTACGGCACCTGGATCAAGCATTAACTTAGCCTCTTGTGTTACGCTCGTCATATTGTTCAAGTCTCCCTTAGGTTTAAGGTTGCTGTAAAAAGTATTTGGAAATGCCATGATGATGTGAAAATGCTTGCTGAAAGGCAAGTAGTTCATAAAAGCAAAGATGCCCAATATATGAAACCACCAAGCCGCTCTTTCTAGCATGATTAACGCCCCGTCACTCAAAGAACTAATAAAAGGAACAACCAACCAGCTGCTAATCGGAAAGCTTCCAGCATTGATATAATGTTCTGCCCCGCGGGCTTGCAACAACTGATCTGCTGCATTCATTTTGAGCAATGCGGCCATTAATACGATTTCTACAAACAAAATTGTAGCTGCGTCTTTGTTCGGAAATCCTTGCAACTCGGCACTTTGGAAACGCGCGACTTTAACCACATACCTGCGGCATAAAAACACCACACAAGCAACCAATACCGCAAAAGCGAGTACTTCAAAAAAGCCGATTGCAGCATTGTAAACGGGGCCAAGAAAAGAGAGTACACGGTGCGTTCCAAAAACGCCATCAATCAAAATTTCAAGAACCTCAATATTGATTAACACAAAACCTACATAAACAAAAAAGTGCAAAACAAATGGCACTGGCCGCGCTGCCATTTTTGTTTGCCCAAATGCAACTTTGAGCATAGTTTTCCATCGTTCTGGCTTGTTATCTGATAGGTTAACATCCTTACCTAAAAGTATGTTTCTGCGAATTTTGCCCAAATTTTTGGCAAATAAGTATACGGCCACAGCCGCAACCAATAGGAACAACAATTGTGAAATCATCTTATTTATCAAGTGTATTCACAATATTAATACTTTTTAATGGCTCACCAATTTGGATAACAGAAATTAGAATTTTTTAAAATGATTTGCATCGTTTGTGAAAAATCATACTTTTGCATCCCCAACAAACAAATGGTACGGTAGCTCAGTTGGTAGAGCAAAGGACTGAAAATCCTTGTGTCGGGGGTTCGATTCCCTCCCATACCACTTCTTTACAAAAAGCAGCAATTAGCTGCTTTTTTGTTTTAGCTATTTTGCATCGGGGAGCCTCCCCAAATCCTTTGAGCTACAATACACCCTCAAATACCATTTCTACGAAGTGGTTTTTTAATTCATTATCTATGATGACTTTAGCCTTTTAAGGATAATAGTCGTTAGTTAAACAGCCTTGTTTTTACAATAACGAATCATTAAGTATTTTTAACCAATAAGAGTTATCCCTGTGAAAGGCAACTATTCATTAAATTGTTATTAATCGGCTTTTGTTCCAATCTTATTAAAATACTCCTTGGCCTTATCTTTATAATAGGGTTGCAATTCGATTGGAATGGTTTCCAAAAGCTCTTGCTCTTTTTGCTTTTGTTTCAAATAATAATCAAAAGAGGGCGGGTTTGGGGGTGGAATCTGCTTTGCCTGTTCAGCCTCCCGTTTCTGGTCTTGCTCTTGTTTTCGTTCGGCCTTTTCTGACTCTAGCATTCTGGTTAAAATATCTTGTTGGCGCATTAACAGTTCTGAACTAAGCTTTTTGTTATAAAGCTCCTTTTCGGTTTGCTCCATTAAACGCTGCATTTCTTGTAATTGCTTTTGGCCACCTAACCCTTCCTTTTCTTTGCTTCCAAGCTGCTGCATCAGCATTTGCATCTGTTGACGAATAGCTTGTTGTTGAGCTGCCAATTTAGCAAACTCCTCCGAGCCCATTTGTCCTCCTTTTCCAGGTTGGGGTTTGCCTTCTCCACCCGGCTCTTTTCCATTTGGCTGTTGTTGTTTGTTTAGGCCTTCTCTTAATTGCTTGTTAAGTTCTTCTTGTGCCTTTTTAAGCTCACTCATCGATTTTCCTTTTGATGAGCCTTTGCCTCCTTTCCCTTTTCCTCCTTTTTGTGGTTTTCCTGACTTTCCGCTCGACTCCCCTTCTCCATTCATTTTATCTTGCATTTGTTTTAACAAATCACTCAACATCACTGCTAAATTATTTGCGTGCATCATGGTAGATTGCTGCCGTGTTCTGATTTCCCAAAAATTGCGGCTTCCATACCCACTTACACTTTTTTCGAGATTGTCGTTCATCTTGGAAACCTCTCGGTTTACAAAGGCGCTAATCTCTACCACCCTTTTACTTAGTGCTTGAAGACTGTCTTCAATAATTCTTGCGTTGTCCTTTATTTTTTGTTGTTCTTGAGCTGCTTCAACAAACTGTGGGTTGTATCCATTGATGGATTTCATTCGGTCCATTAACAATTCTTGGTCTTTTGAGAGTTGTATGGTATTCTCCAAAATTTCACGCAAGGCTTGCGCATCAAGCTCAAACTCTTCCTGTTCTTGCTCGGCTTGTTTTTGCTTCAGTTGCTGACTCATTTTTTTCATTTGGTCTGCTGCTTTCTGCTGCTTTTCTCCAGCTTTTTTTTGCTGGCCTTTGTTCAGTTCTTGTTCGCTCTCCTGTTGCTGTTGCTCAATTTCTTTTTCGAGCTCGTCTGTTTCTTCTATTGATGATGGATCTTCAAGGTTTTTGTTCTCTTGCTCTAATTTGTCGAGTTGTTCATTAATTTCTTTAAACTCATTTGTAAGTTTTTGTTGTTCACTTAGCAACTCCTTTTTTTGTTCCTCTTTGCTAATATTATTTTCCTTTGGGGTTTCTCTGGTTTTGTTGCTTAACTCCTCTTGCTTGTTTGCTAACTCTTCTAACTTTTGGGTAACCTGATCAAGCTTCTTTTCAACTTCAAGCTTTTTGTATTGTTCCAACATTCGATCCAACTCCTTCTCCACGTCTTTATTATTTAGCTGAAGTTTATCCAACTCTTGCTTGAGCTGATCTTTTTGTTGCTGTTGCAATAATTTCTCCATCTCTCGAATTAGTTTTTTCATTTCTTCGTCCATCAACTCATTGAACATCTTTTCTAGCTGTTGTTGTTTCTCAAGCAACTGTTGCTCTTGTTTGCGTATCGATTCTTCCTGCTTGTTTAATTGTTCGTTTTCTTGTTTAATTTCAGCAAGTTGTTTGGCAAGTTGTTTTTGCTTTTCCAAAAGCTTTTCAAGTTTCTTTTTTTCCTCCCAACTCAATTCTTTTTTATCCACCATATCTCTTTCAAGCAACCTTAATTCTTTTTGCAAATTTGTTGCTTGGTTAAGCGCCTCTTGCATTTTCTCTTTAAGCCTTGTACTTCCTTGGTTTTGCTTAGTTTCAAGTTCTGCCAACGACTCCATTTTCCATTCGCGTATTTGCGTTTTGGTCGATTTGGTTCCGTTAACCCCATCGTTATCCCATACCTCAAAATAGTATGTTAAAACATCTCCTGGCTTGAGTTGAAGTTGCGATACATTTAGCTGGTGGTAAAAACGGTGTGCTTTACTTTTAGTTGGAATATCTATCCATTGAATAACCCTTGGTTGGGGCTGCTTTGCTCCTTCTCCTCTTACTTGGTAATAAAAAGCCAATCGCGTTACGCCATAGTCGTCAGCAACATCGCCAACCATAAACGCAACCTGTTGCTGCGCTGAATCCCTCTTTTCATCAACTGTAATCTGTGGATACGCGTCAGGTACAACCCACATTTGAAACTGGACCGAATCATTAAGGTCTTGCTCCAAATTTGCAAGCCTAATCCAATAAGGTCCGGTTGCCATGGCCCTCTTTGTTGCAGAAAAAACACCTTCACGCAATAACAATCCCTCAATTTTTTGCTTTCCAGAAATAACCATCAGTTGGTTTGCCTGTTTGGTATCAAACTCCCACTTAACTATTGTTCCTTGCGGAATCGTTAAATCACCAGGGTTTTGAATTTTTTCAGGCACCTTTTGAGTATAAGGGGGATAGTTAAGCTGGGCCGTAAAAGAAACCAATAGCGGTTTCGCAATGGTTTTAAGCAAATATTTGTCCGACTCAAACCCTGATGCACTTAGAATGAATGAGGTGCTTTTTGAAACATTGGTAAATAAAAAAGCAAATGTTTGCTTGTCCTTTTTAACCATTTTAAACCTTCCTTCGCTTGACTCTACATACACCTCATTTGGAAGCGTCTCTCCTTTTGTTTCCAAAAGCAATTCGTAGTCAGCAAATTGTTCTACTGTTAGTGTTTTGTTCTTGATAATAAATGTAAAGGGGGCCTTTGGCTTATAGTTTTCTTGGTAATTAATAACCCGCTCGCCTGCGTCAGTAATCATTCCTGGTGCTACCAAATATATAAACACATAAACGCCAACTGGAAAAAGCAACCACCTCATAAAACGAATCGTATGATGACGCTTTAATGCTGCTACAAAAGGGATGGGTTCAAGCTGTTTTGCTTTTTGTGCAATAGCTGCATCCAAAAGCTCATTTTGGTTTGTGCCTAGTTGTTTTAGTTGAAGTACATTCAAAAGCTTATCTGCTACCTCTGTAAAGTGTTCTCCAATAATGGCCGATGCTTGTTCATGCGTGATTTGCTTTCCAATTTTTGATAATTGTGCCAACGGCAGTACTACCCAATATACCAATAAAAAAAGCGTAGTTCCAATGAATGTAAAAAAGAGGCCCGCTCTAATAGTAGGGCTGTATCTTCCAAAATACTCAGCTATACTTAAAGCCAAAAACAAAAACAAACATGTGATGATAAGGTAAATTCCGCCCTTAATCATTCGGTTAACGTAATATTTCCGAATAAAGTCGTCAAGCCTATTTATAAGCTTACTGTATTCTTGAACACCTAAATTCACAAGGTTCGAATATACTAAATCATCTGTTTTGTATTTGGTTAATTATTAAACAAAAAGCGGCCGCGGGTAAACCCGCGGCCGCATGCGAAACCTAACTATTGGCCTAATAATTATTGTTTCATTAACCGTGTGGTGCTTGTTTGTCCTTGTTTACCAACAACCTGTACTAAGTATACCCCTGCCTTCAACGATGCGATATCAAGCATAATCGCGTTTGCGCTAACCGTTTGCTGTAAATTGGTAATTTCTTTTCCCATAATATCATAAACCATAGCCCTATCCAATCCTTCAGCCTCCAAAAATACCTTGTCGGTTCCAGGATTCGGATACAAGGAATACGATAAGGTATTCGATGCCATCCGCTGAGCAACACTTGTAGTTATTCTGTTTTGCCCAATCACAATTCTAACATCATTTACGGTATTGTTGGTTTCAGATATCGATACCAAAGCTGGCTCTGTTACTTTGCCAGCCATCTCTGCCCACAATTGGTAATTTCCTTCAGGTAAGTATCCAAAATTGAACGATCCATCATTGTGAGTATGTGTATAAGCTACTGGGTTTCCTAGTCCATCTAACAAATAAATCAACATTTTATCCGCTGGTGTTCCTGGTGTAATTGGCCCATTTTGGCTTTTGTTGCCTTCTCCAAACATAACCATTCCTGATACTGTTCCGTAGCCTGAACCATAATATGAGTAAGGTATCAAATCAATATTAATACTTGAACGGTCGCTTGTTAAGGTGATAAGATCCGCTAAATCCCAATTGAGTTTGTTTTGGTAATAGGTTGGCAGGTAAAAACCTGTTTGTGTTGGGTCAAACAAAAAGTCGGCTTGCACCAAATAATAACCTATTGGAAGGTTAATTTCATAAAACCCTGAGTCATTTGTTGAGGTTGCCCCATACAAGCTTAGCTGTCCAGAAATCGGTTCAAAAGCATAAATATAAACGGATACATACGGAGCTGCTGACCCTCCAGCAGATACATTTCCTGAAAGCGTATACTTAGGTCCAACACCTACGATTTTTGTAATCGAATCGCTGCAACCTGCTATACTCATTACGGTTAGAGTAATTGGATAAAAACCAGCGCTATCATATTCATGGGTGTATCCAATACTATCTTGGGTAAATGGCATTGTATAACCATCTCCCCAGTTAATGCTCACTTCATATTGGTTTTGAGTTCCAAATACTTGCGATTTGTTCACCACATTGGCATAATAGTCCCAAGGGTAAACATCGAAATCTGCTTTGCATATCGGAACAAGAGAAGTAATTCGAATTGTATCACAACGGTAAATAAAGGACCCGCAGCTTGGAGCAAACATGCTCACGCACACAACATATGCTCCTGTATCATGGTAAATGTTTTCAACAGGATTCCCGTAAGATCCGGCAAAATTTCCATCTCCAAAATCAAAGTGGTATTGATTACCCGGTAACAATGTTGTGTCGTTATTTACTATATCAAATCGTACGCGTTGGTTATTAATTGTAGATGTAAATGTGAAGTAACAGTTTGTAGTATCTGGTGCAATTACGTGCTGCGTAATACTGTCAACACAAACACCCCTTACTATTAACTTTACCTCATACAAACCTGGTGTTGCATAAGCATGAAGAGGGCTTTTCTCTGTACTCGAGTTTCCATCTCCAAAATCCCATTCAAAAACGGTGGCACTATCAAGCCCATAGCTAAAATTGTCAAATTGAACGGCCCCATTGATGGTGCGGGTCGAAAACTGTGCTCTACAATTGTTTAAAACAACCACATCAAGCTCTTTGCAATTTTGGCTCAAGTTGTTTTGTGTGTCAATCACCGCTAAACACACGGTGAATAACCCTGAATATTCATAACCATGTGTTGGTGAATATTCATATGCATAGAAACCATCTCCGAAATCCCAATAAATAAATTGGATAGCCGCAGAGTCAATTCCTTCTGGATTAAATGTATACAAACCATCTCCGATTAATGTGTCTTTTATTCCAGGAACAATAGCCGCTGTTGTGTCAATAGTCACAAGTTTACAAACCATGCTTCCTGGGCAAAAGCTATCCGTTAAACAAACATTGTATGTGCCCGGTGCAGCATATACATGCTCAAGTGATTCATGAGGGTTTTGGTATCGCGCTGGAGATCCATCTCCAAAATCCCATAAATAATAGGAGATAAAAAGCGGATTGTCTGTTGTGTTTTGAACATACAATTGTGTTCCTTGTTTGGCATATATAAAGTCCAAGTCGCACGGATTTTGGGCGTTGGCTAATTGGGAAATAAGCCCCAAAACAAGCGCAATCAACACCCCAATTGGTCGTTTTAGTCGGTTGTTCATTGTTGATTTCATATAATAATTAATTGATAGTTGTGATTAAAATTGAACGCGTAAACCCGCGCTTAGTTGAAATGAGTGGTTATGATTTAATAGTTGATTTGGCAAGTAGGTTAAATATGAAGCGCCTGCTACTGCTCCTACTTGTTTATAAATTCGATGGTATCCAAACACGCCTACCGTAGGGGCGAACAACCACTCTTTAGTGTTGTTAGAAACCCGTTGTTGTCCGCCTGTTTCGTTCACAACCAATGTATTAGTTGTAGACGAAATTTGTGTCGAAACGACTCCTGCGCTCAATCCTATAAAACGCTTATTGTTGCCTAGTTCAAATTGTGCCAATATTGGTATTGCAAGCCACACGCGCTCGGTATTTAACGAATAACTGTTTTGCACATTGTTTGTGGTAGTATGTGTTACGGTATCAATATTCATCATTATTCGGTTATAACCCGAATGGTACTTGAGTGTTGTGTCAACCCGCGCTATCGTAGTTCTCGACTCCGTTTGAGACTCCTCATAGCGATCATAACTGATAAGTTTGCCCCACTGGATTCCTGATACAATATGCCATTTTGGAGCAATGCGATAACCTGCCTGAACCAACAATCCATTGTACCCCATGTTTGAAGGATAGATACCCTTTAAATGTGGTGTGCTCGTAAACAATGCGCCAGACTCAATAAAAAACTTAGACTTCGGTTGTGTTTTGATGTCATATTTGGTTGAATCCCGCGGGATCGGTATTGTTTGCAAAAGTGGTTGCCAATCTTTTTTTCTATAACCAATAACAGCCATTTTGTGTGGAGCCAATATTGTTGGTTGTTGTGTATGCGTAACAATTTGTTGTTGTTCTGCAGCCAATTCTTCATTAAATGCTGTATATTCCTCATCCCCCACTTGCTGCTGATTGTTGGTTGATTGAGAGTTGTATACTGACTTGTTGGTTGTCATTTTCTCCTGTTTCAAGTTTTCAGTGCTCTTGGTTTCTTGTTTATCAGACAACAGATTTCCTTTTAAATCATCACTAGATAGCTCCTTAGTTAACTTTGTCTGAATTAATATTGGGTTCTGAATATCTTGATCCGCTTTAACTGGTGCTTTAGGGTCTACTTCTTTTGAGTCATTTCCTACAGGTGCTTCTTGCTTCTGTAGCTCTTGTCCATTATTGGCTTGCTGGTTGTTGAATATGATAGCTGTAACCGCAAAAACAGCAACCAACCCCAATAGAAACAAGGCCATTTTGAACCAGATCGCGTTACGCTTGCGTTTGTTGTATGAGTGAGCAAACGAATTCCAATCAGCATCGGTCGGGCTTGTCGATTCATAATCCGCAAGTTTTGCAGATAACCTATCCAGTAATATGTCTTTTTGCTCGTTATGCATTTTTTTTGTGGTTTAACAGTTCTTGCTTTAACAATTGGCGCGCCTTCGATAATTGAGATTTGGATGTTCCTTCTGCAATTCCAAGCGCAATGGCAATTTGTTTATGGGTAAATCCTTCTATTGCATACAAGTTTAATATTGTGCGATAACCAGTTGGCAGTTGCTGTATTAGCTCTATTACCTTTTCTGGATTCAAGTCGCCAATAACATCAACAGCTTCAGCATCCGTCTCGTCTGCTCGGTCAAAGTGGCCTTCGTTTTCAAGACTTACCAAGGATAATCGTTGGTTTTTTTTTAGCTGATTAATCGCATTATTAATCATAATGCGGCTTACCCATGTTTGCAAAGAACTCTCTCCCCTGTATTTATGTAAATTTTCGAAAACTTTAATGAACCCGTCTTGCAACATGTCTTTTGCCTCATCAGTGTTACCGGTATATCTTTTACACAAAGCCAACATTTTTGAGTACAGTTTTTCAAACAACATTCGCTGACACTCGGCATTGCCTTTGATGCATCCATCAATAATATATTGTTCTGCTAATGCCGCGTTCATTTCTGTTTCTGTTCAATTAGACCACAAAGCTTAAAAGGGTTGCTTCATATTGAATATTTTTTTGTTCGGCACCATTTAAAAAACGTTTAAATGGGTTATATTAAGCGTATCCATTGAAAAACAAGTGTTATCAAATCTTGTTTTATGGTTTGTTGGATTAATTGCATTTAAATTAAACAATCAGGTTTTGTTGGCCAACCCTTTAGTTATCTCTCAATCCAGGTTATATGGTATTGCTACAAATACCAAAGCTTAAAATTATTGTGTAACTTTGTAGCTCATTTATGAGTGATCCTATAAAACACGAATGTGGCATTGCCTTTATTCGACTGCTGAAGCCTCTTGAATATTACCAGGAAAAATATGGTTCGAGTTTGTATGGCTTAAAAAAGCTCTACCTATTAATGGAAAAACAACACAATCGTGGCCAAGATGGAGCCGGGGTTGGTGTAATTAAGTTAGATCCAGAACCTGGTTCTCCTTTTATATTTAGAAAACGGGAGAGTGGTAGTGGCGCCATCTCGCAAATATTCGGTAAAATAAGCGCTAAAATAAACAAGGTTGCCTCAAAAGAAAATCTGAAGAATCCTGATTTTATGAAAGCCGCGGCCCCTTTTGTTGGAGAGGTAATGCTTGGTCACTTACGTTATGGAACCTACGGAGGGAGTGCTGCTGATTTATGCCACCCATTTATCAGAGAAAACAATTGGATGACCCGAAACTTAATGTTGGCCGGCAATTTTAACATGACCAATGTTGATGAACTTTTTGACATTTTGGTTGATTTAGGACAACACCCTGTCGAGCGAGCCGATACCGTTACGATGCTTGAAAAGATTGGTCATTTTCTGGATGAAGAAAACCAAATTCAATTTGCGCATTTCAAGCGAGAAGGCTATACCAATAAAGAAATTACTTCACTAATTGCCAAAAATATGAGCGTTGACTCTATCCTTAAAAGAGCTATGCGTGAAGTAGATGGTGGTTATGTAATGGCCGGAATGATTGGTCATGGAGACGCTTTCATATTAAGAGACCCTGCTGGTATCAGGCCTTGTTTTTATTACCAAGATGATGAAATTGTGGTGGCAACAAGCGAACGTCCAGCAATTCAAACTGGATTTAATGTTCCTATCGGGTCAATTAAAGAGCTTGGAGCTGGAAACGCTTTAATTGTTAAAAAAGATGGAGCTGTTAAGGAGGTTAATATTATCCAACCTCTCGAGAAAAAAGCATGCACCTTTGAGCGTATCTACTTTTCAAGAGGAAACGACCGCGATATTTATAAAGAGCGTAAAAAACTAGGCTATTTATTAAGCCCTAAGGTGCTTGAAACTATTAATTATGACATTGAAAATACCGTTTTTTCATACATACCAAATACTGCAGCTACAGCCTTTTATGGAATGATTGATGGCGTATTGGATTATTTAAGCGAATACAAAGCCAACGAAATTTTAAAGCTTGGGCCCAATCCAGATAAAGACGCTCTTAAAAAACTTATTTCATTAAAGCCCAGAAGGGAGAAAATGGCCGTTAAAGACGCCAAACTTCGAACCTTTATTACCGATGATGAACACCGTGAAGATATGGTGGCACACGTATACGATGTTACATATGGGTTGGTGCGTAACGATCAAGATACCCTTGTAGTAATTGATGATTCAATTGTTAGAGGAACCACGCTTCGATCGAGTATTTTGCGAATATTGGACAGGCTTCACCCAAAACGCATTGTTGTTGTTTCTTCCGCACCACAAATTCGTTATCCTGATTGTTATGGCATTGATATGAGTCGATTAAAAGACTTTGTTGCTTTTCAAGCAATGCTCGCTCTGCTAAAAGACAACAAACAAGAAAACTTACTGCATGAAGTATATGCATTATGTAAAGCACAGGAAAACCTTCCTAAAGAAGAAGTAACAAATCATGTGAAAAAGCTGTACGTGCCCTTCACTGATGACCAAATAAGTGAGAAAATTGCGCAAATAATTAAACCTTCAGACTTAAATGCTGAGGTAAGCGTATTATACCAATCCGTAAATAATTTGCATGAGGCATGCCCAGACCATAAAGGAGATTGGTATTTTACTGGAAATTATCCAACCCCTGGAGGAAATAAGGTGGTTAATAAAGCGTTTATTAACTTCATGGAAGGAAGCTCTGCTAGAGCTTATTAATTTTACTTGAGATGATACTACGCACAGAAAACCTTGTTAAAAAATACAAAAAGCGAACTGTTGTTAATAACGTTTCAATTTACGTGAATCAAGGAGAATGTGTTGGATTGTTGGGTCCAAATGGTGCTGGAAAAACTACCACTTTTTACATGACGGTCGGTATTGTTAAACCAGATCAGGGTAAGGTGCTACTGGATAATGAAGATATCACCCAACTACCAATGTATAAACGTGCCCAAAAGGGTATTGGTTATTTACCTCAAGAGGCTTCTGTTTTTAGAACATTATCGGTTGAAGACAATATAAGAGCCGTACTCGAAATGACTAAATTATCGAAGCAAGACCAAGCCGAAACACTTGAGCGTTTATTAGATGAGTTTAGTTTAAACCGTGTGCGCAAAAACTTAGGTGGCGTTTTATCTGGTGGTGAAAGACGCAGAACTGAAATTGCACGTGCATTGGCTGTTAACCCCAGTTTTGTTTTATTAGACGAGCCTTTTGCCGGTGTTGATCCGATTGCTGTAGAGGATATTCAGCAAATTGTAGCACAATTAAAGCACCGAAATATTGGTATTTTAATCACCGACCACAATGTACATGAAACCCTTTCAATTGTAGACAGGG
The DNA here is from genome assembly GCA_025454875.1 of Bacteroidia bacterium. Lineage (GTDB taxonomy): Bacteria > Bacteroidota > Bacteroidia > UKL13-3 > UKL13-3 > UKL13-3. The sequence continues at coordinate 33,754 of JALONP010000007.1, read as the reverse complement.
CCTACCTTCTTTTTGAAGGTAAATTACTAAAGGGTGGAACAGCCCAAGAATTAGCTGATGATGAAATGGTTCGAAAAGTATACCTTGGACAAAATTTTGTTTTACGGAGCTAATCAATTCAATTATTCATAATTTATAAAAACAAGTATCTATGAAATCACTGTTTTATGTTATTATAATAATCACGCTTATTGCCTGTTCTAATGAACCAAAACAACTTTCAAAAGACGAAAAGCAAGCTCATGAACAAGTTGTAAAAGACAATGCGGCAATGGACTCAATGGAAAAAGCAATTAAAGCACAAATAGAAGCTGTTTCTGATGATTCACTAGCAAATATTGAGCATTAAGCGCTCTCAAACTGTTTTAAAAACCTGCTATCATTTGTGCTAAACATGCGCAAATCTTTTACTTCATACAACAACATCGTAATGCGCTCCACTCCCATACCAAAAGCAAAACCGCTGTAAACTTCTGGATCAATTCCGTTTAATGTTAACACATTTGGATCCACCATACCACACCCTAATATTTCAACCCATCCACTATGTTTACAGACATTACAACCACTTCCTTTACAAATCATACAGGATATATCCATTTCGGCTGATGGTTCTGTAAATGGAAAAAAACTTGGCCTAAAACGAACTTTAAAATCGGAACCAAACATCTCTTGCACGAATAAATAAAGTGTTTGTTTTAAATCAGCAAACGATACATTTTGATCAATATAGACTGCATCGATTTGGTGAAAGAAACAATGAGCTCTTGCAGATATTGCTTCATTTCGGTATACCCTACCTGGCATAATTGCTCTTAATGGAATTCTCTTTTCTTCCATTAAACGAACCTGTACACTTGTACAATGAGTTCTGAGTGATAAAGAATCGTTTATAAAAAAAGTATCCTGCATATCCCTTGCAGGGTGATTTTCAGGAAAATTTAGCGCAGAAAAATTATGCCAATCATCCTCTATTTCTGGTCCTTCTGCTACCGAAAAACCAAGCTTCGTGAAGATAGAAACAATTTTATTTTGTACTATCATCAATGGATGCCTACTTCCTAAATCTGATAGTTCACTTGGTAAACTTAAATCAATATCTTTATTTGATTGATGTGTCTTTTGGATAAATTTTATTTGTGCATCATCCAACTTTTGCTCTGCAAGTTTTTTAACCGTATTTAGCAGTTTTCCTATTTCTTTTTTTTCTGTATTTGAAACAAGCTTAAATTGTTCAAAAAGATCATTTAACAAGCCTTTTCTAGATAGATAGGTTAACCTAAATTGTTCCGCATCTTCAGCTGAATGTAATTCGGTCGATTCTATTGTTGAATGTAATTGATGTAATTGCTCAATCATTGATTTAAAAATCGGAATGTTTACTGTTCAAACATACACTAATTTGATAAAAGGAGGAATCCACGAATACTATTCTTCTTAATCCTTTTAAATAAATTGTTATTGTTATTGGTGCTGTGAATTTGAGGATAATCAATTACTAAACTTAGTGATGTTTTCATTATTCAGATTTGATACACATTAAATTAACATTTTAACTAATTGTTTTTCATTACATTAAGTACTATTATACACGTTGTTAGTATTGATATTAACTTATAATTCTGAATAAAAATTATGAATAGATAGAGTGTATTATAAGCGCTTAACTGATGGATAAGTATTGCTTCATCCACATGTGATTGATAAGATGCTTTGAAATGTGGTTAAAAAGATAGATATGTACACCTTGTACACACTAATTCACAAGTTGGCGGATATCAATAGTTTGTTCTAAATCCCAATTTGCCTTAAGTGAAATAATATCAGAATAGTAAGCAACTTTTTCAGGTATTGTTTGCTTTAAAATAGAGCCAGAATCCCATCTTTTATTTTTATTCAAATCTTCTACTATCTTTATTTTATACTTTCCAGGAAGCATATACTCTGAAGTAACTTGTTGTGAATATTGGATATAATAAGTCTGGTAAATTTCTTTTTCTGCATCATCCCATAACTCAACTAAATAGGGATAGTTGGATTCACCAATATTGATATTTAATGTTAATATACTATAGTCTTGAACTTTTGGTGAAGTCCAAGTTAGTTGGTTCTTAGAGTGGTATTGTTTATGAATGTCTTGTATGCATGAATCTGCAATTTTTAACCTATACGTTTTACCTTCTTTCCATGTATAATCGATAATTACAGATTTTTGAATCGAATCAATCTTTATTTCAGGATAAATTAATAGACTATCTTCCGTGAGTTGTATAAACGATGTATCCATGTTGATTTTAGCAATAGGATAATTTGATTCAATTTTAAGTGGCTGGTTCAGTTGTACAATTTTCGGAATAGCCAATTGTGGTTTTGCAGGTTTGTATGCGCGTTTCGGTTTAATTAGTATTGTAGTATCTATACTTGTTGATTTAATGGAGAATTGAAAGGTATCACTTATACCAAACTTATGGAAAAAAAATAGGGTATCTACACCTAATAATCCAGCCTTTGTCCATTGAATAAAGGAATCAGAATACTGGGGCTTAATAATTAAATCTTGAGGTTTATATACTACAAAGGTATACTTGCCCTTTTCAAAACTAAATGTATCAAGAATATGATTAATTGGGTACTTATTACCTTCACTTGAAGACAAACGAATGAAAGCTAATGAATCTGATAGGCGAACAGAATCATCATAAATACAAAACGGCTCGTTCGAATTGTAAAGCAAGTTTTTGTTTTCATCTTTAAAAGCAAATAGTTTAAATCGTGTTTGGGGCAAATTGTTTAACTGAAACAAACCCGATGCATCAGTCTTGGTTAAATACAAGGGTTTTTTCAAATATACGGTCGAATCATTAAAACTAGAATCAAGATAAAGCCCAATCGTATAAGAAGATTCAGGTTTTAGTGTAAAACCATTTACAATATTCCCATTGATAGATAAACTATCAAGTTGCGATCCTGTTGAAAAAACATACGAAAAATTAGATAAAACATTTTTCTCATGAACATCCGAAATACTATTTCCAAAATTGAGTGTGTAAGTAGTATTGGGCTGCAACGAAGGAATGTTACGAATTTTTAACTGTTTACCATCAACGATAACTTCTGGTTTTTCATTAAAAGGAGGAGATATAATCAGTTGTTCTTCGATATTAGAAACTTGGATATATTCATCAAAACGAATAGCTATCTCCGTTGCTTCAAACGAATGGCTTCTTGAAGCTGGTTTAGAAGATAGTACTTCTGGAGGTGTTGTATCTTTTATACCCCCTGTAGGAGCAACCATTTGCGCACAACCCACGTGTAAAGAGAGGATAACAAATAAAAGCAACCATTTTTGCCAATCCATTTTATTGATGTTTAACAACAAATAATAAACTGGAGTATTCTTTTGAAAAAAGAGCCTTTATAGTTGAAACACTGCCGAAGAAAGCCCCCTTAATAAAAGGAATAGAGTTATGTTGATGTACTTCACTACGCATACTGATGTATGGAGCATCAAAAACCATAGGCAATACTTGAACAACTTTAAAGCCGTGTTTTTCTATTAATTGAGTAAAGCTTTGTTGGTTAAAATGGTATAAATGTCGAGGTACATCATATCCGTCCCAAAAAGATTGATAATATTTAGCGTCCCAACTATTGCTATTGGGTACTGCAATAAACATGGTACCCTCCGGGTTTAATATTCTTTTGAGAGTTGCCATACGGTCGTTTAATAGATGAACATGCTCTAATACATGCCACTGAGTAATTACATCAAGCGATGCAGAGGGTTGGTTGCTCAATGAAGACTCCGGCAATACCGTATAGCCAAATGTTTTTTTTACGTACTGTATCGCATCGTCACTAATATCAACACCAATGGCGTCAAAATAATTTGATTGAACCACACCATTTAGAAAGTGACCTAAGCCACACCCTAAATCCATCAATTTCCCTGATTGGTTGTATTTTCGGATAAGGCGAATTTTTTGCCCTATTGAGTAGTTTCGCACCCAATCATATATACGATACATAAATGAAAGCCCAGACTTGTTGGCCGCATGCGAAACATAGCGATCGCTTTGATAGTATTTACCAATATTGCTTAATGCAGGTCTCGGGTTGGTAAATAAAAAAGAACATTGACTGCACCTTGATAACATAAAGGTTTCTCCCGATGCAACAAAATCTTTACAAGAAAGCTCATTTGTTAGACGCTCGCTATTACAAATGGGACAATAAATCAAGGTTTCCATAGAAGCAAATAAAAGCAATTATTACAAATTATCTTCCCAAGTGAATCAATAAAACACTGATGTCTGCAGGCGAAATACCACTTATGCGAGATGCTTGCCCAAGTGTCTGTGGCCGTTGCTTGCTTAACTTTTCCCGAGCTTCTTTACTCATGCTCTGAATTGGCATATAATCAAATTCAGGATTGATTTTAATATCTTCAAGGCGGTTCATTTTGTCTGCCAACAGCTTTTCTTTCTCCAAGTAGCCCTCATATTTCATAACAATTTCTGACTGCAACAAACAATCTTCATCGTATCCCGAAACCAATTGTTGAACGGTGTTTAATTGAGCAATCATATCATTCATGGTAAGTTGCGGTCTTGCTAAAATAGCATCTAGTTTATAGTTTTGGCTGATAGATGCTGTGCCCATTTTTTCTAAAAGGGGATTAACCTCTTTGGGTGTGATAGAGGTCTTTTTGAACGCACTTACAAGGGTATTTGTATCTTCAATTTTTTTGGCAACTGCATCCATTCTTGATTGCGAAGCTAACCCAAGTTTATAGCCCTTTTCTGTTAACCGAATATCAGCATTATCTTGACGTAATAAAATACGGTATTCTGCCCTTGATGTAAACATACGGTAAGGCTCATCTGTTCCTTTGTTCACCAAATCATCAATTAACACTCCTATATACGCTTCAGATCTGCTTAATACAAAAGGTTCCTGGTTTTTAACATTTAAGTGGGCGTTAATGCCCGCTATCAAACCTTGACAAGCGGCCTCCTCGTAGCCTGTAGTACCATTTATTTGACCAGCAAAAAACAAGTTTCGAACCTTATGGGTTTCGAGAGTCAGCTTTAATTGAGTAGGAGGGAAATAATCATACTCAATTGCATAGCCTGGCCGGAACATTTTAGCATTTTCAAATCCTGGAATAAGTTGCAGGGCTTTGTATTGAATATGGTCTGGTAAGGATGTTGAAAAGCCGTTAACATATATTTCCACAGTATTCCAACCCTCGGGCTCAACGAATATTTGATGCCGCTCGCGTTCTGCAAATCGGTTGATTTTGTCCTCAATAGAAGGACAATACCTTGGACCTAAACCCTGAATTCTTCCTGCATACATTGGCGATTCATCAAAACCCGTTCTTAAGGCGGCATGAACAGATTCATTTGTATATGTTATCCAGCAGCTTCTTTGGTTTTGAACAGGTGCCGTTTCAGAGGAAAAAGAGAATTTGCTTGGATTGGAGTCACCGTCTTGTTGTTCCATTTTAGAATAGTCTAATGTTCTTCCATCTATCCTCGGAGGGGTCCCTGTTTTCATTCGACCACTTTCAAAGCCGAGTGCAATAAGTTGTTCGGTTAAGCCCGAAGCTGCTTTCTCGCCAATTCTACCGCCACCAAATTGTTTTGTTCCAATGTGAATGATCCCATTTAAAAAGGTTCCATTTGTAAGGACTACTGTTTTTCCCGGAATTCTCATGCCCATTCCTGTTATAACCCCCTTTACTTGGTCGTGCTCAACAATAAGCTCTTTAACCATGTCCTGCCAGAAATCAACATTAGGTGTTTGCTCTAGTTTTTCTCTCCACTCAGTTGAGAAAACCATTCGATCATTTTGTGTTCGCGGGCTCCACATTGCTGGTCCTTTAGAGAGGTTCAGCATTCTAAACTGGATTGTTGATTTATCACTAACAATTCCGGAATAGCCTCCCAATGCATCAATTTCACGAACTATTTGACCTTTCGCGATTCCACCCATTGCCGGATTGCAACTCATTTGAGCAATTTTGTTCATATCCATTGTGATTAACAAAACTGATGAGCCCATATTAGCGGCAGCAGCAGCAGCCTCACAACCAGCATGCCCCGCCCCTACAACAATAACATCGTATTCTTTAAACATGAATTTAAAACGGATTAAACAACGATTCGATAACGCTATCGAAAATTAAGCGTACAAAGATAAATAATAATCTTCTTTGGCACGCATAGCCTTTACCTGTTTGGTGGTTTTATCATTGTACCCGCAAAGGTGCAATACACCATGAATAAATACCCTTAATAACTCCTCTCTCATATGTTTCACTTTGTTTAGTTTGGCGTTCTCTTTTACTCTATCTATGCTTATGTAAACATCACCAGATAATTCTTTTCCTTCTACAAGATTAAACGTAATAATATCGGTTAAGTAATCGTGCTTCAAGTGTTTTTTATTCATTTTCAATAAGAACTCGTCTGAGCATAAATTAAACGACAAGAAGCCCAATCGGTATCCCTCTTTTTCTATTGACTCTTGAAGCCAAAGCCTTATTCTTTTTTTGGCAGTTAGCTTGTAATCCTTATCTACTATATTAAAGGCTATAAGGTTAGTTAAGGAGAGTGACAAATCCTGTGTATGTTTTGCTGTTGCCATTAGTGCTTTCTATTTTGAGTACATAATAATAAACCCCTTGAGAAGCTGGTGTTCCATCTTTGAATGAACCATTCCAACCACTTGCAATATTTTCTAGTTTAATAACTGGGCCACCCCAACGGTCGAATATTTCCAATGTTGAATTCTGATAATTAATAAACGTTCCTTCTGGCTTAAAAACATTGTTTAATCCTGTCGGCCTAAAGGCGTTTGGAATAAGCACACTGGCCTCTCCCGTTAAGCATACCTGGTAAGATTTTGCGCTTTCGTTTTCATTGTTTATGTCACCACTTTGTTGCGTGGCAGTGACATAATAACAAGGCGCTAGCGATTCATTAACCGTAATGTCTAAATATGAGGTATCTAAGCCGTCCAAAACAGCAATGTTTTCATAAACACTTGATAAACTGTTGTTTATCCTGTAAATCATATAGTTTTGCACCCCAGTGTTCCACGTGAAATAAGGGCTCCAAGCAACCTCAATACCCCCCGCTTTTTGGCTAGCCTGGCAGAACATTGGCCTCGATGTATTGATGCTTTCAAATCGGGTTCCGCAATTATTAATACCAAAGACCTTGAAGAACATATAGTTGTTGTTTGAAAAGACAAGCTCATATTTGGTTTTTGAAAACTCTCCATCAATTCGTTCAACGAATACATATACTCCATTAGAATCGCGAGCGCCCCATACCTCATATCCGACCGCTTCGTTTTCTTTAGTATACCACCGTAACGCAATGGTATTATTCTCGGGTTTCGGTACATCTACTGCTGTTATGTAGATTGAATCTGGTTCAATGCGCTTTCTGCTGTTAAACTCAATTCTATTAGAGGAAGAGCTTATATTTTCAGCTTCTTTGTATCCTCTCACAAAAAATCGATATTGATTACCTAGGGTTATTCCTGAGGTAAAGGTTGTGTTAGCTGTTGAATCAACCAGCTGATAGCTGGAACCATTCTCTGACAAATAAATATAGTACGACCTAACCTTTGGCCATCCCAAATAGTCTGTCCAATCAAGCTGCACAGTCGATGAGCAAGTGTCCACTATATATTCAAGAAAAATTGTTCTATGGCTGTTTGTGAATACCCTCTGGTTTTCACAACTATCAACAGGACTAATTAGGTACGCAATACCGTTGAGGTCTGGCCTGCAATTAACTCTATTATCTAAGTATTGAGTGTCTGTATAAAAGAAGATTAACGGAACGTTTAAAGCAGAGCTATCATAATATAAATTGTAATAGGCAAAGTCGAAAGTTTTGTTGGCGCGCCACCCTAGAACCACCTTATTTTGCTCTGTAACACTTATGGAATCAAACAAGGTTTCTAATGGTGGTATGGCATCAACCTGCACTGTATCACTAAAATTGTTGTACACGGGTGGACAGCTATCTCTTGTTTCAACGGTGTAATACCATTCATTACCTGGAGCACCAACATGTTGATAATTGGTTGTGCTTTGCGGAACGATGGAGTCTATTAAAAGAAATGGAGAAAAGGCACCGTTTCTTGCCCAAATATAATATCCAACAAATTTGCTACAAGTGTCGGTACTTGGAAAGAAAAGCAAGTCATTGTTAGCGCCAGCTTTGCACACACGCCTTAGGCTCACTTGACCAAGGCAAGTACTCGCACAAATGCACAGAATAACTAAAATAGTGCTTCTCATAGTTAATGATTTCCAGCATAAACAATTGACATAGAGTCTCTATTGAGGTGTTTTTGGGCAATGGATCTCAGCTTTTCAGGCGAAAAGGCCCATATACAGTTAACGTAAGTATCGTAATAATCATATGTCAAACCATAATCATGGATCATTTTATATTTATCTATAGACGCAAAGGGCCCGTCTAAGCTTCTCAGCAATGAACCTATCAAGTAATTTTTTGCAACCACAAGGTCCTCCTCCGAAATATTGCTTTCATATAATAATGCTAGTTCCTTTTTTACCTCTGACAACGCGACTTCAGTTTTTTCATTGTTAAGATCGGCCTCTATAAAAAAGCATGCTGCATCCCTGTTGCACTCAATTGCGCTGTAGATTCCATAGGTAAGCCCTAGCTTTTCTCTAATGTTTTTCATCAGCCTAGATCCAAAGAATCCCCCCAATACAAGATTGGTTATAGCTAACCCTTGAAAGTCTTCGCTATACTTGTTGATGCAGATTTTGCCAATCCTTATTGTTGACTGAATGCTCTCTTTTAGTGGTACAATTGCTATTTGTTGTTCGAGTGACTCGGATAATGCTATTGTATTATCAGCAAGATTATACGGTTGAATATCGTTAAACACTCGCAAGTTTTCAAGCACTTTTTGATTGATGTCTCCAGATAGGTAGATTTTTTTTAGCCCAGAGCTAACATAATCTGTATAAAAAGACACCAGTGTTTCACGTGAAATATTATCGTAATCTTCTTGTTTTACAGGGCTTCCGTATACATTATTCTCTCCAAAGACCAACCCTTTAAAGGCTCTTCTGCACATATATTTTGTCTTCTTCTCGTTGACAGCAATAAGTTGTTTACTTCTGATAATGTGCTTGTTGATAATATCATATTCTAATAATGCCTCTGTTAATATTGAGTGTACAACTGTAAAGCATTGCATGCTGTATTTTGATAAGCAATACAAAGAAACGGTGGTGTCATCTGCTCCCAGTTGTGGTTGAATGTATGCGCCAAATGAGTCAAGAGCTTCTAACAATTGATTCCCTGGAAATTTTTTTGTTCCCTCCGTGAGCATATTACAAACAAGTGCGGCAACACATTTTTGCTTTTGATTTCGCGTGCTTGCACCCAACACAAAGTCAACTTTTACGATACCAATACCTTCAGATTCTGTGTATTCTATTGGAATATTATTTTCAAGACTAAATCGTTGAACTGGTAATAGTGCTATTTTCTTTATTGGTTCGTATGCTGGTTGTAACTTTCGATTCATTGCCTTATGCTTTAGTAGAAAGATAGTTTAACTGAATTATTTTTTCTGGAGCGAATAGGGCTTTTGCTAGCATGTTTAATTCTTCAACATCGATACTATCATATTTTGACCATTCTTCATTTATTATGTTTGCATTACCTAACATTTCTCCAAAAGCAAGCTTTTGTGCCTTATTTAGTATTGAAATGTTGTTGAAATTAAGTTGCGTCTCGGTTTTACGTTTTGCGAAGACAAGCTCGTCTTGTGTAATTCCTTTATTAACAGATTTTTGTATAAAATTATCTATTGCTTTTGTTGCGGTTTCAATGTTCGTATAAGGCGATAGCATTCCCTCAATCACAAACAATCCGCTATCAAAATCTCCAGTTATGTATGAAGAGATTTCTGTAAAATGACCCTGTTCAAGAACCAGTTCTTGGTGTAGTCTCGAAGATTTTCCAGATCCGAGAATATCGGAAAGCAAATCAGTTGCATAATAGTTTCTATCGTTTCTACCAGCACAATGATAGGCTCTTACAACTAAACTTGATGGCACATTTACGTGCATTGTTTTGGTCCTTGGCTTTTTTTGTGGAGGTTCTGGTTTAACCTCACGCTTATTGCATGTTCTTTTTGGGATATTGTCAAACCATTTTAACGCATACTCATTCGCAGTGTTATAAGAGACATTTCCGCAAATGACTAAAATTGCGTTTTCAGGCGCATAGTAGTTATTGAAAAATTGTTCTACCTCAGCTAGTTCGGCACCCTCAATATGTGAAATTTCTTTACCAATTGTTTGCCACTGATAGGGGTGTTCTACATATGCTAAAGCCAATAACTCTTTCCAAACATCTCCATAAGGTTGGTTTAAATACCGCTCTTTAAACTCCTCAATAACAACTTTTTTTTGAATACTTAAAGACTCTTCGTTTAATGCTAAGCCAAGCATTCTGTCGCTTTCTAACCAAAAGGCGGTCTCAATATTGCTAGCGGGCAAAACCACATAATAGTTTGTTACGTCTTGGTTTGTAAAAGCATTGTTTTCTCCTCCAGCAAGCTGAATTGGTTGGTCATAATTAGGAATATTAATGGAGCCTCCAAACATCAAATGCTCGAATAAATGTGCGAAACCCGTTTTATCTGGCAATTCGTTTTTCGAACCAACTTTGTATAAAATGTTTAATACACACAACGGGGTATTGGGGTCATAATGGTGGATTACAGTTAATCCATTTTTTAAAACGAAAGATTTGAATTCTATCACTGAGCAATAAGTTAAAAGGCAGCAAAGCAAAAATAGGGTTATTAAGCCCTTGAATGCATTATACCCCCCTTTTGAGGCCATTACATTGCCCACTTAAAATTATTTTATTAGACAGCGTTAAAACAAGCCAGGTCTGTTCGCCTGTTTATCAGGATTTTAAGCCAATTCAGGGTGTTTTAGGTATAAACATGCGTTGAAAAGATTGCCTAAACGGCTTAACCAATTCTTGTTTTTATTTATTTTCCTTTGGACAAAAAAGTGGAATCATAAAGGCGGGCGACTCAACAGTAAGATGGTTGGGTAGATAACACAAAGAACCTATTAGCGTTTTCTTCTGGCCCTTATGCAATAAGGGTTTTATACTCCACAAATCTGGCTATTCAAAATGAGAATATTTCAGATCAACAAATTATTCTCAAATAAGGCTACCTTTGTTTTATGTATAATAAAGGAAACAAGCGCAACGACAAAGATGGTAAGAGGACTTTTGTAAAAACAACAGCGGCACGGAAATCGTCAGCTGCCGATAGAGGCAAATCGACAAGAACGGGGTCAAAATCAAACTCAGGAAATCAGCGTTTGTCTTCTCGTGTAAGCAACGGAGAAGGCACGAGTTCAAATAGAAAACAAAACAGTTACTCTGACAAACCCTTTAAGCGCGAAGCATCATCCAATAGAGAATCGCGCTCATCAGATAAAAGACACACAATCAATTTAGATAAACCCTTTGCTCGGAAAACCTCATCCGACAGAGAGTCGCGTTCATCAGATAGAAGACGCACAAACAATTTAGACAAGCCCTTTACGCGGAAAACCTCATCCGACAGAGAGTCGCGTTCATCAGATAGAAAACGCACAAACAATTTAGACAAACCCTTTACGCGGAAAACCTCATCCGACAGAGAGTCGCGTTCATCAGATAGAAAACGCACAAACAATTTAGACAAACCTTTTGCACGAAAAGCTTCACCAGAAAAGAGTTCGCGTTTAATAGATAGAAAACGAACAAGTGGTTCTGGTAGAGCGCTTTCAACTACTAACGCATCTCGCATAGATCATGAACCTAAGGTAAAGTCGAGGAGTGGGAGAGGACCATCAAAAACGGATTTGATTTTTGATCGAAAAAAGGCAAGAAAAGAAGAATCAGTCCAAGAGGGAAATATTCGATTAAACAGGTACATAGCAAATGCAGGAGTTTGCTCTAGGAGAGAGGCTGACGAACTTATTGGTGCGGGCTTAGTAACGGTTAACGGCAAAGTGATTACCGAAATGGGTTATCAAGTAAAATCGGCAGACGATGTTCGGTACAATGGGGAACGGCTAAGTAGAGAAAAGAAGGTATATCTATTGTTAAACAAACCCAAAGATGCAATTACTACGTTTGATGACCCAGAAGGCCGCAGAACAGTGATGGAATTGTTCGGAAAAGAGTTGGGAGAGCGCGTGTATCCAGTTGGAAGACTCGACCGAAACACAACGGGGGTACTTATCTTCACCAATGATGGTGATTTGGCGCAACGGTTAATGCATCCCAAATATGAAATGAAGAAGGTGTACAAGGCAACCCTTAATAAAAATTTTAAAGGAGAGGATATTTGGCAGTTAACCAATGGTGTAGAATTGGAAGACGGGTTTATTAAACCAGATGCGGTAGCAATACCCGATCCTAAAAACAAAAATGAAGTAGGAATAGAAATACACAGCGGAAAAAACCGAATAATTCACCGCATGTTTGAACACCTTGGTTACAAAGTGGACAAATTGGATAGGGCTTTATATGCAGGGTTAACTAAGGGTAAGTTGAAGCGTGGGGAGTGGAGAGAATTAACCGAAAAAGAAGTTAACGCATTAAAAAGATTGGTGAGATTGGGCTAATAAAATCTATTACAAAATTTTGAGTATTGAACCGATAAGCAAGCTTCGCACAAGCCGAAGCAATCTATAATTTAAGAAGATTAGTTATTGCATTATTTTGTTAAACCCAAGCCAAACGTTCAGTTCTTTTCTACGGTATTTTTAAACAAGAGCTTTGAAGAGCAATAGGTTAAAAGGGCAATCTTAAATGATGTTTCAAGCTTCATGATGTTTCATAAGGTATAAACGTCATAAGTATAAAGGCAGAACGAACACACTTCCTTTTTAGCCAAAAAGCGCTACATTTGCTTCCTAAATTTTAATGATATGTTTGGACTAGGCGGATCAGAATTAATTGTTATTTTAATCGTTGTTCTTTTGCTTTTTGGAGGCAAAAAGATTCCAGAACTAATGAGAGGACTTGGCAATGGAATAAGAGAGTTTAATGACGCGAAAAAGAGCGTAAAATCTCAGATAGAAGAGGGTATGAGGGAAAAAGATATTAAGAAAGACGAACCTAAAGCATAGTGGAACGGTATACAAAACTCAGCAGCATTCAGGCTGATATTCGAAGCAAAAAAAACACCGTTGTTGCTATTGTTTCCAATTATCTTCAGACCATAAACGACAACAAAAACCTGAACGTGTTTTTGGAGGTTTTTGAAGAAGAAGCTTTACAAAGAGCCAAAGAAATACAGGAGAAGATCGATAACAACAAAGCAGGGCGTTTGGCGGGGATGGTTTTGGCTATTAAAGATAATCTTTGTTACAAGGGACATGTTGTGTCTGCAGCATCAAAAATTTTGCAAAATTACAGAGCTGTTTATACTTCTACAGCAGTTCAGAGGCTCATTTCAGAAGACGCAATTATTATTGGCAGAACCAATTGTGATGAGTTTGCAATGGGCGCTTCGAATGAAAACTCTGCGTTTGGGCCAGTTCTCAATTATGCTGATAACACCCGTGTTTCTGGTGGATCTTCGGGAGGGGCAGCCGTTGCCGTGCAAGCCAATATGTGCTTGGCAAGTATTGGCTCAGACACAGGAGGGAGCATTAGGCAGCCGGCCGCTTTTTGTGGAGCTATTGGTTTGAAGCCAACCTATGGAAGGGTTTCTCGTTATGGGCTTATTGCTTATGCATCATCTTTTGACCAAATAGGACCCATTACACAAAGTGTAGAAGATGCTGCGGTTATATTGGAGGTAATTGGTGGGAAAGATAATAACGATGCAACCACGTCAAGCGAACCGATTACTCCTTATACCCATTCTTTTCGCAAATCAAGGGTTGCTTATATCAAAGAAGCACTTAACCATCCAGCGTTGGATGTTGAAGTAAAGAGGCAGACAGAAGAAGTCATCGATAAATTAAAGCGAGACGGTCATATGGTTGAAGAAGTAGGGTTTGAAATGTTAGATGCGCTTGTACCTGCTTACTATGTAATGACTACAGCTGAAGCATCCTCAAATCTTTCCCGTTTTTCTGGATTGCTTTTTGGTCATCGAAGTAACTTGTCTAATGGTATTGATGGAACATTTAAGAAATCAAGAAGTGAGGGTTTTGGGAAAGAGGTGAAACGCAGAATCATGCTTGGAACATTTGTTTTGTCATCTGGCTTTTACGATGCATATTACAGCAAAGCGCAAAAGGTTAGAAGAAAAGTAAAAGAAGAAACCGAGCGAATACTAAGCGAGTATGATTTTATTCTGTCGCCAGTAACTCCTTCTACAGCATTTAAATTTGGCGAAAAGTCCAACAACCCAATTGAAATGTATTTAGCAGACATGTTCACGGTACACGCAAATATTTCTGGGCACCCTGCAATCTCATTTCCAATCGGGCACCATAACAATGGAATGCCAATCGGGTTACAATTGCTCGGTAAAAACTTTGCAGAGAACGACTTGTTGAATATGGCTGCACATATAATGGCTTAATCATACGAAACATGCTAAAAAGTATAGTAGCGATAGTATTAAGCGTATTTACAAGTTTTAACATTCTCTCTCAAACGGTTAAACAGGAGGATGTGTATGCACAAAGATTGGCTACACTTAGATCTCCTCTTGACTTAACTTATAATGCAGAAGTGAAGCGTTATATTGATCAATACCTTGATAATCCAGAAAAAACAAAAGAGCTAATCACATTAAGCAAGGTCTATTTTCCAACAATTGAGCGCGCATTAAGGGCAAAAAACCTTCCAACGGATTTAAAGTATATTGCAATGGCTGTTTCAGAACTCAACCCTCTGGCAGAAAATTCGTACGGTGCTTCTGGTCAGTGGATGATGATGTACACGGTTTCAAAAATGTACAAACTAAAAGTTAATTCATTCGTAGACGAACGTAAAGATCCCAACAAATCTGCTATCGCTGCTGCATCGCACTTCAAAGACTTATATAGCATTTATAAGCAGTGGCCACTTGCAATCGCGTCCTACGGATGCTCTCCAGTAATGTTGAATAAATGCATTCGAATGGCCAACAATAGTTTGTACTTTTGGGATGTGTATCCTTACATCCCTGAGAACTCTAGAGGGCTTTTTCCAAAAGTGATTGCAACAGCATACATCTTGAACTATTATAAGGAACACAATATTAAGCCGAATAATCAGGACGCCCCCTTTACGCCAGAACTTGATAGTGCGCTCGTAAATAAATGGCTTTCATTTCAACAGATATCTGCCACCATACATATTCCTCTTGAACAACTGCGAAAGTTGAATCCAACGTTCAAGAAAGACATTATACCCTACACTCCCGAAGGATATTGGATTTATTTACCTAAATCGAAGGGGGCTGAATTTGATTTGCTCAGAGATTCGCTATACAGCCCATTACCAAAAACGACTGAATTTGTGCCTGTGGCAATTCAAAAGCCAGGCAATGATACGTTACCTCAAACAGACTCCATCCCCACGGTTAAATCAGCAAAAACACCGTCTAAACCAACAGTAAAAAAAGCAAAAGTGTATTATGTGGTTAAAAAAGGCGATAACCTTACCGCTATAGCTGATTGGTTTGATGTAACGGAGGCTGATATTAAAAAGTGGAACAAATTAAATGGAAATAAACTTCCTAAAGGGAAGAAGTTGCAATTGTTTGTAGACAAAACCAAAACTGGTTATTACAAACGAATTAATACCATGAGCCCAGCGCAAAAGAAAAAACTACGGCAAAAGGACTAGTCAAATAAATCTTTCGGATCCGGAACCCTAAAAACAAGAAAATTGGTTCCCAAGAAATTCATTCCTACATTCACTCCAATGGCCAATACATTTGAAACCAGGGGGCCGTTCGATATTAAAAAAGTAGTCCAATAATCTGATAAAAAAGGAGATAGTAATTGCGCAACAAAAACTTCTGGATGGACATAGTGATCACAAACAAAATTGAATCCTAAAAACACAAAAAAGGTAATTCCATAAACTATAATGTACTTTAGTAAGTACCTTTCACCATCTTCTGTTTGATCTACATAAGTCCATAACTTGTTAAGTGAAAAGCCCACAAAAAACCCCATGATATAGCCAATAGCTTTTGCTGGCAAGTTGTATTGGGGATATTGTAGTGTTATTAACCAAAACACAAATAGGCTTGCAAGGGTGCTAATTACCCCTACAATGCCAAATTTAGTAAATCGGTGCAAAAAAGGATAGTTCCGAATCCATACACGAAGTGCATGTATTATTTTTATCATGGCACAAAAGTAACAAAAACACGCAGCACTGAATGCGCTCTCCTTACTTTACTATTTTTTCTGTTGCCAAAACAAGCCCATCAAGGTTTGTGATTCTAACTAAGTATACTCCAGAGGCAAGCGTTTGCACGTCTAATTTTAAAAGCCCTTCTGCTTGGGTTTCATGTGTTTTGCTCTCAAAACATTTACCAGCCATATCAAACAGCTCAACCTTTAATTGTGCAGCGGTATTATTGTAATAAGCAAGGTTAAGTTTGTCACTAATTGGGTTGGGAAACATAACCATTTTAAATGGCGGTGAGGAAATGGATGGTTTTACATTTGTGGCAGACTTTGTAAAAACAAGAACAAATCGAGAATCTCCCGTAGAGTTTGTGTCTGAAGAAACTGTAAATGTATACGGAGTATTGGCGCCAATTAGTGTTGTTGTCTTGGTAAAACGGTCTTCTAAGCGAGCATCATATGCAGAAAGTTCATCACTATTCATCTCAAAATTAAACAACCCTGTTTTCGATAACCTTATGGAAAGCGGAATCCGCACAGTGTCATTTTCTAGCGGCCTGCAATCTAATGATAAGTAACGACCATCAACACCCCAACTGCTAATGTTTAAATTGGGGTTGTTTAGTTTAGGGATATCGTAACCATCTAGAATAGGAGTAGCATCGGTTAAGGGTTTAAAAATAAATTGGTCGAACTCTGAGCCATTTTCGTATAGCTTTATACCTATACCTTTGCCACTGCTTGACTTAAATATATTTACCGGTGTTCCATCTGATTTATGCGTTTCTCTTAGGTTGAGTGCTGCTGTTCCTGCTTGTGCAATCACAAAAAAAGA
The DNA here is from genome assembly GCA_025454875.1 of Bacteroidia bacterium. Lineage (GTDB taxonomy): Bacteria > Bacteroidota > Bacteroidia > UKL13-3 > UKL13-3 > UKL13-3. Next base: position 16,517 of record JALONP010000007.1, on the reverse strand, counting down.
AGACATAGATGGAATGAGGCCTCCTGTTAAGGTGCCAGTATCGCTGTTTGCGTTATAGCTATCATATTTGTTTGCCACAGTATTTAAGACGAATACAACAGGACTTAGATTTAAATAATCCGTTCCACTGTAATTTGGAAAAGATCCGGTTCTTCCTGCATCGTGTATAGCGTTCCAGCTGATTGGTGATACGTAAGGGTTTCCAAGTAAGTTCCAACCATCAGCAGCGGGTGTTCCCGTGTTGGTAAATGTTACAACGGGGCTGTAATCGCCAACGTTTGGTGTTCCTCGCAAGTCAACAGTTACGGCATTTTGGGTTAGTATACTGCCATCCAATAATCCATTTCCTTCAGTTCTTGGCCCGCGAACAAAAACGCGATATCCTCGTCCAACACGCAATGAGTCTGTTTTGCCAGCAGGGGCAACCCAGCCATTGTTTACCCCGCCAGTTGCAGGCTCATTATATGAAAATATTGAAGATACGTTCCCTGGCGTAGCGTCAAAGCCGTTTGAATTTTCGGTGCCTATTGTAGTGCCAGTTCCTGGTCCTGTAATATGAATCTCATTCTTTAAATCGGCTACAGTGGCTCCTTGGACTGGAGAAGCAAAAAAGCGCCAACGCCTGCCTTGGCTGCTTATAAAACGTTGTGCAACTACTTGCCCTGCAATTGCAGCGTTAGAAGTATTTATTCGCCCTATTCGTGCAGTTTTACTTACAGAAGAAAGCAGAACTACGCTATCTCCCGTATTCAAAGTGCCATTTGTTACAACCAAAGAGTCTTCTATCCTTAGCGTACCCGAAAGTGTTGCTGATCCTGAAGCTGGTGTTGTACCACGGTTTAATGTAAATGCACCAATTGTGTTTGTGGTTCCAGGATTGCTTTGGTCAATTCGAATTATTCCTGCTGACCCAGTTCCATTAATAATCATTGAAGAGGCGGCATTGCTTCTAATTGTACCTAGGCCAGAAAGGGCGCCATTTAAAGTGAGGGTAAAACCATTTAAGTCGAGCCTCGCTCCAGTGTTTAAAGTAACTGTATGTATGGTTGTGTTTGTAGATAATGCAGGTTGATTTGAAGCAGTGGCAATAGTGAATGTGTCGGTGGAAGTAGGCACCGATGCAGCGCACCAATTACTCGAAACGCTAAAATTTGTGGAGATAGCGCCTGTCCAAGTGTTTTGAACTGTAGCAAACTCATTGGCGCCAATATCTGGAGTAGACGAGGAGCGTGTGGCTCCAGCATAATCAGTTGTTACAGATACAACAACCCCTGAGTTACTTGAAATACAACTAGACGAAGCAAGATTTCCAGTTGAAGTAGAAGCAAAAAAGGAAGCGGCAGGATAATTCGCACTCAAGCCATTTTTGCTGTTTGTTTGTCCAGAGTTGGTGTTATAATCGGTAAAGTTATATGCTGTGGTTGCGACCTCACCAACTGCTGATGCGGAAGCCGAAATCATTACATTGTTCGAAGACGCGAAGCCGGTAGTTGAGTTGATTCCAATTGAAAAATGTCCACCAGTTCCACCGCTTCTCTCATTGTAACATATATTGTTGCGAGCCACAATCGTTGATGAAGAATTTTTAAAAAGGGCATATGATTTACTGCTACCTGAAGCCGCAGACCCGCCAACATATAAATTATTATAAAACATGTTGGTTGTTCCGCCTGTGGCAACTGCAGATAGCCCGTATAAAAAAGGTGTTCCTGCTGTTGCAGAGAGAGACACGTAATTATTTGCGAATACTAGGTTATTAGAACCTGAAGCCAAAATCCCCCAAATATCATAGTTGCCTATTTGATTGGGTTGGGAGAGATTAAAGATTCTGTTTCGTGAAATTGTGGCACCTCCTGCAGTAGCCACAGACCTGATACCGGCAACACGGGTTGAGGCTAGTGTTTGAGCATTTTGAATATTTGAAATAATATTACTATCAACAGTGTTTCCTGTTGTATTGGTAGCGGCTAGGTATATTCCGATTGGGTGTGCTGCATCGGATATGCTAGAAGAATTTCCTCTTATGTTTTGAATAATATTTCTCCTGATTGTAAATGTTGAGGAAACATTGGAGTTAGAGAAGTTAATACCATACACTGCTACAGAAGCTGAACGGTAATGGCTTATATTGGAAATTGTATTGTTTTCTACAATACCAATAATTTGTGCAGTTCCAGCTAAGCTTATCCCAGTGAAAGTAGCACTCGTAACAATAGTGTCATATGGGTTTGTTCCACCGCCAATTGTATTATTGGAAACAAGCACATTTCCACCGTTAACTAGAATGCCATTTACTAGCGTAGCATCCGTTTGATTGGCTGCACCAAAGTTTGAAATCGTGTTGTTCTGGATAGTGGTTTGGCCAACAATACCTAAGTTAACCGAGACGGCTGTTAGTGTATTTGCTCCTCTAATTGTGAATGCTACACCACTTCTGTTTGTAGCATTGCCACCAATATTATTATTTGAAATAACATGGCCATTGCCATTCGTAACGCTTATGCAGGTGGAAGCACCATTTCGGTCAAGGTTCCGATAAATGAAGTTGTTTCTAATTGTGCAGCTATCGCCAGAAGACTGTAAAAAAACACCGTTGGTAGAGAAGTTCGTGATTTCATTACCATCTGTACTGTTAGGCCCGCCAATAACTAATTTTGAGTTTGAAACTGAGTTTGAAAGAATTCCTCCAACAACACCCGCAGTGCTTATCGTTCCGGGGCTTCCAACAGATCCCCGAATTAAATTTCCTGAAATAACGATTCGTGTATTGCTGCCAGTTTGCCCAATAATTATAGGGTATCTAGCCCCGTTTGTAGCATTGCTTTCTATGATACAGTTTTTCAGTGTATCAATTGAGCAGCCATCATCAAAAGCTAGAACAGCTTGGCAATTACCTGCCGTTGTGTTTGTGTTTATAAACCGCAGGTTCCTTTTGCTTCCATCATATGAACCGTTAATTGTAACATTACTAGCCTTGTTAATTCTGATCATTGTTTGCGACAAGTTCGCACTATTGGTGATTGTAAAAACAGTGTCGTAACCAGGTTTAATCGTTAGTCTAAAGCCACCTAAGGCCTCGCCATTAAAGGCAACTACACCATTCTCGTCTAGTGAGTCGTATATGAGCAATTCTACATTAGAGGTGAATATCGTATTGTTTAACACATCAAAAGCGCCAGTTGCTCCACTTTCAGTTAAAGAAGTAAAATCGCAAGTATCACAAACGGTATAAGCGTTATTTGCAGCGTCTACAATGCGGTAGCTATACAAGGATGTTGGGGCACTGATAATCGTATTCACATCCGTTGCATTAACTCCTTCTTGATTTGATGCAATATTGTTGTTAATACTTGTATCCTGAGCAACTATATAATACAAAACAGTATCACCAACAGTAAGTCCACCCATGGTTGTAGTTGATAAAACAAAACTCCAAACGCCGTCTTTTCCGTTTCCTGAAGACAAGGACCCAGTTGCTGAATTAAAGCTGTTGCTGTTTTTGCGGTAATATAATTTGGGCACTAGAGGTCCAGTTGTGTTTGTTCCAGTTGTATCCCTAATTCGAGCAGTAAGTGTTCGATCCGTTATTACATTCGTTTTGAGCGCTCCATTGTGTCCAATATCAGGTGGAGCAAAATCACCAACCCCTTCAAAAGCGCCCATCTTATTGGTTGTGCGTGTAGCATTCTCAATATCTGTTGTTATTCCAGCAATGGCAGTTCCTGGTCCAAGAGGACTTGTAGCAAGAGGCTTAAGAATATCACGTGAATTATACAAGGGATATCCGGATTGGCTATTTGCATCGTGGCCTGTTGCTGCAGCCCTCCATGAAGTTAGAGAACCATAATCAGTTGAAACTAAGCGGAACAATGCAGAGTCGTTTGATGAATGGTAATGGTTGAAGTTCAGCGTAACCCCAGGTATAACGCCAGCTGAAAGGGCTTCGTTTGAAGAGAAGCAATAGTTCTTAATTCCTGCAATATCATTGGTTACAGTAAAGTTTCGATTATTAGAAAAACTGTTGTTGCGGATATCAAGGGTTCCTACAGTATTACTTGTAATAAAGGCAAATGTTGCCACATTATTTAGCGCGTTATTGCCATGAACATAAACTGAGTTGAAATAATAATTATTGTTACCTCCTAGGTCATTGATTCCACGAATATTTACAGGCTTGGTAATCGAATTGCCACTTGTGTTTGCTCCTACAGCTATGGCATTGCTGGCTATTGTTGTGTTTCCAGCAACTATCGTCAAACCCTGAATAACCCCAGTGGTTCCAGCAGCGTCTACGCTTAAGCGTCTGATGGTATTTTTTTCAATGGTATTTGTTCCTGTTGTAGGGCCGTTATACCGAACGCCTATTACACCGTAAGCCCCATTGCCAATATTTGTGTTGCTCAGTTTTTCAATTAAGTTTCCACGAATTGTTTGCCCTCCAGTTGTGGTATTTTCGATGTGAATGCCAATAGCAGAGGTGGCATTGGTTGCTCCGGCATTTGCACCAGTGTGCATTAGATTTTGGATAGTGTTGTTTTCAATTGTTGCAGAACCAGCAGTACTCCAAACGCCAATAATTTGAGCGGTGGTTGAAGCAATTCTTAAACTTCCTGCAATAAGCCCACCAATGGTATTGTTGTTTATTGTTGTTGTTCCCGTGCTTGCAATGTTCCTAATGGCAATTAAACGAGCTTGGCGAGAAGTACTAATGGAGCTTATGCTACCAAAAGTGTTGTTTGATACCGAGCAATTGGGCCCTCCTATTAGAATCATAGACGAAGCTTGTTGTGATGCATTATTACCAGACAAATTCAGTATAATATTTCCTGTAGAGGTTTGGTTACCAAAAACATTTGGAGTCACTGTTCCAATATTGGCGGTGGCATTTGCTCCAACATGAATACCGATGAATGCAGATAATGTATCAACTGTTTCTAGTACACTTGAAGCAATATTGATGTTGCGAAAGGTATTGCCTTGTATTGAGGATGTTGTGCCAGCACCACCTGTTAATGCAATTAAGCGAAAGCGACCAGCGCCAGTAAAAGTCATTGTTCCTGTTAATGTTGCTGTGGCATAACCAATGGTGTTTCCAGAAACTGTGTACCCTGAGCCTGCCGTAAGATTTATGAAGTAATAGCGCGAGCCCGTGTTAGCAGCAATAGCAGACGGTGTAAAAATAGTGTTATTAGTAATTGTCCAATCACTTGTGCCCGTGCTTGTAAAAATGGCACTTACACGAATACTATTCGCATCTCTAAAATTGGAAATAAGGTTATTCGATATCGTATTATTAATGTTAGGATTTCCTGCAAGACCAATCGAGGCAATGCCATTTGAAACTTGAACAGCTCCGTTTGAAATGGTATTGTTGTGAATTGTGTTATTGCTATTGTTTCCTGTTCCTGCCCCAAATAAGATGATTGCCGATATTGAATCTGCCGCAGCCCTTGCTGATAAAGCACAGTTTCGAATAGTATTATTCTGAGCACCATTGATAAAAAGGATAGTAGATGCAGAGTCTCCAGTATTTGCATTTACAATGTTTAAAAATCGGTTCGTTCCAACTCCACCATTCCTACCATCAAACGCTACATACTGAGCGCCATTAAGTCGAATCGTGGCGATATTGTTCGTAGATGTGATGGTAAGCGCAGAAGCTACTGAAGCCGAAGGTCTAATTGTTATCGTATTTGTTACTGTAGCATTCGTAGACGGTGAAATTGGAAACACCTCACTCGTAGAAACATAACTAGGCTGCAACTCAAGAATAACGGCACCACCCAATCCGTTGGTACTTATGGTATCAAATGCGCGAGTGAGAGTTGGAAAATCACATCCTGTTGGGCAAATTGTTTTAGTACCACTTACCGGAAGTTGTCCGTGTGCAAACCCAATACTAAGCGTGAGCAATGAAAGTAGTTGTAAACGAATTCTGACGAGTTGGCTCATGGCAAAAGATTTAGACAACAAAATTAACGAAAATTAGTGCCTAAAACACAAGTGCCGAATCTGTTTATACCCAATTATTGTTGGTTTGTTTAGTAAACTCGCCACTCAGAAAACTACAGAAGGCCATCATCGGCAAAGCTGTAGTAGCAGTTTTGAGCGATGATAAGGTGGTCTACAACACTAATGTTTAATAGTTTTCCAGCCTCAATTATCTGTTTGGTTAATTTAATGTCTTGTTCACTTGGAACAAGGCGGCCGGATGGATGATTGTGAGAAAGGGCAATTTGTGGCGCAGAAAATGTGAGGGCATGTTTAAAAATAATTCGAATATCAGCAAGGGTGCTATCTATCATCCCCTTGCCAATGCATTGGCGTGAAATGGGAACGTTTCCCTTATTCAAATAAACTACCCAAAACTCTTCGTGGTTAAGATCCATGAAAACAGATTTGGTATATTCAAACAATGCTTGACTATTGTTAATTTTTGTAGTGTTGTCAAAGACTTGTGTTGCACGTCTCCTACTAATTTCCAGAGCAGCTGCTATGGTAATTGCCTTTGCTGGACCAATGCCTTTTGTGTGCATAAGTTCTTGAACACTGAGCTTACCTAATTTTTCCAAGCTGTTTGAGCAATTGTTTAAAACAGCACGTGCAAGGTCGAGCGCGGTTTCTTTTTTAGTACCTGTTGCAATTAGAATTGCTAAAAGCTCAGCATCACTCAGGGTTTTAGGACCTTTTTGCAATAGTTTTTCGCGTGGCCGATCGTCTTCGGCCCATTGCTTAATTGAAAATAAGTTAGATGTATCGGAACACATAGGGCTTCTCAAAAATAAGAAAAACCTTGTTAGTTCATAACAAGGTTTTTATGATAATGCAATAATCGGGTTATTGGCCTTGGGCCAAGGAGTACCCTGGTTTATTGCCGTACATGCGAAGTACTTCGTGAGATGGGATGTACATTTTTTCTGAAAGACTGCTGAGCAATGAAAAAATTTCTGGTTGAGATTGTGTTCCTTCAACTCGCACCCGATAATGGTCAACACACTCTGTAAAGGAAGAGCCTGTAGGCCAAACCATAGTTCCTCTATTTGAAATCATTACCAGTTTTTGATTAGGTTGTAGTTTTGATTCGATGGTTCTTGCTAAATCAGCTGCCGGGTGGTTTGACTCAACAAAAAAATCAACACCAACAATCGTTGCAGGCTCCGGATTAGGCGTTTCCATCATTTTTTGAAAATCGGCACTTGTTTTTTTCTGGTACAACTCAACTCCGTCAACGGCAACTCGGGGCTTGCTAAATTCTGGTTCTTTTCCAAGGTTTTTAATGATTGCACTTGCAAACTCATTTGTGTTTGAGGGAGCAATGGTTCGATCGCCAAAATCAGCAGTGTGAACACCTTGTTCAAGCGTATATCGTAGAGCGTTTTCAATAAGTGCAGCATGTTTTACTAGTCCTAAAAAGCGCAACATCATCAAGCCGCTTAGCAACAGAGAAGTAGGGTTTGCAAGGAGCTTTCCGGTAATATCTGGCGCGGTTCCATGCACCGCTTCAAAGATTGATATGTTATCACCAACATTTGCAGATGGAGCAAAACCCAAACCGCCAACAAGGCCAGCGCACAAATCGCTCATAATATCACCTTGCAGATTGGTAAGTACAACTACTTGAAACTCGTGCGGACGAGCCACAAGCTTCATAGCTAAATCATCTACGATGATATCGTTGCTTTCTATTTCGGGATACTCTTGGGCTATTTGTTGAAACGTTTCCAAAAACAACCCATCAGTAAGCTTCATGATATTTGCTTTATGCGCACAAGTAACCTTCTTAAAGCCTTCTTTTCTTGCCATTTCAAATGCAAAGCGAATAACCTGTGCACTACCTGGGCGAGAAATAATTCTTCTACAGATGGCCACATCGTGGGTGTTCATATGCTCAATTCCGCCATATGTGCCTTCTATATTTTCACGAACAATGGTAATATCAATTGGTATTCCTGCTTTTGAAAAAACAGTATCAACACCTGGCAACGATTGAAAGTGTCTTCTATTGGCATAGGTACTCCATGTTTTACGTGCTGTTACATTGATGCTCTTAACGCCTTTGCCTTTTGGGGTTTCCATTGGGCCCTTAAACAGGATACCATTCGTTTCTACACTTTTTTTTGCGTCATCGGTCATACCTGTGCTAAAGCCTTTGTCATAAATGCTTTTGCCCATATCAATAAGCTCATACTCTAAAGGAACATTGGCAGCGTTGAAGATTTGCAAAACTGCGTCCATTATTTCAGGGCCAATTCCGTCCCCTTTTGCTACGGAGATTTTTACTTTACTCATGTTATACGGTTAATTTAAAAGTTGCGCGAATGTAAAGGTTTCTAGTACACACCACAAAAAGGAAATATTCAAGAATGTGTTATATTTAATTAAAGACAGTAAGAAGATGAAGTCTACCGCAATCGAATGTTGTTTTTTCTCTATTTATTATTGGTCAACACAGAGGTGCAAAGCCAAAATTTAGGTAACCAACACAACAGTTGGATTGAAAACAAAGAAGAAAAAACGATACTAAATATATTTGTATTGAATGGCTCTTTAAATAATGCACTTCAATTTGTTTTGAAATACATACGCGTTCATCTGATTTTCAAAAGCAATCAGATTCAGCAAAGCCAATAATTAAACACATTAAGCAGTTGTTTAAACAGGATGTTTATTGTGCATGTGTAAGTTACTCGTAAAGGAAATGTTTTATTATTTAATACACATGCTGACCACCGTTGATTGAATAATTAGCTCCTGTAATGAAACTTGCTTTATCGCTAGCTAAAAAACAAACTAAATGTGCTACTTCTTCTGTTCCACCCAAGCGACCTAAAGGAATTTGCTCAACAATTTGATTTCTGATTTCTTCTTTCACAGCCATCACCATGTCTGTTCCAATATATCCAGGCGAGATGGTATTCACTGTTACTCCTTTGCGCGCAACCTCCATGGCTAGTGTTTTGGTAAATCCATGCATTCCAGCTTTGGCTGCGCTGTAGTTTGCTTGACCAAATTGTCCGCGTTGACCATTAACGGACGAAATATTAATTATACGTCCCCAGTTTCGATCAATCATTCCGTTAATTACATGTCGTGTACAATTAAAAACCGAGTCTAAATTGGAAGAGAGCACATCTCGCCACTGATCGTAAGTCATTTTGCGAAAAGCAGTATCTCGGGTAATGCCTGCATTATTTACCAAAACATCTATAGGGCCAATTTCCGCTTCAATCGCTGTAACCATTTTACCAACACTTTCATAATTGGATACATCTCCTGCGAACAAACTAACACTGATTCCTTTAGCATCCATTTCTGCTTTCCATTTGTCTGCCTTTTCTTTGTTGCGATAATTGGCAACAACACGGTAACCGTTTTTATGTAAATCTTCACACATTGCAGTTCCTAGGCCACCTGTTGCGCCAGTTACCAAAACCACTCTTTTGTTTTGCTGATCCATAAGCTGTTTTATTTGAATGGTTCAATTTAACATTTTATTAATTGATTGCAAGGCTGTTAAATTAAATGTTTGGAAATTGCAACAGACCCACTAACTTTGTCTAACAATCATTAGGTTTATGTCAGAAGCCCTCAATATCAGCCGTAAAGAACAAATATTGTCAACTGCCGCCAAGATGTTCAAACAACGAGGCTTTGCAAGCACAAGCATGCGTGATATTGCTTCAGAACTTGGCATGGAAGCAGCAAGTTTATACCATCATATAAAATCCAAAGAAGAAATTTTGGAGTTGATTTGTTTTTCGTTAGCAGATCGAATGATTGTGGCTATTGCAGAAGTGAACGATATTTATTTTAACGCAGAAGAAAAGCTTCGAATGGCTATAAAAAATCATATAACGCTATTGACTCAACACGTGGATTACAGTGCTGTTTTTTTGCATGAATGGAGAAGTTTAAGCGAGCCAAAATTGAGTGAGTTTAAAGGGCTGAGAGATGCCTATGAAAATGAGTTAAAAGTTATTTTAAATGATGGCGAAAACGAAGATTTGTTTGAAGCAGTAGATCAAAAATTTGCTGCACTCACGATATTATCTACATTAAATTGGGTAAATGAGTGGTACAACCCTAAAGGAAAGATGAGTCCAACCGAAATTGCGAATGAGCTCAGCGATTTTATTTTGGGTGGCCTTCGAAAAAAGCTTGTAACAGATATTGATTACAAGCCATAAATGGCTATCAATAAATAACCAACAATATTAATATAAACAGAAAGATATGTACGGAAATGCTTACATCGATCCAAATGAAAAGCCTAAATCAATCATTGATGGCGAGGATCCAATTAAATTAGCTGAATTTGAAGCACGTATTGCACGTGGCGAAAAAATTGAACCAAAAGATTGGATGCCGCGCGAGTACCGCAAGCAGCTCATCCGAATGATTGAACAACATGCACACTCCGAAATTATTGGAGCATTGCCAGAAGGAACGTGGATTACGCGAGCCCCAGGCTTTAAGCGCAAGCTTGCTTTGATGGCTAAGGTGCAAGATGAAGTAGGACACGCACAGCTATTATACAGTGCTGCTGAAACCTTGGGCAAAAGCCGAGAAGAAATGACCAACGATTTGATAACTGGGAAATCTAAGTATTCAAATGTGTTTAATTATCCAGCATTTACCTGGGCAGATGCCTGTATTATTGCATGGTTAATTGATGCAGGAGCAATTATCAATCAGGTCGCTAATGCAAAAGGAAGTTACGGACCATACTGCCGTGCATTGGATCGTATTTGTACCGAGGAAAGTTTCCACTTAAAATATGGTCATGATAATGTAGTGACATTAGCCACAGGGACTCCTGTTCAACGAAAAATGGTACAGGAAGCTCTAAATCGCTGGTGGCCTCCAATCATGCATTTTTTTGGACCAAGTGATAAAATTTCAAATCACACCGAAATATTGATGCGTTGGAAAGTGAAAATGGCAACCAATGATGATATGCGTCAGCAGTTTTTAAATATGTACGTTCCAAAAATCTGGGATCTGGGTTTAACAGTTCCTGATGCCAATTTGAAAAAGAATGAAGCTACGGGTAAATGGGACTACACAGAACCAGATTGGGAGGAATTCAAACGTGTAATTAATGGCGGTGGACCGTGCAATGCTGAGCGTTTAGCTGTTCGTAGAATGGCGGAAGAAAGAGGACGCTGGGTGCGAAACGCTTTGTTGAATAAGGCTGAAAAATATGTTACTCCCTTGGCGTAATTAATTACCTACACAAACGTTGCGAATGCAAGGGTAATCTTAGCGGCATTAACGGTTAAAAATTTCTTTATGATCAAATCACTTGACCCGCGTATTACACGCGAACAAATATCAGAAAACAATACGATTGACCCATTAACACCAATGGACAATTGGGAAACCTATGAGGTGTTTCACCAAAAAAAGCGTGGCGACCAACACATGCATGTTGGCATTGTTCATGCGCCTAATCCAGAAATGGCTTTAATTTTTGGTAAAGACCAATACGGAAGGAGAGGGATTACGGCCAATATTTGGGTAGTAAAAACCAGTAATGTTTTTTGCACAGAATACGAAGATCAAGACATGTTTGAAACCACGCCTGAAAAAATTTACAAAGAGGCGAGCGGTTACAAAGTGATGGATAAAATAAACAAGTACAAAAAAGAAACAGGAACAATGATTCCAAGAAAAGAAAAGGCATGATATGAATACTGAAGCAATAAAAGAATTGTTGTACAAAATGGCTGATGATTTATTAATCATCGGACACAGAAATAGCGAATGGACAGGTCTGGGACCCATATTGGAAGAAGACATAGCTTTCTCCTCTATGGCTCAAGATAAAATTGGGCAATCTCAAGCATTGTTTCAGTTGCTCCATGAACTAGGTGAACAAGCTCCGGATACGGTTGCCTTTACCCGTAATGCTAATCAGTTTCACAATGCGCAGTTTTTAGAATTACCAAATGGTGATTATGACTTTAGCTTGATGCGACATTTTTTATACGACATAGCAGATCAACTGCGTTTCGAAATGTTGGCTACCTCCAGCTACGAACCATTGGCAAAAGTTGCTCGTAAGGTAAAAGGTGAATTAAAGTACCATGTGTTTCACGCTAATACTTGGATTACAAAACTTGGAACAGCAACAGACGAAAGTCATGCCCGTATGCAAGCAGCATTAAGCGCATCGTGGAATTACGCTTTGGGCATGTTTGAAGAAGGATCCTTCGAAGTACAATTAAAGACGGAAAACATATTTGAGGGAGAATCTGCACTAAAAAATCGCTGGCTCGAAACCATAACCCCAATATTTGCAAAAGCAACGCTTACCATTCCTGATGTAAAAACTTGGGAACCTAAACTAGGTGGGCGCAAAGGGTATCACACAGAACACTTGCAACCTTTGTTAGACGAGATGAGTGAAGTTTTTACGATTGACCCTTCGGCTGAGTGGTAATGATTACAGAACAATCAATTTGGCAAGCCCTCGAAGTGGTAAAGGATCCTGAAATTCCAACATTGAGCATGGTGGATATGGGGATAATAACTAAAGTGGAGGTGCGTGGTGAGAGCAGCGTTTTTGTGGAAATGACACCTACGTTTACAGGATGCCCTGCTATTAAAATGATGGAAGGAATGGTGGCCGAACGACTTAAAGAAATTGGAATTAACCAAATTGAAGTAGTTACCACTTTTGATAAACCCTGGGATAGCAATAAACTTACAGCGCGAGGTTTAATGTGTTTAAAAAAGCATGGACTTGCCCCACCCATTAAACACGAAGGTGAAGTAACTCAAGAATTATTACAACACACTGAATGCCCTTTTTGCGGAAGTAAGAACACGGAAATGAAATCGCCTTTTGGGCCAACGCTTTGTCGCAGCATGCACTACTGCAATAATTGCTTACAAGCCTTTGAAGGGTTTAAACCTGTGGTGTGAATTAATTTAGAAAGAGGGATTACCATGGGTACGTTTTTTGATAACAGAATTCATAATCATCAAAAATATGAAAGTTTTTTACACGTCTGGAAAGTCCAAATTATTACTAGGAATTAAATTCCTAATGATATTTATTAACCTTCTTTTTTCAAAAAGTGCTATAGCTCAGCCGGGATCAATTGATCGCTCGTTTAACCCTATTGATAAAGGGCTAGGCAATGGATTTGGTGCTGATATGAGTGTAACTAAACTTATTACCTTACCAAATGGAAAAACGTTAATAGCAGGAGGTTTTAGTGCTTATAATAGAATAGAGACATTATCATTAGCTCGCGTTAATGGAGATGGTAGCTTTGATACAACCTTTATTACAGAAGACCAAGGAGCTGATATAAGAATTAATGATTTGATTGTTCTGCCAAATCAAAAAATATTAATGGCAGGACGCTTTACAACTTTTGGTAACTCAACCATAAATTATCTCGTTAGGCTTAACGCAAATGGGGTTGTTGATAATTCTTTTAAACTTGATACCGCCATCAAAAATCCTATATCCAGAATGGCTTTGTTACCAAACGGCAAGCTTATTGTGTGCGAAGTAAGGGCTGCACCAACAATATTCAATCGTAATTTAATACGCCAACTTAATCCTAATGGAACAATTGATACAACATTCAAATTGGTAGTTGAAACAAACGGATTTGTTTCAAATATTGCTTTATTACCCGATAGTAAAATTTTGGTATCGGGTAGTTTCACTTTTATTGGTAATGTTAGCCAAAATAGAATTGCTCGCCTAAATTCTAATGGTTCACTTGATACTACTTTTAATATTGGCGAAGGAGCAGACAATTCTATTTTTGATTTTCATTTACAACCTGATGGAAAAATAATAATTGGTGGGGATTTTACCTCCTATAATCGAGTACCTAGAAACAGGTTAACCAGGTTAAACTCCGATGGAACGCTTGACATATCCTTCAATATTGGTTCTGGGTTAAATAGCTCGGTAAATGACATCATATCACAACCCGATGGAAAAGTATTAATAGCAGGAGATTTTAATTCATATAACGGTGTTCCAAGTAATTGCGTGGCGCGCTTAAATAACGATGGCTCCATTGACGAAACCTTTAATGCAGGAAGGGGAAATTATATTCCTTATAATAAAGGTGGTGCTGTTTTTACTATCGCTTTGCAAACTGATGGAAAAATGATGATAGGAGGCTCAGTAGCTAATTTTAACAGAACCGGGCGAGATTTTTTTTTAAGGCTTAATCAAAATGGCGAGGTTGACTTATTCTTTAACAAGGGTACAGGAGCAAACGGTGCAGTAGATGCAATAAGAATAAAACCTGATGGCAAAATAATGATTGCTGGACGTTTTAGTTCGTATAATGGAATTGGTAGAAATTATATCGCACGACTTAATGAAGATGGTACGCTTGATTCAAGCTTTAACCCCCAAACTTGGCCTAATAACTTTTTAAGAGAAATAGAATTGCTACCTGATGGTAAGATGTATATTGTTGGAAATTTTACCTCAATTGGAAACAGAAACATAAGATCTATTGCGCGCTTACATGAAGATGGAACGCTAGATACAACCTTTGATTTGGGATTGACTAATTTTCAAGGAATTAATAACATAGAGCTTCAACCTGATGGAAAAATAATAGTGAACGGACAATTTACCACTCTTAATGGGGTAAGTAGAATTAATGTAGCACGTATTAATAGCGATGCAAGCGTAGACCTCACGTTTAACAGTATTCTTCCCACATCAAATGATTGGTTTATTCCTTATTGCATACAACCTGATGGAAAAATAGTGGGCTCTGCTAATTTACTTTTTAATGGCATTAGACGATTTGGAATGGTCCGCCTTAATCCAAATGGAACATTCGACACCTCATTTGCTTCAAATAATGAAGATGTATCGATACAAGCGGCAGTTTTACAACCTGATGGGAAAGTAGTTGTTGGAGGCCAATTCAGATTTTATCAAGGTATAAGAAATTATGGTATTATTAGGCTCAACTCAAATGGAACAATCGACACAAGTTTTATCCTGTTTAGCAATACGAGGCCCTTCTTTGTGCAAGCCTTAGCGCTACAGCCTGATGGCAAAATCATTGTACAACGCAATATTATTTCAATGATAGAAGAGAATTCGATTGGTATTGAACGGTTAAACTCAGATGGGTCCCTTGATAGTACATTTAATGCAC
Organism: Bacteroidia bacterium; assembly: GCA_025454875.1. Lineage (GTDB taxonomy): Bacteria > Bacteroidota > Bacteroidia > UKL13-3 > UKL13-3 > UKL13-3. Next base: position 1,356 of record JALONP010000007.1, on the reverse strand, counting down.
CAGCTAGTGGAGGTATTGCGTCAGTTGTAATTCAACGCGATGGTAAAATAGTGATAGGTGGTTCATTTATGAGCTATCGAAACAATGGTAGAAATAATATAACAAGAATACTCACTTGTTTTCCTTCAATGGGCATTGATACTCGAATAGCTTGTGACGCTTTACAATGGATTGATGGTAATATTTATTCAACCTCAAATAATACGGCAACATACAGAATGGAAGGAGCAGCAGTAAGTGGGTGTGATAGTATTGTAACGTTAAATCTTACTATTAACAAAAGTGCGGTTGGACTTCACAATGTGGTTGCTTGTAAACAATTTAAATGGATAGATGGAAAAGTATATCAATCTAGCAATAACCAAGCTAGTTATAATATTGTAGGCGGTGCTGCTAATGGCTGTGATAGTTTAGTAAAACTAAATTTAACCATTAAAAATGTTAACACTACCGTTACCATTGATATGAGCAAAATTACGGCTAATGCAACAAACGGAACGTACCAGTGGCTCAACTGTAGCCAGAACTTTGAGCCAATTACAGGTGCAACAAATCAAAGTTTTGAGCCTGTAGTTTCAGGAAACTATGCAGTGGAAATAAGACAAAATGATTGTGTTGATACATCAATATGCTTTAACTTTATTATGACAGGATTAACAGAGAATGTTCATAGCAAAAATGGTATCATGGTGTATCCGAATCCATTCTCGAAAGAAGCAGTTGTGATTTTACCAATACGTTTAAACGAGGCTACTCTAATTATTGAAAATTTTATGGGTAAAGCTCTTACAACGATAACCAATATCAACGCTCAAGATATTCCCATACAGCGAAACAACTTACCAAGCGGGGTGTATATTTTAAGAATAGAGGAAAATGGAAAGACTATTTTACTGGAAAAAGTAATTATTACAGACTAATGCAAACAGAATTCCCTTTGGTTTTCGAATTGTTTTTATAAAACAAGTTATTGAATTTAGTTCAAGACAACAACTACCAAGACTTGATTGAGATAATCTCAAAAATGAATCATTAATTTAGTATCAAATGCAATAATTTTTTCGAAAATGCATCATTTACTATCTTTAACACTCGTTTATTTTTAGCCACTCATGCTAAATGTGGTTTCCTCATATTGCTTAAATTTCTCAAATTACAAACGGGCAAGCTCTATATAAGATCAGTTTTTATTTAAAATGTTTGTGGCCACTTTTAACGGTTATCTTATTATAATTTTGAGCCAATAAGTTTGCAAACATTGTAAGCTTCCCCGAAAGTTAGCCATTTAAAAGTTGATTAAATAAATAATGATTAACTTTAAATGACAATTATGAAGCATTCAAAATTCACAGAAAC
>JALONP010000025.1 GCA_025454875.1 Bacteroidia bacterium | reverse complement strand
GTGTTTCTGTGAATTTTGAATGCTTCATAATTGTCATTTAAAGTTAATCATTATTTATTTAATCAACTTTTAAATGGCTAACTTTCGGGGAAGCTTACACTAGTAACACTCAGATAATAGAAATGACGCTTTAGTTTGCTTAACTTTCCTTTTTGTTACCTTTTGGTTCTGCAAAAGGTACTACCGAATGAAATGATTAAGACCTTGAATAACTGCATCATTCATTCGCGTATTATCAATGTAAAATTTAAAAATAGGCTATTTTTAAATAACATTGATTGAACCGAAAAGCAGACCACCAATTCCAAATCAACCCTCATTCTATGCTATACCCAACGCCACTCAGGCCAATTCGGGTTGATTTCGCTCAATTGGTGGACTCCCACTGCACTTTGTCTCTCGAAAAACATAATTCTAACCACTCCCTTTGCCTTAGATGGTTTTGTGTGACAAACAAAGCGTTTATTTTAGCGGTGGCCTTCGGTAAGCAACCCACGAGCGTAGTGGCTTGGGTTGCGGGTAAAATAAATGATGTAGTTTGTAACAAAAGCATCTGCAGGTTGAACTTTTTGCTTACTTTTTCTTTCACAGAGAAAAAGTAAGGCGGGTTCGGGGCGGCTAGCCACAAGAGTAAATCAAATAAGTTATGTAACTGTTATTGGTAAGGTAACAGATATACATAATAAATTTTGTAATTTTCAACTTTAAAATTAATCAACATGAAAACCATTCAATCATTTATCATTTTATTATTTGTTACGATAGCCACCCAAACAGTTGGACAAGATGTAAGAATGCAAACTGAAAAACAAGCGGAAATGCAAGCCAAAAGGGAGCAGCGGTTTATGGAGGTGAGCAAACGCCTTAATTTATCTGAAACACAACAAAAACAATTACGCGAAATTGTAAAACAAAACCGCAAAGAAATGAAAGCAGTTCACCAAGCCAATGCTTCGGCTGGTAAAGAGCAACATCAAAAAGCGATTAAAGAACAATTTTTGAAAAACGACCAACGCATTCAAGCTATTTTGGACGCGAAACAAAAGGTTGAATACGAAAAATTAAAGGCTGAGAAAAAAGCGGAGCTCAAACGTAAAAAAGCAGAACGCAAGGCTCTAAAAGAAGAATTGGAAAGTGAAGGCGATCTGTTTTAACCTTTGCAGTGCAAATGCAGTTTATCATTGAATTTGGTAAACTGCATTTATTTTTTTCACCTCTACACGTTCGCCCTCTGGTAATTTAATGGTTACTTGAAACCATCCTTTAATTAACCACGTTTTCCGCGAAAGCCTCACCCCCGTAATTTCTCCATCTGTTACCAAATGCGTTCCCCTGTCAATACAAAAACAATTTCGGCTATGGTAGGCCTTGGCATTTACCAAATCCTTTCCCTTTAAGATGAACTTACCTGAACGAGGAGGTATTGTTTGAAAAGAATAAAACGTAACCAATTCGTCATCGGCAATTTGTGGTTGGTGGCTTGATTCGAAGCGGTATTCAAACACAACCGCTTTTCCTTTTTCAACCTTTGCATACCAACCACCCGCCCCATTATCAGTAAGTGTGATTTGCGATTGGTAACGTGCCTTGTACTCATGCTTAGCAGGAATGACAGCTGTATCTTGCTGCGCAATTACAAAGGTAGTTGCGAGCATTAGCGCGGAAGTCGAAACAATTTTCATACGGTAAATATAAGGCCTTATACCACTTCTGCTACAACAAAAGTGCTTCCTCCAATAAAAATCAAGTCGGAGTCCGCTGCTTGTTTCAATGCAGCCTCATAGGCTGCTTGAACAGAAAGGTAAGAATCACCCATTAATCCAAGCTGGTTTGCTTGCTGTTGGAGTTGCGCTGCAGGCAATGCACGCGGAATACTGGCTGCGCAAAAATAGTAGGTAGCATTGGTCGGCAACAACTTCAATACTTTTTCAATATCCTTATCGCGTACCATTCCAACAACCATATGCAGCGCATTGTAAGTTTGCGATTTTAATTGTTCCATTACGTAGGCAATTCCATTTACATTGTGGCCAGTATCGCAGATAACCAATGGCTGTTGGCGTAATACTTGCCACCTGCCCATTAAACCCGTATTGGTTTTAACGCTACGAAGTCCATTACGTAACTGCTCAACAGAAAATGAAAAACCTAGTTGGTTTAGCTCTTGTAAGGCTGCAATTGCTGTTACCCCATTTTTTTGTTGGTATATTCCGGCTAGGTCAAATAACATCGACTCGTACATCAAAGTCCCGTTGTGGTAAATATTCATGGTGCATGATTGCAGTGTGCGTTCTAAAACATGAACTGAATATGATTCTTGGGCCCAAACAATATTGGATTGGTTCCTTAGACTTGCTTCAGCAAAAACAGGTTTTGTATCCTGATCAAACTCGCCAACTACAACTGGAATACCCGGTTTGATAATACCTGCCTTTTCAGATGCTATTTGTGGCAACGTATCGCCTAGCATATCCATATGATCCCAGCCAATATTGGTAATCACACTCAAAATGGGCGTAATAATATTTGTAGAATCGAGCCTGCCTCCTAATCCAGTTTCAATAATTGCAATATCTACTTGTTGGTTAGCAAAATAATCGAAGCACAATGCTACCGACCACTCAAAAAAAGATGGCTCTATCGACTCAAATGTTTTGCTGTATGTGTTTACAAAATCAATAACGACCGACTCAGGGATAGGCATTCCGTTTATTTTGATTCGTTCCCTAAAGTCGCGCAAGTGCGGTGATGTATACAAACCCACTTTGTAACCAGCTGCTTGCAATACCGAAGCAATCATATGCGAAGTGGACCCCTTGCCGTTTGTACCTGCAACATGAACCGTTTTAAATCTTAGTTGTGGGTTGTTTAAAACAGAACATAAAGCCAATGTATTGGTAAGGTCTTTTTTAAACGCAGCAGCACCAATCCTAGTAAACATAGGGAGTTTGCTAAAAAGATACTGCAGTGTTTCTTCGTAAGTGCGCATGCGAGGGCAAGGTTACAAAAATGATTTGAGGATTTAAAATTCTCCTCTATTTAAACAACGTTGTTGCCTAAAACCTACTCGTCTTCGTCCAATGATTCGTCTTCATTAGTTGCAAAACGATTGGAGTTTCCCGAAAACATACCACTTACGATATCTTTAAAGGTTACACCCTTTTCAATTGCTGTTTTGCTTAATTGGCTAAACTCTGCTAAACCGTGTAGCAGGAATTCCATGTACACATATTGCAAATCATCAGTTACATCTGTTAAAAATGATTGAATTGTTTCTTGTAAACCATCTACTTGCTTTAATGCATGCTTGTATCCTACCTCACTTTCAGTTGCCAAAAGTGAAATGGTATTTCCTTCGTTAAACCAATTAATGAGCCTGGCATAGGGTTGTTTTTTTTGTGACTTTTTCACCTTTTCAGGGTTAGGGAACATTCTGTCAAACTGTGCGCGAATAGCTTTACCAATTAATAACTGTGCAACATTAGCTGGCCCTTCCAATTCGCCTTCATATACCAATTCTACTTTACCTGTAATGCTTGGTAGCATTCCATACAAATCGCTAATACGTGCTATGGTTTTTGCCTCTTTGTTCAATAACAATCTTCGTTCGGCATGGCTATACACATTCTCAAGCGCACTAATTGTTAACCTAGCAGAAACCCCACTTTTTTGATCAACCCATTCACTTTTACGCGCTTCAATTGCTACTTGTTCAATAATATCCAATAACAAATCTGGAACAACAACTTGTTGGCGTTGGGTTGTTGCAATAGATGCCTCTTGAGTAGTAATACGTTTCGATAATTCGAGCGATTTGGGATAATGGGTAAGTATTTGTGAATCGATACGATCTTTGAGCGGTGTTACAATACTGCCGCGGTTGGTATAATCTTCGGGGTTCGCAGTAAATACAAATTGCAAATCGAGAGGTAAACGCAATTTGAATCCACGAATTTGCAAATCACCTTCTTGCAAAATATTAAATAACGAAACTTGAATACGTGCTTGTAAATCGGGCAACTCATTAATCACAAATATGCCTCGGTGTGCTCTAGGTATGAGTCCAAAATGAATAACCCGTTCATCTGCATAATTGAGTTTGAGTGAGGCAGCTTTAATAGGATCAATATCTCCAATTAAATCTGCTACACTCACGTCTGGCGTTGCCAATTTTTCAGTGTACCGTTCATTGCGGTGAATCCAAGCAATAGGTGTTTTGTCTTTGAACTCGGCAATGGTATTGCGTGCAAATACCGATATAGGAGCAAGGGGATCATCATTGATTTCAGAACCTGCCACAATTGGCATGTATTCATCAAGGAGTTGTACCATTTGCCTGGCAATTCTGGTTTTGGCTTGCCCGCGCAACCCTAACAAAATCATATTGTGACGAGACAAGATTGCCGTTTGAATTTGTGGCAATACGGTATCTTCATAACCTTGGATTCCAGTAAAAAGGTGTTGGTTGTTTTGCAAACGTGCAATTAAGTTCTCACGCATTTCTTCCTTCACACTTCGCGGTTTGTAACCTGCTTTGATTAAATCTCCAAGTGTTTTAATTTTTTCTATATTCATTTCTATAATTATTTGTAATCAGTTACTGGGCATTAGTTATTGGGCATTGGGCATTGGACATTGGGTATTTGCCATTGGATAATAGTCAATTTGCACTTTTGAGTATAACGACTCCCCAATTTCCAATGACCCATTCAATAAGTGTCAAAGGGGTAGAATGCATCTTCGATGTGTTCGATTTCAAATTTTTCACCTTTTACAACTGCAATAATATCAAAACGCGCGGGCAGGGTAATTTGATTTTCTTCTACAAAATTTTCGGCTGCAAGCCTGATATTGCGTTGTTTAGATTTACCAACAGCCTTTTCGGGATAGGCCATTGCATCGTTTGTACGGGTTTTTACCTCAATAAAAATAACCTCGTTTTGGTATCTGCAAATGATGTCTAACTCTACCCTTCCATAACGGTAGTTCCTGGCCAGCAATTCATATCCTTTCTTCTCAATAAAAGAAACGGCAAAGTCTTCGCCCCACTTACCAAATTGTTTGTTATGGTTGGATTTCATGCGGAAATAATTTTGGTATAAAAACAATACTTCCCACAATCGCAGCAAAAAGTGCACATACCCATACTGCGGCAGCAGCAATATCTTTGGCTTTGCCAATTTCAGCATGGTGTTCAGGTGATTTGTAATCAATATAGGTTTCGATGGCGGTATTGATTAACTCAGCACTGGTAACCAAAGCAATGCATACCAGTACCATACACCACTCAATTGCATTTAACGAAACATAGTAACCTAATCCCAATACAACCAGTGCTGCCACTGCATGTATTTGCAAGTTGGATTGAGACTTAAACGCAGTAACTAAACCATTCCATGCGAAGCCAAAACTTCGTAAACGTGATTGCAACCTGCTGACTTTATTCATGTAGGCGGAAGATACATGCTTTTTTTACTTTTGCCAATCATGAATCTTGAAGAATCGAATCAACCTTTAAGCGATAAATGTGCCCATTTGTGGAAAATGGTTGGCAATACGCCAATGCTCGAAATCCACTACAGATACAAAGGCGAAGAACGTACGGTATTTGCCAAATGTGAGCACTATAACCTAACGGGCAGCATTAAGGACCGCATGGCTTTGTACATTTTAGAGCAATCGTACCGAAATGGGGATATTAAACAAGGCGATACTATTATTGAAGCCACAAGTGGAAATACTGGAATTGCATTTGCAGCCATTGGACGTGCACTGGGTAATCCTGTTCGAATTATTATGCCCAATTGGTTAAGCAAAGAGCGGATTGATATTATTAAAAGTTTGGGGGCAGATATTATTTTAATCAGCAAAGAAGAAGGTGGTTTTTTAGGAAGCATTGCATTAAGTGAGCACATGGCTGCAACAGAGCATCATACTTTTTTACCAAAACAATTTAGCAACCTCTATAATGCTGAAGCACACGCTAAAACAACTGGACCTGAGATATACAAACAATTGCAAAACGTTGGCAAAAAAGTAGATGCGTTTTTAGCGGGAGTGGGTACAGGCGGAACTGTTATGGGTACAGGCCGTTATTTAAAAAGTAAAAATCCGGCAGTAAAAATTTACCCCATGGAGCCAGCAGAATCTCCTACTTTAACAACCGGACACAAAGTGGGTGTGCACCGCATACAAGGAATTTCAGATGAGTTTATACCTGCAATTGTAAACCTAAAAGAACTAGATGAAGTGATTGCTGTATCGGATACCGATGGGATTTTAATGGCGCAAAAACTTTCGCAGCAATTGGGATTGGCTGTTGGTATTTCGAGTGGTGCCAACTTTATAGGTGCAGTTAAAGTACAAAACAAATTGGGTGGAGATAAAAATGTGGTAACCATCTTTTGCGACAGCAACAAAAAATACTTAAGCACCGATTTAATGAAAGACGAGCCTGTAAAAGAAGGTTGCCTTACTCCCGATATTGAGTTGATTGACTTTAGAGTGATTGATAGGGTGTGAGATATGAAGATGAGATAATGAGATAATTTGATAATGAACTAACCCCTATTAAATATAAATACTAAGTGAATAGAGACAGTCACCAACTGATAAGTAAATATTGAATCGTTATGATAAGAATAACCAAGAGTATTTGATATTCTTGATGTCATTATATAGCTTTTATAAATTGCTGCATCATTAAAGAAAAAGCTTCAATCACAATGTTTATCATTATCTAAAATACACTGAACCTCTTTTGTTCCAATCAAATTCCCTATTTAATAACTCTAATATTGAATCTACATTCTTGGCTTGCCAAAACTGCGTTACTTTAGGTTCATAATTGTTAAACTGGTAGAACCTATATTGATTAGGAACACTGTATTCAAATGAGAAAGTGGGTAAATAATTATTATATCCTTCGTTACCTTTATAATAATTGGGAATTAAATCGTCTGTTTCAATTTTATCTATTTTATAAAAATATAAACTATCCCATAATTGTTGCCACGAGATGTTTTTCGGATCCAAATACAAAACACTTTTGGTGGTAATAGTTTCCTTTAAACCAGAATAAGTGAAATCCACTTTCATAAATACAAGCTGGCAATAAAACGAATCTAAATGTTTAGATAGATTGATTAGTCCATGCGGTTGACCTTTTCTTCCTGAGGAATTTGTAATCCAAATACGAAAGATTGTATCCACGTAATTTGTTTCAAGGCTTGACAATTCTAATTGCCTTTCTTTTTGTTTGGCATAATGCCAATAATTGTAATAAAGCCCAGCCAAATTGTGCGGTTTTTCATACTTAGGGATATCAATTTGCTTAGATGTTGTTGGAACAATAGAATATTCCTCCTTCAATCGTTCAATTTTTTTTGATAAACAACCTGTCACCAAAAGCACATATATTCCTAAGATTAGTGTAAATAAGCAAAAATGGCTTTTCATAACTGTATATTCTATAGGCTGTATTAATAAAAAGTATTATTAATTAAATGCGGACCAATTAATTGATATTACTCGACATTATTTTTTATAAATCCTTTATCAGCACTTGTTCTTTAACCCTCACTCCTTTTTCTGTTTGGTGTACCGTACAAGCTTCATGCAAGGGATCGTGTTCGAAAAACAAAATGGTGTTTTCTGTTAAAATCGCTTCCTTTAAAGTGTCTTCCTTCTCTTGCATAGTTACTAGAGGCCGAACATCATATCCCATTACATATGCAGTTGGAATATGCGCTTGGGTGGGAATTAAATCTGCCATGTAGATAATTGTGTAATCCTTGTAAAGTATAATAGGATGAATCATGGATTGGGTATGACCATGTGTAACTCCCAATTGAACCGTATCCGATATATTATCATCTTCTTTGAGTAATGCCAGTTGCCCGCTTTCTTTTATTGGTAAAATGTTTTCTTTTAAAAATGAAGCTTTTTCGCGTGGATTGGGAGCCATTGCTTCTTTCCAGTGCTCTTCGGCAACCCAATAAGTGGCATTGGGAAAAGCAGTTTGGTATTTTGTTCGGTCGTTGTTCCACTCAATACTGCCTCCACAATGATCAAAATGCAAATGCGTTAACACCATATCAGTGATATCGCTTTTAGAAAATCCATATTGGCTTAATGATTTATCTAGCGAGTGGTTTCCGTGCAAATAATAATAACCAAAAAATTTATCGTCTTGCTTTTGGCCCATGCCATTATCAATTAATATGAGCCTATTTCCATCTTCAATAAGCAAGCTGCGCATGGCAAGACTAATCATGTTGTTTTCATCAGCAGGATTGAGTTTATGCCAAATGGATTTTGGAACCACACCAAACATGGCTCCTCCATCAAGTTTAAAATGACCCGTTTCGATTGTGTATAGCTTCATATGGGCAACTTACACAATTTGCAACAATTTTAAATACACTCAGCAGCTGATTTGTGCGCTTGCTCCATAATGATTGCGATGGAAGTTGGACTGGCATTTAACGATACCTCATCAAGCATGGATACAATATCTGAAAGTGAATCAAATGCTTCAGCACATTCAGGTTGTTCAGTAATGAGTTGTTGAATGTTTGCCGAATCGGCTGTGTTGGTTTCTTGGTAAATAAAACGAATTAAATCGTTAGCAGTGTAAATTTTCGACATAGGCGAAATGGAAGATTAAGTGGTAATACATCCAAAACGACCTATATCAAAAACTTATTGTAAATCAACCAACCTAATTGTATTTTAGAAGCATAATTATTTGATAATCAATATCAAATTTTAACCCCTTGCTGATCCATCATTTTGCGCAAGTTGTTTAATGCATAGCGCATTCGGCCCAAGGCAGTATTGATGCTCACACCCGTAGCATCGGCAATTTCTTGAAAACTCATATTGCCCCATTGGCGCATAATAAGTACTTCGCGTTGTTCTTCGGGCAAACGTTTTACCATTTGCCTAACCATGTTCTCTGATTGGTTTCGAATCATGCGGTCTTCGTTCGACTCTTCTGCTATCGTGATAAAGTTAAAGATATCATTTCCTTCGCTATCGGTAATGGTTACATCACGTTTTAATTTACGGAGGTAATCAATTGCCAAATTGCGGGCGATTCGGGCAGCCCAAGGAGCAAATTTCCCTTCTTCGTTGTACTTGTCGCTCCGAATGGTGTGAATAATTTTGATAAAGGTTTCTTGGAAAATATCCTCTGCCAAAGACCTGTTCTTAACAAGCAGGTAAATTGCAGTAAAAATATTTCGCTGGTGGCGTTTGATTAAAACTTCTAAACACGACTCATTTCCTTGTAAGTACAGCTGGATCAACTCTTGATCACTAATTGTCTGAATATTCATAGGTTGAATAATTAAAAGGTATCAGATAAAAAATTAGTGTAGAGTTATGTGTCGATAAGCGCTGTTTTGAGTTTTTAGAATAATGATTTAACAATTCGAAATTAAGGAAAGAATTTTGAAAAGCAAACGCTTGCAAAAAATCCGTGTCATATTTTGCTGACAAAAGTAAAACAAAAAGCAAGATGAGATTGTACCTAAGTTGATAAACGAGGTAAAACTTATCAGTCCAAAAAGATTTACTTTGAACCTCCATATTAGAACATGAAATTCAAAAGCGCAGCTCCGTCAAACAATATCGTTATTAAAGGTGCAAGGGTGCACAACTTGCAGAACATTGATGTAACCATTCCCCGAAACCAACTCACTGTAGTGACTGGCGTTTCGGGTTCGGGTAAATCAAGTTTGGTCTTCGATACCTTGTACGCTGAGGGTCAGCGGAGGTATGTTGAGAGTTTATCAGCTTACGCGCGGCAATTTTTAGGCAAAATGAACAAGCCTGATGTTGACTCGATACAAGGCATAGCGCCAGCCATTGCCATTGAACAAAAAGTAAACACACGTAACCCACGTTCAACAGTTGCTACTACAACTGAAATTTATGATTATTTAAAATTGTTGTATGCTCGTGTTGGTGTTACCTACTCTCCTGTTAGTGGCAAACCCGTAAAACGAGATACTGTAGAAAGTGTAGTGAACGCTTTGTTGGCTTTACCTGAAGAAACCAAAGTATGGTTGTTAGTAGCAATTGACGCTAAACAACAAACCAACAAACAATTGGAAATATACCTGCAAAATGGGTTTTCGAAAGTATGGTATAACCAAGAAGTACTTGATATTGAAACATACCTTGGTCAGGTTAAGCCTAAAAGTGCGGATAAAAACAATAGGCTATATTTGCTTATTGACCGTTTTGCTATTATTCCGGATGATGAAGATTTTCAAACAAGGGTTGCCGACTCGGTTCAAACTGCCTTTTATGAAGGAAACGGTGCGTGCACTGCTTTGGTTAAAACGCTTGAACAAGAGCAATGGTTAAACTACAGCAATACCTTTGAACTTGACGGGATTGTGTTTGAAGAACCAAGCGTGAACTTTTTTAGCTTTAACAACCCTTATGGTGCTTGTAAAACATGCGAAGGCTTTGGATCGGTAATTGGCATAGATGAAGATTTGGTGGTGCCTGATAAATCACTGTCGATTTATGAAGATGCAATTGTTGCATGGAAAGGTGAAAAAATGAGCGATTGGAAATCTTATTTTATCAAAGCAGCAAGCAAACACAAATTTCCAATTCACAAGCCATACCATGAGTTAACCTCCGACCAAAAAGATTATTTGTGGAAAGGAGACAATGCGTGGGAAGGTGTAAATGGATTTTTCAAAGACCTTGAGAAACAAACCTACAAGATACAGTACAGGGTAATGTTGGCAAGGTACCGTGGTAAAACAAATTGCCCCGATTGTAATGGAACACGATTGCGTAAAGATGCTAACTATGTGAAGTTGGTTAATGTGGCATTGGCTGCTAAACATCCACTGCATTTGTGTTCGTTGGCGACATTATTGGTGATGAGTATTGATGATGCTGCCGCTTATTTTGCAGCACTCAAACTTGATGACCACAGAGCTCAAATTGCCAAACGCATGTTGGCTGAGATTACTGCCAGGCTTTCGTTTTTGCAAAATGTAGGACTTGGCTACCTCTCGCTCAATCGCCTTTCAAATTCATTATCGGGTGGTGAATCGCAGCGTATTAATTTAGCCACCTCTTTGGGAAGCAGCTTGGTAGGTTCATTGTATATTTTGGATGAGCCAAGTATTGGGTTACACTCACGTGATACCGAAAAACTAATTGGGGTATTAAAAACATTAAGAGATATAGGCAATACCGTTGTGGTAGTGGAGCATGATGAAGACTTGATGCAAGTTGCCGATCAATTACTGGATATTGGTCCGCTAGCCGGAGTAAATGGTGGTAAATTGATTGCGCAAGGAACGGTGAAAGAAGTTCAACAGAATAAAAACAGTTTAACAGGGAATTACTTATCAGGCAAAGAAGAAATTACTGTTCCGGCTAAACGGAGAAAAACCACTGAATATGTTACAGTAAAAGGTGCGCGACAACACAACCTCAAAGGAGTTGATGCGCGGTTTGCATTGCATGCATTAACGGTGGTAACAGGCGTATCGGGATCGGGCAAAACTACCTTGGTCAAAAATATTTTATATCCTGCTTTGCAAAAAACATTGGGCAATTACAGCGGTGAAAAAACAGGGGCTCACGAAAGCATTGGGGGCAATATTAAAAACATTAAACAAATAGAACTTGTAGATCAAAATCCGATTGGAAAATCTTCACGCTCAAATCCGATTACCTATATTAAAGCATACGACCCTATTCGTGATCTGTTTGCATCGCAAGCCATTTCGAAAAACAGGGGATACAAAGCACAGCATTTTTCGTTTAATGTGGATGGAGGACGCTGCGAAACTTGTCAAGGCGAAGGTGAAGTAACCATTGAAATGCAATTTATGGCTGATATCCATTTACCTTGTGAAACTTGTAAAGGAGCTCGCTTCAAAGAAGAAATATTAGAGGTAACTTATAAAGGTAAACATATTAGTGATGTGCTTCATTTAACCGTAGATGAAGCCATCGCATTCTTTGAAAATGAAAAATCGATTGTCAATAAAATACAGCCGCTGCAAGATGTTGGATTGGGTTACGTGCAATTAGGGCAATCGTCAAATACCTTATCTGGAGGCGAAGCTCAGCGGGTAAAACTTGCATCTTTTTTAGGACGTGGCAAAAACAGTGACCATGTACTTTTTATTTTTGATGAACCAACCACTGGATTGCATTTTCATGATATTAAAAAACTGCTTGCATCATTTGATGCGTTGATTAAGCAAGGCAACTCGATTATTGTAATTGAACACAATATGGATGTTATTAAATGTGCTGATTGGATAGTAGACCTTGGTCCAGAAGCAGGGGAACATGGCGGAACCTTGGTATTTGAAGGTGTGCCAGAAGATTTAGTGAAAGTGAAAAACAGCTATACGGGTAAATATTTGAAAGAGAAGTTAAGTGTTTAATGGTAAGGGTTGGGTGTTAAGTGTTGGGTGTTGCGTATTGAGTGTTGGGTGTTGACTGACCAATACCTATTGCCCATTGCCTACTGCCCACTAACCAATTTGTAGCAGATAATTAAAAGCAAAGGAACAGCGTTTGGTTTTAACCGCAGCGATCACTGCGTTAACACTACGTGCACAGCGATAAAACCAATCTCAAATGACCAATGTCTAATGCCTAACACCACTTCTTGTTACAAGCCTGCGGCTCTGACAAATCAACAACTAATTACAATCGACTAATGACCATTACCAACTGCCTAATTCCCTCATTCAACATTAAGCATTTTTTCTTTCCAATTCGTAATTCGTATTTGGCTTAGCGGGTGAAGCAAGGTACCGTGTACCGCGAAACACGCGCAGCGAGTGAGTGAAACGAGCCTCGCTGAAGCCCCAAAACGAAACATATTATTGCTATAAAAAGGTAATTAACTCATGCGCTCCATTAACTCCAACGCGGTGCTTTTTAAAACGGTTTTGCGCAACGGTTCCACATCAATGGTTTCTAAATCGGCAAAAGCGGAAACGAGGTATTGTTCCTTTAAAACATTGGCAGTTGCTTTTACTTGCAGTTCATCAAAGATGCTGAGTACTTCAATAATTTTGGCTTGCTCATCGGCTGGCGTACTTTCGGATAATTGCTTGAGTCTATTACGGGTTTCTCCTGTTGCCTTTTCCATGGCGGTAATAAGCAACAGTGTTTTTTTATTTGCGGCAATATCCCCTCCTATTTTTTTACCCACTTTATCACCTTCTCCAAATGCATCGAGGATATCATCTTGAATTTGAAAAGCAATTCCCAGTTTTTTTCCAAAAGCATAAATGGCTGCCGCATCTTTTGAATTTGCGCCCGCAGCCATTGCTCCAAGCTGAAGCGAACATCCCAGTAATACTGCAGTTTTTAACGAAATCATTTGGATATACTCCTCAACACTTACATCTGTTCGTTGCTCAAAATTCATATCGATTTGTTGTCCTTCGCATACTTCAATTGCTGTTTGGTTAAACAAGTTGAGCATTTGAAATAGCTGGTCTGATTTTGTTTCGCACAGAAGTTGGGTTGCTTTAATCATCATCAAATCGCCACTTAGGATACCTACTGTTTCGTTCCATTTTTTGTGCACAGTTGGCTTGCCACGTCTAATATCAGCCTTATCCATTATATCATCATGAACCAAGGTAAAGTTATGAAAAACTTCGACAGCCAACGCAGCGTGTATTGCTTGTTCAGATGATTTGCCAAACAAATCGTTGGCCATTAGTACCAATACTGGTCTTAACCGTTTGCCACCTAAGGCCAGCATGTAACTTATTGGATCGTATAACTCGCGTGGTTCACCATCAAATTTTAACTGGTTGATATGGCTTTCGACTAGCGTATAGAGTTCTTTGTATGTTTTCATTTGTAATAATTTCATTTACCCATCATGAGCCCAATCTGTTATCCAACACCTAATGACCAATGCCGAATAACCAAGTCCTAATGACTAACTATATAGCTACAGGTGCCTTAATTGCTGGGTGTGGATTATATTGTTCGAGGGTGAAATCAGCATAGGTGAAATCAAATACAGATTGAATGGCAGGATTCAACTTCATTACTGGATAAGGTCGTGGCTCACGCGACAATTGCAATTCTACTTGCTCAAAATGGTTTGAATAAATATGCGCATCACCAAATGTATGCACGAAATTGCCAGGTTGTAAGTTGCACTCTTGGGCAATCATTAAGGTGAGCAATGCATACGAAGCAATGTTAAAAGGTACGCCCAAAAACATATCAGCACTGCGTTGGTACAATTGGCAGCTTAATTTTCCATTGGCAACATAAAACTGAAAAAAGGCATGGCATGGCATTAAAGCCATTTTGGGTAAATCGGCCACATTCCATGCACTCACAATCATTCTGCGTGAATCTGGATTCTTTTTAATCGTTTCAATCACCTCAGTTAATTGGTCAATATGCTTACCATCTGGTGATGGCCAACTGCGCCATTGGTATCCGTAAACGGGACCTAAATCTCCATCTTTATCGGCCCACTCGTCCCAAATACTCACTCCATTTTCTGTTAAATATTTTGTATTTGTTTCACCTTTAATAAACCAGAGCAACTCATGAATAATGGATTTGAGGTGAACCTTTTTTGTGGTAACTAACGGAAACCCTTCGGATAAATCAAAGCGCAATTGCGCTCCAAAAACACTTTTAGTTCCTGTACCAGTGCGGTCAGATTTGTATGTTCCTGTTTGGTAAATATGTTTGAGTAAGGTTTCGTATTGGTTCATACACATCAAAATAATTAGACTTAATTAGATTACGAAATAAGAATTAGCTTCATTACTATTGTTAAAATGTTTTCAACACCCACAATTAGAATCATCATTTTAGTTATTTGTATTGCTTCTTTTGCTAAAAAGGTTCTTGCTCAAAACACTAGCTATACCAATTATCAAATTAGTTTCGGTAAAACAATTCCTCATTTTAATAGTGCTATAAAATCAAGCAGTGTTTCGCACCAAATTAGTTGGGGGCAAATCTTAAAAGAAAAATCATTTAAATCTCTGTATAAATGTGAAGTGCAAAGAGGTTTCATAGTCAATTACACAAAATTTGGTAGTGACAAGCTAGGACAAACGTTTACTTTAGCATCCTTTTTAAACCCATCGTGGACTATTGTAAACAAATTTGATTTAGTCGCTTTAACAAGATTAGGATTGTCATTTTCCACCAACCCGTTCAATCCAATTAATAATTTAGAAAATAAACATTACAGCTCAATTACTAATATGTACGGCTCATTGGGGGTTGAATTAATATATAGCGTTAACCAAAAATTCAGCATGAATGGCTGTTTTCAACTAAATCATTTTTCAAACGGCACATTCAAAATTCCCAATCAAGGTTTAAATTGGTATTCGGGAGGAATTGGTTTATCATATAATCTGGGTAAAATGCCATATTGGCTTCCAAAAGATACTTCTAGAAAATTTAAACCCTATTTTGAAATTGGAACTTTTATTGCCTATCCAAGTCTAAAGCTAATAACTAGCAAAAACTATTTAATCAATGGGGTCATTCTTCAATATGGAATAAGGGGATTACTTCATGGGTGGAATTTTGGTACAGAAATAGTTCATGATCCTTTGTATGTTGCAAGGGGATTTGGGAATGGGGTAAATGTTTCTCCAATGTTATTTTCTATAGTAATGGGTCACGAATTTATTCTAGGGAAGCTTTTGTTCAGCCAACAAATTGGCGTTTACTTGCATAGAACGAATTCACTTTATCCAGCATCCTTTTATCATAGATGGGGTCTGACATATCCTATTTTTAAGAAAGTATCAATAGGTTTAAATCTTAAAGTACATTCGCAGGAAGCTAATTTTTTTGATGCAAGAATCGTATACACTTTAGATAGGCGGAATGATTGAACGATGTTAAAAAAACAATTGCGAATTGTTCTAAAAAATAGCTTCATTGCTATTGTTAAAATGTTTTCAATACGTAGGCAAAGTCTATTTTTTACCGTCATGGCATTACTTTTAAGGCTTGGAGTAGCCAATGCCCAAAACCTAAATCGATTCGCTGTTGATGTGGTTGGAGGGCAAGTAATTGCAAACAGTACTGCCAATCAATCTGTTATTAATGCTTACCCAATTTCAATCCAATTGCGTAAAACACAAACACTCCAAGATCCTACTTTTAAATCTCTTTATAAATGCAACTTAAACCGAGGAGGGCTGCTCCAATTTACCCATTACAACCGCACCATACTTGGTAATGCGGTTATAGCAGGTTATTTTTTAGAACCATTTTGGTATATCCATCCACATTGGCATATCGGGATTAGGGCTGCCGCTGGTTTGGCATATACTTCTAATCCGTATAACAGTGAACGAAACCCACAGAATTTTACTTACAGCACGTATGTAAACAATTACACCAGTTTGGGTGGAAGCATAGGCTGGATAGGCAAAGGCCCATGGTCAATGGATGCAATTGTTCAATTAAACCATTTATCAAATGGAGGCTTAAACAGGCCTAATATAGGTTTAAACTGGTTAACTGCAGGTATCGGTTTGTATTATAACTTACCAAAACTTACCGAACCCAAATGGTTACCAGCAGACACTTCGCGTATACATGCTTGGGCGGTTGAGATGGCGGGATATACATCGTATCCAAAATTGGATACTGTGCGCAATCAACAATTTTTAATTGCAGGTCTTTCATTTCAATTTGCCAAACGTGGGTTGTTACACGGATGGACCATGGGTGGAGAAATAACTTACGACCCGATGTACAGTGAACGTGGCAAACAGCGCAAAGACTTAGAACTTGCACCGTGGTTGGCAGGTGCTTTGATAGGGCACGAATTTATTTTTGGCAAATTTTTATTTAGCCAACAGTTGGGCATATACCTCCAGCAAACACACCTCATTTACAAATCACCTATATACCATCGATGGGGAATTACTTATGCTGTATCCAAGCGTATTGCCTTGGGAATAAACATCAAAGCCCATAATGAAACTGCAAATTTTATGGATGCACGATTGGTTTACCGAATCAAATAAAAAGCAAAGTTGCAGTTGCGTGAATTAATTCTATTTTTGCAAGGCTTCATAAAAAAATATTAAATATGGCAGAAGTTATACGCATGCCTAAAATGAGCGATACCATGACAGAAGGGGTTATCGTTGCATGGCATAAAAAAGTAGGTGATGATGTAAAGTCGGGTGATATATTGGCTGAGGTTGAAACCGATAAAGCTACGATGGAATTGGAGAACTATGTTAAAGGAACACTTTTACATATTGGTATCGAAGCCGGACAGTCAGTTCCTGTTGATGCAGTGATTGCCATTGTAGGCGCAAAAGGGGAAGATGTAAGCGCCCTGCTTGCAGGTGAATCAACTCCAGCAAAATCAGCAGTACCCGTAGCGAACGAAACCACTCCTGCGGCAACGCCAGCCGCTACCCCAACAAGTACAACTACAACTTCATCAAATGATAGTCGCTTAAAAGCATCTCCATTGGCTAAAAAAATAGCAGAAGAAAAAGGTGTTGATTTAAGCAAGGTTCCTGGAAGTGGGGATAATGGCCGCATTGTTAAACGTGATGTCGAAAACTTTACACCGGCTACTTCAACTGGCAAAACAACAGTTCAATTACCAAGCGTTGTTGGTGCTGAAAGTTTTGATGATGTAACTGTTTCGCAAATGCGCAAAGCCATTGCACGCAGGTTGAGCGAAAGCAAGAACGGAGCACCACATTTCTACTTAACCATGAGTATACAGATGGATAAAGTGATGGAGGCTCGCAAAGCAATGAATGATATTAGCCCGGTAAAAATCTCGGTTAATGACATCATTGTTAAAGCAGTTGCTTCATCATTGCGTTTGCATCCTAAAGTAAACTCGAGTTGGTTGGGCGATAAAATTCGCATGAACCACCATATACATGTGGGTGTTGCGGTAGCCATTGATGATGGCTTAATTGTGCCAGTAGTAAAATTTGCTGACAATAAAACCATTTCGCATATCAGTGCTGAGGTAAAAGAACTTGCCGATAAAGCTAAAAATAAAAAATTACAGCCTTCAGAATTTGAAGGAAGTACCTTTACCATTTCAAACTTGGGCATGTTTGGCATTGACCAATTTACTGCGATTATCAATCCACCAGAATCATGCATACTGGCAGTAGGAGCGGCCAAAGAAACAGTGGTGGTAGAAAACGGCCAGATGAAAGTGGCTAATGTGATGAAAGTAACTTTATCATGCGACCACCGTTCGGTTGATGGTGCGGTTGGTTCTGCTTTCTTGCAAACATTAAAAGATATGCTCGAAAACCCTGTTCGTTTGCTTGTGTAAGGAAACTGAAAACGCCCCTTTCTAAAAACCCACTTCGGTGGGTTTTTATGTTTTTATTAAGTTGCTTTTGTATCAATTTAGCATCTCCAATCAATTCATCATGAGGTTAACTAAATGCATTCTTGTTTTCACTATTTGTCTACTAGTGACCCAGTGCCAAAAAGATGTGATGGTGATTAATCAAACCCGATATACGGTTAAGGGTAGGTTTTTAAAATCGTGTCATGAACCTATCCCTATTGCGATTGACAGGGTAACCCTTGATGCATTCTGCGATCATCACGGCACCATTTCTACCGAAGCAGATGTTAAAGTTCGTAATATAAATGAAGATGGATCATTTGAAATAACCTATCAACACCTCAATTCAACAAACAACCTAAACCTTATTACGTTCAATTCAATTGTGAGAGGAGGTATCCTGCTATTTGGAATTCCAATCAATGCAAACGTAAACGTTGGAAATATTTATATTCAGAATAATCATTCGGCTATCATAAAGTTAAATGACCAAAGCGTTATCAACCAATCAGACACCATTTTTTATAGAATAGAAGACAATCTTATTTGGGAAACCAGATATAAATATGCCGTAGGCCCTTTCTCCGATGGTCAAATCATTGACACATTGCACTATACAAAACCTCAGGTCTTCGATAAAAAGCTTGTAAAAATGGAATGCTACCTAAATTCAAATGCAAATCTGAGTTATAAGATTGGAATGAATGGCTCTATAAATACGATCAATACACTCGTTGAGCCTTGCGTTACATCAAACACTATAGAAATAGACTTACCTTAAGAATCAGAAAAACCTGAAAACATGTTGGAAGTCGATTCGAAAAAAAGGATTTTGTATTTTAAAAAAACTCCCTTACACTTGCATATGGGTATTTCTTTACCCATCTAAAACAAATCCTGTTTTTTACTTTCAATAACACAACCGAACGATTCTGCGTTGCAACATTTTATTATTCTAAGATAACGATACATGAGTGACTCTGCGAACTTAAACGACATGCTTATGTCGGAACTAAAACAATTGGCATCTACCCTATCCATTGAGAACAGTGATGACCTAAGTAAACAAGAACTAATTACAGCGATTACCGCTGCTCAAACCAATGCCAGTGGCGATGGTGTAAAGAAAAAAAGAACACGCACCCCTAAAACCGAAAAGACAGAAAAACTTACACAACCGCGCAAAACAAAAAGCAAATCAGTTGCTGCCGAAATTGTAAGCAACGAAAATATTGAGCAACCTTCCCCTGAAGCACCTTCTGTTGTTGAGTTGCCTGCGTTTGTTGAAACTGAAGAAACCAATGAAACAACAAGTGAGGAATCTCAAAACGAATCTGTAAATACTGAGACGCAAGAGGACCAACAACAACGCAACCAAAACAGGTTCCAAGAGCGTGACCAAAAAAGACAAGAGCGTCAAGAGCGCATGCAACAACAAAACAGTTTATTGCAAGAGCTCGAGGGCATTGTAAGTGCTGAAGGTGTGCTTGAATTGATACCTGATGGATATGGCTTTTTAAGAAGTTCTGACTATAACTACATGTCGTCACCAGATGATGTGTATGTTTCGCCATCACAAATTAAATTAATGGGGCTTAAAACTGGTGATACTGTAAGAGGAACCATTAGGCCACCCAAAGAAGGTGAAAAATACTTTGCATTAATTAAAGTAGATTCAATTAATGGACGTAAACCTTCAGAAATACGCGATCGTGTTGCATTTGAACATTTAACCCCGTTGTTCCCGGATGAAAAGTTAAAATTAGGTGATACCAATTCTTATTCGACCCGCATTATTGATATGTTGGCTCCTATTGGAAAAGGGCAACGCGGATTGATTGTGGCTCAACCTAAAACAGGAAAAACCATCTTGCTAAAAGAAGTGGCTAATGCCATTGCTAAAAACCATCCGGAGGTTTACCTCATCATATTATTGATTGACGAGCGTCCGGAAGAGGTTACTGACATGCAGCGCAGCGTGCGTGCCGAGGTAGTTGCCTCAACCTTCGATGAACCTGCTGATAAGCATGTAAAACTAGCCAATATTGTACTTGAAAAAGCGAAAAGAATGACTGAATGTGGGCACGATGTTGTGATTTTGCTCGATTCGATTACAAGGATGGCGCGCGCATTTAATACGGCTCAACCTGCTTCAGGAAAAATATTATCAGGAGGTGTGGATGCCAATGCACTGCACAAACCTAAGCGTTTTTTTGGGGCAGCACGTAAAATTGAAAACGGTGGTTCACTAACCATTATTGCAACCGCCCTTATTGATACTGGCTCCAAAATGGATGAGGTTATTTTTGAAGAGTTTAAAGGAACTGGAAACATGGAACTTCAACTCGATCGTAAGCTTGCCAATAAGCGTATTTACCCAGCCATTGATATTGTAGCATCGAGTACCCGTAGAGATGATTTGTTATTAGACAAAGCAACCTTGCAACGTACTTGGATTTTACGTAACCATATTGCTGATATGAATGCTGAAGAAGCGATGAATTTATTGCTGAAAAACATGAAAAATACCCAAAGTAACGAGGAATTTTTGGCTTCGATGAATGGGTAAGGGAATGTAAAATGATAGGATTTGGATGGTTAAGTGTTAAGTGACTAATGACCAATGCCTCGTACCCAATTACGAATTCGAAAGTGAAACTTTGTATTCCTAATTTTAATCAGCAAGTGTTTTCAAACCAGCATTTACTTTTGTTGTTTACAATTTAAAACTTAATTATATCAAAATATGACCATGTTAGTAGGAAAAAAAGCCCCATCATTTAAAGCTGCTGCGGTAGTTGATGGTGGAGAGTTTGAAGATGATTTTTCGTTAGACCAATATGTTGGTAAGAAGCATGTATTGTTCTTCTTCTACCCATTGGACTTTACATTTGTATGCCCAACAGAAATTATCGCATTTCAAAAAAGAATCGCAGATTTTGAAGCGCGTAACGTACAAGTTGTAGGATGCTCAATTGACTCTAAGTTTTCACATTGGGCATGGTTAAATACTCCACAAAACGATGGCGGTATTGAAGGTGTGAAATACCCGTTGGTGGCTGATGTTACCAAAACCATTGCTTTAAATTATGGCGTATTGGCTGGGCATTATGACTACAATGACGAAGGCCAAATGATTTGGGTAGGCAACCAAGGCGAAGACGCAGTTGCATACCGTGGATTGTTTTTAATAGATAAGCAAGGTATTGTACGTCATCAGGTTGTAAACGATTTACCACTTGGTAGAAGTGTTGACGAAGCGTTGCGCATGATTGATGCACTCCAGTTTTTTGAAGAGAAAGGTGAAGTTTGTCCCGCAGATTGGAGCAAAGGTAAAGATGGATTAAAAGATACTGCCGAAGGTATTGCCTCTTACTTATCAAGCCATTAAAATCAGGTATATACTACGTTCTTATCCCCTTTTTCACCAATGAAAAAGGGGATTTTTATTTAACCGCAACCCAACAGAAAGATGAACCCAAGCCTGGTAACATTCGGATTACAAAAAGCCTTTATTTTTAGGCGTTAAAAGCATAATCTTGCATTCTATCATTGTATTCAAAACATGACCCAATCACAACAAGCATCTCCAATGGATAAACGATCATTATTAGAACACAAAAGAGCTGAATCGCTTTTAGGGGGCGGACAAGCCCGTATTGATTCGCAACACAAAAAAGGAAAACTTACTGCCCGTGAACGCATTCACTTTTTGCTGGATGAAGGAAGCTTTGAAGAAATTGGTGCGTTTGTGCAACACCGAAGCAAAGACTTTGGAATGGAGAAACAACAAATTTTGGGTGATGGTGTGGTAACAGGATATGGAACTATCTCGGGCAGATTGGTGTATGTTTTTTCGCAAGACTTCACTGTATTTGGTGGATCACTAAGTGAAACCCATGCCGAAAAAATTTGCAAGTTGATGGATTTAGCCATGAAAGCAGGCGCTCCAATTATTGGGTTAAATGACTCAGGCGGTGCTCGCATACAAGAAGGAGTTGTATCGCTAGGTGGTTATGCTGATATTTTTTACCGAAACACAATGGCCAGTGGGGTAATCCCGCAAATTTCTGCCATTATGGGCCCATGCGCAGGGGGAGCTGTGTACAGCCCTGCTATCACCGATTTTATCATGATGGTGGAAAATACCTCGTACATGTTTGTTACTGGCCCCAATGTGGTTAAAACAGTAACGCATGAAGAAGTTACCTCAGAAGAATTAGGAGGTGCTAGCGTACACTCGAGTAAAAGTGGGGTCGCCCATTTTACTGCAACCAATGAGATTGATTGCATCAACCAACTTAAAAAACTAATCAGTTATATCCCTGAAAATTGTGAAGAACACACCCCACATTTGCCTTATGAACCCGGAGATGAGTTGAGACCCGCATTGCAAAACATCATTCCTGAAAATGCCAATCAACCTTACGATATGCGTGAGGTGATTGAACAAATTGCTGATGAAGGATCGTTTTATGAGGTTCATAAAAACTATGCTGAAAATATTGTAGTTGGATTTGCCCGTTTAGCAGGCAGAAGCATTGGAATTGTTGGCAATCAACCCGCACAGTTAGCAGGATGCCTGGATATTCATGCATCACAAAAAGGAGCGCGGTTTGTGCGCTTTTGCGACTCGTTTAATATCCCTTTATTGGTATTTGAAGATGTACCTGGGTTTTTACCGGGAACCGACCAAGAGTGGAATGCCATAATTACCAACGGTGCCAAATTGTTGTATGCATTTTGCGAAGCCACCGTTCCAAGAGTGACGGTTATTACCAGAAAAGCATACGGTGGCGCCTACGATGTAATGAACAGCAAGCATATAGGTTGTGATGTAAATTTTGCTTGGCCAACGGCTGAGATTGCTGTGATGGGTGCCAAAGGTGCTGCTGAAATCATCTTCAAAAAAGAAATTGACAGTGCTGCTGATCATGCTGCAGAACTTGCTGCAAAAGAAAAAGAATTCGGAGATTTATTTGCAAATCCATACAGAGCCGCTGAGCGTGGTTTTATTGATGAGGTAATTTTCCCGGAAGAAACGCGTTTAAAATTAATCAAGGCATTTAAAATGCTTGAAAATAAAGTAGCCAACTTACCACGTAAAAAACATGGAAACATCCCGCTTTAAGTTACGAATTGCAACTTGCACACTGCAAGTTTTTCTATTGCTATTTGGATCTATGCCAATGGGTTTGATCGCAGCAGATACGGAGCAGCGCACTCCATCAACCATTACAAATGTTACTGTGTTTTTAAACCAAGCACAAGTAACCCGAATCGCTAAGGTTAACTTACAGCCGGGTGTAACAAGCCTAGTATTGGATAAATTGTCTAATCAAATTAACCCAAATAGTATTCAAGTTAAAGTTGATGGCAAAGTAACTTTATTATCAGTTTTAGTAAGAGAAGGCAGTGCAACGCCAAATGAAAAACCAAAAGAGGTTAAGATGCTCGAAGATTCATTGCAAAGCATCAACCATGCACTGAATCAGTTTAAAGCAGATAAAGAAACCATTGTTCATCAAAAGGACTTAATGCTTTCAAACAAAAATGTTGGCAGTACGCAAACTGGGGTAAGAGCTGATGAATTGGAAGACTTAATGGTATTGTACAAAAGAAAGTTAAATGAATTTAAAGAGGATTGGTTTAAGCTGACTCAACTTGAAAATCAATACAACACCTACAAAAAACAAATTGAAGAACAACTTAACAAATTGCAAGGAGATCCTAACGAAAATGCTCCTGAAATAGTTATTACAGTAAAAGCACTATCGGCAATTGAAAACACCTCGATTGAAATTAACTATTTAGTGAACAATGCAAGTTGGAAACCCTTTTATGATGTAAGGGTAAAAGACACTAAAAATGATTTGCAATTGGTAAGTAAAGCATACATCACACAAGGTACTGGAGAAAACTGGAAAAATGTAATCCTCAAATTGAGCACGGCAAACCCAAATGAAGGAGGATGCAAACCCGTATTAAACCCAAATTATGTTTACTTTAATCAATACGGAATAAACAATGCAGCCGCAACTGATGCGGTAACAATTTCAAGTAGGAAACCATTAATTGAAAGTGGAGCGGCACCCACACAAAAACAAGAAATAGCCTATTCAACGGGCATTGCCCAAACCCAGCAAAATGCGGTGAATATTGAGTTTGTCGTAACATCTGCATATACCATTCCGAGCGATCATATCCCACACCAAGTGGATTTAACCGTTACCAATTTAAAAGCGACTTACGCATATGGTGCTGTTCCTAAATTGGATAAAGATGCTTTTGTAACAGCCAAAGTTGCTGGTAACGACTTGGTAAACCAAGTGAGTGGTGAAGCTAATATTTATTTCGATGGCACCTTTGTTGGTAAAACATTTATCAACGGTACCACAAGCGACTCCATGTTAATCTCTTTGGGCAGGGATAAACGCATTCAAATACAACGAATACAACTCAAAGACTTTAGCAGCAAAAATATTAGTGGCAGCACTCAAAAGGAATTAAACACTTGGGAAATCAGTTTACGCAATACCCGCAAAGAACCAATTACCATCATTGTAGAAGATCAAATACCAGTATCAACAGATAAAGAGATTGAAGTTAAATTACAAAACAACGGAGGGGCTGAGTTTGATGAAACAACAGGAAAACTATTGTGGATGCTTACACTTGAACCTGAAAAATCAGTTTCAGTAAAATTCAGTTTTGAGGTAAAGTACCCTAAAGGAAAAATAATTACTGGATATTAATATGCGATTTTGGATATTTTGTCTCTTATACGGGTGGTTTTCGGCTGCAGCACAGTTTGCTCCTCAGGTAGGAACTATTGGAACTACCGCCATACATAAAGACAGCAGCATCATAATTAATTGGGCAAACGGCTGCACCTTGCAAAGAGGCTGGCAAAACATTGCCGATACTACTCTGGGAAAAGCGCAAGTTGGCGATGAAACATATGTGCCCGGCCCGGCCGGAAACGGGATTGTAAGTTTAGGTGATGGAGGAAACGCAACGCTAACATTTCATAAGCCATTGCGCAATGGCCTCGGACCTGATTTTGTCGTTTTCGAAAATGGCTTCATCGATCAAACACTAAAACCTGGCACTGCCTTTTTGGAACTTGCGTTTGTAGAAGTGAGCAGCGATGGCGAAAACTTTGTTCGGTTTGAATCCACATCAACTATTGACACGAACACTCAATTGCAATCGTTTGAAGGCATTAATGCTTCGCAAATACACAACCTAGCTGGAAAATACATAGCCAATTATGGTACACCTTTCGATTTGGAAGAACTTCGCAATAACCCATTGGTGAACATCAATGCGGTAACCCATATACGTATCATTGATGTGGTTGGATCAATTACGCCTGCATTTGCATCACGTGATGGTAGGGGACAAATGGTAAATGACCCATGGCCTACCCCATTCGCTTCGTCAGGTTTTGATTTGGATGCTGTTGGTGTTATTCACCAAGATGGCCCAATAGGAATGAACGAATTGGCGTTATCTCAAAAAGTGAATATGTACCCAATGCCACTTATGGCTGGAAGCGTACTAACAATTGCCAACAAAACCACTGATGCATATGCATTGTTTGATGTGTATGGCAAATGCTTGTGGCAAAAACAAGATGCTGAAAGCGAAATTCAGTTTACCATCAGCAATCCAGGAACTTACCTGCTTAACATTAACAATACCTTTGAAAAAGTGGTGGTTCATTAGCGTGTTGCTGGCATGCCAGTGTTTGGTATCTTGTAAATCGGATAGTGAAAACAAAGAAGATGTTCAACTGATTTTATCAAGCAACCAAGTTCAAATTGGCGATAGTATTAGCGTAATACTTTCGAATGAAAGTCAACTGACATCGGTCACCATCATCCCAAATGTGGGCCAGTTTAGAAATGGGTACTATATAGCTCCACAAACATTGGCTACACAAGCTTTAACTATTACATTACGAACCAAATTAAATGATACTGAGATTGCAAAAAATTGCACCATTGTTAGAGGTTTAGTAGTGGACTCAACCATTTCTTTTACCAGTAGCATCATGCCCATTTTAGTAGGAAACTGCAACTTTAGTGGATGTCATGGCAATGGCTCAAGGGCTGGCGGGGTTGACCTTTCTATTTACGACAGTGTACTAAAACATGTTGTATTGTACCAACCAACTCAAAGTATTCTTTACCTATCGTTGGTTAAAACGGATCCGTTGCGAAGGATGCCTCCTGCTGGTCCGTTAAATAATAATAAAATCGTACTCATTCAGAATTGGATAACCCAAGGAGCGTTGAATAATTAATTCCAATCTTGCCGATGGAATTGCTATTTTCGACTCGAATGACAATTGAATTTTTTTTTGAACAACTGCAACAAAACGCCAGCAAACATCCAAACATGTTGCGTGAGCTGTTTAAGCAAATTGCTGTATCAAAAACTTCTTTTAACAAACTTATTCAACTACTTACCGAGAGCGAATCGGCTCGCCTGCGACTCAAGTATTATATTGAAAGGGTATTTGCAGGCAAAGATATTACCTACCTATTAATTGAAGCTGGCATTCCAAAACGAACAGGCTTTGGTGCCGAGTTGAAACGAAAACTAAAGCACACCTTTTTACCCGAAGAGATAGACAAATCGGCCGTTCATTATTTACTGGATTTCTTAACTCACAGTGGTCGTTATGAACTTTCCAAAGAGCAACTGCATACATTACTTGGTATACTCGAACTTAAACTGGATTTTACACATAAGCACCTACAGGCTGAGCTAATTGATGCTATTGAGGTATTATCTTATCGCATTACAGCAACAGCAATTGAAAGTGAGTTTATTCAAAAATTCAAAAATAACCAGAAGGTGCATTCCTTCATCAAACTCAACAAAGAGATTAATGCACTCATAGCACAACACACGTTGGGCATCCAATTTAACCCGCACTTGGTGCAGCACATCCAACAAATGCTTCAACAAGCACTTGGCCATATTGATACGCTTCAAAAACAGAGTAATCACGAAGGAGTAAGTCTACAATTAACATATTCACTCAACCGAATCACCCATCAAATTAAACGTTTAAATATCTTGTTTGAATTGTATGCTTCGCCCAAACTTACAACGGAACAAGTAGTGACGCTGTTAACTCAATTGTTTATCTACAATAAAAAAAGGAACAGCATTATCGAGCAACTCAACGAAACAACCTATTTGCTTGCCCAGCAAATAACCGAACACGAAAGCAACACAGGAGAACATTATATAGCCGAAAACCAAGCGGAGTATAAAGGTATGTTTCGTTCTTCGTGTATTGGTGGTGTGTTTGCTTCTTTAATGACTCTTTTTAAAATAGGCTTGCATCATTTGCACCTTGCTCCCTTTTGGCAGGCATTTGGTTACAGTATCAATTATGCCAGTGGATTTGTAGGTATCCAATTAACACATGGCACCCTTGCAACTAAACAGCCTGCAATGACAGCCTCGCGCATTGCATTATCATTGCACAAAAAAGACCAAGAAGGAAACTCCATTTTAGGTTTGGCATTAATGATTGGACAAGTTTCACGCAGTCAGTTTATTTCATTGGTGGGGAATTTGATGCTCGTATTTCCATTATCATTTGTTATTGCATTTGCATACAATGCCCTGTTAGGAAAACCCATTGTAAACCAAACCGAGGCCTCTAAAATGTTACACGATGTACACCCATTTGCTAATCCAACTTGGTATTATGCGTGTATCACAGGTGTATTTTTGTTTATTTCCGGAATCATCTCTGGATATTACGATAACAAAGTTATTTACAGCCACATTCCTAACAGAATTAGGCAACATCCCCTGCTTAAACGGTTACTCACCAAAAGAGCATTAATCAAACTTTCAGCATACGTAAACCACAACCTTGGATCCATTATTGGAAATATTTTCCTTGGCTTTTGCTTGGGAATGGCAAGTTTCTTTGGGTTCATCTTCGGACTTCCAATCGACATTCGACATATCACCATTTCATCGGGTAATTATGCCATTGCACTGTGCACATTATGGGATACCATTTCTATAAAGTATGCATTGGTTTGTTTGGTTGGTGTTTTAGGTATTGGATTTTTCAACTTGCTCGTGAGTTTTGGTTTGGCAATTGTTGTAGCAGCCCGGTCACGTAAGCTTGCATTAAAAGAGTTTACCTTATTGCTAAGATACGTTGGCAAGTATGCTAAAAAATATCCTGCTGACTTTTTCATTCCCCCCAAAAACCAACGAAACACCGAAGATATCTATTCGTAAATTTTTGAACACCAATTCCATTGCTTTTATACCTTTGCCATCCATGGGAATTAAATCGCTTTTAGCCAAACCTTTTGCCAAGTATATTCGATTAAAAGTAAAGCGCGATGCAGCGAATGCTTTGGCCGATCAAGAACAAATTTTAAAATCATTGATTGCAAAGGCTAAGCATACATCATTCGGAATAGACCATCATTTTGATAAAATAACCAACTATGATGGGTACAAAACCAACGTTCCTGTTCACGATTACGAAGGCCTAAAACCTTATATAGACCGAATTGTACAAGGTGAAGCCAATATTACTTGGCCTGGTAAACCATTGTATTTTGCCAAAACAAGTGGAACCACTTCAGGTGTAAAATATATTCCCATTTCAAAAGATGCCATTCATTACCATATCAACTCTGCTCGCAATGCATTGTTGTGTTATATTGCCGAAACTGGTAACGCTGATTTTGTTGATGGTAAACTCATTTTTTTATCAGGAAGTCCCACACTTGAAACAAAAGGTGGCGTGCTTACCGGAAGGTTAAGTGGCATCGTGAACCACCATGTTCCAGGATATTTACGCAGCAACCAAGTGCCATCATATGAAACCAATTGCATTGATGATTGGGAACAAAAAGTAGATGCAATTGTATCAGAAACCATCGATCAGAACATGACATTGATTAGCGGCATTCCACCTTGGGTACAAATGTATTTTGATAAATTGAGTGCTGAACGAAACGGTCAATCCGTTAAAAACATTTTCCCTAACCTCCGCTTGTTTGTATATGGTGGTGTGAATTACGAACCTTATCGCAGTAAAATTGAAGCAAGTATTGGTTCAACGATAGACACCATTGAAACCTACCCTGCCAGCGAAGGTTTCATAGCCTATCAAGATACACAAGAGGCATACGGCTTATTGCTTCTCACCAATAATGGAATGTTTTATGAGTTTATTCCAATAGCCGAATTCGGCAAGGAAAATCCTACCCGTATTTCATTAGCTGATGTTCAATTAAACCAAAATTACGTGCTGATTTTAAATACGAACTCTGGGTTGTTTGGATACAATATAGGTGATACGATTAAGTTTGTTTCTCTTAATCCATACCGGATTTTGGTAACAGGCCGGGTTAAACATTTTATTTCGGCATTTGGTGAACATGTAATTGGAGAAGAAGTGGAAAAGGCGTTGCTAAGTGTAGCTTCTAAATACAAAATAGACATTATTGAGTTTACTGTTGCACCTCAAGTAAATCCACCCGAAGGAGGCCTTCCATACCATGAGTGGTTTGTGGCCTTTGGCACTTTACCAACAGATATGAATGAATTTATACTAGAAGTGGATAAAGCCATGCAACAACAAAATATTTATTATAGAGATTTAATTACGGGAGGTATCTTGCGTTCGTTGGTGATGCATGCTGTACCGCAAAACACATTTATCAACTACATGAAAAGCGAAGGCAAACTGGGCGGCCAAAACAAGGTTCCTAGGTTAAGCAACGACCGAACGATTGCCGAAAAAATCAGGAGTTTAATTGCCTAAATTGATAGAAAACTCCGTGAACATAAATTCCCTTTTTGTACTCAATATAAAAACCTACTTTGCCCGCATATTCAGATGGAACCTAAGAAGAAAATAGCCATTTTAGGCAGCACCGGATCAATTGGTACACAGGCACTCGAAATTGCACGTGAGCAAAAGGATCGTATCGAAATTGAAGTATTGACTGCGAATTCGAATGCGGATTTACTTATTCAACAGGCAATAGAGTTTAATCCCAACCATGTAGTGATTGCTGACGAAAGCAAATACACTTACGTAAAAGATGCACTAAGCAAGAACGATATTAAGGTTTTTGCTGGCTCAAAATCCATAGCAGATGTGATGGAGATTACATCTGCCGATACTGTGTTAACAGCCATGGTTGGCTACAGTGGTTTGTTGCCAACCATTAAAGCCATTGAAAATAAAAAACGAATTGCCTTAGCCAACAAAGAAACATTGGTGGTTGCTGGCGAGCTCATTACGCAACTGTGCGCACAAAACCGTGTCGACTTAATTCCAGTTGACTCTGAGCATTCAGCCATTTTTCAATGCTTGGTTGGCGAAGACCTGAACGCAATTGAAAAAATATTGCTTACTGCAAGTGGAGGCCCATTTAGGGGTAAAAAGCGTGAAGAGTTGGCAAATGTAACAAAGGCGCAAGCACTCAAACACCCCAATTGGAGCATGGGAGCCAAAATCACTATCGACTCGGCAACGCTTATGAACAAAGGACTTGAAGTGATTGAAGCCAAGTGGCTGTTTGGTGTAAAAGGCTTTCAAATAGAAGCCATTGTTCACCCACAAAGCATTATTCACAGCATGGTTCAATTTACCGATGGTAGCATTAAAGCGCAGTTAGGACTACCCGATATGAAACTCCCCATTCATTACGCATTCTTTTTTCCAGAACGAATTGCAACCGACTTTAAACGAATGGACTTTAGTAAAATAAACACATTTACATTTGAACTACCCGATACTGACACCTTTAGAAACTTGGCCCTGGCCTACCAGGCAATGAATAAAGGTGGCAATATGGCGTGTATTTTAAACGCGGCCAACGAAATTGCAGTTGATGCCTTTCTACAAGATAAAATCGGCTTTTTAGAAATTGCTGAACTCAATGAAAAATGCATGCAAACGGTGCCATTTATCCAAAACCCTACCCTTAACGATTATATTGAAACAGACAAGGTTACCCGCGAAACAGCAACTTCATTTGTTGGCAAATCAATTTTACCATAATATTTTAATTGAAGTGCATAAGGTGTAGTGGATTGTGCTATTTTCGCATCCGCTTTTAATTATAAGCAAATACAATTACAACATAAACATGCAAGGACTTATAATGGCAGCCCAGCTTATAACGGGCATTTCGATACTGGTAATTATTCATGAACTTGGACATTTTTGGGCAGCTCGAGCCTTTGGTATCAAGGTCGAAAAGTTTTACTTGTTTTTTGATGCTTGGGGTAAAAAACTGTTCAGCTTTAAAATGGGCGACACTGAATATGGAATCGGTTGGTTGCCACTTGGAGGTTATGTAAAAATTGCCGGTATGATTGATGAAAGCATGGATACCGAGCAAATGGCGAAACCTGCCGAACCATGGGAGTTTAGAAGCAAGCCTGCTTGGCAACGGTTAATTGTAATGGTAGGTGGCGTGGTGATGAACGTGGTAACGGGAATCGTTATTTTTGCAATGATTTCGTATGCATACGGAGAGCGTTATACACGCAACGATTCATTAAAGTATGGTATTGTTCCTTCCTCATATGCACAAGAAATTGGATTTCAAAAAGGCGATCAGTTGGTGTCGGTAAATGGTAAACCCATTGTACATTTTGAAAACGCACTAAGTAGCAATGATATTCTCGGAAACCAAACCGTTTTCGAAGTTTTACGCAGTGGCCAAAAAGTATCCATCCAACTACCTGCTGATTTTGTAGGCAGGTTTTCGGAAGAAGGCAAAGCAGATTTTTTCATGCCCCGCATGACATTTACCGTGGGTGATGTAACACCAAATTACAATGCTGAAAAAGCAGGCCTTAAAAAAGGAGATCAAATTATTGCAGTAAACAAAGAACCTTTTCAATTTTTTGATGAGTTTCAATCATTGCTAAGAGCACAAAAAGGAACCACAGCAACGTTCACTTTATTGCGTGATAACGACACGGTGCAACTTCCAATGGAAGTAGACGGAGAGGGCAAGGTTGGATTTATGCCGACAGCAATGGAATTTACCTACGACTCCATTCAGTATGGCTTTTTCCAATCGTTCCCAATCGGCATGCGCAGAGCTGTTGAAACGATTTCGCTTCAGGTGAAAGGTTGGGGCAAAATATTTAGTGGTGATGTACCTGCAAATAAAGCCGTTCAAGGCCCAATCGGAATTGCTAAATTCTATGGTGGCGAATGGATTTGGAGCCGGTTTTGGCTATTCACAGCACTCATTTCATTAGGATTAGCCTTTATGAATATCTTACCTATTCCGGCCCTTGATGGCGGCCATGTTGTATTGCTCTTACTCGAAATGATAACCGGAAAACCATTAAGCGTAAAAGCCATGGAACGCATTCAAACGGTTGGAATGGTTATCCTGCTCAGTTTAATGGTGCTCATTTTCGGGAATGATATCATTGGGTTGTTTAAGTAAAAACAGCCCTTATCCACAAGCTAAAATCCTTGTGGATTACGTATAGGCTATACTTGCGTAAATTTCGCCAACCAATTACGCACCAAATGAAACTCATTGCAACTTTGTTGGCACTATCACTTTCAACCATATGCCTTGCTCAACAAGACACCACGAAAAAAGCAGTTCGTGTGCTCATTGTTCCTTACCAACCCATGATGCATTTTAGCGATGCTGATGAAGACATGGCAAAGTTTAGCAAACGCGAAGTGCCGCAAGTACGCAACCAACTCCGCACCAACCTAGAAGCAAATGTGTACCACCAACTGCTCGGCTCTTTTGATGCGATAAGCCTCATGCGCAGCAATACTTTAAATGGCGAAGCTGATTTGAATAGAATATACGCTGCCACCAGGTACCAAGTGTATAGTAAAAAAGCACAAGACGAATACCTTACCAACAAAGGAAATTCATTAAGTGTATCGTTTAAAAACTTAACTGAAAAATGGAAGCGGAATTCTAAAAACCAAACTTTCTGGACAAGTGACTCTGCTGTAATGTTGGGTGCTATTGGCGACAAAGAGTTGTTCCCTTATTTACATAAAAAGTACCAAGAAGATTATATCTTGTTCATCACACAGTTTGAAGTAAACACAAGCAACAAAAATACCATTGAATGGCTTAAGCAAGAGTATAAACGCACCTATACCATTCACTACAATTTATTTGATCACTCAGGAATGCTGATCAGGGCCGAAACACTTTCAATTGAGGCAGGTGGTGAAAATAAATTAGAAGACATCAATAGTAAATACCTAATCTTGTTGGCTCAAAAACTGAAAGAAATTGTATCACTAGCAAATCAATAACCATGTTTAAACGAGGAGAAAAAGTACGGTTTGTAAATGAATCATTAGAAGGAATTGTTACAAGCATTAATGGTAATGTTATTGGTGTTACCATTGAGTCGGACTTTGAAATACCTGTTGCTGCAAATGAGTTAGTCAAAATTGATATTGAGCTAGCACCGCCAGTAGCCAAAACAATAGCTGTTACCAAAAAAACGAATTTTGTGCAGGTATATTCAGGCATTCATATTGCATTTGAACGCTTATCTGAAACCAAACTTGAATTGTTGTTGCACAACTCAGAAACGGACCTAGTTGGGTTTGCTTATTACCATTGGCAACAGCATACGTACTCGCTTGTTCAAACTGGATTTATCGAGCAAGAAACACATGTTTCCTTAGGGCAATTTTCACTTGAGGATTTTGGTAAATGGCCCAAAATGACTTTCCAAATTACCTACATCCACCAAAGCCATTCGGAGTTTAAACAACCCTTGCTCAAAACCATTCAGTTTTCGGCCAAAGAGTTTCATGCATCGTTTAAACAATGCTATTTTTTAGGAAAACAAGCGTATACGTTCAGGTTAGATGAAGGGCTAAAACCAGAAGACATAGCCAAACTTTTTCAAAAACAACCACAGCAGGTAAGCCCAATTACTCCTTCTTGGATACCTAATCAAAAACCCAAGCAGGTTGTAGATTTGCACATAGACAAGCTCACATCCAATGCAGGAGTCATGTCGCCTTCAGAGATGGTTGATTTGCAAATGAAGGTATTTGCGAACAGTGTTGAAATGGCGCATGTTCACAGAATGCAAAAAATCACTTTCATACATGGGGTAGGCAATCACTATTTGAAAAATAAAATTAAAAACTGGTTAAGCAAAAACAAAGATTGGGTTAAACGTTTTGCCGATGCCGACCCCTTGGTGTATGGAGGGGGAGCGACCGAAGTGTTGCTTTCATAAACCCTTTCGGCTATATACATCAGGCATTTGCCAACCCAAATATTTAGCTCCTATTCGGATAACGGCAATCACACAACCCGATAAGATACTTACCAAATTGGTATCATTGATATAAGCAAGCAAGATAAAGTAAACGATTCCTCCAGCAATACATGCAGATGCATACACATCTTTTCTGAACACATATGGTATCTCATTTAAAATAACATCACGGATAATCCCACCAAAACATCCTGTGATGGTACCTAACGCAACACATACCATAGGGTGTAATTGAAAGGCAATACCCTTATCAATGGCTACCACACAAAACAAGGCAAGACCAGCAGTATCAAGCCAAAACAATACCCTTGAGTAAAGCCTAATATAACTACTAAAAACCAAGGCAACCAGGTATGTTCCCAATAAAATAATAATAGCACGCAAATCAAGTATCCACGCTACAGGTAAGCTGCCAATTAGCAAATCGCGTAAGGTACCACCTCCAATTGCCGTAACAAAAGTGATTACCAGCACACCAAAAACATCAAGTCGCTTTTGCATGGCAGATAACGCACCTGATAACCCAAAAGCAATAATGCCTAATAACTCAATCGTATTGTGAAAAGTAAAGATCATAATGGTAAGGTTAGTTGGTCAGGAATTAATGTAAACGATAACCGGTGATAAGGTGTAATCCCATAGTTACGGATTGCTTCGCGATGGGCTGCGGTTGGGTAACCCATGTTTTGGTTCCAAAGGTACTCTGGGTGTTTTTCATGGATGTTTTGCATAAATGCATCACGGTGGGTTTTAGCTAAAATACTAGCAGCTGCTATGCTCTGGTATTTAGCATCTCCTTTGACAATACACTCATGTTTGATTTTTTTATAGGGAATAAATCGATTGCCATCTATAAGCAATAACTCGGGTTCACCGCTCAACTGCGATATTGCTTTATGCATCGCTAAAAAAGACGCGCGTAAAATATTGTGTTGGTCTATCTCTCGGTTTGTGAGCATTGCTACCCCATAGCTAAGCGCCTTTTGTTCAATTTCGGAACGTAACTTTTCACGTTGTTTGTCACTTAATTTTTTCGAATCATCTAACCCAACAATTGGATTGTTTGGATCCAAAATAACAGCTGCCGCAAAAACAGGCCCTGCCAAACATCCCCTACCCGCTTCATCGCATCCTGCCTCAATGAGTCCTTTAGAAAAATAACGTTTTAATCCCATTTGCTTATGCTAAGAGTTGTTGAACTTCATGCACTACTTCAGCAACCGAAATCAGTTGAATGCATGGAATAGTTTGAACACAGTTAACTTGATTACATGGATTGCAGGTGAGCACGTGATGCACAACTCTGCTATTTTTACCCCAAGGATAAAACACGATAGGTTCTCCTGGGCCAAATAACCCTACGGTTGGTAATCCGCTTATTGCAGCAATATGCAATGGACCACTTTCGTTGCCGATATAGATGGTGGCCAATTTGCAAAGTGCAGCTAGTTCAAGTAAGTCAAAATTGCCAGCAATAGTGTATGTTTTAAATGGTATTTGCTGTTGCCAGTTATTAATTTCAACTACTTCACTAGCATCACCTGTAAATACAATATCAAGTTGATACCGTTCTTTTAAAATGCTAGCTAATGAAGCAAATCCGTTCCACTTGCGAAGTTGTTTGCGGGCTCCAGTATGAAAAATGGCAAACGACCCTAATTGATTAGCCTCAACAAACGCCTTTGCTTTTTTTAAATGCTGTTCCAACGGAAACAATTTGGGTTCAATTCCTATCAATGATTCTTGTAAAATAGGTGTTACAATTTGTGTGTTCGTAACAACTTCATGCGGATGCTGACCCATTTGTTTATTTCGAAACCGAACCGTTGCCCGATCAAGTCGCACTGAGGGTTTGTGCTTGAAAGCAAAAAGCAAACTCCTCCAACTTCCGCGTAAATCAACAATAACATCATAAGACGGTTTAAGCTCAGTATATGAAGAGGTAAGTGTATGAATATGCGGATTGCCCATTAATAACGATTGCACAAATGGTTTGCATAATACCGTTACCTGCGCATGCGGATATTGGCTGGTAAGCATCTCAAAAACATGCATACTGTAACACATATCTCCAATCTCATCTTCCCGAATAACCAATATTTGGTTTGGGTTAAATGGGTGTAAATGCCCATTGCGGTTAATCCACTTACTAAGCAACATGGATATCGCGTACCGCAACTTTTCTTGCCAATTAAACGGAAACAACTTAAACCGATTCACCTTACAATGATACAAAGTTGTTGAGATTGTTTAACTTTTCGCCCGATTTGCCATGCAAAAAAAATTTTTATCCAATTTACTCATTACGTTGCTCACCAATTTGGTGGTTAAACCATTCTGGATATTTGGAATAGACCGCACTGTACAAAATCAATTGGGCCCCGATCAGTATGGCAAGTATGTTACGTTATTCACCCTTTCATTACTGCTAAGCACACTCCTCGATTTAGGTATCAATAATTACAATGCCACATCATTGGCCAAAAACCCTAAAAGGCTGCAAACCCAGTTTGGCTCGTTGTTATTGATTAAAGGTGGCTTTGCTCTGGTTTATTTTACCGCGACTCTCGCTATTGGGTGGTTGTATGGTTTTGGCTCCGATGCTTTGGTTTTACTTGCTTGGATGGCGGCAAACCAAATACTGGCTTACGTAAGCACATTTATGCGGAGCACTTTAACGGGCTTGCAACAATACCGCAAAGAGGCTTGGATATCATCAGTTGACAGGCTAACAATGAGCATTGCAGGCATCCTATTGTTATGGTATACACTCACACCAATGAGTATTCAAACTTTTGTTTGGATTCAAACCGTTGGTTATGCAACTGCAATGTTGGTGAGTACATTGGCCACATTGCCCTATGTTCAAAGCATTGGCCTGAAGCTTTCGTTTGCACATATCAGCTCGATGCTCAAAGCCGCCTTTCCTTATGCATTATTGGCTTT
Source organism: Bacteroidia bacterium (assembly GCA_025454875.1). GTDB lineage: Bacteria > Bacteroidota > Bacteroidia > UKL13-3 > UKL13-3 > UKL13-3. The sequence goes on along the minus strand of JALONP010000025.1, from coordinate 54,804 downwards.
ACTCATGGTGCTGTACACAAAGGCGAATTGCCAATGCCAATTACGAAAACGGTATTTATGCCCAAGGCACTCGTTTAGTGGAGGCTGCCAATATGTTTGCCGTAATGGTGAGCACATTGCTATTACCCATGTTTGCGTCTATTAGCCGCAAATCGGCTGCGCTTACCGAGTTAATTAAACTGGCAGCGGTTGTGCTTTGGATACCGTGTGTAGCAGGTGTTGTATTTGCGGTTGTATACGCGCCCCAGGTTATGGAATTGCTTTACACATATCAATCGCCTTACAGTATTGAAGTTTTTAGGTGGATTTTATGGTCAATATTGCCAATGGCAACCATCAGCATATTTGGCACGTTGCTTACCGCCAAAGGTTATTTACGTTTGTTAATTCAAACTGCAACAATTGCCGCTTTAGGCAATGGTATTGCCAATTGGTATTTTATTCCGGCAAATGGCGCATTGGCCTGTGCCATTATCAATGTTGTAACCGGCTGTGTGGTAGCCACTGTTTACATCTTCAATGGAAATCGTTTGTTAACCAATGCAATTCCCAAAATGTATTGGTTGCGCTTGCTCACACTTTTATTCATTTTGTTTGGATTAGCACTTGTTTTATGGGTATTTGACATCAGCTTACTGCAAGCATTGTTTGTATTTGGTTTTGGAACATTTGCATCCGTATTGATGTTAAAATTGGTATCAATAGCGCAAATTCAAAAAAATTTACCCATTTTGGGCATCAAATTTCGCTGAGCAACTTTACCAAATGAGTCAGGCATACCGTTCACTTTTTTACAAAGAATATTACACCAAACAAGTTGGCCGCTTTCAAGGTATCACCAGTCAATCCAAACTAACAATTGAAGTAACCGTTTTTGCCTTGGAAATTGTGCCGCTATTAAGCAACAACAAACAAGCTACAATTTTAGATATTGGCTGTGGGTTTGGTTCATTTCTAAGTGCAGCAAAACAAGCGGGATATACAAATACAATTGGCATTGATACAAGTGCCGAACAAGTTGATATTGCCCACCAACTAGGCATTACCGAAGTAGTACAAGAAGATGCATTTACCTATTTACAAAAATACCCCAACCATTTTGACACTATAACTGCATTAGACGTGCTTGAGCATTTTACCAAAGATGAGGCAGTTTCTCTTTTGCATCATGTGCTCAATGCGTTAAAACCTGGCGGTAAATTAATTCTTCGCACCCCAAATGCCGATTCACCAATGAGTTCGGTATACTTATTTGGGGATTTTACACATGAATTGATTTTGAATGCTTCCTCAGCGCATCAACTTTTAGTTACATGTGGTTTTCAAAATATCCATATCCAAAAAGCATTCACCCAATCTCTTCACCCTATTAAAAGACTGTTTCAGCAAACAAGTTGGTGGTTGTTGGAGTTGGCTCAAAAATGGAAACTTTTTGCAACTGCCCGCACAACCAAAGGGATGGTGTTCACACCCAATATGATTGCTGTAGCACACAAATCCGTATCATAATACTTAATATTGCGTTTCGATAGTTAGAACTTAATCAACCATATGGAATCTAAAAACACGTATAATTTTGAATTTATTGCAGTATTGGCCTTTATCCTCAAATGGAAAAAACAATTGGCCATTATTACCATTAGTGCTGCTGTGGTTGCATATATTGGGTCAGGACCCATGTTTATTACCCCAAAGTATAAGTCGGGATGCATTTTTTACCCAACCACTGTAAATACAGTATCGGCTTATTTGTTTTACAATACCAAGGACCGCGGACGTGATTTGCTGGAATTTGGTGATGAAGAAATTGCAGAACAATACCTACAAATACTGAACTCAGGCGAATTAGCAGGACGAATTATTAACCGCTACAACTTAGCCGATCATTACAAAGTACCTGCGAGCAATCCACAACAAATGGATATTGTGTATAAAAAGTTTTCGAAAAACACCACCATTAGCCGAACCAATTACAACGCTATCGAAATAACCGTATTGGACGAAAATCCGCAAATGGCAGCTGATTTGGCAAACGCCATCATGGGCATGGTTGATACCATTCGTACTGAAGTGCAACGTAAAGTAGCTGTGCAAGCTTACCAAATTGTTGAAAAAGCTTACAACGACAAACTGAACCGAATGGATTCGATTAAAACCTTGCTAAGAGAGATTGCTTCCAAAGGAGTTTACAATTCTGTTGAACAATCAAAAGGCTTATCAGAAGTTGTTGGTAAAGGCCAACAAAACTCATTTACAAACCAAGAAAGAAAAGCCCTTGGCGAGTATAATGGCGAATATATTATGCTTGAAGAGTTGTTGAAATATGAAGCTGAAAACCTTGCCGATTTAAGCACACGCTTTGAGCAAGCCAAAGTAGATGTTGCTCGCAAAATGAGCAATATTTTTGTTATCTCACAAGCATATGTTCCGCAAACCAAAGCTTTCCCGATTCGCTCTATTATTGTTGTTTTAGCCGCTATTGGTGCATTTTTAACTGCATGCATCACCATTGTTATTCTCGAAAAATACAGCAACTTCAAGTCGGAATAACGTGAACCAACTCACGCAACACAAATGGTTTTACGGAATATGTGCTGCTTTTATTGCAGTGCAAAGCATTGCAGTTTGGGCCGACTGGTTATGGATGCCTGCACTGCCATTGGTGTTTTTATTTGGCTTACTTGTATTTTTCAAACTCGACCTTGTGTTGTTGCTTCTCTGTTTTTTAGTACCGCTTTCCATTAATTTTGATAATATAGGGTTTGGCTTGGGAATCAGCTTACCTGCTGAACCCTTGCTCATGCTTATCTTACCGCTTGCATTGTTTAAGTTCTTAATAGATGGGCAATACGATCGGAGCATTTTTAAACACCCGATAACCGTTGTAATTTTATTACAATTGGTTTGGACATTCATTACCACACTAACAAGCGAGGTGCCGCTCGCATCAGTCAAGTTTCTCGTATCTAAACTTTGGTTTGTTGTTGCCTTTTATTTTTTGGGCATTCCATTGTTTAAAAAGTTTACCAATATCCATTTGTATATCGGGCTTTATACACTGGCGTTGTTACTGGTTATTGGTTATGTACTAAAAGAACACAGCGCCTATCACTTTAGCCAGAAATACTCGTACACGATAACCATGCCTTTTTATGTTTCGCATGGGGTTTATGCCGCTGCCATTGCATTTGTGCTGCCAATACTGTGTTGTTATGTATTCTTACCTGCAGTTTTCAAACACAACACGCCCTTATACATTGCCATTGCAGCAATCTTAGTTATTTATTGTATCGCGCTTTTCTTTTCATACACACGTGCAGCTTGGTTAAGCATTATTTTGGCTATTGCTGCCATGGTGCCCATCCTACTCAAAATTAGGTTTAATACCATTTTAGTGTTGGTGTTTACGTTGGCAGGTTTGGTCTTTACGTTTCAAGATGAACTGTTGTATGTGCTGTCGAAAAACAACCAAGATTCATCAAAAGATTATTTTGAACATTTTAGGTCTGCTTCCAATATTAAAACAGATGCATCCAATATGGAGCGTTTAAACAGGTGGAGTTGTGCCATTGATATGTTTGTGGAACGGCCGTTTGTAGGTTTTGGTCCTGGAACCTACTCATTTGTTTACGGTCCTTTCCAATTGAGCCGCAACCGCACCATCATTAGTACCGATTATGGAGATGGTGGAAATGCCCACAGCGAATACTTGCAGCCATTATGCGAAACCGGTTTGATAGGCGCCTTATTAATGTTGTTGTTGGTATACACAGGTTTATCAACCGCATTTAGGCTGTATTATACTGCCCAAGATCCTAAAGTAAAATATACATCGCTTGGGATTTTACTGGGCATGCTTACGTATTTCGTACATGGGGTAATGAACAACTACAGCGAAACAGATAAAATTGCGATTTTATTCTGGGGCTTTTTTGCCATGATTACAGCTATCGACTTGTATCACAAACAAAAATCACCAAACGAATCAGATACCTATTAGCGCTGGTTAGTGCTTGTTTTAATTCCGTTAAATACAATTATTGATACTGGTCCAACAATCATTCTAGCCTTTGAAAATTGCAAGCGACTATTGTTGTTTAACAAATCGGTGGTTATAGTGCTTATCTCCTAAAGTATACATTAATACATAAACTCCTGGTTTAAGTACATCCAAATCATTGATGTACACGCTTTGGTTATTTACCAAATAAACATTCGACATGGCAAGCTTACCATCTACACCATAAACTTGAATGAACAAACGGTTGTCTACAGGATTTTCAATGGGAACTGTCAAATAGTTGGTTACCGGATTGGGATAAATTGTATGTTGGTTAAATGCCAATGGAGTGTTGATACCTGTGCTGCGTTCTTGGTAAACCCTTATATAATCTATTTCCAAAGCACTTTGTGTAAATGAAGCAGCAATACTTGGTTGTATAGCGATATTGATAATCAAATAATGTGCTGCATCAAAAGGCCAAGTTGATGCACTTTTTTGAGAAGGGTTATACGTATAGTGAATTGTTGAATCGACACTAAATACGATTTGGCTTGGCGACCACTCAACAGCATACACATGAAAAGCGGTGGATGCAGTTGAAATTGTTTGTCCACCTACATTTACCGTATTACCAAAACTTGAAGGTGTGTGAATGGCGCTGGTTACATAATTTTGATTGTGTCCCCAATGCTCCATAATATCAATTTCACCACAAGCAGGCCAAGGTGTATTCCCAAAACCTAAATTATCCCAATAAGCTCCATCTTCATCTATGTTTTTACCCAACATCCATACGGCAGGCCATGTTCCAATGCCTGTTGGTAGTTTCGCTCTAAACTCTACCCTTCCATATGCAAAAGCAAACTTGGAGTTTAATCGTGCAGAGGTATATTGTTTGGTGTAACCTTGATCAGTAAACAATTCCTTTTGGGCAATCAATTTTAAAACCCCATTTTCAACACTTGAATTAGCTATTCGATTGGTGTAGTGTTGTATTTCGCCATTGTACCAACTGCCGCCAATAGGCAATTGGGTTTGGTGAAACCAGTGCGTGGGACTAACTGGACCATCTGTTGTAAACTCATCAGACCAAACCAATTCGGTATAAATGGAAGGAGCGACAATAGCCCTCTTTTGCTCAAAATCGTCAATATACGCAACAACATTGGCGGCATTGTTTTCACCGTTTACTTGAATAAGCACCCTGTTAAAATCTTTTCTTTGCACCGGAGGCAACGATCCAGCATCAAGATTGATATAAGAATCTTTTGCAAAATCAATGGTGATGGTTTGCCATTGATCCAATAAGATGGGTTTAATAATTTCTGATTGCGTAGACCAAGGTTGCGGCAATTTACCATCTTGCAATTTGAGTGATACTTGGTTAGGCTGATTACCCGTGATACCGCTTGAGGGAACATAAATCTTAAACGTAAAAACACTTTCAAAAGTTAAATTCAAATTTTGGGATAAATCGAATCGAATATTGGCATACAAACCTCCCTTATCTTGGTACTCGAGCACAGTATTTGAGTTGTTGGTTTCAGTTTTAAATGGATTTAGCAAATCAGTTTTTACCAAACAATCATCACCTACCCAATTGCTGATATTGCCGTTTCCTTCAAAATCATCTTTAATGGTTTGAGCTTGGGAGGCAAAACAAGCAAGTGTAAATAAAAACAATGGTATAAGTTTACCGTACATAGGTGTGGTTGCCGTAAGATGGAAAACCAAATATAACCTAAAAGAAGGGAAAGCAATGAAGCAAGGTGTGTGAATAAAGATGAGACGCGAAAATGATTGCCGATTTTATGTGTGCTGTTGGCGTTTTATTTCTTCGTGTTAGTTTTTATCAGTTAACACCAACACACCATTCGTGTCTATATAGCTAACTTGTTTACCAATTCTAACAGCAGCCCAACCTTGCTTATCCATATCGAATCGTTCAATAGCATCGTAAATAGGATGTACGATTTCGATGCCGTTAGAATTAATGAACCCGAACTTTCCGTTTAATTTAACTTTTGCCCAACCTTGCTTATCCATGTCGAATAGGTCAATATCGTCATAAACAGGTTGTACGATTTCAATGCCGTTACTATTAATGACCCCGAACTTTCCGTTCAACTTAACTTTCGCCCAACCTTGCTTATCCATGTCGAATAGGTAAATATTGTCATAAATAGGTTGTACGGTTTCAATGCCGTTACTATCGATGAACCCAAACTTTCCGTTCAACTTAACTTTCGCCCAACCTTGCTTATCCATGTCGAATAGGTAAATATTGTCATAAATAGGTTGTACGATTTCAATGCCGTTACTATCGATGAACCCAAACTTTCCGTTCAATTTTACTTGTGCCCAACCTTTCCTGTTCATATCGAATAAGTCGATTTGATCATACGCAACTTGTGATTTCAATGTTGTTAAAGCGAACATTGTTATAAGGAATAGGGTTGCTCTTTTCATACTCTTGTTTGATTTATTCGTATTAAAAGTATAATCAGCAAAACTACCAATAGGTTTTGATATGCTGAACGAAAATCAGAGAACTAAGGTAAGTAAAATTACGAAGAAAATGCAACTGCTTATAAATGTAGAACACCTGCAAAAACTGCGATGGTTCACTTCCAAACTTCTTGTTCGCCCTTAGTCCACACTCAATATCCAATTGCTGATAAAGATGAATCTAAAAACAAAGCTGATAGAAATATCAATAATGGTACTTCTATCAGCTACTTTACAACATAAGGGATGAACCTCAATTAACCCATTGAATGAAAACCTAACTTGTTTCCTTCTGTATCAATGAAAAGTGCAATAAAGCCATTGGCTCCAATTGCAGTTTTCGGCAAAATAATTTTTCCACCTGCTCTTTCTACCCTGCTTAGCGGAACTGAAAGGTCATTTCCGCCATCTAAGTAAATAGTTGTACCAGTTGTTGAAGGAACAAAATTTTCACCAAAACCAATTGCACCGCCAAATCCCCCTTTTTCTGGATCAGAAGGTAAATAGGCATATTGCCTATTAGGGTCGTCATGAATTTGTGCATCTAAAACTGACGCATAAAATGCTTTTGCTCTCTCGAAATCTGTTGCTGGGATTTCAAACCAATTTAAAGTAGTGACCATGTTTATTCAATTTAAAGTGTTTAGAAAAAAGTTTATAATTCTGTTGTTACAACCTCGTATGTGGTTTTAATATTTCCCTTGGTTGCTTTTGAATACGAACAAATCGATTGGGTGATTTCTACCAGTTTTTTGGCAGTAGCGTAGTCTACATCATTAATTTTAACTAACAAATGAGCGCCAAGATCAAAATTGCCGTTATCGTGAAACACACCAATTTTAGCCGTTACCGAAACATCACCAATCTTAACTTTTTCAATTCCGGCTGCAACGGTTACACTCGTACCAAAACAAGCTGACCAAGCTGCTGCAAAAAGTTGTTCGGGGTTGGTTGCGCCACCCGAACCACCCATTTCTTTTGGTAACCTAATGTCTAAATCCAATAAACTATCGGATGATTTTGCGTGACCGTTGCGACCGGCTAACGTTGTCACTTCTGCTTCATACATTTTTTCCATTTTTTTAAAGTTTGTTTTTTATTTTTGTACTGCAAGTTATCCATGTTACATTACTACAAACAAGTAGGACATATAAAACAAGTAAGTATGAAAAAAACTACTATTAATGATAATCAATTAGTTAAAACTAAAATCAAAACAGTTTTTGATGAAAATAATTGCCCAGTAACTGCTACCATGAAGGTATTGGGGGGCAAATGGAAACCAATTCTCATCAATGCAATTTACTTTACTTCTCCGGCAAGGTTTGGCGAACTGAAACGCAGTGTAGCAGGTATCACGCAATCGATGCTTACTCAGCAGCTAAGAGAATTGGAAGAAGATGGCATTATTAGCAGAAAAATATATGCTGAGATTCCTCCAAAGGTTGAGTATACGTTAACTGAGTTCGGACTCACATTATCACCAGTGATCCAAACAATGGCACAGTGGGGAGAAGAATTTAGATTAAACAAACAAAAGGTAAAAAAGAAATAGAAATGGGTATCGTATAAACACTAACCGCTGCATGGATGCATTGATTCCTCTCCCAGCATAACGCTTATTTAGGTTCCAAAAAGCTCTTTTAGTATATTCTGTTTGCTTTATAGAGTGCGCACAATCATGATGATAGCGTGAACTGGAAAAATGTTGATGCAACTAAATACGCGACATTCCGGTTAAGACCGTTTTTACCGCCAGTGCAATCACTAAAAACTGTCTAAAAGACTGCTAATCTCTTTGTCAAGAGAAGGAATTTCTTTGACTACAATACCCCAAATAATATCTTCTGTAACGCTATCATAACCGTGACTAATTCTGTTCCGGGTATCAACAATTCTACGAGCATTAGTAATTGGGTAATTTGAATCTGCCTTAAGTATGCGGTTAACAGCCTCACCGATTATTTCAATATTCCGCTCAATTGCCCTTTTGGTCTTAATGTCTTGCTTAAATTCAAAGAAGTTCTTTTTCTCAGGGAGAAATGTGTTGATTTCATCTATTGCCTGCTTAATATCAGCAAGGCAGGATGCAATTTCATGCTTCATAAATGAGAACTTTGGTTTGATCAATTTCTTCCTTTAGAAATCTGTTTCTAAGGGCTTTGTGTTCCAAAAGGTCAATATGTCTGTTAAATATTCTCTCTAGTTGTTCTTTTAGGTTGAAATATTTGTCTGAATATACAAGTGGGTCTGATTCTGCAATATCGACTATCAAATCAATATCACTGTCAGGTCTAAATTTGTCGTTTGTTACAGAACCAAATGCAAAAAGAGTCCGAACCTGATTCGATGCACAGATGTCTTTAATTTGATCAATATGAGATGATAGAATAGTCATTATGGCAAAAGTAATATTTTTGCTTGAATTCAAATGAACTGGTGGTAACGGTTTGGCGGCTTTGCGAAGGTGGCGAGTGCGGAACTAAAATCTGTTAACCAAGATAAATAAAAATTCGAAGAAAAATGTTGATGCAACTAAATGCGCGGCACTTGTATTAAGGACGATGTTAGTGGCGGCCTTAGGGTCTGTGATAGTCATCCAAAATACTTAGTGATAAATCAATATCATTAAAGTATTTCACCATTCTCCATTTTCTGAATAAACCGCTTTTGGCTTCACTAGTTTTTTTTATATAGTTTTCGACTGCAAGATCCCAATGCCTTGATGTCGCAATGCCAAAAACGTGTCCCAAAAATTCAAATTCAAAAAAGTACGGTTCTCTTATTAAGTATTTGAATTGTTGGTCAGGATCTAAGAATAATTCTGGTGTTGTGATCCAACTTGTCACCATCATTATTATTCCATGTGTGCGTTCAAAGTAAAAGACTGGATAATCACCAATGTCATATCTGCAGAACTCTCTTATGAAATCATATTTAGAATTATGTCCGTCTCCCTTTTGTCGCTCTATTTCTTCTAAAAACATTTTATAGAGGCCCTTTTTGATTTGTCGCCCAATTTTTTCTTGAAAACCTTTTTGAAGCCGAAATGATGGTTTTAATGAGAATTTGTTTTTGGAGAGGTCTACATTAAAATATTGAGACGAAAACTTTGTAATTGGTTTGTTTTTTCCAATTTTGTTTTTGTCAATTAATCTTATTCTCGAAACATTAAATGTTTCTTTAATTATTGATTCTACAGAAGGAGCGCCATTGAAATGTTGGCCAAAGAAATGGTTACATTTATCACAAACATTTTCACAAATGTGTTGTCCGCCTATACTTTGAGGAATTGTGTGTGCCAATTTTTGAAATTGAGTTTCTTCCTCAATCTGCTTACACCAAATACAATGTTTCACTAAAGGGATTTGTTGATTTAAGATTGCCACTAACTCATCTATAAATACAACCTTACCTACGCATGCGCAGCAATCAACAAGTCAATATCTTTATGGTAAATATTGAGCCGCTTGCCAATATGTTTGTTGGTTAGGTTGCCTTTGTAAATGTATACACCACTGCGGGCATATTGGTGTTCCCAGATATAGTTGGTAATGGATCCTGCTTCTGAAATATCGAGCAAAATAGGTGTGAGGATATTGCTCAATGCATAACTTGCAGTTCTACTTACCCTCGATGCCAAATTGGGCACACAATAATGAATCACATCATGTTTAATAAACGTTGGATTTTGATGCGAGGTAAGTTCCGATGTTTCAAAACAACCACCTTGGTCTATGCATATATCCACAATTACAGACAACGGTTTCATTTTGGCAACCATTTCTTCAGTAACTATTGTTGGGCTTCGGCCTTCTTCGCTCCACAAACAACCAATGGCTACATCGGCAGTGGCAATTGCCTTTTGCAAAATTTTAGGATGCAACAACGAGGTAAATATTTTAACGCCAAGGTTGTTTTGCAGCTTGCGCAATTTTTCGAGCGAATTGTCAAATACCTTTACAGTTGCCCCAACACCCAAAGCCGCTCTGGCTGCATACTCACCAACAGTACCTGCGCCAATAATCACAATTTCGGTGGGTGGAATGCCCGTAACACCACCCAACATTTCGCCTTTGCCTCCCCGTGTAGAGCATAAATATTCGGCAGCAACAGATATTGCCGAGGTTCCTGCTATTTCGCTAATGCTCCGCACAACGGGGTAAATACCATCAGCCGATTTGAGGTACTCAAACGCTATTGCAGATATTTTTTTGTTCATTAACGAGCGGATGTAACTCTCTGACTTATTGCTCAACTGTATTGCTGAAATCAAAAGTTGATTCGGCCTCATTAATAAGGTTTCCTCTTCACTCAGGGGTTCTACTTTTACAATTGCATCTGCTTTGTACACCTCATCCCTGCTGTAACAAATCTTTGCTCCCGCTTCGCTGTATTCTTTGTCGGCAAATTTTGCCTCTTTGCCTGCACCTGTTTCAATCCAAACTTCAATGCCGTTGTTTACCAATAAATTAACTGAAGATGGTGTTAAAGCAACACGGTTTTCTTGAAGGGTGCACTCTTTAGGCACACCGATATACAGTGTTTGATGGGGTTTCTTGATTTCCATCAGTGCTTCTTTGGGTTGAAGTGACGCTTGACGAGCCAATTCGCTAAATCCAGATTTGGAGTTTTCTTCCATTGTTAGGCTATTATCTCCCAAATGTAAGGAACACCGCACAGTTTTGAAAGCCAGAACGCAATTTTTGTCAATAGCATTGATATGAACTCCACCAAATGAATTGAGACTTAACGGAGCCATAGCCGCATTTTTTTGCCAAAAGTTTATTTTTTTCACCACAATGGCATATCTTCGCGGGCTTTCTGTGAAATTGTGAGGTCGAAAGAGTACATATTGGAGTTTAATAAAATACGAATGGGGAGAAATGAATACATGTTCAATCTCAACCGTTCCTTTTTAGCAAGCATAGAGGGTTCCACCCTTTCTGAGTCAGCTGTTACAGCCGATTTGGTGCTTACCAAAACCCCAAATTTGTATGAACTCAACTTCAATTTAACAGGAACTGTAATCTGTGAATGTGATGTGTGCTTGGAGGAATTTTCGTTGCCAATTAATCATGATTTTGAATTGATTATGAAAGTAAGTGTAACCGAAAATTATGATGACGATGAAATCATATACATTACAGATAAGTTGCTTGAGTTCGACTTGTCTCAATACTTGTATGAAAGCCTAATTCTTTCAATACCAGTAAGAAAAGTTTGCGATTTGAGCGGCACCAAAACATGCAATCAAGAAGCAATAGCCAAGTTGGAGCAACTTAACCATTTGGAACAACCAGAAGGTGAAACCAACCCTGCTTGGGATAAATTGAAAGATATTTTAAAAAACAATCATTAACAACGCGTAAATTATACGACTATGCCAAATCCTAAACGAAAAATCTCCAACGCCCGCAGAGATAAAAGAAGAACCCACTACAAAGGAGCAACTCCAACTTTAACTGTTGATGTTACTTCTGGTGAAACGCATTTGCGTCACCGTGTAACTGCTGATGGCTTTTACAAAGGGAAACATGTTTTTCCTGAAATGAAAAAAGATGTATAATTGTTTCGCAACAAACAATTAATACATGAAGATTGGATTTGATGTAATGGGTGGCGATTATGCCCCCAAGGAAGCTATTGCAGGCGCTGTTCAAGCGTTCAAACAACTAAACCAAGGCGAGCGCATTGTGCTTATAGGCGATAAAGAGGCTGCTTTGGCTCAAGTGATTGAGAATGGGCTTACGGAAGCTGATTTTGACTTTGTGCATACCACAGAGGTTATCGGCATGAGCGAGCATCCGACCAAAGCAATTCAACAAAAACGTAATTCAAGTATTTCAATTGGTTTTGGCATGCTTGCACAAAAACAAATTGATGCGTTTGTGAGCGCAGGAAATACTGGTGCAATGTTGGTTGGAGCCATGTTTTCAGTAAAACCAATAGAAGGCGTTATCCGCCCTTGTGTCACAGCAATTGTACCCAAGCCAAACGGCAAGTTTGGATTGTTACTTGATGCTGGTGCCAATGCCGACTGCAAACCCGATGTATTGTACCAATTTGGCATTTTGGGTCACTTAATGACCAAACATGTAATGGGTATTGAAAACCCACGCGTTGGATTGGTAAGCATTGGCGAAGAGAAGGAAAAAGGCAACTTAGTTACCATTTCGGCTCACCATATTATGGAAGAGACTGATGTATTTAACTTTGTTGGCAATGTTGAAGGACGTGATTTTATAGCCGATAAAGCAGATGTTTACGTTTGTGAAGGTTTTGTTGGAAACATTGTACTTAAAGCTTTTGAGTCGGTGTATTATGTTCTGAAAAAACGGGGTATCAACGATGATTATTTTGAAAGCATGAACTACGAGAATTATGGAGGAACTCCTATTTTAGGTGTAAATGCCCCTGTAATAATTGGCCATGGAATTTCAAATGCAAAAGCTTTTAAAAACATGATTTTTTCGGCACGCGATGTGGTTAACTCAAACCTATGCAGCGTGATACGTGAAGCCTTTAAAAACCTAGTTCCACCTACTCAATAATGAATAAAATTACTGCCGCAATTACCTGCGTAAATGGGTATGTTCCTGAAGATTTGTTAACCAACAAAGACTTGGAAAAAATGGTGGATACCACCGATGAATGGATTCTAACAAGAACCGGTATTCGGGAGCGCCATATTTTAAAAGACCCTAATTTGGCTACTTCAGATATGGCGGTTCCGGCAGTAAATGGCTTGTTGCAAAAACGCGGTATCACAGCCGAAGAAATTGACCTAATTATTTTTGCAACAGTTACTCCAGACCTTATTTTCCCATCGAGTGCATGTATTTTAGCAGATAAAATTGGTGCTAAAAATGCGTTTGGATATGACTTGGCTGCTGCTTGTTCGGGCTTTTTGTTTGCGCTTGAAACAGGGGCAAAATTTGTTGAAAGCGGACGTTACCAAAAAGTAGTAGTAGTGGGTGGTGATAAAATGTCGTCTATCATTGATTATACAGACCGCAATACTTGTATTATTTTTGGCGATGGCCTAGGTTGTGTATTACTTGAACCCAACGAAGAAGGATTAGGAGTAATAGACAGTATTTTAAAAGTGGACGGGCATGGCCGTCATTTCTTACACCAAAAAGCGGGTGGATCACTTAAACCACCAACACGTGCCACTGTTGATGCACGCGAACATTACGTGTACCAAGATGGCAAAACAGTATTTAAATACGCTGTAAGCGGCATGGCCGATGTTTCGGCACAAATCATGGAACGCAACAGTTTAACAGCTGATGATGTAGCTTGGTTGGTTCCACACCAAGCCAACCTGCGTATCATAGATGCTACGGCTGAGCGCATGGGACTTCCGCGCGAGAAAGTAATGATTAATATTGACCATTTTGGCAATACGACCAATGGCACATTGCCACTCTGCTTATGGGAGTGGGAAAAGCAACTTAAAAAAGGCGACAATATTATTTTGTCTGCTTTTGGGGGCGGGTTTACTTGGGGCGCCATTTACCTAAAATGGGCTTACAATAGCTAAAGTTTTAGCTTTTTTACCTCAATTGCTTATAAACGCATTAAAATTTGCGTGAAAACAATGAGAATTTTAAAAAAACTCTACATTTGATTTATTAAACGACTCTCAAGATTATGGAATTAAAAGAGATTAAAGAACTGATTAAATTGGTATCAGAAGCGGAGGTTTCGGAAGTGGAAGTGGAAAAAGGCGATTTTAAAATTGCCATTAAAAAAGTGGAAGAAAAAACCACTATCGTGCAAGCCCCTGCAGTACAAGCAGCACCTGTTCAGGTAACCATTCCTGCCGCACCGGCTGCCCCTGCTGCACCAGTTGCTCCTGCTGCACCTTCAACTTCTAGCAACCTGATTACCATTAAGTCGCCAATGATTGGTACTTTTTATAAATCTTCTTCGCCCGATAAACCTGCATTTGTAAATATTGGCGATGAAATTAAACCTGGTTCGGTGCTTTGTATCGTAGAAGCAATGAAGTTATTCAACGAGATTGAATCTGAAGTTTCTGGTAAAATCGTGAAAATTTTGGTTGAAAATGCTTCTCCTGTTGAGTATGACCAACCTTTGTTTTTGGTAGAGCCTATGTAATTTGACAGTGTGCTAATTTGATTATTTGATGATGCCTTTTCAATGCGCATGATCATCTACTCCATTATCAAATTAACCAATTCTCAAATCATCAAATTAAGAAACCAATGTTTAAAAAAATACTAATTGCCAACAGAGGTGAAATCGCCTTGCGTGTTATCCGTACTGCTCGCGAAATGGGCATTAAAACTGTAGCCGTATACTCTACTGCTGATAAAGATAGTTTGCATGTGCGTTTTGCAGATGAAGCTGTATGCATCGGTCCTGCGCCTTCGCCTCAATCGTACTTAAACATGGCAAATATTATTGCAGCTGCTGAAATTACCAATGCAGATGCAATTCATCCTGGATATGGCTTTTTATCAGAAAACGCCAAATTCTCTGGAATTTGCCGTGATCATGGAATCAAATTTATTGGCGCATCACCTGAGATGATTAATGCAATGGGTGATAAAGCCAGTGCAAAAGATACAATGAAAAAAGCTGGCGTTCCGGTTATTCCAGGTTCTGATGGATTGTTGGAAAGTGCTGAACAAGGACGTGAACTTGCCAAAACAATTGGCTACCCAGTAATTATCAAAGCTACCGCAGGTGGTGGTGGGCGCGGGATGCGTATTATTTGGAATGACGAAGAATTTGAACGCCATTGGGATAGCGCCAAACAAGAGTCGGCAGCCGCATTTGGGAACGATGGCATTTACATGGAAAAATATGTAGAGGAGCCACGCCATATCGAGATACAATTAGCAGGCGACCAATATGGAAACGTATGCCATTTGAGTGAGCGAGACTGCTCTATTCAACGTAGGCATCAAAAATTAATTGAAGAAGCTCCTTCTCCATTTATTACTCCAGAACTGCGCGAAAAAATGGGAGAAGCTGCTGTTAAAGGAGCCAAAGCTATTAATTATGAAGGTTTAGGAACCATTGAATTTTTGGTAGACAAACACCGCAACTTCTACTTTATGGAAATGAATACACGCATTCAAGTAGAACATCCAGTAACTGAAGAGGTAATTAATTACGACTTGGTTAAAGAACAAATATTAATTGCTGCAGGTGTACCAATTAGTGGTAAAAATTATTTCCCTTTCCGCCATGCAATTGAATGCCGTATTAATGCGGAAGATCCTCAGAACAACTTTAGGCCAACACCTGGCAAAATTGAATACCTTCACAAACCAGGAGGACACGGTGTTCGCGTAGACACTCATATTTACGCAGGTTATACCATTCCTTCCAATTACGATTCGATGATTGCAAAATTGATTGTATTTGCGCAAACTCGTGAAGAAGCTATTATCAAAATGGAGAGAGCTTTGGGTGAGTTTATTATTGAAGGGCCTGGCATTAAAACAACCATACCGTTGCATCAGCAATTAATGCAGAACGAAGATTTTAAGAAAGGAAACTTCACCACTGCGTTTATGAATACATTTGAGATTAAATAAATCTCTTGTTTTTAATTTTTACCACCTTCGGCAGTTTGCAGGAGGTGGTTTTTTTATGTTATGTTTGATTTATGAAACTGCTAAAATCGATTGCTGTAATCACTGGAGTAAGCAAAGGAATTGGATACGCTACTGCAAGTGCATTGCTCCAAAAAGGTGCAATTGTTTATGGCTTGGGGCGTCATAACCATATTGTGCATCCAAACTTCATATTTGTACCTTGTGATGTACGAAACCCAAACGAAGTACACCAAGCATTTGCCCAAATCAAATCAACCACAGCTGCAATTGATATTTTGGTAAACAATGCCGGACTTGGTTATTTTGGAATGCTTGAAGAAATGCCGCAAACAGAGATTACCGAGATGATGGAAACCAACGTAAACGGAACCATTTATTGTTGCCGTGAGGTATTACCATTGATGAAAGCCCAAGAAAAAGGCCACATCATCAATATCGCTTCAACTGCTGCACTAGAAGGTATGCCGCAAGTTGCAGCTTATTGCGCAAGTAAATGGGCTGTGAAAGGATTAAGCGAATCATTGTTTAGGGAAGTACGTGATTTTAACATCAAAGTAACCTGCATTTATCCAGGTTCTGTTAAAACCGACTTTTTTAGAAACAGCCCAAATATTAAACCCCATGATTACATGTTAATGCCCGAAGACATTGCCACTAATATTGTGCATGCGCTTGAAATGCCTGACAATTTTCACACGGTAAATCTAGAAATACGACCTTTAAGGCCTAAAGGACCTCAACCCCAAAAAACAAAATGAATAGGGTAAATAACTTTGATTTCTTACGATTGGTTTTCGCAATCTTTGTAATTGTTTCACACTCCTACCCATTAACAGGCTCGTTAAAATGCGACTGGTTATGCGAACTGTCAAATGGACAAATTATTCTTTCATATGTTGGAGTAAAAGGCTTTTTTGTTTTAAGTGGCTACCTTATTTATCAAAGTATGGAGCGAAGTAAAAGCGTTTTCGATTATTTTTTCAAACGCTTTTTAAGGTTATTCCCCGCATTGTTTGTTATGCTGATATTAACCCTTACCGTACTCGTTCCAATCGCTTATCAAGGAAACGCAAACTTTTACAGCGACCCAAGTTATTGGTCATATTTTTGGAAAAACTTGTTATTGTATCCCACACAATATTTTATCGATGGTGTGTTTGAAAACAATCCACACCCTAATATCGTAAACGGAAGCCTATGGACAATTGCCTATGAATTTACAATGTATGTTTGCATTGCTCTTTTTTTAGGAATACGCCAACGGAACGTATTTACAAAATGGTTAGTAACAATATTGGTTTGTGTGCTTATCATTTTACAAATGTTGGTACCACAACTTGCCCAAAAAGTATCCTTTGGTTCTTATTTGGATTCGGCATTGATGATTGACTTGGGGACTTTTTTCTTGATTGGCTCAACCTTGGCTGCACACCAAATAGAGCGGTTAACCTATAAGTGGATCTGGATTTGTATTTTCTTACTTCTAATTGCCATTTGCATTTACAGTAACGTTTTTATGGTATTCCGCTATTTTATTCTCCCATTGCCAATCTTGCTTTTTGGCTTATCAGCAACACGGTATTTAAAATCAATTGGCGAGTATGTTGGAGATTTATCATATGGAATTTATATTTATGGATTCCCTATTCAACAGTTGGTGGTGTATTACCTGAACCCAATACAACCCATTGTGCTCACCTTTATTGGATTATTAATTACAGGTATTGTATCATATTGCTCTTGGCATTGGATAGAGGCACCTGCTTTAAAGTTAAAAAGGTACGCAAGCACACCTAAATCTCTTTGGTTTTGAGTAAATCAAAATGGTATTGTTTGGGATTGGTATTTTCATCCTTGTTGGGTTACCTTGAATGGGGAAATAACCAGCATGTGGTATTGTGGCAGGCAGAATGGGATATCCTATCCACTTTAGCTGTTAATCCGATGCAGGTTATACATCCGCTTACTATCATACCCTTAATTGGGCAACTTCTATTAATCATTTGTATGCTTCAACATTCTCCAAATAAGTGGCTTATTTGGACTGGCATGGGCGCGATTGCAAGTTTACTTGTATTGATGTTTGCAATTGGATTGTTGGGATTACGTTGGCGGATTGTTGGCTCTACCCTGCCCTTTATCATCACTGCTTCTTTAACTACTCGTTACTTACTCAAGAAAGATTGATTGACCTACCTTAGCAATTGCAGCGAAAACCTCATATTGCCAAACCTTTTACAAGCCAACTGGCTGCTTTCTAATTCTCTTAGGTTCCATTTAGAATAAATATAACGTACAAGCAATTCAATCTCTGTTCATTATAACTGCTCCTTTTCCTTTTGTACAAAAAGTAAAACTGGTTTATTGTAGAGAGCTATTTTGAGTTTCCATAATTATTCAAACAATTTACATATCTTACTGAAATGAAAAAAAGTACCACACAAACAAGTATGGCTCCTACCAATATCATTGAACTTTTGCACCAACGCTTTTTAACGGAACAGTTGTACCATTCAAAAATTCAATGGGAACCAATTGCTGCCAAACTCAAAAAATCGGCTAAAGCTTGTGCTGCGTTGGAAGCAATGGAACAAACCGGAGGAGCACCTGCTCTGCTTTCGTATCATGCACAATCTGGTATATATACATTTGCTGATTTCGCAAACGAAAGTCCTGCTGGTAGAAGAAGCCTTTGTTACGATCACGAAGCCTTAAACAAACGCAAAGAAAATAAACCACAAAACAGTGCGTGCAATATGGCCAAGGAAATGGGAATTACGTTACTTACTCAAGAACAATATGCGCAATTGCAACAATTAAAAACTGTTGATACTAAAACATCAAGTTGGTTACTCACGCCTGCTTCCATTCGTAAATTAGGCGGAGCCATTTTTGGTGATTGGCGCTATGGATCGGTATTTACCTACCACAATGGTGCTGAATCCTATTATGCTGCAAGGGGATTCAGGGGTTGTATTGATGTATAAAAAAAGCCGTTATGCATTTGCAATAACGGCTTCATTATGAATTATACGCATATCACTCTTGTTCCAAAAAAGGATAACGGTAATCTGTTGGGGCTACAAAAGTTTCCTTGATAGTGCGCATGGATGTCCAACGTAATAAATTTACCATGGCACCAGCTTTATCATTTGTACCACTTGCCCTCGCACCTCCAAATGGTTGTTGGCCTACTACAGCTCCAGTTGGTTTGTCATTGATGTAAAAATTACCTGCTGCATGGCGTAATTTTTGGGTAGCCAAATCAATTGCATAACGGTCTTCGGCAATAATGGATCCTGTAAGTGCGTAGTCAGATGTTTCATTTACCAAATCAAGCGTAGCTTCAAATTGATGCTCATCATAAACATAAACTGTTAATACCGGACCGAAAATTTCTTCGCACATGGTCGTGTACTTTGGATTGGTTGTTACAATGATGGTTGGCGTTACAAAATATCCTGAAGATTTATCATAAGTACCTCCCGCAATAATTGTACATGATGGGTCTTTTTTTGCATCCTCAATGTACTGTGCAATTTTATCAAATGATTTTTCGTCTATAACTGCATTCACAAAATTGCCAAAATCTTCGGTAGGTCCAATTTTTACCGTGGTCAAATCAGCAACCACTTTTGTTTGAATAG
Source organism: Bacteroidia bacterium (assembly GCA_025454875.1). Classification (GTDB taxonomy): domain Bacteria; phylum Bacteroidota; class Bacteroidia; order UKL13-3; family UKL13-3; genus UKL13-3. Next base: position 35,044 of record JALONP010000025.1, on the reverse strand, counting down.
CCGGCCATAAATTAGAAGGGGCATAAACCCTTGATGCAGCTGAACACTTTTGCCCTTGGTATTCGAATGCGCCACGCACAATTGCTGTTGCTGTCATATTAACCTCAGCACTTGGATGAATCATGATAAAATCTTTACCACCTGTTTCTCCAACAATGCGAGGGTAGGTTTTGTATTTATGGATATTGTTTCCAATGGATTTCCAAACTTGCTGAAATACAGCAGTAGAACCAGTAAAGTGAATACCTGCAAAATCAGGATGGTTAAAGATAACCTCACCTGCATCAGGACCACTAACATATACGAGGTTAATGACACCTGCTGGCACACCTGCTTTTTGGAAAATTTCCATCAAAACTTGTGCTGCATAAATTTGTGTATTGGCTGGTTTCCATACAACCACATTTCCCATCATTGCAGCAGACGTTGGCAGGTTTCCAGCTATAGCAGTGAAGTTAAATGGCGTAAGTGCAAATACAAATCCTTCAAGTGGTCTGTACTCAATTCGGTTCCACATACCCTTTCCTGATATTGGTTGGTCGTTGTAGATTTGCGTCATAAACGCAACATTAAATCGTAAGAAGTCGATGATTTCGCAAGCAGAGTCAATTTCTGCTTGAAACGCATTTTTACTTTGACCCAACATGGTTGCAGCATTTAGTTTTGCCCTGTAAGGTCCAGCAATTAAATCTGCTGCTTTTAAAAAAATGGCAGCGCGTTGCTCCCAAGGCAGGTTTTCCCATTTACTTTTGGCGGCCAATGCGGCTTCGATGGCTTGGGTTACATGCGACTTATCGCCTTGGTGAAAAACGCCAAGTGTGTGTTTATGGTCATGTGGAGGAGCCAAGCGCACCGTTTTATTTGTGCGAATTTCTTTTCCTCCAATATACATTGGAATATCTACTTGCATTGATCGTGCTTGTGCCAATGCCGCTTTGAGTGCAGTGCGCTCTGCGCTTCCTGGAGCATAATTTAATACCGGCTCATTTACCGGAGTTGGAACTTTAAAAAATCCACTCATATGTATTGCTTTTGTTAGTGTTCAAAAAACGAAAGGCGAATATACATGCCTCTCCCCAAAGTAAAAAGGTGATTGAAATTGGGATTTATGGAATTAGGATTAACCATTACATTCGCAGGTGATATGAATTGGCAACTGCAACTCACACTCGATAAGTCGCACACCATCTATGTTCCTGAATTAGATGAAACATACCACTCACGCAATGGGGCCATTGCAGAAGCGGAATATGTTTATTTGCAACAAGGTTTGGCCCATATCACACAAAAACAACCTTTGACACCGATACAAATATTGGAAGTTGGTTTTGGAACTGGATTAAACACTTGGTTAACAGTGATGGCTTGCCAAAAAAACCAATGGCAATGCACTTATACTGCATTAGAACCTAACCCGCTGCCTTCTGACTTGGTTGCACAATTAAACTATACATCGAACTACCCTACCCCAGATGCATTGTTGTTTTCAACCCTGCATGCTTCACCATGGGAAACACAAGAACAAATCACGCCTTCGTTTGCGCTTACCAAATCCAAAAAAGCCATTGAATTCTTTACCACAAACGAGAAATTTGATTTGGTTTATTTCGATGCTTTTGGCCCTGATAAACAACCTGCACTTTGGACTGAACCCATATTTGCAATCGTAAATAAACTCCTAAAGCCTGGTGGTTGTATGGTTACCTACGCAAGTAAAGGTGCTGTAAAGAGACTTTGGCAAACACTGGGATTGGAAGTTGAACGCTTACCCGGACCACCTTATAAGCGACATATGTTAAGAGCAACTAAACCATATGTACATGAAAGTTGATTGCTTGATTATTGGACAAGGGATTGCTGGTTCGGTGCTCGCATGGCAATTGCATAAACGTGGTTATACATTGGCAATGGTTGATGAAAATACCGCATTCACTTCAAGCAAAATTGCTGCGGGCATGTTTAATCCTATTAATACCAAAAGGTTCACTGTTGCTGAAAATGCACTGCAACAATTTGCCTTGGCGTTAAATGAATATGCTGAAATGGAGCAGCAACTTGGATTGTCGTTTGTGCACCAAAATCCAATTTACCATGTATTTGGCAGCGTGAAAGAAGCGAATGATTACAGCACGAAACTTGAACATCCGTTTTTTGCACAATACACCAATCCCAATCCAACAATAGAACCATCTGTTGTGAGTCCATATGGTGCATTTGAAACCCAACTAAGCGGATGGATTGATTTACCAACGATGCTTAGTGGTATTAGAAGTTGGCTTGAGCAAACCCATATAGTGTTAACTGAGAAAATGAATTTTGAAGATTTGGTTGCCACACCAACTGAATGGGTTTATAAAGATATACGTGCTGCCAATATTATTAGTTGCGAAGGTATTGGGCTTAACCAAAATCCATACTTTAACAGTACGTCAATTATCCCTTGCAGGGGTGAAGTTATTACCTTTAGCGCTCCTACACTTGCATTAAAACGTGTGGTTAAAAAAGGCATTTACATTGTTCCGCTTGGAAATGGCTTATTCAAATGTGGATCAACTTACAAATGGGAAAATGGAAGCACTGAGTTGCATCCAGCAGATGTTACCGAATTATTGAATAAGGTTAAGTCTTTAATTGAAACTGAGATTGATATTACCTTACACAATGCAGCATGTGCGATTAGACCTACCACTATTAACCGTCAGGCTTTTTGGCTCCAACACATTCAATACAAGAACATGTATGCAATTAATGGTTTAGGAACAAAAGGAGTGGTAAATGGTCCCACCATTATCCGTCAATTTTTAGATACAGTGCCATTGTAATGTGTAAAGGTAAATTGGAGTGCCATCCAAAATAAAGCGACTATTGTGAAACACAATTTACCATGCTTGATTGGAGACTGAAACACCAAGACCTACAGTTAAAATACACTTGGAAACTTTCGCGCAATGCAACAGACGTTAAGCGCAACCAAATCATTACTGTAACTGATGGAGCATACACTGCCTATGGTGAAGTAGCACCAAATATTCGCTACGATGAAACTCCTGAGGGCATTGAACATGGTTTTCAGCTGTTTTTGCAAAATGGAGGAAAAGCCGTTACAACGCTTGATGAGCTTACCGCATTGCTTCAACATTTACCGCTTAAAAAAGCACTGCGTTATGGCATTGAAAGTGCTTTTATTCATTTTGCATGTGCTCAAAAGCAACAAACGCTAGCGCAATTTTTAAACATTGCACCTTGCACCGAACAAGCAACTGCCTACTCGTTGCCTATTATGCCTGTATCAGATATTCCAATCTTTTACCAAAAACATGAATTGGGGAGATTTAAAAAATTAAAACTAAAAGTAAATGCCGCACAAGCTCATGAATTGTTAGACGCATTGGCAACTATTTCAAACCATCCCATTATGCTTGATGGAAATGAAGCTTGGACGGATGCTGACGAACTGTTGCGTTTTTTAGATACACTTGCTGCATATCCAATAGATATGATTGAGCAGCCAATGCCAGCGGGAAGCAGCACTCATGCTTATGTAAAGCAAAGAAGCAGGTATCCGATTATAGCGGATGAGAGTGTGTGTGATACAGCCGACTTTGATTTAATAAGTGAACAGTTTCATGGCATTAACATGAAATTGATGAAAGCTGGCGGACTTATGAATGGACTATCATTACTCAAACAGGCTCGTGCGCACGGTTTGTATACAATGGTAGGATGTATGATTGAAACTTCACTTGGTATTTCGGATGCACTGCAACTGAGTGCTGGAGCCAACTGGGTGGATTTGGATGGTTTTATGGTAATAGCAAACGAGCCGTTTGGTTTGGTGCAAGAACAAAATGGTACATTATCATTAGCCTAATGTATATCCATTACATTACCTATAAAATGTATTAATCCTGTATTAGACTTATTCTTGGGGCTAGCCGCCCCAAACCCGCCTTACTTTTTCTCTGAGAAAGAAAAAGTAAGCAAAAAGTTCATGCTGCTGCAGATGCTTTTGTTACAAACTACACCCTTTATTTTCCCCGCAACCCAAGCCACTTCGTTCGTGGGTTGCTTATCGAAGGCCACCGCTAAAATAAACGCTTTGTTTGTCACACAAAACCATCTAAGGCAAAGGAAGGGGTTAGGATTATTTTTTTCGAGAGACAAAGTGCGGTTCCGATAGCTATCGGAATCCACCAATTGAGCGAAATCGTTCAATCAATGTTATTTAAAAATAGCCTGTTTTTAAATTTTACATTGATAATACGCGAATGAATGAAGCAGTTATTTGAGGTCTTAGTCATCTCATTCGGTAGTACCTTTTGCGGAACCAAAAGGCAATAAAAAGAACAGTTAAAAGAACTTAGAGGTTCCTTTAGATAATTTGAATGCTACTAGTATAATTGCGGATATTCATTTAGCCTAAAATGGATAGCCAATACCAAAATTAAAATTGGTATTTTTAAGGATCCAATCTCCTTCTGAAAAACTGTTAATTACCCAACGACTTTGTTCAGGTAAAGTAGGGTCACGTAATGGAATTGCAAAATCGAAACGCACAATAAATACAGTGAAGTTAAACCGAATACCCACACCCGCATCCCAAGCAAGTTCGCGTATGTATCTATTTGATCTGAATTCGGCACCTGGTCTTGTTTCATCTTTCTTGATAATCCAAATATTTCCTGCATCGGTAAATACTGCACCCTCTAGCCAACGGTTGTAAATGTTAAAACGGTATTCTGCATTTAACTCCAACTTGAGTTCTCCTGAATAGTCAATTTGGCTTTCACTTGTGTACGAACCAGGTCCTATTGAACGGGGTCGCCACGCACGCAAACTGTTAACACCTCCTATAAAAAAGCGTCTTTCAAAAGGCACAAAATCGGGCGTATTGCCATAAGGTATGGCCGCACCAACATACATACGCAAAACGGTTGCATTGTTTTGGTCGAATATGGTATTGTACCTAAAATCGAGTGCTGTTTTAATGTATTGAAAATACTTTACGCCCAAAATGGTTCGGCTTCCATCATCACCTTTGGGTTGGTTGGTTGCAATAGCCAATAAAGAAAGCGCATTACCTGCAAGCTCCAAAGCATCCCATCGTAAAAACACATGGCTTAACCCTTTGGTAACTGACTTATTACTGTAAACTAGTCCCACGCGGCTGTTCATAATAAAATTGTTCCCGAAAAGGTTTTGCAAGAAAATATCATTCTCACTTTGCATAGCCAAACTATCGTTTCGAATGGAACTGCGGATGTAAGAAAGCTCGATGGGAGAAACAAAAAAGGTAACTAACTTTTTGTTGAACTGGTAATTGAGTCCTGTGGTTAAAACGCGTCTTTCATAATCAACGTTGATTTCATAAATGGCAGAAGTAGATATTATGGTTCGTGTACTTTGCAAATTCAACTTGCGGTCGTATTTGGGAAAAAACAAAATACGCGGCATGATGATACTCGCTGTTAAGCTTTGTTCGGTAGCGTTAAATAAGCCTTGGGTTTGGGCTTGTCCTTGTGCTTCAAATGAAGTTCGGTAACTTAACTGCAAAATTTCGGCACTGCGAAATACATTGCGGTTGGTTAGCTGAAACAAACCAGAGATACCATAGTTGCGAAAACTTTGATTGGATAAGGTATTATTTGCATCGGAAGTGATTGCCTGAGGCTCAAACGTGAACGTGTATTTGATGGTTGGTGATAACTTAACCGAATAATTCACAATACCACTGTCGCGGGTAATTTCTTGAGGTTTAGCTTGAATATTGATGAACTTAAAAATGCTTAAATCAGCCAAACGGCTGTATGTTTTTGAAAAAACCTCTTGGGAATAACGTTGCCCTTTGGTCATTAACATGCTTCGTTCGAGTACGTTTGGATTTAACTTGTAGCTGCCTAAATTGTAACGAATACCGTTGATTACAGCTGTATCGGCTGGGTTATTGCTAAATCCAATATTTTTTTCAATATCAATGGTAATATCATTTACATAATACGGAACATGGCGTATGGTATCACTTGGATTTGTAATGTTGAGTGCCAACTTTACAAAATCATCTGCTGAGGTGGTATCCAAATCAAAATCAACAAACTCATTACTAATACCCAAATAACCTTTATTGCGAAGAAGGTTTACAATGCGGTTTTGCTCAGCAAGCATTTGTTCCTGTAACATTGGACGGCCAACGCGGATTAGGGTTTGGTTGCGTGCCGAATCTACAATTTCAAAAAGTTCTTTATCGGCAATTTGGTAATCATAACTGCCCACACGGTAACGCTTGTTAAGTTTTACGTTATAAGTAACAATTGCCTTTTGGCGTTTGTTTACATCAATATGATATGAAATTTCTGGATAATAAAAACCCATTGTTTTAAGATAAGCTTTAAAGCTGTTAATGGTCGCATCACAAAACAATGAATCAACAATAACCGGTGTTTCGCCAAAGCTATTTCGAAGAAAACGTTTGAATTTGTTATCCTTTCCGCGTGATCCTAAGGCATAAAAATATGGACGTGAATTAAAAACCAATACCACACGGTTATTGGGCTTTTGCCTGCAATATTTTGGCAAATTGCGTTGGATTTCTTTGATATCTGAATTTTCTAGTTGTACTTTGTTTTGAACAAGCATGGCCTTATCAGGGCCTAAATAACGTTTGATGCTGCACGCACTTAACAGCAAGCAGCACAATACAGGAAAGAGAGCACGTATGTTAACAAAGGCAAAAGCCAAACTAATTCAGTCGTTAAGTGAAAAAAAAGAGCGGTTAGCTTCGGGATTATTTACCGTAGAAGGAACAAAAACCGTAGCAGAACTGCCTGCATCAAAAATAACCGTAAATAGCCTTTTTGCAACATCGGCTTGGATTGCCCAATATGGACAGGCATTTAAAGGGATCGAATGTATTGAAGTTTCGGATATTGAACTTAAAAAAATTAGTGCATTGCAAACCCCACAGCAAGTATTGGCATTGTGCGAACTGCCGCAACAGCCATTTATAACAACAGTACTGGATGCACCAAAAATAATTGCACTTGATGGCATACAAGACCCTGGTAATTTAGGAACCATTGTACGTATTGCCGATTGGTATGGCATTACTACCCTATTGTGTTCACCCCAATGTGCCGATTTGTACAACCCCAAAACGTTGCAGGCAAGTATGGGTTCGTTCTTACGGGTAAATGTGTATACCATTCCACTAACAACTGCAATCACCAACTACAAAGGTGTAGTAATGGGTGCTGTAATGAATGGTGCAAATTTGCATCAGCAAACATTGCCTTTAGATGGAATGCTAATAATTGGTAATGAAGGTCAAGGAATATCAGCCGAGGTACTGACTTTGGTTCAAAAACACATCACCATTCCAAAATGGGGAGGTGCCGAATCGTTAAACGCAGGCGTGGCTACTGCCATTATTTGTGATGCTTGGCTGCGCGGTTCAGTTTAACATGCGCACTAATAGCAATGAGCAACAATACAATGCTAATCCATTGTGATTGGCTTAAAGCACCAATAAATCCGCGCTCTTCATCACCTCTTAAAAACTCGGTAAAAAAACGCCCGGTGCCATAAATGAGTACATAACCAACCATTAATGCTCCTTGATACGGAATTTTTTTGCGGTAGTTGTACAATACAATAGCAGCCGTAAACAAAATAACTGCATCGATTAGTTGCACTGGGTATAATGGAACATGAAGAGGTTCAGCATTGCTTTTAGGGTGGTTGTAAACAATACCCAATGCGGGTGCGCACACTTTACCATGGCAACAACCTGCAAAAAAACACCCCAACTTACCAAATGCATGCACAAGGGCAGTACTTACAGCTAACACATCAAACATAGGTGCCGTTTTGATTTTTTTGATGCGAAAAAAAACGAGCAATGAAAGGATGCAAAAAATAAATGACCCGTAAAACACAAAACCACTTCCGCTCAACTCTACCATTTTAGCTCGATTTTGCATGTAATAATCCCAATTGCTAAACCATAAAAAAACTTTGCCACCAACGTAAGCAGCAATGATAATTATCAATGCCATTTCGGATACGGTGTCTTTATCAATACCTAAAACAGCACTTTGGCGAATGGCATAAAAGTAGGCTGCCAAGGCTCCTAGCATAATGCAAAAACCGTAACTGTAAACGGTGACCTCACCAATGGTAAATAAAATTGGATGCATACAGCAATATAATTTGATTTTGGAAATGGAAAATGCATTTTTGTTTTTTAATCACAAAACAATGACAACTGATCCATCTTCTATTCATTCGGGCAAAGCTCCTGAACCTGTTGGTTTGTATCCTCATGCACGCAAAGTAGGAAACTTACTTTTTTTATCGGGTGTGGGTCCTCGCGAAAAAGGAACCAAGGTTATTCCGGGTGTTACGCTTGATGAAAATGGAAAAATTGTAGCATATGATATTGAGAAACAGGTTCGCAGTGTGTTTAACAATGTGAAACTGATTTTAGAGGACAGTGGAAGTAAATGGGAAGATATTGTGGATGTAACTGTTTTTTTAACCAATATGAAGGATGATTTCCCAACGTATAATAAGTTGTGGGCCGAGTACTTTGCTAACAATCCACCGTGCCGTACCACACTAGAGATTAATTGCCTTCCAACACCTATTGCGATTGAGCTTAAAGTGATAGCGCAGTTGAATGGTTAAGTGTTGGGTGTTGACTGACCAATAACTATTGCCCATTGCCTACTCCCCACTAACCAATTTTTAGCAGATAATTAAAAGCAAAGGAACAGCTTTTGGTTTTAACCGCAGCGATCACAGCGTTAACACTACGTGCACAGCGATAAAACCAATCTCAAGTGACCAATGTCTAATGCCTAACACCACTTCTTGTTACGAGCCTTCGACTCTAATCGAAGTGACGGTTGCATCATCAAATTATCTCATTAACCATTGCCTTCATTCAATATTCAACATTAAGCATTTTTGCTTCCGTATTCGTAATTCGTATTTGGCTTAGCGGGTGCAGCAAGTTACCGTGTAACGCGGAACACGCGCAGCGAGTGAGTGAAACGAGCCTCGCTGAAGCCCCCAATTACCAAAAAAGTTAGCGCTTTAGGTTTTCATTTTTTTCTTTTTGGCAGAAGGAAATAAAATATTGTTGAGGATGAGTCGGTAGCCTGGTGAGTTCGGGTGCAAGGCCAACTCGGTTGGTGGCTCTCCTACTTGGTGTTGGTAATCTTCTGGATCATGGCCTCCGTAAAATGTCCATGTACCTTTGCCAATTGTTCCATGAATATACCTTGCCTCACCAAGCGCTTTAGACTCGCCCATGATGAGCACATCGCTCTTGATAAATTGCTTGCGGAACGCTGTGGTTTGGCCATAAAAACCTTGTACCACTTGTGTATGGTTTTGGCATAACATGGTTGGCACCACATCCCATTTTGCCGAAAAATCGAACAACGTGAACACATCACTTGCTGGGTCGGAAACAGCACGGGTTTCAGGAGTGGCATCGATGTAAGAATATTCATACACAAATGGATTCATGATTAACCGAAAATCTTTGAATGCAAATGTGTTGTTAAAATTCAGTTTAGCATCAGCTGTAGGATCGGCTGCATCACCATCAAACATGCTTTCGCAAATATCAACACCATCGGCTGCAAGCGCAATATCATAGCTGTCGGTTGCCGAACACATGGCAAATAAAAATCCTCCGCCAATGGTAAAGTCTCTAATTTTTTTTGCTACTGCCAACTTCAATTGTGACACCTTAGCAAAACCCAAACGGGCAGCGGTTGCTTCAGACTCTTTCACTTCAGCTTGGTACCAAGCGGTATTGCCATAGTTTGCATAAAACTTTCCGTACTGTCCTGTAAAGTCTTCGTGGTGCAAATGCAACCAGTCGTATTGAGTTAACTTGTTTTGAATAACCTCATCATCAAACACCACATCATAAGGAATTTCGGCATAGGTAAGCACAAGGGTTACTGCATCGTCCCAAGGTTGTTTGGTTTTAGGTGAATACACTGCAATTTTGGGTGCCTTGTGCAATTTAACCAACTCCATATTTACATCAGGTTTCGCAATTTCTTGTAAAATACGCGTTACTTCTCCTTCGCTGATGCGTTCATAGGTTACTCCTCTAATTCTGCATTCATTTTCAGCTTCGGGTGAATGCATAAGTAAAAAACTTCCGCTGCGGTAATTGAGCAACCAATCTACATCCTGCTCCCGCTTGAGCTCCCAATATGCGAGGCCATATGCTTTTAAGTGGTTTTTTTGATTCCCATCCATCGGTATCAGCAGGCGTGTTGCATGCGCCATGCTGGCAATAACCAACAATAAAACGAACAAACTTTTTCTTACCAATTGCATATGCTCACTCTTAATTATTAATACGTTCACCTTCCATTTTACGCCATGTTCCTTGTACCTTCATTACTTTCTCAATTACATCACGCACACAACCTTCTCCACCTTTGTAGGACGAAACATAATCGGCAATTTCTTTAATTTCTTGAGTGGCATCGGCAGGGCAACAAGGCAATCCTGCCAATTGCATTACTTCTGCATCAGGCCAATCATCGCCCATGTATAAAACTTGGTGAGGTGCAATGTTTAATTCGGTACAAAGATTTGTAAACACTTCCACTTTGTTCTTAACGCCAAGGTGTATGTGTTTAATATGCAAAAACGATAACCGTTTGGCAACACCTTCTTGGTGACCACCTGAAATGATGGCAACCGTATATCCCGCAAGCAAGGCGCGTTCAATTCCATAGCCATCTTTAACCAAAAACGAGCGTGCTTGTTCGCCACTTGCTAATGCCAATACTTTTCCATCGGTAAGTACGCCATCAACATCAAAAATAAAACAACGAATGTGTTCAAGTTTGCTTAAGTAATTGCCCATAGGGCGAAAATACTAATTTTCGGATGTACTTGCGCGGTTGGTGTTACGAATACTTTGGCTAAATAAATCATACAACTGTCTGTATTGTGGATAGCGCTGAAGCAGTTCTAAATGGGCCTGTATGGTTTCGATATCATTACGCATTGCAGGACCTGTTTGAACTGTTTGTGGAATTTCGGTTTGGACCTTGCGTGCCGTTTCGGCTATTAATGGCAATAACAAATCGAATGAAATACCTTGTGACTGGAGCAATTGATAAGCGACTCCGTATAAATGGTTGGTAAAGTTATTGGCAAAAACAGCAGCCAAGTGTACCATCTTTTTTTGTTCAGAAGTGATTCGAAAAGGAGTTGCTTTTAACTCGTTGGCAACAAACTCAAGTATTTCCAAATCGCGGGTTTTGGTTGACTCAACAAGGATTGGCACCTTTTCAAAATTGGTTGGCACTTGCTTGTTTATTGATTGAAGTGGATATAAAACACCCGAACGTTTGTGTTTATGGAGCACTGATAAAGGAGCAATACCTGATGTATGGACTACCAACCCCTCTACTTCGGGCAGCTCAGCAGATACACTTTCAATGGCCGAATCGGCTACAGCAATAATGTACAAGCCTGCGTTTAAGGGTACTGCTTTTAAAGAATCTACTGCATTGCTATTTAATAGCGTTGCGAGTTGTTGGCCATGAGTTGAAGTGCGGCTGCATACGGCAGCCATTTCGAAGCCTGCTTTTTGGAGGGAAAGTCCGAGGTGAGTAGCCACGTTTCCTGCTCCGATGAGTACAATTGATTTCAAGGTAATTGAGGATAATGGCCTCAAATGTAATGTTTAACCTTGGTTAAACAAAATGAATTTTGTCCTTAAACGCTTAGTGTTGAACAGTTAACCTTTGGTATTCTTTGACCCTTCGGATAATTGCCAAGAAAAAACCGATTACCATAATGATGGTGCCTCCCCAAACTAAATTGATCCAAGGAAACTTAATGGCCTTCATAATAATGAAGTCGTTTGATGTATCTTTTTCGGCAACTTCAATGGTAATTTTTCCATTTTGGGGATTGACATTGGTGAATTTAAAACGCAAGCGTGCTTCATCAACAATCGACTCAAATTGTGCTACCGAATTATCTTGAATACCATACATAGGTTGAGCTTGATATACTCCATCAAGCGTGTGCACTTCGAGCTCTGCTCCAATCAACAACTGCAAATTGCTCATGTCTACTTTGCCATCTTTTACATTGGAGTTTACTTTTTTCAAAATCACGTATCCGGTATTGGTTGTAATGGTATCGCCAATATTTACCTCGTACGATTGTGGATGAACCCAATTTGAACTCCCCTTTTCTTTTGGCACTGAACTTACATAAGTAAATACATCGTGCGAAAGGTAATGTTTGGTATCGGGGTTGGCTACAAGACCCATTTTAGGATTGATTTGTGCGTTTGGATACAAGTCAAATGTATATTCAACTTCGTTTGTTTTGGAATTGATTTTACGGTACTGTACTTGGTAATAGTTGTTTACCCACTCAGTACTATCGCTCTTGTATTCAATTTCGTAATCGCCCATTCGGAGAGATTTGCCTTTTTCGAGGTACACGTGCTCCATATTGGCTTTTGCATCAAACTCAGGGTTAAGCATCATGCCACTTTGGTTAATAGAAAGCACCTCTTTATTGGCAGATGAAACCAATACACCAATTAACAATACCGCGAATCCGATATGTGCAACTGAAGCGCCTGCCATTTCAAACTTTCCGGTAAAGTATGGTTTAAGCAAATACGCGTTTGCAATAAATGCAAATACGGAAGCAGTAAGCAATCCAATATACAGAACATTTTGCAACTCAAAAGCATAATACAATCCAATAGATGCTACTACTGCAATTGCAAACTGTACACCGATGCGTTTAAATGCGTTTGGCTTATTGGTTTTGTACTTTAGCAAATGTGCCACAGCCGTGAGCAATGCAATGATAATAGAGATGGGCATTTGCCATTTATTGTAGTGTTCAATAACATCCGTAGGTGGTGCCAAATTGCTTCCAAATACCTTGTTAAACACCGGAATGGATGTTGTTAAAATAATTTGGAACGCTGAAATGACTAAAACCAAACTCCCAATAAACATCCAAAATTCGCGCGAATACACGTTTTCATCTTTAGACGAAAGTGGCAACTGTTTCCACCTGTACGCAAGCATCACAATACCAAGGAGCACAAATCCTAATAAAAACACAAGCAACTGCCCGCTCATACCTAAATCGGTAAAAGAGTGTACAGATGCATTTCCAAGTATGCCGCTGCGGGTAAGAAATGTAGCGTATAAAACAAGTAAAAATGTAGCGATAATGAGGATATAAGCTACCCCAAGTGCATTACCCGAATGTTTGTAAATTAACATCACATGAACGCCCGCAATTAAGATAAGCCAAGGAATTAACGATGCATTTTCAACCGGATCCCAAGCCCAATAGCCGCCAAAACTTAAGCTTTCATACGCCCAAAAACCACCCATGATAATTCCAGTACCAAGAACCATTACACTAATAAGTGCCCAAGGCAAGGCAGGTTTAAGCCATCCGGTATAATCTTTTTTCCAAAGGGAAGCAATTGCATATGCAAATGGAACAACGGTTGTGGCAAATCCGAAAAATAACGTTGGCGGGTGAATTACCATCCAATAATTTTGCAACAGCGGGTTTAAACCATTGCCATCTGTTATGTTCTGTAAATAATTGGGGCGCTTAAAAATAGGCGCATTAGCCATGGCATCGCGTAACAGCGCAAATGGACTGCTTCCCAATTTATACCCAAGTACATAAATACCAATAAGCATGGAGGTAAGAGCAACTTGCGACAACATGAGCACGGCCATTACACTGTTGGTGTATTTACCTGCGGTAAATAATAAGATATTACCGATGACCATTTGCCAAAAAATCCACAACAGAAAACTTCCCTCTTGCCCTTCCCAAAAACACGAAATCATGTATTCAACAGGCAAATCACGTGAGGAGTGTTGCCATGCATAATGGTATTCGAACAAATGTTGGTGAATAATATAAAACAATGTTCCAATGATGGCCAGCACAGCTACTGAATGCACATGAAAAGCCCATTTAGCTAATTTGCTCCAAGAAGAATCTTGTTTCCATTCGGCAAAACCAAATGAGATTGTTGCCAATATCGATGTACCAAAAGCCAGCACCACAGCAAAATGCCCGAGGTTACCATATAAAAGGCGTTCGCCTTCAAAAACTACTTCATTCATGTAATAATACCCTTAGTGTAAGCGGGTGCAAATGTAACAATCGGAACGGTTATTTTGTGTTTAACACAAGGCAATACCAATTTGTATTGGTAAAATGACAAACGCTTACGAAGCCGAAGTTCCTGGAGCTTGACCTTCATTGTATTTAGAAGGGCATTTTAACAATATTTTAGATGCTTCAAAATGATCTCCATCGATTTTACCAATGATTACAATTTTTTCAGAACGCTCGAAATCTTGAGGTTCGGGAGCGCGGTAAATTACTTTGCGTTCTTCACCTTTTTCATCAATCAAGTAAAAGGTAAAATAGTTTGCGTCTTTTTGCGGATCGTAATATGTTTCCTTTTGGCGGTTTAAAGTGCCTACTACGTGGTACTCTTTACCTTTATTTTCGGTTGCTACTTCAAAACCTTCGTAAGTACTGGCATCGCCATAAGAGCTTAAAATTGCACCAATGGCCACTGCGATTAAAACAATGATGATGATGGATGATTTTTTCATATCAATTTTGGGTTGACTCTACTTTTTTTAATTTTCGGTCGATTGAAATCAGGTAGGCTGTAATGCCAGCAAACAATACTGCAATTACGGCTACCACAACAAAAAACTTTTGGGTATCATCTGCATTCTGCATGTCGGCAGTATGTTGCACTTGGATTAAAATGGCATTTAAAATTGGTATCATGATAATGGTCGTTCTATTTTTTGAATTCGAATACGTAAGTCGGCTAGCCAAAACCCAATTAATGTCCAACCAATAACTGCAGGGTAAAACACCATGCGCAGGCGGCTGTCTAAATCATATGCATTAAAACCAGGATTGCCTCCATTGCCAGGGTGGAGTGAATCAGTTAAACGAGGAAGCACAAAAATGAGCACTACAAAAATGGGGAAACAAAATACATTGTATACCGCTGAAACACGAGCGCGTTTTTCTTCATCATCCATTGATGAGCGAAGCACCATGTAGGCTAAATACATGAGCATTCCAATAGCTGCGCTGTTCAACTTTGGATCGTTAGTCCAATAAGCACCCCATGTATTTTTTGCCCAAATCATTCCTGTGAGTAAACCCATTACTCCATAAACCATTGCTATATTAGCATATGCTTCTGAGCGAATATCTGAAACAAGCGAACCTTTATTTAAGAAGCGAATGGCATTTACGGTTGAGGCAAACAACAAAGCCAACATTCCGAACCACATAGGAACATGGTAATACAAGTTACGAATGCTTTGTTCCAATATAGCCAGTTGAGGCACCGGCAATAATAACCCTGCAATGAGCGCATAAAACACTAGCAATACGCCTGCAATTTTCCACCATTGAATCACAGTTGCAAAATAAATACTATTTGCGAAAAATTACTTTATCTGTTGTTGGAGTATTTTTCCATTTCGGATTGATATGCTTTTTACGAGGTGTTTTGGAAGGAAAAAGCAATAAGATAAATATGGAAATGATTGGAAGGATCAGGGCAATTACAAACCACCAGCGGCCTGAGTAGCCGCGTTGGCGGGCCAACTCAGCAACTGCTATGGCAATGCCAATAAAAACCGGATAAATTAAAAAAACTTCCATTGATGAAGCCATCAAATGTAAAATTTGTGTTTGCTGCACCAGGTATGATTATTATCACCTTAAACAATCACCCTGTATGATTGTTAAAAAGTAAATGAACCAAACACTGCTTTCTCCTATTTATGCATACACAGTGCAAACCCTTGAAGGTACAACTGTATCGCTAAGCGAATACCAAAACAAGGTACTGCTCATTGTGAACACGGCATCGGAATGTGGGTTCACACCCCAATACCAACAATTGGAAGAATTGTACAAACTGTACAGTGATAAAGGCTTTGCAGTATTGGCGTTTCCATCAAATGATTTTGGCAGGCAAGAACCTTTGCAGGGACAAGCATTGCAATCGTTTTGCTCACTTCATTTTAGAACCACCTTTCCTGTCTTTGATCGTGTGCATGTAAAAGGACCAATGGCTCATCCATTGTTTCAATTTTTAAGCAACCGCAACCAAAATGGCACAATAGGCATCGCACCCAAATGGAATTTTCACAAATACTTGGTAGACCGTAACGGAAAAGTCGTTGACTATTTTTTCCCATTTACCAAACCCACCTCACCTTCCATTAAAAAAGCCATTGAAAAGCTGCTTTAATTACATTGTTTTGTTTGAATGGAACGGCTACCACTCGTTATTGCCCAAATCATTACCCAACCAAACGAAACCAAATCGTTTTACTTTAAAACCGATTCACCACTTGATTTTGTAGCTGGGCAATACCTAACCCTTATTGCAACCATTAGTGGTAAAGAGGTACGCAGAACCTATTCTATTTGCAGTTCGCCCGATGAAGACACTCCTTTTATTACCGTAAAACGAATAGATAATGGTGTGTTTTCGCGCTGGTTACATGATACGGTACAAGTAGGCCAACAACTCTATTGTTTGCCACCCAACGGACAATTTACGTTTGTGCCCAATGCCCAAATCAAACGTTCATTGTTTTTAATAGGAGCAGGAACAGGTATTGCACCCTTACGCAGCATGTTGCTTGCTGCGTTGGTTTATGAACCACTCTCTGAAATTACCCTTGTATACAGCAATAGATCACCTGAACATACGTTGTTTTTGGAAGAACTAAATACCCTGCAAAAACAATATCCAACCCGATTAAACTTGGTGTATTTGTGGAGCAATGCTAAGAACTTGAGTATGGCTCGCTTAAACCGTGATGTACTTGAAAAATTAGTGAAGCAATATGTAAAGCACAACCGAGAAGATGCCTTGTTTTATACCTGCGGACCTGCTGATTATATGTTAATGTGTAAAATTGTGTTGCTGGGAATGGGCTTTGAAGCTAATCAAATTAAGAAGGAAACATTTGTATTGCCCGAAGATGAAGCAGATGACGATGATGATACTGTAAAAATACCAACAGATACCAATACTTACACCGTTCATTTACATGCAGGCGAAAAGCAATACACACTTGCTGTTCCATACACGGAAACCATTTTAGATATTGGGTTAAAACATGGAATTGATTTACCCTACAGTTGCAAATCAGGTATGTGCAGTACCTGCGTGGCAACACGCACCAATGGCACTGTTAGGATGGACTACAACGAAGTACTAACGGATAGCGAAGTAGCAAATGGCCGAATATTGTTATGCCAGTCGCACCCTACAAGTCCGGATGTGATAGTAACAGTTTAGTAAACTCCAGTATAATTGTGTGGGGTTATTTTTTTCAATTCGGTTTTCACCTTTGCCGAAACCTTTAATGTATCAATAAATTTAGCAATATCCTTTGAGGTAATTTTACGGTTGGTGCGTGTGAGCGCCTTTAAAGCCTCGTACGGCTTAGGGTAACCTTCCCTACGCAAAACCGTTTGAATAGCCTCGGCTACTACTGCCCAGTTGGCTTCTAGGTGTGCTTCCAATGCAGGTTCGTTGAGCAATAATTTACCCAAACCTTTGGCAATTGAATTGTAAGAGATAAGCATATGCGACATTGGAACGCCAATATTGCGCAATACGGTTGAATCTGTTAAGTCGCGCTGCAAACGTGACACAGGCAATTTAGCAGACAAGTGTTCAAGTAAGGCATTGGCAATACCCAAATTTCCTTCAGCATTTTCAAAATCAATTGGATTCACTTTATGCGGCATTGCCGATGAGCCTACCTCTCCTTCTTTAAGCTGTTGTTTAAAGTATTCCATTGAAATGTATTGCCAGGTATCTCGGCACAAATCAATAAGAATGGTATTGATGCGTTTATATGCATCGAACATAGCAGCAAGGTTATCGTAATGTTCTATTTGGGTTGTGTACTGCGAGCGCTCCAGCCCAATAGAAGCCAAAAAGTTATTAGCAAAACCAACCCAATCTACTTTAGGGTATGCAATATGGTGCGCATTAAAATTTCCGGTGGCACCGCCAAATTTAGCTGCGTACGGTACTTCTGATAATTGAAATAGTTGCACTTGCAAACGCTCTACAAACACCATGATTTCTTTGCCCAATTTAGTTGGTGAAGCAGGTTGACCGTGCGTATGCGCAAGCATTGGAACAGATTTCCATTTGGTGGCTAATTTGGTAAGTGTATCAACCAAATCTGTTATTTTAGGGAAGATTGCTTGTTCGTTTGCTTCTTTAATAGTTAATGGAATGGCGGTATTGTTAATGTCCTGTGAGGTTAAACCAAAATGGATAAACTCAGTGACTGAACCAAGACCCATGGCTTCTAGTTTTTCTTTCAAAAAGTACTCCACAGCCTTTACATCGTGGTTGGTTGTTTGTTCAATGGTTTTAATGCGCAATGCATCTTGTTCACTAAATTGGATGTACAGCTCTCGCAACTCTTTTTTACCACCTGCACT
This sequence comes from Bacteroidia bacterium, assembly GCA_025454875.1. GTDB lineage: Bacteria > Bacteroidota > Bacteroidia > UKL13-3 > UKL13-3 > UKL13-3. The sequence continues at coordinate 16,462 of JALONP010000025.1, read as the reverse complement.
CAATAAACCTTTTAATTGAGGCAAAGGCAACTCTGCCAATGCTATAAAATACTCGATTTCCACCAATACACGGTATTGAATAAGCGCGTACTCTGAGTAAAAAGCAGCCAGTGGGGCTGTTTGTTTACGGTAACGGCCATCAATGGGTGAAATAGCGGTAAGTGCAGATAATTCCATGATATAATTGTTAAAAGTGGGGCGAAAATAATGATGTATGGGCTAAATGTGTAATTTCGCTTACCAAAGTTATACCATGCTTGCCAAACATTTCCTTTTGATTATTTCCTTGTTTGTGTTTTTCACTTCACACGCACAACAACTCAATTCAACTTTTTCACGGTTAACATTCGGTACTGTTCAAACAGGTATTACAGATAGTTTGCCCCTCACTTTAAGTATTTCAGAATTGATTGTAACATCTGATTCAAGCATCGAAGTAAAGCAACTTTTTTGCACTCATCCCGCGTTCAGTGTTTTATTTTCGCCATTCACCATTACCCCATCACAACCTAAAACCATTTGGGTGCGTTTTAAACCCAAACACAATACCCAAGTAGCTGGCCATTTATACATTGTAAGCAATGCCCGGAATGTGAGTATGAGTGTAGGTTTAAGTGGCTCCGGAACCTACAATGAGCCCTATTATGCCGCAACACAAAACCTAAGTGAAGAAGCGCTCAAAACAGCGCTTAAAACCATTATCAGTACTGGACAGGCAAGTTGTAGCTACAATGGCTCACGTGATTATATGTTTATGACCTTAGACAACCAACGAACAAATGGCGGTGGCGCTTCGCAAAACACCTTGGAATGTGTGTATACCGGCAGGCAAGCCATTGGTTATACCAATAGGCAAGATGCTCAAACTAATGATAATTTTAATACGGAGCATACGTGGCCACAAAGTTTGTTTAACTCAGCCACACCCATGCAATGTGATTTGCACCACTTGTTCCCTACGGATGAAACCGCCAATAGTACGCGAAGCAATTACCCATTTGGAACTGTGAACAACCCGATTTGGAATGTGGGTGGCAGCAAGTTTAATGGAGCTGTTTTTGAACCGCGAAATGAACACAAAGGAGCTGTTGCAAGGGCAATGATGTATTTTGTATTGCGCTACCAAGACTATGCAAACTTTTTTGCTCCACAAGAATCCATATTGCGTGAATGGCATTTGCAGTATGCTCCAACAGCAGCACACCGCAACCGCAATGAATCTATTTTTACATTTCAAAATAACCGCAATCCATTTATTGACCATCCAGAATTTATAGAGCGTATAAGTGTTTTGGCAGGCAACTCTACTGCACCAGTTGTTCGCAAAATAACCATTGATACGAGCGCAGTAGAAATGAAGGTGATAGGTGGAGCCACGATATTACTTGATAGCGTTTCATTGAGTTTGGCCAATTCAGGAAATACGTCATTTAACTATGTGGCCGGATTGAGCGACCCGCGCTTTGCTGTGGCAAATGAAGCTGCAGCAATTGTTGCTCCTGATAGCAGCAAAACGCTTGTAATTAAATATAATTCGATGGGCTCAAACGATACGTTGGTGAAAGACACGCTGCGATTGGTAACCAATATTCCCGGTCAAAGTGTGATTAGTATTCCAATCGTTGCCAAAATCGATATTACATCATCCGTTGAAGAAGTTGGCTTGCCTACCTTTCATATTTACCCAAACCCGTCTAGCGACCAAATACACATTTCGTCACAATATACTGGCGATTATCGACCTTCATTGTTTACCTTGCAAGGCAAACAACTGACGATTCCAGCAACACAACAAACCCTTTTTGTTCAATCGGTTCAAAATGGAATGTATGTATTGCGGATTCAAATTGGTGAACGTTACCAATATTATCCAATTTTAATTCAACACTAATACCATAAAACAACACACATGAAGCAGTTTTTTAAATTTTTATTCGCAAGTATGTTAGGAACCATTTTATCCATTGTGGTTCTGTTTTTTGTATTGATAGGCATTGTGGCCGCCTTTGCAGGTAGTAGCGATGAGGAAACCAAGGTAAAATCAAATTCGATTTTATCCCTTCACCTCAATTATGAAATTGACGAGCGTACCAATAATGACCCTTTTCAAAACTTCGATTTTGCGTCAATGGAAGGTTCTTCTAATGCCGGGTTAAATGATATTTTAAAGAGCATTAGGCATGCGGCAACGGATGAAAACATCAAAGGCATTTATATTGATATTGCATTAGTACCTAATAGCTACGCTACACTTAAAGAGATTCGTGATGAACTTATTGCCTTTAAGCAATCAAAAAAGTTTATTTATGCTTATGGCGAAATCATTGAAGAACATGGATACTATATTGCTTCGGTAGCTGATAGCATTTTTATTACGCCAACCGGAACCGTATTACTTGACGGATTTGCCTACACATCAACGTATATCAAAGGCATGTTGGATAAAATTGGAGTGCAAGCCGAACTCATTCGTCATGGCAAATTTAAAGCAGCGGGTGAACCATTTATTGCCAACGAAATGAGTGCTGAGAACCGCAAGCAAATCGAATCCTTTATGGGTACCATTTACCAAGAGTTTATTGTTTCAATTGCAAAGGCTCGTAAAATTGAACCCGCAGTATTTGAAGACATATGCAACCAATTAAAAGTGCAACGACCAGAAGATGCGGTAGCTTTTGGTTTGATTAACGGATTGAAGTACCGTGATGAGATGGAGGCTGATCTTAAAAAACTTTCGGGCATTGAAGAAAGTGCCGATTTGGAAATGGTTTCGATTGGCAGCTACAAATCAAAAGCACGTGAAGGTAAACTAACCGCTAAAGATAAAATTGCAGTGATTTATGCAGTTGGGGAAATTGTAGATGGAGATGGTGGAGACGGACAGATGGGATCTAAACCTACTGCCGAAGCAATTGCTAAAGCACGTAAAGATACAGCAGTAAAAGCAGTTGTATTGCGTGTAAACTCACCAGGTGGAAGTGCGTTGGCCAGCGATATTATTTGGCGCGAAGTTGTGCTTACCAAAAAAGTAAAACCGGTTATTGTATCAATGGGGGCATTAGCTGCAAGTGGTGGATATTATATTGCCGCGCCTGCAGATATGATTGTGGCAGAACCAAATACCATTACTGGATCTATTGGGGTTTTTGGCATGTTTGTAAATGCGCAAAACTTATTAAACAACAAGCTCGGACTTAAATTTGAAAAAGTAAAATTTGGTGAATACTCTGATTTAGGAAGTCCGGATAGGCCAATGACTGCTGCTGAAAAAGCAATTATGCAAAAAATGATTGATCGGATTTATGATGATTTTATTTCGAGGGTAGCTGAAGGACGTAGTTTAACAAAAGCACAAGTTGACTCGATTGCTCAAGGACATGTTTGGGCTGGTAGAGATGCGCTGGGATTAGGGCTGGTGGATACTTTAGGAGGATTGGCTGATGCGGTAGCCATTGCAGTTAAAAAAGCCAACCTTACCGAGTACCGAATTATGGGTTTACCTGAACAAAAAGATCCGTTTGAGAAATTCATAAAATCATTTGGTAACAGCGCGCAAACCTATTGGTTAAAACAGCAGTTGGGCGACCAATATCCATACTTTGAACAATTCAAAAATATTCAGCACATGCATGGTATTAAAGCTCGCATGTTATGGGATGGTAAAATTGAGTAACTAATCTTATCATCTACCAATTTTAGGGTACACATGAAATACACATTATTTGGTAAATCAGGGCTTAAAGTTTCAGAGTTGTGTTTAGGCACAATGGGCTTTGGAACAGAATGGGGATGGGGTGCAGACAAACAAACAAGCTTTGCCATTTTAGACACATTTGCCAAGGCAGGAGGCAATTTTATTGATACAGCCAATCGGTATACCGAAGGCAGCAGTGAGTTGATTATTGGCGAGTACATTAAACCCAACCGTGACCATTTTGTAGTAGCAACCAAGTACACCTTGCACGATAACCAAACCAATGTAAATGCAAGTGGTAATAACCGTAAAAATATGATGCGTAGCGTTGAGCAAAGCTTAAAACGGTTGCAAACTGATTTTATCGATATTTTGTACTTGCATATTTGGGACAACCTGACACCAATTGATGAAGTGATGCGCGGAATGGACGACCTTATCAAACAAGGTAAGGTTACCTATATTGCTATTAGCGATACTCCAGCATGGATTATTAGCAAAGGCCAAACACTTGCAGAGTGCATGGGGTGGAATCCTTTTATAGGATTGCAAATAGAATACAGTTTGTTGCAACGTACACCCGAACGCGACTTGATTCCAATGGCTAAACATTACGGTCTTACCGTAACACCTTGGGCGCCTTTAGCAGGTGGCGCACTAACAGGTAAATATTTGGTTGGTGATAAGGGCCGTTTACCTGAAACAAGCAAACGCCTCAATGAACGCAGCACGCGCATTGCACAACAAGTGGTGGACATTGCCAAACAATTAGATGTACCGCCTGCACATGTTGCATTGAGGTGGACCATGCAACAAGGATTTTCGTGTGTGCCCATTATAGGTGCAACTCGGGTAGATCAAATAACCCAAAACATAAACAGTTTAGCCCTCACCATACCCGAAAAGTTCTTGGAAGAATTAAATGAAGTGAGTGCCATTGAATTGGGATTTCCGGGAGACTTTTTCATGGAAGATGGCGTACGCAATGTAACGTATGGTGGATTTTACGACCGCATTATCAAGCCGTAAAACAAAAAGGCAACTTCTGAACCGAAGCTGCCCCTTGTTGTAAATTACACAATCAACCTATGAAAGTATGCGTGTATTAGGTAAACGCAAAAACCATAGCAAACGTTGCATCGATTTTAAAAACTGACATTCTCGTTACCAAATAGATTTACCTACATTTGCTTCGTTATGAAAATACGCATCAAAGGAAACTCCATACGCTTGCGCTTAACCCGCTCTGAAGTAGACCGTTTTGGTAAAGAGGGCCGCATTGTTGAAACCACACAAATTGGAAACCAAAAGCTTTCTTATTGCCTGACCCAAACAACCGGAAACCAACTTGAAGCTTCTTTTGAAAATGCAACCGTAACCGTAGGAATGCCTAAAACTTGGGCAAATGAATGGGTTCAAACGGAACGTGTAGGTTATGAAAGCAATATGCCACTAGACCAGCAACAATCATTGTACTTATTGGTTGAAAAAGATTTTGTTTGCCTTGATCAAACCAACGAAGACCAAAGTGATAATTATCCAAACCCTTTAGCAGCAACACATCCATAATGTATCCAACCATTTCAGATATGCTCAACGATTTGTTGGGTATTTACATCCCCTTGCCTATTCAAACTTTTGGTTTTTTAATGGGGATTTCATTTATAGCCGCTTATTGGGCAACTGCATCAGAACTCAAACGCAAAGAAGCCCAAGGATTGTTGCATGCATTTACCAGAACCATTACATTACATAAACCCAAAACCAGTTGGGATTATGGATTGAGCATATTGGTAAGCGGACTCATTGGTTACAAATTGTTGGATATGGTTCTCAACTATTCTGATTTGCTTGCCGATACCCAAGGTTTCATTTTATCGATGCGTGGTAACTTTTTAGGCGCGATTGCTGGAGGTGTTTGGGGCGCTAATACCATTTACAAAGAAGACAAGGCTGCTAAACAACATACACCCATAACCCAAACCATTACCGTGCATCCATACCAGTTAATGGGTAATATTTTACTCATTGCAGCAGTGAGCGGATTAATTGGTGCTAAATTGTTTCATAACCTCGAAAATATTGATGATTTATTGGTTGACCCAATTGGCGCATTGTTATCATTTAGCGGACTTACGTTTTACGGAGGATTAATTGTAGCAGCAGTAATGGTATTGCGGTATACACACAAACACGGTATTCCTTCGTTGCAAATGATGGATGCAGCAGCACCTGCATTAATGCTTGCATATGGTATTGGACGTATTGGTTGCCATTTAAGCGGTGATGGCGATTGGGGAATTGTAAATAACTTGCCAAAACCAAATTGGTTGGCCGCATTTCCTGATTGGGTTTGGGCATATACCTACCCACACAATGTGCTTGGTGAAGGTGTGCCAATACCTGGATGCGAAGGGCGTCATTGTTTTGCATTGCCCGAAGCTGTTTTTCCAACTCCATTATATGAGGCAGCCATGGCTATTGCCTTGTTCGGAGTATTGTGGGCCATTCGCAAACGCATTAAAATACCAGGCGTATTGTTTAGCATTTACCTTGTACTGAATGGAATCGAGCGTTTTGCAATTGAAAGTATAAGGGTAAACAGCACGTACACCATTGGCAGCATGCATGTAACACAAGCTCAATTAATCTCGAGTGCCTTAGTTGTTATTGGCATCATTGGTTGTGTTTGGTTGCTACGTTCTAAAAAGACGACATAACTCGGCATCATTTTCGTTATATTTGGGATATGAACAAACTGCTTGTCTTTTTAATTGCACTTATTGGAACTGTTCATACTGCTTGGTCGCAAACGCAGCCAACACCCAAGCAAGATACCATTAAAGTATACACACTTCCGGCCTTTATTGTGGAAGCACAAAAAGACCCTGAATACGAAAAACGCTATCAAAAATTGGTACGTGATGTTAAAAAAGCATTGCCTTACGCAAAGATGGCTGGCTTTAGGTTTCAGCTAATGGAGCAAAACCTAGCCCTATTGCCAACCGAAAAAGCAAAAAAAGAATACCTTAAACGTACCGAAGAAGCCATTAAAGAACAGTTTATGGATGACTTGGTAAACCTCACCGTATCTCAAGGAAAAATTCTGATCAAACTCATCCACCGCGAAACTGGAAAAGACACATACTCACTTTTAAAAGACTACCGTGGCAACTTCACCGCGCTTTACTGGCAGGGTTTGGCCAAAGTTTTTTCGGCTGATTTAAAAAACGAATACAACCCTGTTGAGGATTGGCAAATTGAACAAATTATTCAGTCGTTGGGGTTCGAGTAAGTGTGAGGGGCAAGCCAGAATGGCTTGAATGTAAATGACCGCAGGTGAAACCTGCGGGGAAACAGATAGAACAATGACTTTGAAGTTGGTAGATTTGGATAACGAGATGTAAAAAACTGCTGCATAACAAACGTATAACCCTTAACTGTAAAAGAGTAAAATAATGACCCCAAACGATGAGTTCATACACACAATTGCTTTACCAAATTGTATTTAGTACAAAAAATCGCGAACGCGTACTGGCTAAAAACAACAGAACCATATTGTTTAACTATATGGCTGGTATCATTCATAATAAGAATTGTCATTTATACATAATCAATGGAGTTGAGGATCATGTCCACATCGTTACTCATATTCATCAAAGCATTGCACTGGCATCATTTGTAAAAGATATTAAAGTAGCAAGTTCATTATTCATTAAAGAACAAAAGTTATTCGACAACTTTTCAAGCTGGCAAGTTGGATATGGCGCGTTTACTTATAGTATCAAAGAACTTAATCGGGTGATTACTTATGTGGCAAACCAAGAGAAACACCATCAAGAAAAGAGCTACATAGAAGAGTATACCATACTCTTAAAACAACATAGGGTTGAGTATGATGAGCGATACTTGTTGTAAGAATTCAACCACTTTGTGGTTGTTTATAATTCCCCTCTAACAACCTCGAATTACATTCGAGGTTAGAGCCGTTCAATCCCGAAGGGATTGAACAAGTGAATCAAGTGAAACAGAACCTGTTGTATTGGATCCTAAATCTACTGCTTAAACCTGAACACAAATGTCATGGTACCATACTGCTCTTCTGGTCCGTCTGGCTTAGGCGAGAATCGAGCATCAAGCGCACCTTGTTTGGCTTTTTCCCATAAGATAGAACTTGATGTGGTACTGCCTTTTTGACCCGGAACTGCTTTGATTACACGACCTGTTCGGTCTACAACAATCTGAACAACCACCCTGCCCGTTTCACGAGAGTTGTCAGTAATTTCAGGTCGGATAGCCAAACTCCTTCCACGTAAATCATAACTTCCCATTCCATCGCCCATGCCGGTGCCATTGCCTGTACCACCCTGTCCATTTCCGGTTCCATTACCATCAGGACTTCCATCAGGATTTCCATTTTCGGAACCCTCATTTCCTGGAATTACGCCATCGCCCCTTCCTCCTTCAGAAGTTTGATTTTGGTTCTTCTTAAACAACGAACGTGAATCGGCAACACGCGCTTGTTCTGTAGGTTCAATTGGTGTTTTTTGTTTGGTGGTTTCTTTAGGTGTTTCTTTCTTTTTTTGAACAGTTACAGGCGATTCCTCTACATCTTGTGTTGCCACTTGCTCTTCAACGGGTGTAGAAGGAACAACTGCAGCAGGGGTTTCAACGGGCATATCATTTGGGCCTCCCATATCTGGTGAACCCAAAGCCATACTTAACTCCATTCCACCATATTCCATTGGCGGATCAGGCGGATGCAACATTGCCCACCACAGCAATAATAACAACAACGCGTGTACAAATGTGGTTACACCATAACCAATCCATTTGCGTTGTTGCTCTTCTTTTTGCAGTTTAACCGTATTCATTTTATTCGGGCTGTGTAGCTAAAACGACTTTTGCTTTCTGATTATTGCAAATGCGCATAACCTGAACCAAATATTCAACAGGTACACTTTTATCACAATTAACGGATACTACAGTTTCGGAGCCCGCTTTTGAAATAAGGGCAGCCGTTAAGGTTTGCTCCAATTGCTCACGCGAAACTTCCAGTGCATCGATGTAAAAACGTAGTTCGGGTGTAATGCTTACAACCAAGCTTGTTTTGGTGGTAACCTGGCTGCTGGCTTGCGGTAATGATACCTTAATGGCATTGGGGCTCACCAATGTTGAGGTAATCATGAAAAAGATGAGCAATAAAAACACGAGATCCGTCATGGATGCCATGTTAAAATCAGGCTTAACTTTGGTTCTTCGTTTAAAGGCCATACTTATGCAGGTTCTTGTAACAAGTCGATAAACTCAACCGAACTTGCTTCCATTTGGTGAATAATTTTTTCAATCATTGCTGTCAATTGATTGTATGCCACATAGGCAAAAATTCCAATGATTAATCCGGTTACAGTTGTAACCAACGCTTCGTAAATACCACCAGCCAATAAACTAACAGTAAGGTTAGAACCTGCTTGCGACATATTGTAAAACGCAGTAACCATCCCTGTTACAGTACCTAAAAATCCAAGCATTGGAGCTGCTCCCGAAATAGTAGCCAACGTTGGCATGCCTTTTTCCAATTTATTAATTTCAAGGTTTCCTGCATTTTGAATACTCACATCAATGTTTTGAAGCGGTTTGCCAATACGCGAAATTCCTTTATCAAGCATACGCGCAATTGGCGAATTGGTTCGCTCACACAATGCTTTGGCTCCTTTAATGTTTCCATTTAACACCATATCTTTAATATTGGCCATAAAGTGTGCATCAAGCTTTGAGGCTTTTTTAATGGTTAAATAACGTTCTACGGTGAGGTATACAGCCATAATACTTAAAATGGCCAATGGTATCATTACCAAACCTCCTTTAAGTGCCAAGTCAAATAAACTCTGAGATCCTTCAACTGCAGGAGTTGCAGCAACGGTGGCAGTTGTTTCGGTAATTTGCAATAAAAATGGTTTCATGTATCTTAATAAAATTAATGCCGTTTTGGTATTGCTAAATACGGTAAAGCACAGGTTATCTTGATTGTTCACTTAGTAACATATACACAGCGGCATTTATTTACTGTACATTTTAGTTACGATTTGGCGTGAAGACTTTATTTTCACGGCATGCAAATTGACTTAAGCGCTGCTACCATTACCGCACTATCGGGCCATGACGTTGGCAATAAAAACAATGGAGAGCAATTGTACATTACCTCAGAGCCATTGGCACTCACAGACGAATCATTGATTGAAAGCCTGCACCATTATTTTTTAAAGCCTTTTAACCAACCCATCTTTTACCAATTTACATCAAGCACCAATCATCCAGAACTCAATCCTGTTTGTCAATTTAGTTCTTCAGTGTTTGAAGATGAACGTTCGTTTCACATGCAATCTATACATATTGCCAAACATTTATTTGAGTGCACCCAACATCCAAATATCAAAGCGGGTGATTTGTTTGTGGCATATATCCAACATTGCTTAGTGGATGGACAAACTTGCAATGCCATTGGCTTGTTTAAGGCAGAACATAAAGATCCGTTTATTGTGAGCGAACGAAACGGAAAAAAGTACAAAATGACATTGGAGCGCGGCTTTAACATTAACAATTTAGATAAAGGAGCCCTTATTTTTAACGTGCATGCAGAAAGTGGTTACCGGGTATGCAGTATCGATAAATCAACACGTGGTGCGGATGCACAATTTTGGAAAGATGATTTTTTGGGCATAGTAAGTTGCGCAGACAATTACCACTTTACCCATAACTTTTTATCAGTAACCAAGGCGTTTGTTACAACCGAACTTCCCGAATCATTTGAGGTAAGCAGAGCAGATCAAATTGACTTGCTCAATAAATCGGTTGCTTATTTTAAAGAGAACGAACGCTTTAATGAACAGGAATTTGCCCAACATCTTTTTGCAGACCAAGAGGTAATTGACTCCTTTACAAAATTTAAAAACACGATGGCCACTGAAGCAGAATTGGATATCAAAGGGAGTTTCGATATTTCAACTCAAGCTGTTGCTAAACAAGCAAGGGTGTTTAAAAGCGTGCTCAAGCTTGATAAAAATTTTCATATTTACATTCATGGTAACCGCGAACTTATTGAGCGTGGAGAAGACCATGACGGAAGAAAGTACTACAAAATTTACTACACAGAAGAACATTAATCCATGCGTTCGGCAAGCTCTAACCAACGCAATCCATGGGTATCGAGTAATTGCTTCACCTCTTCGTACCTAGCTGCACGGTTGGCAATTAACGCATAATCAGCATTGGTATCTGACAGTTGCAATTCCAATTCTGATTTTTCAGTTTCGAGTGCGGCTATTTGTACTTCCAACTGCCCATACTCTCTTTTTTCGTTGAAGGTTAATTTCTTTTTACCTGTTGTAGTTGGTTCACTTGGTGCTTGCACTTCTTTGGCAGGAGGCGCAGCAATTGGTTGCTCTGCAAGTGCTTCAAGTTCATCTTGTTCTTCCCGATAATCACTGTATGTACCGTTGTAATCTTTGATAATACCATTGCCTTCAAACACAAACAAATGATCCACCAATTTATCCATAAAATAACGGTCGTGGCTCACAACAATTAAACATCCGCCAAACTGTGCTAAAAATGCTTCAAGTTTGGTTAGTGTTACCAAGTCTAAATCATTTGTAGGCTCATCTAAAATTAAGAAGTTTGGGTTTTGAATTAAAATGGTTAACAAATGCAATCTCCTACGCTCCCCACCACTTAGCTTGGAAACATATGTGTATTGCATTTCAGGTGGAAACAAAAAGTGTGTTAGAAATTGGGAAGCAGGCAGCGCAGTGCCATCACTCAGCATAATCACATCGGCAATATCTTTTACCACTTCTATTACCCGTTTGTCAGTTGGTAGTTGGATGCCACTTTGTGTGTAATAACCATACACGATGGTATCGCCAACTTTGAGTTTACCAGAATCTGGTTGTATTTTTTGGGTGATTAAGTTTAAAAACGAAGTTTTACCCACTCCATTTTTACCAATAATACCAATGCGTTCTCCTTTTTTAAAGGTATAACTAAACGGTTGCAGTACGGTAATATCACCAAAAGCCAAGGCTGTTTTGTGCAACTCCAGAATGGTTCCTCCCATTCGGTTCATGCGCACTTCAAGTTTGAGTTCTTGTTGTTTCTTTCGGCTATTGGCTTTTGCTTGTATATCGTAAAAAGCATCGATGCGTGCTTTTGATTTTGTGCCACGGGCTTTGGGCATTCTGCGCATCCACTCCAATTCTTTTTTCATTAACTGCTTAGCTTTACCCGCTTCAACATCCAATACTTCTTCACGCTCAGCTTGTTTTTGCAAAAAGTACGCATAGTTTCCTTCGTGTTTGTACAAACGGCCGTTGGTTAATTCAAAAATGGCATTGCATACGCGGTCTAAAAAATACCGATCATGCGTTACCATGAGTAAAGTGAGTGTACCTTGTGCAAGGTATTCTTCCAGCCATTCAATCATGTCTAAATCCAAATGGTTTGTAGGCTCATCCAATACAATCAATTCTGGATTATCGAGCAGTACCAACGCCAGTGCCAAGCGTTTTTTTTGCCCACCACTTAATGAAGCAATAGGCTGTTCCAAATTGCGAATGGCAAATTTGCTTAGGATGGTGGTAAGCCTGCGCTCATAATCCCAAGCTTGGTATTGATCCATGGCCGCAGCAGCAAGTTCAAAACGTTTATGTGTTTCTTCGGTGTAGGACTCACCTTGTGCCGCAAGTGCATTTTCATACTCCTGTATAACGGATAACAAAACCGAGTTTGAACCATTAATCAAATGTCCAATGGTTTCATGTTGTGAAAAATCGGGCTCTTGGTTTAAAAATCCTACCCTAACTCCTTCTCGTATTGAAACCTTTCCAGCATCTGGAGCTTCTTTGCCTGCAAGTATTTTGAGCAATGTGGATTTTCCTGCACCATTGTTGGCTACCAGCGCTACCTTATCTCCTTTTGAAAGTCCGAAATAAATATCTTTGAAAAGTACTTTCTCACCATGGCTTTTAGAAAGGCCCTCTACCGAAACATAATTCATGGCGCAAATATATTTCGAAAACGGTATTAATCACTAGCTTTGAATCTGGATTGTAATTACAAAATTGTATGGAAATTAAACACCAATCAACAGCAACCAAAGGATCATTTTACATTGAAGGAACAACTGAACCATTGGCCGAAATGAGTTATGTATGGGCTGGCCCTCAAACGCTTATTATTGACCACACCGAAGTGTCGCCTACGTTAAAAGGACAAGGTGTTGGCGCAAAGTTAACAGCTGCTTTAGTTGAATATGCACGCGAAAAGCAAATTAAAGTAATTCCGCTTTGTCCATTCGCCAAAAGCGTATTCGACAAAACACCCGAATATCGGGATGTACTTTAATAGTTATCCTTTGGTTTTTTCTTCCCAAATTTCGCAAAGGTGAATAATTACCTCTGTTGCCTTTTGCATGTCTTGTACCGAAACCCACTCTTGCTTACCATGAAATGCATGTTCGCCTGCAAAGATGTTTGGACACGGCAAGCCCATAAACGAAAGCCTGCTGCCATCCGTTCCACCTCTTATGCTGGTGCGTTGTGCGTTTAAACCTGCACGGGTAATAGCTTCCAATGCGTTTGCGCTCACATCAGGATACTGATCCAAAATGAGCTTCATGTTTCGGTATTGTTCAATAACCTCAAACGTATAGGTACTGTTTGGGTACGCTGCAATGACTTGCTTGGTGAGTTGTTCAAGTTGTTGCTCAATTACACCGAGGGTATCAGTATCAAATGCCCGAATAATGAATTTTATTTCTGCTTTATCAAGACTACCTGATATCGAAGTTGGATGCATAAATGGTTCTTTCCCTTCGGTTGTTTCAGGAGATAAACCATTGGCTGGTAAATTGGCAACAATAGCTGAGGCAATTTTAAGGGCATTTTCCATTTTACCTTTTGCAAACCCAGGATGAACTGGAACACCTTGAATGGTTATCACAACACCATCGGCACTAAATGTTTCATCTTCTAAATGCCCTGCGGTTTCACCATCCATTGTATATCCAAACTGTGCTCCCAATTTTTGCATATCTACTTTATCTACACCGCGGCCTATTTCTTCATCAGGTGTAAATAAAATACGGATGGTTCCATGCTTGCATTCGGGGTGAAGAGTTAAATAACGTACAGCTTCCATAATTTCGGCAACACCTGCTTTGTTATCAGCTCCCAGCAACGTAGTTCCATCGGCAGTGATAATATCATGTCCGATTTGGTCCTTCAAATCTGGATGATCTTTGGGGTCGAGTACAATTTTAGGATCCGCAGGTAAGGTGACGATACCACCTTGGTAATTGTGGTGAATAATAGGCTTCACATTTTCACCTGTGCAATCAGGCGAGGTATCCATATGCGAACAAAAACAGATTACAGGAACCTCTTTTGGTGAAGTAGCAGGAACCGTTGCATACACATAACCAAATTCATCCAAATGTGCATCGCGAATGCCCATTGCTTGGAGTTCTTGAACCAACAGCTTACCCAAGTTTTTCTGCTTCTCAGTGCTAGGATAACTGGTTGAATTAGGGTCAGATTGTGTATCAATTTGTACATATCGGCAAAAACGCTCAGTTAATGATTTGCTGTCAATTTGGTGTTTCATCTTATTTGGTAATCAAAATGCAAACATACAAAAACCGACCCGCTACACATAAAAAAACGGGAAGGCATTGCTGCCCTCCCGTTGCATAAAGAAGTGTTATTTATTGTTTACCTGAGTTCGTTCATTTAGTCAAACCAATCTAAATGAATCACACTCATGTACTTTTAAAACAACCCCACTTACTTTAATTGTGTTTATCACCTTCTAGATTTTACCAATCTGAGGGTTTTGTTTTGATCACCTTGATTTACCAACATAATATACATTCCCTCTGCGTAGCCAGCTCCTAACTCAGAACTTAAGGTAGACTGGTCAACATTAATTGTTTCAATTAACTTACCATTCATATCATAAATTGTAACTGAGAAAGGCATATCAGATGAACTAAGCAATCTTAGATTGAACGCATCAACACTTGGGTTTGGATAAACCTCTACATCAAAGTAATTGGTAATAAGTCCATCTTCAACTGCCTCCACTTCTGTTTTAGAAATAACTGTATTGCAAGTTGTATTTGTGTTCCAATTAAAGGTAACATACTTCTCTGCTTTTACCTCTTCAGCAATAAACATACCTGTCATGGTTACTGGAGCACTGCTCTTTCCTTTTACCTTCATTTCGTCAAGTGTATATACCCTTGCATTAATGTTCGAACCTTCTGAAACGGTAAACTTATCTTCAACGTAAATGATTAGAAGTTTGCTATTTGTCGTATTGAAATCAACGTTTTTCTTAATATCCAACTTATTACAAATACGAATGGTAGCGCATTCTGAAAAAATAACTGATGCGTCATCGTTTATAAACATTTCTCTCATGTAGATTCTTGGTGCCGAGAAGGTAACGGTGGCATTTTTACCTATAACCACATTGCCAATTACAGAGTCGGTAATTACTACAGAAGCATTTTGAGCTACGTTAATATTGCGACTTGTAACTGTGCTACTACTGCTGCCGCGACTTCCACAACTGCTGCTTGAAGACGTATTGCAATATGGATTAAAAGAGAATGTTGGACGTAAAGATGAAGGAACAGCTGTTGATGTTCTGCTTGTAACTGAACTATTGCTGCTTACAGTGATGTAACGCGCCCTTGCAAACGTAGTTGAATTTGTAACGGTGGAATTTCCTTTTACTTCTATTTCACCGCAACTAGATGTAACACCAACACCACCACTCGCAACTACCACATTATCCTCTAACTCTACTTCTTCTTTTGCTAAAATTACATAAGAAGACAATAAACTGCTGGCATTATATGTTACGGTTCTAGAGCCATCTACAAAACATCCGAATTCATTAGTTGCTCTCACCGTGTAAGTTCCAGATGCATATACAAAGTATGATGCAGTAGCAGGACCTCCTGTCCACAAATAACTTGTTGCCGTTGGTGAACTAGCTGTCAAAACGATAGCTCCACCTTGAGTAAATACTGGTTGTACACCCTCGCTAATCGACACTGTTGGAATTGCGCCAATTACATTTACAACAGCTTGAATTGTTGAACTATTTCCATTTGCGTCACTCACAGTTAAGAGTACCGGATTAGGACCAATATTAGAACAGTTAAACATGTTTGGCACTACAGTCCTTGATACAATTCCGCAAGCATCACTCGAGCCATTGTCTACTTGTTCTCCGCTAACCATCACTGATCCGTTTACAAGTGTAACTGAAATGTTCTGAGCAATGGCTACTGGAGAAACTGTATCTACTACTGTTACAACCGCATCAACTGTTGATGTATTTCCATTTACATCCGTAACTGTTAAGGTAACTGTATTGGCGCCTACGTTCGAGCAATCAAAATCCACTTTTGATAATGTTAAGCTTGCAACCCCACATGCATCACTTGAACCATTATTTACAGCAGCAGCAGTTGTTGAACCAATACCACTTGCACTTAATTGTACCGTTACGTTTTGAGCAACAGCTACTGGAGCTACTGCATCTACTACCGTTACAACCGCATCAGCTGTTGATGTATTTCCATTTACATCCGTAACTGTTAAGGTAACTGTATTGGCGCCTACGTTTGAGCAGTCAAAATCCACTTTTGATAACGCCAAGCTTGCAACCCCACATGCGTCACTTGACCCATTATTT